>NZ_PNHQ01000001.1:0-4647 GCF_002871935.1 Aerococcus viridans
TTATCCATTGGATAAGTCCTCGACCGATTAGTACTAGTCCGCTCCATACATCACTGCACTTCCACTTCTAGCCTATCTACCTGATCGTCTCTCAGGGGTCTTACTATCTTAAAGATATGGGAAATCTCATCTTGAGGAGGGCTTCACGCTTAGATGCTTTCAGCGTTTATCCCATCCACACATAGCTACCCAGCGATGCTCTTGGCAGAACAACTGGTACACCAGCGGTGTGTCCATCCCGGTCCTCTCGTACTAAGGACAGCTCCTCTCAAATTTCCAACGCCCGCGACGGATAGGGACCGAACTGTCTCACGACGTTCTGAACCCAGCTCGCGTACCGCTTTAATGGGCGAACAGCCCAACCCTTGGGACCGACTTCAGCCCCAGGATGCGATGAGCCGACATCGAGGTGCCAAACCTCCCCGTCGATGTGAACTCTTGGGGGAGATAAGCCTGTTATCCCCAGGGTAGCTTTTATCCGTTGAGCGATGGCCCTTCCATGCGGAACCACCGGATCACTAAGCCCGACTTTCGTCCCTGCTCGACTTGTAGGTCTCGCAGTCAAGCTCCCTTCTGCCTTTACACTCTGCGAATGATTTCCAACCATTCTGAGGGAACCTTTGGGCGCCTCCGTTACATTTTAGGAGGCGACCGCCCCAGTCAAACTGCCCGACTGACACTGTCTCCCGACCGGATTACGGCCGCGGGTTAGAGTGGCCATGTCACAAGGGTAGTATCCCACCAGTGCCTCCACCGAAACTAGCGTTCCGGTTTCAATGGCTCCTACCTATCCTGTACATGTCACACAGACACTCAATATCAACCTGCAGTAAAGCTCCATGGGGTCTTTCCGTCCTGTCGCGGGTAACCAGCATCTTCACTGGTACTACAATTTCACCGAGTCTCTCGTTGAGACAGTGCCCAAATCGTTACGCCTTTCGTGCGGGTCAGAACTTACCTGACAAGGAATTTCGCTACCTTAGGACCGTTATAGTTACGGCCGCCGTTTACTGGGGCTTCAATTCGTACCTTCGCTAATGCTAAGCACTCCTCTTAACCTTCCAGCACCGGGCAGGCGTCAGCCCCTATACGTCATCTTTCGATTTTGCAGAGACCTGTGTTTTTGATAAACAGTCGCTTGGGCCTATTCACTGCGGCTGACCATTGGTCAGCACCCCTTCTCCCTAAGTTACGGGGTTATTTTGCCGAGTTCCTTAACGAGAGTTCGCTCGCTCACCTTAGGATGCTCTCCTCGACTACCTGTGTCGGTTTGCGGTACGGGTTGTTTGCATCTAACTAGAAACTTTTCTTGGCAGTGTGACGTCAGCAGCTTCGGTACTATATTTCCCTCCTCATCACAGCTCATCTTTAACACGAAGCATTTCACTCTGTGTCAGACTCACTGCTTGAACACGAATCCAATAACGTGCTCTGCTTAGCCTCCTGCGTCCTTCCTTTGCTCAAACAATACAAACAAGTACAGGAATCTCAACCTGTTATCCATCGCCTACACCTTTCGGTCTCGGCTTAGGTCCCGACTAACCCTGGGAGGACGAGCCTTCCCCAGGAAACCTTAGTCATACGGTGGACGGGATTCTCACCCGTCTTTCGCTACTCATACCGGCATTCTCACTTCTAAGCGCTCCACAAGTCCTCTCGATCTTGCTTCTCTGCCCTTAGAACGCTCTCCTACCATATCCATACGGATATCCACAGCTTCGGTGTTCAGTTTAGCCCCGGTACATTTTCGGCGCAGGGTCACTCGACTAGTGAGCTATTACGCACTCTTTAAATGATGGCTGCTTCTAAGCCAACATCCTAGTTGTCTAAGCAACCCCACATCCTTTTCCACTTAACTGAAACTTTGGGACCTTAGCTGGTGGTCTGGGCTGTTTCCCTTTCAACTACGGATCTTATCACTCGCAGTTTGACTCCCGGATTAAAATATTTGGCATTCGGAGTTTATCAGATTTCGGTAATCCTAGATGGACCCCTAGATCAAACAGTGCTCTACCTCCAATATTCATCATCCGAGGCTAGCCCTAAAGCTATTTCGGAGAGAACCAGCTATCTCCAAGTTCGATTGGAATTTCTCCGCTACCCACACGTCATCCCCGCCTTTTTCAACAGACGTGGGTTCGGGCCTCCAGTGCGTTTTACCACACCTTCACCCTGCACATGGGTAGGTCACTTGGTTTCGGGTATACGACTACATACTCGACGCCCCATTCAGACTCGCTTTCGCTATGGCTCCGTTTCTGCAACTTAACCTTGCATGCAATCGTAACTCGCCGGTCCGTTCTACAAAAAGTACGCCATCACCCATTAACGGGCTCTGACTGCTTGTAAGCACACGGTTTCAGGTACTATTTCACTCCCCTCCCGGGGTGCTTTTCACCTTTCCCTCACGGTACTGGTTCACTATCGGTCACTAGGGAGTATTTAGCCTTGGGAGATGGTCCTCCCGGATTCCGACGGAATTACACGTGTTCCGCCGTACTCAGGATACAGACTAGCGTTATTGATCTTTCATCTACGGGATTGTCACCCTCTGTGATTGGCCTTTCCATGCCATTCGACTAAATCTTTAACTACATATCGTCTGTCCTACAACCCCAAAGAGCAAGCTCTTTGGTTTGGGCTCTTTCCGTTTCGCTCGCCGCTACTCAGGAAATCGATTTTTCTTTCTCTTCCTACAGGTAATGAGATGTTTCAGTTCCCTGCGTCTTCCTCTCAAACTACTATGTATTAATAGCTGAGTAATTGCCTATCAAAGCAATTGGGTTCCCCCATTCGGAAATCTCCGGATCAAAGCTTACGTACAGCTCCCCGAAGCATATCGGTGTTAGTCCCGTCCTTCATCGGCTCCTAGTGCCAAGGCATCCACCGTGCGCCCTTATTCACTTAACCATTGGTTAAGTTGTATGATTCGCGAAAAGTAATTTGCTTACTTTTATTGGTTTTTACTCTTGGTAAAATTGGAATTTCTTATAATAATTACCTCCTGGTAGAAATAATTAAATAAGAGGTTTATTACTTACAGTATTCAGTTTTCAAAGAACAAAATGGCAACCTTATTTCATGGTTGCAATGGAGAATAGCGGGATCGAACCGCTGACCTCCTGCGTGCAAAGCAGGCGCTCTCCCAGCTGAGCTAATCCCCCATAGCTGGATATATTTATATAAAATCTTCTTATTCCATTTCTGGAATGGGCCTGAATGGACTCGAACCATCGACCTCCCGCTTATCAGGCGGACGCTCTAACCAGCTGAGCTACAGGCCCGATTGGCTTCCATATCACTATAAGAATATAGTATAGACCTCTCAAAACTAAACAAAGAAGTTTCAAATCCATTGTGTATTCCGTTAATTTCCTTAGAAAGGAGGTGATCCAGCCGCACCTTCCGATACGGCTACCTTGTTACGACTTCACCCCAATTATCTGTCCCACCTTCGGCGGCTGGCTCCATAAAGGTTACCTCACCGACTTCGGGTGTTACAAACTCTCGTGGTGTGACGGGCGGTGTGTACAAGACCCGGGAACGTATTCACCGTGGCGTGCTGATCCACGATTACTAGCGATTCCGGCTTCATGCAGGCGAGTTGCAGCCTGCAATCCGAACTGAGAATGGCTTTAAGAGATTTGCTTGCTCTCGCGAGTTTGCGACTCGTTGTACCATCCATTGTAGCACGTGTGTAGCCCAAGTCATAAGGGGCATGCTGATTTGACGTCATCCCCACCTTCCTCCGGTTTGTCACCGGCAGTCTCATTAGAGTGCCCAACTAAATGCTGGCAACTAATAATAGGGGTTGCGCTCGTTGCGGGACTTAACCCAACATCTCACGACACGAGCTGACGACAACCATGCACCACCTGTCACTTTGTCCCCGAAGGGAAAGCCCTATCTCTAGAGTGGTCAAAGGATGTCAAGACTTGGTAAGGTTCTTCGCGTTGCTTCGAATTAAACCACATGCTCCACCGCTTGTGCGGGTCCCCGTCAATTCCTTTGAGTTTCAACCTTGCGGTCGTACTCCCCAGGCGGAGTGCTTAATGCGTTAACTGCGGCACTGAAGGGCGGAAACCCTCCAACACCTAGCACTCATCGTTTACGGCGTGGACTACCAGGGTATCTAATCCTGTTTGCTCCCCACGCTTTCGAGCCTCAGTGTCAGTAACAGACCAGAATGTCGCCTTCGCCACTGGTGTTCTTCCATATATCTACGCATTCCACCGCTACACATGGAGTTCCACATTCCTCTTCTGTACTCAAGCTTCCCAGTTTCCAATGACCCTCCACGGTTAAGCCGTGGGCTTTCACATCAGACTTAAGAAACCACCTGCGCTCCCTTTACGCCCAATAAATCCGGACAACGCTTGCCACCTACGTATTACCGCGGCTGCTGGCACGTAGTTAGCCGTGGCTTTCTGATAAGATACCGTCAAGACTGTAGCAGTTACTCTACAATTTGTTCTTCTCTTATAACAGAGTTTTACGACCCGAAGGCCTTCTTCACTCACGCGGCATTGCTCCGTCAGGCTTTCGCCCATTGCGGAAGATTCCCTACTGCTGCCTCCCGTAGGAGTTTGGGCCGTGTCTCAGTCCCAATGTGGCCGATCACCCTCTCAGGTCGGCTATGCATCATCG
>NZ_PNHQ01000001.1:4720-178770 GCF_002871935.1 Aerococcus viridans
TTATGCGGTATTAGCACCCGTTTCCGAATGTTATCCCCCGCTTATAGGTAGATTCCTTACGTGTTACTCACCCGTTCGCCGCTAACGTCAGAAGTGCAAGCACTTCGTCTGTTCGCTCGACTTGCATGTATTAGGCATGCCGCCAGCGTTCGTCCTGAGCCAGGATCAAACTCTCATGAAAGATTTTCATGAGCTTTGATTGCTCATTAAAGTTTGCTGACTTATTTATAGTAGTTCTCACTACTTTGAATTGTTGGTTTCAATTGCTACGCAATTGATTCCCTACACAATTTTGGTTCGTCTTCTTTGTTCAGTTTTCAAAGGTCTATCTCGTTGCTTCATTTAGCAACTTTTATAATATATCATCTTCATTCAACAACTGTCAAGCGAAACTTTAAAAAGTTTTTTTGAACGTTTTGTTGTTTTTTTGAAGCGACTTGGACATCATACCTTAAATTCTGATATCTTGTCAATAGTTTTTTTAAATATTTTTACTTGTCTCGAGAACTGACATAGCTTCTTGACAACTACCTAACAATACCATGTTGCAGATCACTCTGTCAACTAGTATTGTTCAAAAATATTTTGTTGAAATATTCCTGTAAGAACTATTTCCGTAAAGAGTATTATAGCAAGTAATTTAATTCTATACAAGTATAAAATCAATAAAATACAAAAAATTGTTTATTCAATTATAAAAAGAACGCAAACCCGTTGATAGATCTGCGTTCTCTCAGTTTTAATAGTTAATTAAGGCAATCGGTTTCCAGCGCTTTGATATATTTCATACCATTCTTGACGTGTAAATTGAACGTCACTTGCTTTAGCATAATTTAACATACGATCAATATTGGTTGTACCTAAAACTACTTGCGTATTATCAGGAATCCTTAGCAACCATGCGATAGCAGCAGCTTCATTATCCAATCCATAACGGCTACCGATTTCAGTTAATTTATCATTCAAGGTTTTATAATTTGAATCATTGAAAAATACACCATTTTCACCTTGAATTGGTGACCATGCTTGAATAGCCATATCATGCAATCGGGCATAATCGATTAATTCCCCTCCTCGATTTAACCCTTCTTCAGTTTTAGTATTTACACTGAATCCATAATCAAGCGCAAGCGTGTGAGCTGGTGAAAGCTGAATTTGGTTTGCTACTAAATCTTGCTTAACATATTTCTTCAATAATTCAATCTGAATTGGTGTATGATTACTCACGCCAAAGTTTCGAACTTTTCCACTAGTTTCTAAAATATCAAAAGCTTCAGCTATTTCCTTTGGTTCCCATAAGGCATCATTGCGATGTAGTAACAGAATATCTAAATAGTCTGTTTGTAATCTCTCTAATGATTCATCTACGGACTGCAATATATGTTCTTTAGATAGATCAAAGAAATTGCGCTCATTATTATGATAAGTGTCTGGTAGATAGATACCTACTTTTGACTGTAAGATAATATTTTCTCTCGGTATATCGAGACCCGCGAAAGCTTCTCCAAATAATTTCTCTGCTCCGCCTCTTTCTTGAAGGTAGATATCTGCATGATCAAAGAAAGTTAATCCCGCATCATAAGATCGTTGAATAATTTCTTGGACCTCAGCAACAGATTTCCCTTCAATACGCATACACCCTACCGCTAGATTGGGTACTGATATACCGCTTTTACCTAGTGAGATTTTTTTCATATAAATTCCTCCGAATCGCTCAAAGAAAACGTTTGTTTATAACTAACTAACATTATACTTTCTTTAATAAGTATTTAAAATAAAAGCGCTCTGTTAATTGAATATTGTTATCCATTCATTTAGATTGCATCTGTTCGAATGAATTTCGTTTGTCGGTAAGATAGATATAACATCGTAATGGTACCAATCCATAATATAGGAATCATAATAACTACCGTTGGCATAAAGAATCCGATAGCAATGGAGAGTATAGCTGGCAACCCCATAGCTGTTGCTACCATTCCTAAACAATATTGGAAAGAGAACAAGTCATGAAACTGATTTTTTTGTAAGATATTTAATCGAGAGGTAATTAATAGCAAACCACCTAGTCCAAGTATAAAAATTGTCAGCTGACGCGTCATCACCAGAATCTGGCGACTTTGTGTATTTACTTCAGTTTGATAGCTTACGCGTAAACTTTCTATTAAAGCGTCATTATCCTCTAAGTAATCCGCAAAATTTAATGGTAGATTAGCTGTGTAGCGGGTTTCTTGATCCGTTTGATAGACGAATTGATCTGGAAGTATTAGTAATAGTTTATCATTACCTTTCAAGTAGCCATCCAAGTTATCAGCACTTGGTAAAATAACTAACTGCATTTGGTCACCATCTATCACTATATCGGTCTGGTCTGACTCAAACGTACCATTCTCATAAGTAAAATTCGATAGCACACTAGCAGTTTCATCCGGTATGATCGTATGTAATTCTTCAAAGGCATTATTAACAGCACTATCTTCAACAGATTGAAAATGACTTACAAATGGCCAAGTCATCATAATCGACCATAAAATCATCACAAGTACTGATTTCCACCAAGTCATTAAATAGCGATGGTAGAAAATATTAGCTGGACTAAATATATCTTTTATATAGTGTATCGGAAACATTAAAGTGATTCGCTCCTTTTTTTGGTAACTTTATTATAACGAAAGTTGAATTGAATCATAGGTACTTTTCGTTAGTCGTGAAACTACGGAATTTATGCTAAAATGAAGTTGTTTTAATGAACTTGTGATTCATTTAAAGAAGGAAGGCGCATTTATGAAACAAATCAATAAAAAAATTGCTATTATCGGTTTAGGAAATATGGGTACAGCTATCTTAAACGGCTTAGTGAAAGCAGACAACATTGATAACCAACTCATTATTGGCTCACGTGCTAACCCAGAAAAAGCTGAATCTGACTCAGCTAAATATGGCATCCCTATTTTAACAGATAACCAAGAAACAGCTAAGGGAGCAGATGTCATTATCCTTGCAGTAAAACCTTATTTGATGAAAGATGTGGTAAATGAGGTGAAGCCTGTAATCACAAATGAAACGATAGTGATTTCAGTTGCTACCGGCTATAGCTTAACGAACGCAGCTGAACAATTAGGTGACCATGTGAAATTTGCTCGAGTGATGCCAAATATTCCTGCACAAGTTGGAGAAGGGATCTCCGGTGTGGTCTTTAACCAAAACCTGTCTACGAATGACCAAAGCTTGATTATGCAAATCCTAAATACTTTCGGATCTGCTGAGCAATTAACCGAAAATCAACTAGATGCCTTCACGGGTATTGCAGGATCTAGTCCAGCGATTATCTTTATGATTATTGAAGCAATGGCGGATGCTGGTGTGGCAAAAGGACTAACTAGATCCCAAGCCTTGGCCTTTGCAAAACAAGCAGTCAAAGGTGCTGCTCAGTTAGCAATTGAATCTGATTTACATCCAGGTGCTTTAAAAGACGCTGTATGTACTCCTGGCGGAACAACTATTGAAGAAGTGCGTACCGCTGAATCGATGAATCTACGCTCAACAATTATTGAAACGATGATTGCCGGTATTGAAAAATCGGAAAGTTTATAATTTATATAAATTGATAAAAATTTACCTTTATTGCTAGTTTTAACGGCTATTAACTAGTAATATGAAAATTGAAGAGTTACTATATATGATGAAGAACATTAAAAAGGATTGAATTAAAAATGAAACTTGGTGCAAGGATGTTTAAGACAGGCCTTGGCGTAACACTCAGCATCTTACTCGCTAATTGGTTACCCTTTGTTGAACCTGTCATCCCAGCCTTTACTGCCATCATCGGTTTGCAACAAACGGTTAGAGGGTCTATCGATACCTTCTTCAATCGAGTTATAGCAGCCATATTGGGAGGAATCGTTGCTGTAATCATGGTCTACTTCTTCGGAAACTCCCCCATTATTATTGGCGTGACTGTAACGTTGTTTATCGGTATTTTACGTACCTTAAACATGGCAAACGTCATTACTTTAGCGACAATCACGCTTGTAGTCATTATGTTGCGTGACCAAGATATGATCATCACCTCTGCAATCGCGCGTGTAGTTGAATCCTTACTCGGTGTTACTGTTTCTTTACTGGTGAATGTTTTTGTTCTACCTCCAAAATATGATGCTATTTTATATGAAGAAGTAAATAAAACTTCTAGTGAAATCTTAGTACGCTTAAGGGCGATACTCAGGAAAAACGGTGAGTACTCTACCCTTACTTCAGATATATCTTGGGCTGAAAACCGGATAAAACAAGCTCACAAACTATTTGCATTATTAAAAGATGAAAATGTTTGGTCTAAACAAAAACTACCTATGTTAAAAAGAAAACTAGTTGTTTTTCGGGCTTTAATCATCTCATTAGAAGAAGCTTTAGCTCTGTTATCTGTTCTACATATCCATACAAATGTGATGTTCCAGTTACCAGATGAGTTACGGATACAAATCCGTGAACGAATTGAAACTTTATGTTCTGCCCATGAGCAAATATTCTTGAAATTTGATGGTCGGATTTCACCTTTAGAAGTAAATTTCTTCCAACCCACTCAAGTTTATCGTCAAGATTTAATGGATTCTATTTTTGAGTATGCTGCCATCAAACAAACAGCTACCCCAGAAGAATTCGAACGTTCAAATGCCTTAATGTTAATCACAGGTCAATTAGTATCTTACGAGGAATCTTTGATTAAATTAAATACCCTAATTCGTTCATATAGAATTCACCATGACGAAGATGACTATCAAGCAGATTCACTAGAAGGTATTGAAAGTTAAAAACATATACATGTCAATATTTACAATGTCTATATTTACCAAGAAAGGAGGTCAAGACAAAACGTCTTGACCTCCTTTCTTGATTTGTTTAATCATTTGAATGATTTTCAATCATAATGAACACTACAATTAGACATAGTATGATGGTCTACGCTACTCGTTCTAAAATTAATGTCGATAGTATTGGCACTGTAACATTTGCATTACCTTTCTCTAATTCGACAAAGTCCTCATCCACCATTTGATTATCCCGAGCTATTGGGCGCCAGCTCCCTTCTGGTATCCATACAGAGACATCATTCAATTGCCCATTAAATATGATCACCAACTCATGCCCTAGACCATGGTAATGCACACCAATAATTTGGTAGTCCGATTTGATGATGGTTGCATTTTTAAAGAATAGATCTTGATTCCTCTCTGTGAAGAATGGGTATTTCTTCCGTAATGCAAGTAACCCCTTGAAATAGGTCACAGCTTCAAAATTAGCAGCCATTAAATCCCAGTCTATATTATTAATCTTATCACCTGCATTATAGGAATCTCTTACACCATGCTTAGTTCGAAAGAACTCTTGTCCACTATGAAAGAATGGAATTCCAGCCGATAAAGCAATGATACTGTTACCTAAAAGCTGCCTTCTTTTTCGTAGGCTTACCGGTTCTTCTCCGTGGGATAAAGCAATTTTATCCCGTAAAGTATAGTTATCATGTACCTCAATATATTGAATCAGTTGTTGGGGTTGAGTTACATTTGCATCACGTTTCGACAAATTTCCGCCACCTAAGTAAGAAGCAAGAACAGCTTGTTCAGTCATAAATTTCCCACTAATAAAACCTGGATCAGTGGCATCTCCATAATCAGATCCACGCATTTGATCTCGCAATTGGTCGTTAAAGTATGAAATGCGTGGTGTTTTATAAGCATTTCGAAGGATAGCTTTTTTATCTGAAGATAAAAGGGTTTCCAAGTCCCACCCTTCTCCATACATCAAGATAGATGGATCAACTTTATCCAAAGCTTCGCGAATAAGATTTAATGTTTCGATATCATGTAAGCCCATTAAATCAAATCGGAAACCATCAATATGAAATTCCTCAGCCCAATATACAATTGATTCAATCATATACCGACGAAACATTAACCGCGTTGAGTCTGTCTCATTCCCAACGCCTGAGCCATTCGACAAGTCACCATTCTTGTTATAACGGAAATAATAGTATGGCACAGTTAAACCTAAGGGATGACGTTCATGTTCATAGACATGATTATAGACAACGTCCATTACGACACGAATCCCTTTTTTATGTAGGGCCTGTATCATCTCGCGCATTTCTTTTAACCTAGCAATAGGATCACGAGGCGACATAGAATACGAACCCTCCGGCACATTATAGTGCATAGGATCATAACCCCAGTTATAATTATCAGGGCGGTCTAATAATTCATCTACAGTCACAAAATCTGCCATTGGCATTAATTGTAAATGGGTAATTCCTAGGTCAGCAATATAATCTAAACCCGTTGGAAAGTTATTGGCTGTTTTCGTACCAGTTTGACTAAGACCAGCAAATTTCCCGCGTTTTTCTTTCACTACACCTGAATTGATATTAGCGGTTAAGTCACGAACACTAGCTTCATAAATAATAGCATCACTTGCATGAACAAAGGGTGGACGCTTGTCATTTTCCCAATTTTCAGGATAACCCTCTTGCAAATCTACAATTACAGACCGAGCACCATTAACGGTTACAGCTTTTGAATATGGATCTTGTGTAATTTCAACAGTTGAATTAGGGAAGCTAATTCGATACATGTACGGTGTATTCTTATAATCCCCTTCCAAAAGAATTGAATAGGTACCCGTATCTGGCTCTTTCGTCATCTGGATTGCCTCATATTCATCCGATGTATCCGATACATATAAGAGCAATTCAACACCAATGGCTATCGGTGTCCAAAGACGTAGCAGTGTGCTCGCTTTGGAATATGCACAACCAAGAAAGCCACTATAATAATAGGCCTTATCAAAATCCTCAGATTTCATGGTTTCGCGCATTCGTAGACTAATTAATTCTGGATCAGTTGTTTCACTTAAATCAAAAATCTCTTGGATAGTTAGAATATTTTCTACCATGATTGCCTCTTTTCTTCAAATCGAAAAACGATTCATTTATATTCAGTTTATCACATTTATTTTATCGATTTTTAGTCTAAAAGACTACAAAAAACACCTTAAAAGGTGATTTCCCTATTGCCCACTACCAGACAACCATGGCTTGGACAACTTATGAATATCGACTCCTTTTAAGATGTTTTCTTAAACTGATATGTAAAAATTATTCAGATAATGTTGCTTCCTCTGATGATCCATCATCTATAACGCTTTCTGATGGCGAATCAGCTGCTTCATTTGAAGATGGTTCTTCTACTGGCGCAGACCATCTATACTCAGATTCTGATGCAGAATAGTTGTAATCGTTAGCTGCTTCTTCTGATGCGATAGATGCTGAAATTGATGCTGCTTCGGCTGCCGCCGCTTCTTCTGCTGCGATAGACTCTGATTCTGCAATGGATGCATTTTCAGCGTCTATTGAAGCTTGCTCTTCTGCCGCAATAGATTCAGCCTCTGCTTCAGCTGCTGCCGCTTCTTCTGCTGCAATAGATTCTGATTCTGCTTGCGCATCAAGTTCTGCTTGCATTGCTTTTACATCTTCATTTTTGCCATCATATCCATCAGTCGCATTGATTTGTATATCCTCAATTTGTGTCATCAATGTGTTGGCCATTAATAAACTAGCATCTTGAGAGAACCCTTCATCTGTAAAACTATTTTCAAGGTTTAGTTTCTCTGATTTATCTCGTGCTTCACTATAGGCTGTGTTGATATCATAAACATTGTAGCCTGCATCTTGCATTGCAGATAAGGTATGATCATTGTATGCCACATAATCTTCATCCTCAGTCATTTCTTGACTAGATGCTGGATATTGTGCAAATACGATTAGCGCTGAAGGTAAATCCATACGAATAGTGTTAAATAATTCTTCAATATTATCTGAATGCTCTTCTTCAGAGATACCAGCTTCATAATCTTCCTCTACAAAAGTTGGAATAATCACTAATTGTGGATTTGCTTCAGTTAAGCTGCCTGAGTACTGCTCTACGGCATCTGCACTTGTCATATCTGCCCAGTCAATTGAATGAACCGCTGTTTCTTCAAATTCAATTTTCTTCAAACGATCTGATATAGTCGTTGTCCAATCCTCTTGATCTGCTTGTGTACGAGCGATAGAGATAGTTGGTACTTGTTCAACACTTTGTAGATAATATAAATAATGTAATGCCGTTGTTTCACCACGATTATCTGCAAAAGCTTTCACCATTTCTTCTGGATCGTATTCTGCTTGTGTACTTGATGCTGTTTGATTCATGTCTACAGACATTGATGAAAATGTACTTGCTTGATCTGCTAACATATTTTGCTGACGTGATCGATAAACAAAATAGCTACCTCCCACTAATACCAATGAAATGACAATAAAGACTGCTGTCAAAATCATCTGGTTTCTATTTGATTTTCTATTCATACTTGAGCTCCTTTATACAAACTTTTCCCATTATTATTCTATCATATAACAAAATGAAGCTAAACTGAATGAAATCTTTTAGGTTTTTTAAAGAATATTCAAGTAGGCAATTAGCCTACTTTTTCATTTTTCATTATGCTATAATATTTTATGTTACAACCTAGCTAGGTGTAGAAAGTAGGTTTAGTGATGAGAAACCCTAAAGAAGGTGAATTCATCACAGTCAAAAGCTACAAGCACGATGGTTCTTTACATCGCACTTGGCGAGATTCTATGGTTTTAAAAACAAGCGACCAAAGTATCATTGCCTGCAATGATCATACTTTGGTTGTTGATTTTGACGGTAGACGATGGGTGACTAGAGAACCCGCCTTACTATATTTTCATAAACACTATTGGTTCAATATTATTACAATGATTCGTCCGAACGGTGTATCTTATTATTGTAATTTAGCGTCCCCTTACGTATTGGATGATGAAGCCTTGAAATACATCGATTATGATTTAGATATCAAGATTTTTCCAGATGGTAAGCGGAAATTATTAGACGTAGATGAGTATAAAGACCATCGCCAATTAATGGGCTATTCGTCTGATATAGATGCTATTTTAAAAGATAACGTTCAAGAGCTTGTACGTTGGATTAATGAAGAAAAAGGGCCTTTTTCTAAAGAGTATGTAGATATTTGGTACGAACGCTATTGTCAACTAAGTCACAAACGCAAGAAGTAAATCATAGTAATAGTCAATATGTAGATAAAGACTGTGGTGATATGCTAGAGGTGTGTATTTGAGCGATTGGTGGTGGACTTAGACCGTCACAGCAGAAGACTTAAACCATCCTGAATATTCACGACAATTTACACAAAAGGCTACGACTCATACAGTCGTAGCCTTTTGTTTATTTATTTTTCTGCATTTCTTGATAATTTTCATATGCTTGCCAAACTTTCATTTGGACAGTTGGGAAGGCATAATCTTCAAATTGATGTGGTGCGACCCAGGCATAATCTTCTTCACCAGAAGCGATGAGCATATTTATCCGTTGTTCGTCTTCACCTGTTAATTGTCCGTAAGCTAATTGAATATGCCAGATCAGATGCGTGAAGACATGTTTAACTTGGCCAATTTCCTTACGCATAAAAATTGGTGAAATACCGTAATTTTGCTTACTTTCAGCGAGTAAAAAATCTAATTTTTCAGTTATGGGCAGATCCTGATTAGCTTTTGTTCCTAATTCAATTAAGGGTGCGGTCCAAAGGTTATTCAGCAATTTGTGTTGCGTCCTTTTCTCAATTAATACTTGCCCTTTAGCGTTTTGTAATATCAGGGCTTGATAATAAACAGGTTTCGCTTTGGCTTTTTTACTTTTGATTGGGTAAGTATCGGTGGTACCTGTTAGTGTTGCTAAAGTATAATCTCGCAGTGGAGATAGCTCTGGCATAGCTTTCTTAGGTGTTTCAAATGAAGAACCTAAGTCCATAATTGCTTGATTAAAATCTCCTGGTCGGTCTGGATCGACTAAATATTGTCCCACAGCTTCAAATATTTTTCGGTTGGCAGGTTTTTGTATATCTGCATTAATCATAAACAAACGAGCAATTACACGCATGGCATTTCCGTCAATAGCTGGTACTGGGATGTTGAAAGCAATCGAACCAATAGCACCTGCTGTATAAGGACCTATACCTTTCAACTTTTTGATATCCGCTAAATTGTCTGGAAAAATACCATCATAATCATTCATAATTTGTTGCGCAGCCACCTGCATATTACGAACTCTAGAGTAGTAACCCAAGCCTTCCCACACTTTTAACAATTGGTCTTCTTTAGCTTCTGCCAAATCTTTTATAGTCGGGAAAGCAGATAGAAAACGGGCATAATAGTCAATTACAGTTTCCACTCGGGTTTGTTGTAGCATGATTTCCGATACCCAAATCCGGTATGGATCTTTAGATTCACGCCAAGGCAACCGACGACTTTCCTTATCGTACCACTCTAAGAAAGTTTTCCTAAAAGCTTGATTAGTTACCGGTCCCCACACTTGAACACCTTCTATTACTGGGCCCAAGTCCTGAATGGCGGATTGATTTATATATAAAGATAAATCGATGTCTTGATTTACTTCAGTCACTGATTCCCTTCCTCTTCTACTTTATATTTGTCTTAAATATCTTCCTCATATTCCCAAAGAGCTTGGTTGATCAAGTCCAAAGGATAACCTTTATTATAGAGCATTCCTTTAACCTTAAAGATCAATTCCTTGCCCGATAGTTTTTTATATCGTCGCATATACTTGTCCAAATCTTTATGTAAAACCGCGAGTTCTTGGTCTTCATCTTGATAATGTTCTGCCAATCGCTGCATTAATTCCTGAATCAGATCACTATCAAAACCCTTTTGTACTAAGTATTGATTCGTCTTCTGGCTAGCGTTGCGATGAGATCCCTTCCTTAGTTGTTTTTTAAAATACTTTTCTGCAATAGTATAAGCATTTTCCACTTCTGTAGCTCGGTCATATTCTTTTAAAGACTTATCAATCTCTTCTTCCCTTAGTCCCTTATTTTTCAATTCTCTCGCTATGACATTAGGACCTTTTTTATTAATATTCATCGCCGTTCTTGTATAGGCTTGCCCAAACATTGTATCATCAATTAGTTTCACAGCTTTTAATTTTTTAATCACTTTTGCCATTACATCCGGTTCAATTTCTGCTTCCGTTAACTTATCTTTTACCTCTTTTTCGGATCGAAGTTGATAACTCAAAAACCGAACCGCTAGCTGATAAGCATAATCTTCTTTATCCACTTGCTGGATATCTGTGATAAAAGCTTGGTCTAAAACTTGCCCCTTATGCAAGGCAAATTTCACCAAAGTATTTTCACTGACCCCGAAGGCAAACTGACCCTTGATATAAATATTAAACCGTTTCTTATTCTTCTGTACTTCAATAGCCGTAATTTCTCCAGTCAGCACCTGTTTTTCATTGGTTTCTACTTGGCTTTTTTCTTCTTGAAAAAGGGACGCTGCTTTCTTAGTTCTAAGCCCTTCAGCTTTAGCTAGTAAATCGGAGGCCAAGCTATCCGCACTTGGTACAGACTGTCCAACTTTTTTTGATCTATCTTTCTCATGAACTGGCTCATTCCTTTTACTCGTCAAGGGCTTTGATGGCGTACTTTTATCCCCTATATCAGATAATTTCATTGGGCCGTGTTTTTTTTCAGTCATCCTATTATCCCTCCTTAAAAATCCCGATATTCTCTATATATTCTAGCATAGGAAAAGGTTAGGTCACAGTTTCTACAATTAGCTTGTCACTTTTCTCTCAACCATCGTTCTTATTAGTGTAAGTCATCCGGAGGGCTTACAAAACAAATATTGGAGGGTTTATCTATGAAAAACTTTGAATCTGCAAAATTAGAATTAACATACTTGAATGTTGACACAGAAAAAGAAAATCGTATCACATTGAACGGTTTAATCGAAAATCCAGATACTGGAAAATTAAATGATTTAGCTATTGCCCTTTCTAACTTAGTTGAAGATCCATTTACTGGTGCGGCTGTAGTTGAGCGTTATATCATTACTGATTAATCATTTAATGAACAAGTTACCTGTCCCTATTGTCCAAAAGGAGGAATATTATGATTGAAGAAACAAATGTATTTGAATTAAAATTTAAAACTGCTGACAACAAAACACGTACCGTAACGATCAAAAATCCGAAACCTGACCTAGATGCAGCATCAGTAGAAGCAACTTTAAACGCTTTTATCGCTACAGAAGCTTTTGTCAATGATGACCGTCAAAATATCTTTCACTCAGCTGTTTCAGGCCGTTACGTAAACCGAAAAGTTCAAGAAATTTACACTACACCTACAGAAGCATAAGCGCATTATCAAGAGAGAACTGGACAGATTAGCCAGTTCTCTTTTATGGATATAGATAATTATTTTTTGCTAATAATATACAATTCAACATATTTAAATAGGGGGGGCGATATTATGGTCACACCCCTTTTTGCTATAAAAAATAGTCGCATTCGTTTATGGAACTTCAGGGGTCACAAACGAATACGACTTTTCTAAATTGATTGTTATTAATTATTCAGAACTACAATTCAACTTTGACAACTAAGTTTCCGCCAACAGCGTCAACGATTTCTTGTAATGTTGCTAGAGAAATATTTTGTTGTCTTGATTCTACACGTGAAATGTAGCTTTGTTTACGTCCAGAGATTTCTGCTAGACGCGCTTGAGAAATACCGCGTTTACTACGAATTTCTAAAAGGATCTCTGCTGCGTTTTGTGTTGCTTTTTGACGAGCCGCTTCACGTGGCTGTGCATTCGCAATTTTTAATTCTTCCATGTTCAGCCCTCCTTACTTACTATATATTATACTGCAAATTATTTGATATGAGTTATAAATTACTTATAAATCTAACCTATACAAAAATTACCTACATAAGAATACAACTTTTTCACTATAATTGCTAGTAAATTCGACCAAAGACACCGCTTTTAGCACAAACTCACATAAAATTCACTTATTGTATACGAACTACTTCACCTGGGGTTACTGAAGCTTCCGTTTTACCGTTCAATGATAGAAATTCATCCAAAGTTAACCCATTGTTGGTTGCAATTCGGTACGCATTATCACCTGATTGAACTGTGTACGTGCCAACTGAATCCGTCTGACTACTTTCACTCGTGCTGTCATCTGATGATGAGCTAGCGCTTGAAGCATTCGATGACGAAGACGATAAAGAACTAGATGATACACTTGGTGCTGTATAAGAAGGATCATTTGCTCTTGACTGAGCTAATGATGCTGTATTTTCTTCATATTCCGCTGTTAAACTTGCTAAATCTGTACTGTAATTCGCATCTTTGGTTAATGCCACAGATGCTTCAACTGAAGTGTCTTCACTTGAAGTGCTACTTGAATCCCCTAGAGATATACCAGCACCATTCCCCTTAGTTGTTAACGGTTCTGCTGAATAATAATCTGAACCACTTAATGGTTTGGAATCGACCTGTACACCTAAAGGGTTCCCTTCTTCAGCCGATGCTCTCCACGGAATAATCATCAATACTATAGCAGCAATCAAAATGCCCACAACTGTATATTGCGTTGATCGAGATTGCGCTTGCCACTTATCTCTAAATTCACCTAGCCATGCTGGCATAGTAATTCCCCCACCTTAAAAAAAGAAATGATGTGGTCAAATGTGCTATAAATATCCTACACACCTTTTTACCACATATCGCATACGCTTAAAATAAGTTAATCCCAACTATAATGCGTATATTCGAAAGTAAACGCCATAATCCTCAAGCATATGCCTCATATTATAGCATAATAATACCCATACAATTTAACTTATAGATTACCCATAGATTGCAGTTGTGTTACAAAATATAATAATGACCTCTCTATAGCATAGCTAAAAAGAAGCCTTCGAATTCCTTCATAGGCTCCCATTAAACATAACGCTTTAGTCTTGGTCATAACCGTTTGGATTATTTGATTGCCATTTCCATGAATCTCGACACATATCTGCTAGATCATGTTCTGCTGTCCAGCCTAATAATGATTGAGCATAAGATGCATCTGCATAATTCGAAGCAACATCGCCAGGACGACGGTCCACTAATTCATATGGCACTTCGACCCCGTTTTGTTCCACAAATGTATTGACTAAGTCTAACACTGAATAACCAATACCAGTACCTAGGTTAACTATTTCAACACCTTCATGAACTAGGGCATGTTTAATTGCAGCAACGTGTCCTTTTGCTAGATCAACTACATGAATATAGTCACGGACACCAGTACCATCATGTGTAGGATAGTCACTACCAAATACTGAAAGGTGGTCGCGTTTACCAATAGCTACTTGAGTAATATAAGGCATCAAGTTATTGGGAATATCTGTTGGATCTTCTCCGATTAAACCTGATGCGTGCGCACCAATTGGATTAAAGTAACGTAAGATCATGATTGACCACTTATCATCTGCCACAGCTAAATCTCGTAAAATTTGCTCATTCATTACCTTAGTATAGCCATATGGATTAGTTGCACTTGTTGGTAAATCTTCAGTTAATGGTGATTCGTTGTCCATACCGTAAACAGTAGCAGACGAAGAGAACACAATTTTACGCACATTAAACTCTTGCATAACTTCTAAAACTGATACCAACCCACCTAGATTATTATCATAATATTTGATCGGTTTAGCAACAGACTCACCTACTGCTTTAAAGGCTGCAAAATGAATAACCGCTTCAATATTTTCTACTTCAAAAATATGTGTTAAAGCTTCCTTATCTAAAACATTTGCCTCATAAAAACGTGGACGTGTACCAGAAATTTGTTCAATTCGCTCCAAAACAACTGGTTTACTATTTGAATAATCATCCACAATGACGACATCATATCCAGCTTGGATTAATTCAATTGTTGTGTGGGAACCGATATAACCAGTACCACCCGTAACTAGAATAGTCATCTATACTCTCCTTTTATCCTGCAGTTTATTAAATAGTTTACTTATAGGATTTCTATCATTTAAGTCTATTGTATCATAATGACAAAATAGAAAAATATTAACAATATGATAAATTTCATTTAAATATACTAGTGAAAAAACTCACCAATCTCAAAAAACAATAAATGCAACCATTCCAAAGACTAACAAGTAATCTCTAAATTGAAAAAAGCATTGAAATATTACTATATAAGAGGATACAATCAAACTGCATCAGGATTTTTATACAAGCAAGAGATGCCCAATGTGCAAAAATCACAATTTTTATACACTGGTCTTTTCTTCCATTAGTTTCTGTCTAAATCCAGTTTAATATAGGAGGAAATAAATGAAAAGTAATCAAATGTTTTATGGGTGGAAAATAGTCTTCGGTGCGGTTTTAGTCTTGTCAGTTACTGGACCAGCAGGCGTTGCGATAGCAAATATTTACCAAAATGCTGTCACCGATGCGCTAAATATTTCTAGTAGCCAATTCTCTATTTCTAATATCTTAATTTTAAGTGTTTCAGTCCTATTGTCTTCTTGGGTATCAAGCTTACTGGCAAAAAACTTCAAAAAAGTTTTTTTAATCGGTTCCCTTATCTATGGTTTAGCTTACATGTCATTTGGTTTAGTAACGAATGTCTGGATGTTTTACCTATTATCTATCATCGTAGGATTTGGTTTCTTAACCACTTCAGCTATGGCCATGTCTATCTTAATATCTACTTGGTTCATCGAAAAACGTGGTTTAGCCCTATCTATTGCCCTTGCAGGTTTAGGGGTTGGTGGGATTATATGGAGCTCAATCGTGACAAGCCTAATACATTCTATTGGGTGGCGGGCTACTTATATGACATATGGGGCTATTATGTTAATCATCACTTTAGGTATTGGGCAATTCATTTTCGTTTCGAAACCTAAAGATAAAAATTTAGAAGCTTTAGGCACAGTTCATTCAAATAATCACAATGATCATGACGCCAAATTCAATTCCCGCGTACCATTTACAATGCAAGAATCACTACATAAGCCATTCTTCATTTTATTACTATTAGGTGCTATATTCGTAGGCTTGGCTAATAACGCTGGTTTAGGTCAGTTCCCACCATTCATGCAAAGTTTACATGGTCCACAACAGGGGGCAGTTATTATCTCCGTTTATTCTGCCATTGGTATCTTAAGTAAATTATCTATGGGTATTATTGCAGATAAATTGGGCACTGTTTCGGCCACCATTTGGTCTTCTATCCTATTAGCATTTGCTTATTTCCTTGCAGCTAGTACAACTTCCTATGGCTTTGCAATTCTAATAGCAATCCTATTTGGTTTGGGTAATGCAAATGCCACAGTACTGGTGCCTTTACTTATTTCTGCCATTTTCTCAGCACAAACTTCCACTCGTGTATTTGGTTTAGTCAACCAATTCCTATTCTTAGGAATGATGTTTGGTTCATTCATGGCTGCATCCATTGCTGAAGCTACTGCATATACTATAGCTTGGTATATTTTTGTTGCAATATCCCTCTCGATCATCGTCTTATGGGGTATTGCTTATCTACTGGCAAAAAAAGATTTCAAAGTAATCAAAAAATAGTTTGACTTAAAGTGGCAAAAAATGCAATAATACAATTAGAGTAGATATGTCACGTACGTATTCATCTCAATTTATTTACGACTGCCAATGCATCCCACTGCATTGGCTTTTTTTATTTTTTAATATAGGGATAAAAGTCAGATTGACTACTTATCGTTTCTTTATATATATATGTTATTGCGTAAATTATGCAACATTTACCTTACATTTCCCAGAGAAACGCTAACAAATGTATCAGTCTACATGTTATTATGAAACAATATAACATACGCATACAGTTAGGAGTATTATGATGAAAATTGGGATAGTAGGTTTAGGTGTAATTGGGGGTTCTTTCGCAGAGGCATTACAATCTGCAGGCTATCAAAATATCTATGGAATTGATCATAACCAAGAAACACTGGATACTGCAGTGAATATGGGTATCATCAAGGAAGGGTTCTTAACTGGTGATAGCATCTTGCCCGAATTAGATTTAACGATTATGGCCTTATATCCAAAAACTGCCGTAAAATTTATCCAAGCTAACCATGATTTCTTTAAAGATGGCAGCATCTTAATGGATACAACCGGCATCAAAGAGACATTCATGGCTGAAATGGCTACTGTTCTACCTGAAAATATCGAAGTTGTTTATACCCATCCAATGGCTGGTAGGGAAAATCGTGGCATAGCCTATGCTCAGGGATCAGTATTTCAAGGTGCGAATTTCCTAATCACACCAACGGAAGCGAACCATGAAGATACTTTGAAAAAAATCGAAGGTTTAGCTACAGAAATTGGTTTTGGTAAGGTTAACCGTGTTTCAGCTAGCTTTCATGATCAAATGATTTCTTTTACTTCACAATTACCGCATGCCATTGCGATATCATTAATGAATTCAGACCATGAAAAACGCGAAACTGGAAAGTTCACTGGTGATTCTTACCCAGAACTAACAAGGATTGCTAAAATCAATGAAGATTTGTGGAGTGAACTCTTTATCGATAATAAAACTTACCTCTTACAATCCATCCAAGACTTTGAAATACAACTTAATTTAATTAAAGAAGCTATCAAAACAGATGATCGTGAACAATTAAAAGCTCTATTTAGACGCTCGACTGCTAATCGTTTGAAGTTAGAAGCTGGGATGGATGAGCGAAAGAGAAAGAAATAAACAAATCTTAAATCTGTTTAAACCAGAAATAGTAGTAAATATAAGAGGCTGGGCAAAAATATCTCAGCCTCTCTTTGCTATATAAAAAGATTTATCATCAGGTTTCAAAAGTCAGCATTGTTTGCTACTTCCCAAAATGGCAATTCTAAACGACTCTTGTCTCACCTTCTTTTTTTCTTATCAATAGTGACCTTCTTTTAATCAGTCAATCATTAAGCAAGTTACTCCTTTTTTCACAAATAATAAGTTATAGTAATAGGAAGAATGATAATGCTATTGAAAAGAGGTTGAGTTTTATGAAGAAGAAATTGGGGATTCTTTCACTGACGGCATTTACACTTGTGCTAACAGCGTGTGGAAATGGTGGCATGTCGACTGAAAACGAAGAAACAGCAAAGAATATCATGGTGACAGTTAATGGCGAATTGGCTTCACTTGATAGTATCTCTTCAACTGACACACCAAGTCAAAATACGATTGCCAATGTAATGGAAGGTTTATATCGTCCAGCGGATAATGGGCGTAATGAATTAGGGGTAGCTGCTGAGGAACCAACAGTTTCAGAAGATGGCTTAACGTATACTTTTAAAATCCGTGAAGATGCAGATTGGTCAAATGGTGACCCGGTAACTGCAGAAGATTTTGTTTACACCTATAAAAAAACAGTTACACCAGAAACAATTGGTGGTAATGCGAATAAATTCTATGTCATAAAAAATGCGGAAGCTATCGCGAACGGTGAAGCTGAACCAGACACACTAGGGGTCAAAGCCATTGATGATAAAACGTTGGAAATCACCCTGGCCTCTCCTACAACTTACTTTACAGACTTACTGGCAACACCTTACTTCCTACCAGTCAACCATAACGTCGCAACTGAATTAGGTGCTGATTATGGTACCTCGGCAGAAAACGCTGTTTATAATGGCCCATTTACAGTCAGTGATTGGAATTCAACTGAAATTGAGTGGACTTTATCGAAGAATGATGAATACTGGGATACCGAAAATGTCGATTTAGATCAAATCGAATGGGTAATGTCTAAAGAAAACTCAACAAATGTAAACTTATTTGAAGGTGGAGAACTTCAATATACTGAAATTACGACACCTTATGTACAAGAGTATCAAGACTCTGAATTCTTACACATTGATCCAAAAGGGATGATTGGGTACATGGAATTTAATTCGCAATCTAGTCCTACAGACAATGTTCACTTCCGACGCGCAATCAGTCAGGCATATGATAGGGAAGGATTTGTTGATGCTATCCTTGATGATGGTTCTAAACCTGCTGGTGGTTGGATACCAGCTGATTTTGGAGCGGACCCAGAATCAGGCATTGACTTCCGTGAAGAAAATGGTGACTTAATGCCTTTTGATATCGAAGCAGCTCAAGAAGAGTGGGCACTCGCTTTAGAAGATTTGGGTACAGATACTGTTGAAATCGAATTGTTGACGTCTGATACTGACACATCAAAAGCAACTTCAGAATACTTACAAGCACAACTGCAAACCAATCTACCTGGTTTAACCGTCACCGTTCGAAATGTACCTTTAAAATCTCGTCAAGCAATCACCGGGACTGGAGATTTTGATATTGTATACGGTACCTATAACCCATCGTATGCCGATCCAACTGCCTTCCTTGATTATTTTGTAACAGGTTCGTCACTATCATCAGGTGACTTCTCAGATGCTACTTATGACGAATTAATGACTGAAGGAAAAACAACAAACGCTTTAGATCCTGCTGCACGCTGGGATAGTTTCCTAGCAGCTGAAAAATACTTAGTAGAAGATGCAGCAGCTGTGAGCCCAATCTACCAAGGCGCATATGCTAGTTTAATTGATCCAAACTTAGAAAATGTGATCAATCAACCAAATGGCGTTGCACAATACTACCGTGCGGCTACTTACAATATTTCTGAGTAAGAAATAGCTATATCCATAAAGACACAATCGAAAGATTCCTCCTACTCGATTTAGAAAGCTTTCCACATACAAGCGCTATGTATTGTCTATATAAATCTACATTCGGCTAAAGCGATCATGCTCAAATTTATTTTACTTTTTTAGACTAAATAGCTATTATTAAACTATACACACACGTATACGCCCAGTATTTCTCATATGGGTTAAAAACAATCAAATAAGGGAGTGATTAAATGACATTGTTACTGAATGTTAAAGACATCCGAGGCTTAATCGATATGGCAGAAACTGTCAATATTGTCGAAAGAACTTATCAAGAAATGGGCGAAGGTAAAATCGTCAATCCCAGTAAGGTGAATCTAGACTTAGGTGAAACGGGTAATTATCCCTATTATGAAGGCTTCATGAATGCCATGCCTGCTTATGTTGACTGGTTAAATATGGCCGGCATGAAATGGATTGGTGGTTTCGATGGTGGTCGTAATGCTGCTGGTTTACCTTATATGACTGGTATGATTTTATTACTCGACCCACACGTTGGGCGTTTTTTATCTGCTATGGACGGCGCTTATATTACGAATCTTAGAACTGGTGCGCAAACAGCCGTTGCACTCTCTTACTTTAACTTAGGAGAATCTATCTCAGTAGGGATGTTTGGCGCAGGTACACAAGCTCGAACACAAGTCTTAGCCATCACTAAACGATATAAAATAAACCGACTAGTTGTTTGGAACCACCGTCGCTCTACCGCTGAAGCCTTTAGAGATGATGTGGCTCATCTGATTGATGGTGAAATTATTATCGTAGATAAACCTGAGGAAGCTACAGATAATGATGTCATTATCACAGTAACAGGTGCTACTAAACCCTTCATAACGGGTGATATGATTAAGCCAGGTACCATTATTATGCCAATGGGTTCTCGAGGTGAGATTACAGACGATATCATCGTTAACGCCGATTATATTTATGTAGACCACAGGGCTCAAGCTCTTCATCGAGGCGCTTTAAAGAGCTTAAATGATGCTGGCCATATCTCAGAAGCTGATATCACAGCTGACTTTGGCCAACTAGCTACAGGCGAAATCGCCCCTCAACACAATGACAAAACAACCACTATTGTGATTCCAATTGGTATTGGCGCGCTAGATGTAGCTGTTGCAGGGCACGTCTACCACAAAGCCATGATACAAGGCCTTGGCCAACAATTTGACTTTGACTTGCTTGGCGGGGACAACACCCAAAACTATATGGACCCTGACATGGAAAAAGCATAAAATGCCAACCAAGCTATGACATCATAAAGAGAGGATGCGACCAAACCGTCACATCCTCCTTTTGATATTCATGTATATTATTGTACCTTCATATCATAGAAACCTTCATTTGGATATTGTGAATCTTCAATTGCCTCTAGACTGCAATAACTAAGCCTCGAGAATCTGTTGCGGATTGGTTCACTAATATCTAAATTTAGCAAGGCATACACCTGGCTACTTATCCCTTTTTCCTCCTAGGAGTCGTAAACCATTCAGTATAACGAGAATGGTTGATCCCTCATGGAACAGTACCCCTAAAGTGATATCTGAAATGCCCATAAAATTAAGGACTACTAGAACCAAAACGACAAACATAGAAAAAGCCATATTTTGCCAAGTAATCCGGTTCAAAGCGTTAGAAAGTTGATGGGCATAGGTTAATTTTTCTAAATCATTGGCCATAATCACAACATCCGCTACATCAATCGCTACATCCGTACCATCACCCATAGCGAAACCAATATCTGCTTGAACAAGTGCTGGTGCATCATTTACCCCATCGCCTGTCATCCCAACCTGGCCATACTCAGCCTGCAAATCTTTTACAATTTGCGCTTTTTCCTCAGGTAAAACATTGGCCACGACTTGATCAATCCCTACTTGCTTAGCCACTGCTTGCCCAGTTGTTTCATTGTCCCCAGTGATCATCACGGTATGCACATCAGCTTGGTGTAAGTAGCTAATGGCCGTTTGAGCCGCTTGATTTGGTGTATCCATCATGGCAATATAACCAATCACACTTGCATCTTTTTGGATATACACAACCGTTTTACCAGCTTTAGATAATATATTTGTATGGTCTTTAATTTTATCTGGAACAGCTGTAAATATGGATGGTTTACCAATTTGGTAGTGATGGCCAGCATAATGACCGCTAAGCCCTTTTCCTAATTCGTTCACCACTTCAATATTTTCGGTTAATTTTTTCGTGTCCTCTTGAAATTCTTGTAAAATAGCTTGTGCCAAAGGATGGTTAGATTGACTCTCCATCTCAACTATTACCGGTAAGATGTATTCATCTTGAATCCCTTCAACAAAATAGTAGTCCGTCACTTCAGGTGACCCTTTTGTCAAGGTACCCGTTTTATCAAAGGCAATGGCTCTTAAATCTATTAAATTAGATAGGTAAGCACCACCTTTAAATAACACGCCATGACGTGCCAAATTAGATATGGCGGACAAGGTTGCAGGGACTGCTGAAGCTGCCAAAGCGCATGGTGACGCAGAAATCAGAAAGATCAAACCACGATACCAAGCTTCTGACCAATCCCAGCCAAAAAGCCATGGCCCTAACAGTACCACCAATGGGAAGATAGAAAGGACTGCTGTTACATAGTAGGGTTCAATCTGCTTAATTTTAGAAGCAGCTGGTGTTAGGTTAGCTTGCGAAGCTTCAACCATTTGGAGTATTTTAGCGAATACTGTTTCATCCGGATGTTTCGTTACTTCAACGACTATAGCATGGTCTCCGTTAATAGTAGCACCAAAAACCTCATCCCCAACTGACTTTTCTTTCGGCATGGACTCACCATTAATGGAAGCCTCATTGATCACTGTCTCGCCCTGAATAATTCGACCATCCGTTGGAATTTGATCACCATTTAACACCTTCACTCGGTCCCCAATTTGTAAGTGGTCAACCGCTACCTTTTGACTAGTCCCATCATCCTTTAATAAAAGTGCCTCTGTTGGATTTAATTGCATCAGATTAGTGATTTCACGGCGCGAACGCCCTTCTGCATAATCCTCTAGGAAATGTGCACCGGCAAAAATTAATATCAATAAGGCAGCTTCATAGAATGAACCAATTAGGATAGCACCTACAGCCGCTAACCCCATCAAGAGGTGGATATTTGGTTTGAATTTACCTGCAGACAAACTATCTTGTACGGTATCCCCAAAACCTTCCCCTAAAACATGGTAGCCAGAAAGGACAACAGCTAGCACCATTAGGATATTACCTATAAAACTTTGCCAGTTACCAATGATTAAGCCAAATACAAAAGCAATAAAACCTAATATATAAAGTTGTGTAGCTCGCTTCGTATCATGTTCACTATGGTTGTGCCCATGGTGATCATGCTTATGGTCATGTCTATGTGCTACCTTATCTTTGTGGTGGTGGGAGTTATTTTCAGTCATCATTCCCACTCCTTTTTAATCAATTCACTTACTATCTACAAGTTTATATGAATGGTTATTCATATACCTCGCCATCATTATACCTTAACTATATGAAAAATCAATCATATTCCGTAAAAATATAGACTACAAACGAATTGAAATTTGCTATAATACCTGTTGACCCATTTTGAGGAGGTGAAAATACATGACATTTGAAGAAATCTTACCTAAACTACGCCAAGGCGCACACATTATCCGCGACGGTTGGGGTGGTGCAGAAGAATATGTAAAATTAGTTGACCCCAAAGAATTTGAAGGTCAGGCAATCACCCCCTACTTCTTGATTTCCGTAGCAGGAGAAGGCTTTTCTATGTTCCAACCAACCGTTTGCGACATCTTAGCTGACGACTGGTCTATCGTTTCAGACAAGTAACTTACACAAAATTTACCCAATAGAAAGGAAGCAGACGCATGGACACATCCTACACTGACCATCCTAAACTACCCTCTCAATTAAAGGTTGTTGTTACAGGAGGCATGTCAGGTATAGGTAGCAGTCAGGTACAACACTTTTTAAAAAAGGGTCATCGCGTTTTGGCTGTTGACCTTAAGGAAGATACAGCGCTAGTCAATCAATGGACCGCTAGCTATCCGAAAACCTTTAGCTTCCGCAAAGCGGATTGTAGTGATTTAATGGCAGTGACTGCCCTTTTTCAAGAATTAAAAGCTAGTTGGAAAACTATTGATGTACTATGTAATACTGCTGGCGTCCTAGATGATTATAAGCCTTTAGACAAAACCACCCCAGAAACTTGGCAAGCGATCATCTCAAACAATTTACAAGTTGTTTATAATATGACCTATACTGCTTTACCGATGCTCATAGCCAATCCTACTTCACGGTTGATTAATATGGCTTCGATTGCTGGTTTAACAGCCGGGGGCGGTGGGATTGCTTACACGACAGCTAAGCATGCTATTGTCGGATTCACCAAACAAATGGCTTATGATTATGCAGGTCAAGGGCTAGTTGCTAATGCAATTGCGCCTGGCGCTATCATGACCCCTATGAATCAAGCGGATTTCGAAGGTGAAAATCCGATGGCTGACCAAGTGATGGCCCAAACACCTGCAAAACGATGGGCCAGTCCCGATGAAGTAGCAGCGCTAACCTTATTTCTAGCCAGTGATCAAGCTGCTTATATGCAAGGGAATACGCTTCCTCTTGATGGCGGTTGGTTGATCCGATAAATAATTTTTAACTATTACGTTACCCAAAAATTGCGACACTTCGGTAGAGTACTACTCACTGGTATCAGTGTCCTTTGGTCGCAATAAATACACTAGGCATAGCCTATAAAGGAGACATACATATGCACAAAGCAAGTAATACAATTACCCCTTCTCGTTTTTCAACGATAGATATGACTAAGATTGCTGTAGTGGCAGCCTTATACCTAGTCATCACACTTATAATTGCCCCTATTTCCTACGGGCCTATCCAATTCCGTATTTCTGAATCTCTTAATTTTTTAGCGCTTCATAATAAACGATATATCTGGGCTGTTTCAATAGGTGTCTTCATCGCCAATTTCATGACTTATGGGCCAATTGACATGATTGTTGGATCTGTTTCCACTTTTATTTTCTTATATATTGGGCGTTGGGTGGGTGACCAATTGGTTAAATTAGCCAAACAATCCCAATTTACTTTATTATCTGACCAATGGATTCGTTATATGAGCTTAACAGTCATTTTTGCCCTATCCATGTTTACAACGACAACAACCATTGTTTTAGTCGGAGCAGATGCGGCCTTTTTACCAACTTACATTTCACTGGCTCTTTCAGAATTTGCTGCTATGACGCTTGGTATGTTTATCATGTACCCATTAAGTAAACGCATTGATTTTGACCGCTAGTAGGCGGATTCTTTGTATTGCTGTTTTTTGACCTTTATACTAGTAGGTAGAGATGGTGATTGAAAGGAGATTTTCAAATATGAGAGTACTTGTTATTGGTGCAAACGGTGGCGTATCTCGCCACTTCGCAGATTTTGTGAAAGATTCAGATACCATAGAAGAAGTAGCTGCCATTCGGAATTTAGACCAGGCTCCTTTCTTTGAAGAACGTGGTATTGAGTCCGTTTATTTAGATTTAACCAAACATACGCAAGCTGATATTGAAAATATTTTAACGAATAAGAAAATTGACGCAGTTATTTTCTCAGCTGGTGCTTGTGGAACTGGTGATGACATTATTATGATGGTTGACCTTGATGGAGCAATTAAATCGATGCAAGCAGCTGAGGCTGTTGGCATCAAACGTTTCGTGATCGTATCTACATTTAGAACTGGTCGCGAAGAAATTGAAAAAAATGTGATTAGAGTTTACACCACCGCCAAAACATACGCGGATGAGTGGTTAAAATCACGAACTAATTTAGATTGGACTATTGTCCACCCAGGTGTCTTACGCGATGAACCAGGTTCTGGCAAAATCACTACCCAACCTCAAGATGGCATCCGCGATGTTGCCCGCCAAAATGTTGCCAAAACGCTATTAGCAGTGTTAGAAAATGACAATACCATTGGTAAAGAGTTTGAGGTAGTAGACGGTGATACTGATATCACAACAGCTGTACAAAATCTATAATTCAAAAAGGTGCTTGCGATAAAATTCGCAAGCACCTTTTTGTTTAGCTATAACATCTTATTCTTAGTACTAGTTCCTTACCTAAAGCTACTCGTTCAGTCATCCTTTTAATATAGTGCATATACATTCTCACTAAACTAGTCACGAATACCTTCTCTGGTTACTTTTCTTACGAAAGGTTCAGTCAATTTACTGCGAAATAACGCCAACATTGGTCCAGCAAAAAATCCTAAATACAAGGTCATCACGCCAACAGGCCCCCCTAAAATAAAGGCAAGGATTAAACAAATCACTTCATGGAGAAAACGCCCTTGTGCAAAGGATAATGGTGTCTTCTCCTCTAGGATGGGTGCGATCGCATCAAGTGGTGCTACACCCAATCCCGCAGACATATAAAAAGCAGCGCCAAGTAAAAATACCGTTCCTCCGACTAAGGTCAATATTACTCTAATTAAAAGACTCATATCGTCTGTTCCTAGGCCTATTATTTGGGTGAAATAATAAGTAAAATACTGGATCATGTAACCACAAAAGACCCAGTTAATAAAAGTACCCAATCCAAATTTAGATCGGTCAATAAAGAAAGCTATCGTGAAAATAATTAAATTCACTATAAAGACAATGTTGCCAAAACCTATTGGTACAAAATCTGAAACTGCCATCCATAAAGCTGCGAAGGGATCCATCCCCATATCCATCACTCCAGAAATCGATACCCCTAAAGCAATACCTACACAACCTATAAAAGCAATCAACGCTCGAATCAGTAAATCTACAGTCCTTTTATGCATATTTATCTCCATTTATCTTATTCATATTGTTGTCAAACCAGTCTCCTATATTAACATGCATCATTTAGTTTATAAAGTCATTTCCAAAAAAATGCTGACAATTCTAGGGGATTTATCTTCTTTAATTGTAACCGTATTACATGAAGGACAATAATTCTTCAAATGATAGTGGCTCAATATGCCCATGCAAGTAGAAATCAGCATCCAACTCACTCAAAGTTTGGCGCAAGCTAGCTAATTTGTCTGGGTCTAAATAACTATTATTGTAGAAATCCTCTGTAATGGTGTCACCAATGAAAGCTACTCTTTCAGAAGGAATATAAATAATCATACCATCTTCAGAATGTGGGTTTATCACTGGGAAAACTTTTATTTCTAGATTGCCTAAATCAATTGTTAAATCGCCTTCAAACGCAATATCCGCTTCTTGTACTTTAATTTGTGTAGCAGGATCATTATATTCAGCACGCAAATATTGATCGCAAAAAACGCACTCTTCGCCGGTCTCAAGACGTTTTTGCATGGCTTCTTCAGTCCACTTCCACTCAGACATTAACCGTAATTGTGCATTCGTTTTCTTGTTGGCTATGACAGGAGTATCAAGCGCATGAATACCGTAAGTATGGTCCCAATGCCAGTGCGTAATCAGCGTCATCCCTTCTTTGGGTAAACCTAATCGTGCTAGCTCTTGATTGAAATTTTCAACATGACTAGCCGAATTCCCTGCATCAATTCTTAATGAAAATTTGTCTCCTTTGATATAACCCAAAACTGGTCGATCTAAATCACCATCAGCGGGCATATAATACACACGTTCTGTTAATTGTTTTAATTGTCTCATCGTTTAAATCCTCTCCTTTTTCGTCAATTCATTATAGCAAACTAGGTCATCTTCCAATAGTTCCAAGGCATTTTGGAACAAAAAAGGTTGCAACACATAGGCAGCAACCTTTTTTCATAAGTTCATTTAGTTATAAGTTCGCAATCTTTTCTTTATCTGCTTCACTTAAGTTAAAGTCAAATACATTTAAATTGTCTGCTTGGTGGTCAGCATTATGTGATTTAGGAATCACTACGACACCGCGTTCAATTTGGTAGCGCAGTAAAACTTGTCCCCAAGTCTTTCCGTATTGTGCACCAATTTCATCTAAGATAGCGCGAGAATTTTCATCTGTCCCTTTCATAGGTGCCCAAGCCGTTACAACTACATCATTTTCAACAGAATAATCAATGATATCATTATTCCAATCTTCAACATTTGATTTAACTTGGTTTACCATTGGTGGGATACGGGCATTGTCGATAATGATATCTAATTGGTCTTGATCAAAATTAGAAACACCGATAGCTTTAATTTTACCTTCGTTGTAGGCATTTTCTAGGGCATACCAAGTTTGTAACATTTCATTCTCATTGTCCCACGGGTGGTGAATCAAGTAAAGGTCAATATAGTCTGTTTGTAAGGCTTCTAGGGATGCGTTTAGGGTCGCTTCAACTTTCTCAGCAGAACCGGCATGGTCTGAGTCGCCAGGAATTTTAGACGTAATGAAGAAGTCCTCACGGGGTAAACCAGATGCTTTCATCGCCTTCCCTACAGTTGACTCATTACGGTATGAAACCGCCGTATCAATCGCACGGTAGCCAGCTTTAATAGCAGATATTAATTCAGTTGTATCATCTGTCACTTCAGCATGATAATCGCCATCAACCTTACCAAAAGTATTGGTTCCAGTACCTAAAATGGGCATCCTTACGCCATTATTTAATGTTACAAATTCCATCTTTACACACTCCTTAAAAGTTTCCTATTGAAAAACAACCTTCTCTGTTACTTGTATATTTGGGTCAATACTTTGTACAACTGGGCAATACTTGTGAATCATCTTAGTTGCCCGCTCAGCCCGCCCTTGATTTTCTTCAGCTACACTGACATACATGGTAATCGTGATTGCAGTAATAGGTCTAGCATTTTCATCGGAACGTTCATAATCAATTGCTACATCATGAAAAATATAATCAATTTTAGAGTTATCCAAAATATTGCGATACACACCCGCCGAACAGCCCGCAACCGCTAGGATAAATGTATTTAAAGGTGAAAAACCAGTCTCTTTATTCAAAGGCCAATTGTTTCCCTGGTCATTCACAGCTTCTGGGCCTAAAGTGGCCATATTTAAATGTAAAGTCATCCATTCACTCCTCATTCAGCCAACTATATGCTTAATAATTTCATTATAGATAAGAATGCAAGAAAATACTAGCAAACAAGATTAGCTAAAAAGTATCATGATAAAATAAACTTCACTATATTCAATCTTTTCCTATAATTAAAAAAGGCGGCACCCATGAGTACCACCTCTTTTCACAACATACATTTTATTGGTCAACTTCAGCGTTTAAGATATTACCAGTTGTAGCATCAATATCATATTCAAATTCACGACCATCATCTAAAGTAAATTCAATTTCATAATGTGGTACGTCATCATAATCATCATCGTCGTCATCCACATCGTCTAATTCAATTTCTCGTTCAATTAATGCTTCTTCATTTGTACCGGCATCATCCAAGGCAACTTGCCATGCTTCATCTTCAGAAATAAATGCTCCTGAATTCGCTTGCTCAGCTTCACTAGAACTTGAGTCATTCGTCTCACTTTCAGTTGAAGTTGATGCTGAACTAGCCACTTCCTCTACACTATTATCATTTGAATTGGTTTCTTGGCTAGTCGTTTCCGTTGTTTCACTAGTGTTTGTATCCTCTTGACTCGTGTTACCACATGCTGCAAGTAAGCATACTGAAGCAAATAATGTTAGCGCACTTGTTTTTAATTTCATGGAATCTCCCTTTCATTAAATACTGTGTCTACTACTTCCTTTAACATAATTGCTACCTTTTTTATACATGATAACATATAATCCTATTTCCTCAAGTGGCTGACTAGTTAAAAGTGATAAATGTCTAGTCTACAATCATCATAGACATTGATAAAAGATTGACTACCTTCGATGACACTTAAATCTATTTCACTATATTGATCCCCACTTGGTCGTCAGGCGCTACAACATACTCACTCCAGGGATCAATGGTAGCTGAGTGACCACCATATAAGTCGCCCTTATCATTCATTGTTCCTCTAGAATTGGCCGAAACAATCAATAGCTGATTTTCAATTTTCTCCTCCCAAATGAATCCTTTTTTATTATAAACGAGTGAACCTAGAAAGTAATTTAATGGGCGTCATGCCACAAAACATAAGCTCAAACCCTATATGAAAGTTTTTTCATGTAAGTTTTTGTTGACGACTTGTTTCAGCTTATGATAAATTAGCTATTGTCAAATCGTAACGGTTACGATTTACCGATTTGCCCCTAGCTAAGGCAGATATGATTGGGTACCCAAATCAATGCGATGAAAGATTACTTTGGAAAAGAGGATGTGTTTTAATGAATAAAAGTTTGAAATTAGGCTTACTGAGCTTAACGGGTGCTGCCCTTTTAGCAGCTTGTGGCCAAACTGCTACTGAAGCAGATGCTAATAACGATGGCGATAAATTAGAAATTGCTACGACTATCTACCCAGTTTATGCCTTCACAAAAGAAATCGTTGGTGACCAAGCAGACGTCAGTTTAATGGTACCTGCTGGAACAGAAGCACATGACTATGAACCTTCTGCAAAACAACTTGCTGAGTTAAACGAATCAGACGCACTAATTTATCATAATGAAAATATGGAAACTTGGGTCCCTTCTGCAGAGTCAAGTATCAGTGATGATGTCAATATCATTAAAGGTACAGAAAATATGGTATTATTACCCGGATCTGAAGATGGGCATGACCATGATCACGACCACGATCACGAAGGACATTCACACGAATATGATCCGCATACGTGGGTTTCACCTTACCGTGCCAAAATGGAAGTTGCCTCTATTACCTCACAACTAAGTGAATTGTACCCAGATATGGCTGAAGAATTTCAGGCAAATGCAGATGCTTATATGGAAGAGTTAACAGAATTAGACAATTTATATACCGAAGCATTAGAAAATGCTAGTCGTAAAGATTTTGTGACTTCTCATACTGCCTTTTCATACTTAGCTGTTGATTATGGTTTAAATCAAATTGGGATTGCAGGATTAACACCTGATGAGGAACCATCTGCAGCTCGTTTAGCAGAACTAGCTGACTATGTAAAAGAAAATGATATTCAATACATCTACTATGAAGAAGCTGGTTCAGACAGTATGGCAAAAACTTTAGCTGATGAAGCTGGCGTTGAAATGGCTGTCTTAAATCCGCTAGAAAGTCTATCACAAGAGGCGATGGATAATGGTGCTGATTATATTTCTGTTATGAAAGAAAATTTAACTGAATTACAAAAAACCACTGATTTACCAGCAACTGATAAGCAAGCTGATGATAAAGACGAAGAGGTTGAAAAAACAGTTTACAATGGTTACTTTAAAGATAGTGATGTAGCTGACCGTACCTTATCTGATTATGCTGGTGAATGGCAATCTGTCTATCCACTATTAGAAGACGGTAGCTTAGATCAAGTCTTTGATTACAAAGCAAAATTAAACGATGGTATGACAGCTGAAGAATATAAAGCATATTATACAACAGGTTATGAAACTGACGTGGACCATATTAACATCACTGACAATACCATTGAGTTTATTGTCGATGGTGAAAGTAAAACATTCGAATATAAATATGCTGGGTATGAAATTTTAGACTACGAAAAAGGTAACCGTGGTGTTCGTTTCTTATTTGAAACTGGTGACCCAGAAGCAGGCGAGTTTAAATATGTCCAATTCTCAGACCATAATATTGCACCAACAAAAACTGGTCACTACCATATTTTCTGGGGTGGCGAATCACAAGAAGCCCTTCTAGAAGAAATGGACCACTGGCCAACATACTATCCAACAAACATGGATAACTTAGAAATCGCACAAGAAATGATGGCACATTAAAACAAACATATTGCTTACTTGTAAGAAACTATGCCAACATTATCAGGGCTATCTGGGAGGTGGTCGTCCACGATTTTAACCATTTTACCCATACATCAATAAAAAGGAAGATCTGCTTTAAAACAGATCTTCCTTTTTCTATTTTTAAAGATTCGCTTTTATATCTGCTTCAATATCTTCCGGTGGTGTAGTTGGGGCGTAACGTTTAACAAAGTTACCCTGACGGTCAACTAAAAATTTAGTATAATTCCATTTAACAAATCCATCTCCTGAAGCCCTCTTTAAATAAGAAAATAACGGTGCTGTTTTAGGACCATTTACGGATACTTTATCAAACATAGGAAAAGTTGTACCAAAGTCTAATGCGCAAGCTTCTTTAGCACCTTTCCCATCCTCAGGCGACTGCATAAAGGAATTTGACGGAAAGCCCAACACTTTAAACCCTTCATCTTGATAGGTTTGGTATAAAGATTCAAGACCCATTAATTGACTTGCTAAACCGCATTTAGTCGCTATGTTTACAATAAGTAATAAGTCACCTTCATAATCTGCTAAACTGATAGATTTTCCATTAACATCTTTTACTTGATAATCATATATTGTCATAATCTACCTCCTTCAATATATAGTGGAAATTAAAACATACTATGTAGAACTTAACGTAAATCATACGCTTTTTTACCCTTAAATGCGAATAATCCTCTTTATACAAGGCCTGTTTATGAAGATATATAGGTCATGTGCTATCTTTTACTTATCAATTTCACTTGAGAAACTTTAATTATACGGTGGTGCATCTTTTTATACCCTAACCATTTGAAAATGTAAGAGCTTTCATGTTATAATATATCAAATATCTAAGAGGGGTTTTTGATAATATGGCAAAATACGAAGAAGTAGCTAGCGCTTTAGTCCGCTACATTAATGACAATGATTTAAGTGCAGATGATAAATTACCCAGTATTCAAGAAATGGTCGATTACTACCAAGTAAGTAAAAATACCGTTTTATCTGCTTTAAATGATTTAGAGAAGCAAGGTTTAATCTATCAAGTACGCGGATCAGGCGTGTACGTACGTGGTAACCAACGCAAAGGTTATATCAACCTATTAAATCTGGGTGGTTTTAACTCTACTTTGAGTCAATTCAAAGTAGACTCGAAAATTTTATCTTTATCTCTCATCGCACCGCCTGAAGAAGCGGTAGAAAATTTAAAAATCGCTGATCCTTCTAAGACAAAAGTCTATTATGTCAGACGGATTCGTTATATTGAGGGCCGTCCTTTCTGTATTGAGGAGTCTTATTTTGATAAAGATATCATTCCTTATTTAAGTGAAGAGATCGCATCAAATTCCATATTTGATTATATTACAGAAGATTTAGAAATCCCTATTGGCTATGGTGACCATTTTCTTCGTGTGGGGAAACTGAAATCTGAACATGCCGAACACTTAAACTTAGCTAAGGGTGACCCTTGTTTAAAAACCGAATCCATTTTCCATCTAAATAATGGCAAACCATTCGACTATTCGAAAGTTATCTACCACTTTGAAGAAACACAATTCTTTATCCAAGGTGCTAGCACCCAATATCGCTATTAATAACCAGGAAAAAAGGACGCGTTTGACCGTGTCCTTTTTAACTTGACTAAATACTATGAATAATAGATAAGGTGAGGGCTGTTAAGGCCGCTGACCCGACTGTAAATGGTGTAACCTTAAATAATAAGGTGTTATACAAGTTTTTTTGATCTGCACCGTAGTAACCTGAAGAAGCCAAAAGTAAGCTTCCTCCATCTGAGAATGGCGTAACGGTTGCCGCGAAACCACCAATAATTATACAAACTGCCATAATGGTTGGACTCCAACCAGTTGTCGCATACAATGCTGGTAAAGTTGTAAAGAATAATGGTGCGATAACACCAATCGTTGAAGAAAAGATTGACATACAGCCACAAAGTAAAGCAATCGTTACTGGAATGATTGGCCATGGCACATAAGAGATTAAAGCAGCTAGCGACTCAGTAATCCCTACTTGAACCCCAACGCCAATCAATAAAGAAATGCCACAGGTCATCCAAATCACTGACCAAGGTGTTCGGTTTAATACTTTCTGTCCGTCAGCCAATTCAAACATATAGGCAATTACACCAAATACTATCCCCACTAAACCTAGGTTTAATGAATCACTAATCGAGGCAATGAATGGAATTCCCCCACTTGTAAAGTTATTGACGATTGGAAAAACAAGCATGGTCAAAATAAATATTGTCATTAAAATGAATGTTTGCTTTTGTTTCTTATTCAGCGCTTCTGGTTCTACCAATTCGACTTGTTTATATGCTTCATTTTTTCGATCTTTAAACATGAGAAATAATAGGAGTAGTATTGGATAGATAGTAGATACAGTAAATAGTTGCCATGAAATGACTGAAGACATATCAGCAAAACCTGTGGATGCGATTAAACCATGTACAATTGCACCTAAGGGGCCAAATGGGCATAAACCACCAGCAAGCGCCCCTTCAATTACAGCAATGGCGATAATTCGCGTATCTAAATTATTTTCTTTAGCAATATTAAGCGCTAAAAAGCCGACAATTGGTACAGCGCCCCAAATTGACCCACCCAAACCTGAAATGAGGGCAGAAGCGAAAAAGAATCCGAACGGTAACCAAAATAAATGGTCTTTAAAGGCATAAATTAAGTGATGACCAATAATTTCCAAAGTCCCATTCTCATTAGCAAAATTGAAGAAGAAGGAGACCCCAAAAATCATCATAAATAATTCAACTGGCCACAAGGTAAAAATCTCATCTGGACTTAATCCAATCATGAAAGAACCAATGAAGTATGCAAATACGACGCCAATTATCCCTGCATTCACATCAAATTTTTCCCCCAAAAAGATTGCCAGTATAATTGCAACAATGATTAACAACATATAAGTCATTCGATTCCCTCATTTCATTTCGTTTTTGATTGCTTAACTTAGGTCTAATCCATATATTTCAACATATTTTCTGGCGCATAAGCAGCATCGCACTGATTTACGTCATCTAAACCAATGAATTCATTAAATTCATCAAAAGTTATCATCTTATCTTGATAATTTCTTGTCGTGCCTTCATTTCGCAAGGTTTGTAGTAAATTTTTCTCCGTATAAGCTTGCGCATAAGTTAAAGCAGTTGGATATACGATAATATTGAAACCAAGTTTTTCTAGTTCCGAAGTCTTCGTTAATGGTGTTAGACCACCCTCAATCATATTGGCCATCATAAAGGTATCTGGGAGGGCTTTATGAACGTCTTCAAATTCTTCAAAACTTCTTGGGGATTCAATAAAAATTAAATCCGCACCAGCAGACTTATAACGACGGCTACGTTCAATAGCTTCTTCTAGATCATACACCGTACGTGCATCTGTCCGTGACATGATGAGGAAATCATCATTTTTACGGGTAGCTACAGCAACTTTAATTTTTTCTTCTAGGGTTTCTGTTGGTTCAACTTGTTTACCTGACATATGACCGCAACGTTTTGGCCAAACTTGGTCTTCAATAAAGATGCCCGCAGCACCAATTGCTTCATAATTTTCAACCGTACGGCGTACATTTTCCAAGTCACCATAACCAGTATCAGCATCTGCAAATACAGGAATATTCACTGCATTAATAATGTCTCTAGTCCGCTCTAGTGATTTACCAAAGTCCGTTATGCCACGATCCGGCATGGCAAAAGCTGAGGCACTAGTGGCATACCCGGCAGAAAAGACAGCGTCAAATCCTAATTTTTCAGCGATCTTTGCTGCTAAAGCATCCGGTGCTACCGGTAGCTGTATCGCTTTACCCGAGTAAATATGATCTTTAAATTGCTTACGCATTTTTTCGTTTTTTAACATAGCTACCTTCCTTTACTTTAATAAGTCTGACATGGCAGTTTCAAGCGCTTGGTGAGCGGCTAAAGCGAGATTACCTAAATCTAGATAACCATAAAAATGATCACTTTCGATGGCTTTAGCTTGTTGACCTGGTTTTAAGGTTGCCAATAAAGGTAATGGTAATGCTTCTTGGGCTAAAGCCTCTAAGTCTGCTTCATCATAGTGGTCTAAGATAACAGCTTTAGCACCAGCATTGTATGCATAACGTGCTCGCTTCTTAAAGCCTTCTATTCCGTACTCATGCAAACCTTCTAGCCGAACCCAAATTTCAATCGCCGGATTTTCAATACCATCAAGTCCTGCACGAATTTTCCCAATAAAGTCTTCCGCAGTCGTTATAGCTGGTTGGTCAGTGTGATGTGCTGGGTATTTTTGGTCTGATAAAATCATGATATCTGCACCCGAGCGTTCCAATTCCTTAGCAGCATAGTAAGTGTTTAGAGGATTTCCAAATCCTGATTGTAGGTCTAACAACAAGGGTTGCGTCTTCTTCAAACCCAAGCTAAAAGCATAATTTTTATATTCAGTAATCGACAACAGTCCTTGATCAGCCTCCGCAATTAAATGGTCAGTGGTTAATTGACCAGATAGAAAGATGGCTAATGATTTACTGTTGGCTAACATTTGAAAAGTATGCCCATCGCCACAAGCAGGGATAATTGCTTGTTTTTCTTGTTTTAAATCTGTTAATAATGTCATTGAAAATCCTCCTAATCACTACTACAAGCCTCTATATACATTACTAGTGACAATTTGATTCGTCTTATCTTTATTGTGCCTAGTTATCTATATTTTTTAGTAAATAAAAAAAGCGCCCTTTGACTGGTTAAGTCAAAGGGCGCTTTTCGCACGGTACCACCTTTAATTTTTCTAATAATTGGTTAGACTATTAGACTCAGGTTGACGGAAATTCTTTTCGATCAACTGGCATTTTAACGGCAGCACCCGGTAAACACTCAACCACCTCTTTGATGGATCGCATTTACAGCTCAAAGTCTACTTTTCAATTAGGGTTTGTCATACCTTCTCAACAACTGGTACTTTCTGTGCACAAACTGCTAACTTACTTCTACTTTTCAACGCATCAACTTGTTTTATTTACTGACATTAGTATATTAAGATTTATGATAATTGTCAACATAATTTTTAATTCTTTTCTATTTTAATTCATTTTAATCTAATAATTTTCGATTATTTTACGTTCAGAATAGGTATGTTCCTGTCCATGACGCACTTTTAATAATGCTTCAATATCTGATAAAGATAAGCCTCTTTCAACCAATAATACACATAAATGATAGAGAAGGTCACTGGTTTCCGCTATGAGTTCTTCATTCCCTTGACCAGCTGCGGCATTTTTTGCTGCAATTACCACTTCTATCATTTCTTCGCCACATTTTTTTAGAATCTTATCTAAACCTTTAGTGATTAGGTAGTTGGTGTAAGACCCTTCTTGTGGATTCGCTATTTTATCAGCTACCGTATTTTCTAAAATACTTAAGTTAAAATAATCATCTCCAAAACAGGATTGACTACCAGTATGACAGGTTGGACCAGTGGGACGAACTTGAACCAACAGTGTATCTTCGTCACAGTCTCGGTCTATTTTCACCACTTCCTGGACATTTCCAGAACTTTCACCTTTTTTCCAAAGGCGCTCTTTAGATCGCGAATAAAACCATGCAACACCCTCGCTGACAGTCCGTTCATATGCTTCATGGTTCATATAGCCTAACATGAGGACTTGTTTAGTTCGATAGTCTTGTAATATAGCTGGAACTAGTCCGCCATTTTTACTAAAATCAATTGCTGTCATTCTCTTCAGTCAATCCCTTCTGCTATAAGACCTGCTTTTAAATCTTCAATCGCTACTTCACCTTTGTGGAAGATAGAAGCTGCTAAACCAGCATCAATATTTGTTTGTTGGAATAATTCGATAAAATCGGCAATACTACTTGCACCACCCGATGCAATAATCGGAATGGCTACTGCTTCAGAAGCTAATTTTAAGAAAGGAATGTCAAAACCAGTGTAGGCACCATCAGTATCAATTGATGTGATTAATAAGGCGCCCGCACCACGTTTTTCACATTCCATACACCATTCAAGTGCAGGCCAATCCATTTGATTTTGTCCAGCGTTTGTATAGACAAAATAATCGCCTTTGGCATCGTCATAAGCCATATCAACAGCGATTGTGATGGCTTCTGAACCGAATTTTGCTACTGCTTCATTGATAAAATCTGGATTTTTAACAGCTGCAGAGTTAATCCCAACCTTACTAGCACCGGCATCAAGAGCTGCTTGAATATCTTCAATCGAAGCAATCCCACCCCCAACTGTTAGGGGAATATCAATCACATTAAAGACATCAGTAATCATTTGCGTACGTAATTTATGGCCATCTGACGTTTTAGTAATATCTAGTATGACCAATTCGTCCGCTCCAGCATCCGAATATTTTTTTGCAAAATCAACTGGATCACCTAATGCTTTTACTTCTACAAAGTGAACCCCTTTTACTAACTCACCGTCTTTTGTATCTAAACATGGAATAATCTTTTTCATCGTTTACAATCCTTCCCAAAAACTTGGATTCTGTGCAGCTTTTCCAACAATTGCCTGCCTAATCCCTTGTGCTTCAAGGGCATCTAAATCATGACGATCTCTCACACCTCCAGAAGCCACAACTAGGTGTTTGGTCATTCTTTGGATTTGGCCGGTCTTTTCCACATTAGGTCCAGCTTCCATACCATCTTTATAAATATCGGTATAAATAATGCCAGCAATCGCTAAGTCTGCGATTGCTTCTAAATATTCTTGAATATAGCGACCGGATGCTTCTTTCCAGCCATTGATATAAATGGCGTCGTCCTTGCAGTCTAAACCAACATAAATACGACCAGGATATTTATTTACTGCTTTAGTTAACCAAGGAACATCCATGATCGCTCTAGTACCCAAAATGAAGTAATCGATGCCCAGTTTGTCATATAATGCTATGGTCTTTAAGTCACGGATACCCCCTCCTATTTCTAAGGGAATATCGGTTAATGCTTTCAATCCTTCAACTGTTTCACCTTCAATAGCTGCTTGTTTTAAAGCCCCCATTAAGTCCACCACATGAATTCTACTGACCTGTGGAAACTGGCTATAGTAGGTTACTGCTTCGGCTGCTGACATAGGCATGACAACTTGCTTATCATAATCGCCTTGTTGCAGGCGGACACTTTTACCATTAATCAGATCAATTGCGGGGATAATTTCCATGAATAATAACCTCCTTTATTCAAATGTTTAGACATCGTATTTTCAAGTCTTAATAATTGCTACTTCATTACTGGATTAACCCTTTTGATGATGGTACGCCACCGCTTGTTTCTCTCAAGGTAATTTTTAAGGCACGGCCAAATGCTTTAAATATCCCCTCAATTTCATGATGTGTATTCCCATTTTTCAATAAATCAATATGTAAGGTTATGCGCCCGTTCATTGCTACTGCATTAAAAAATTCTTTAACAAGCTCTGTATCAAAACTACCAACCTTAGCCGCTGAAAATGTTGCATCATATACCAACACCGGTCTACCCGATAGGTCTAATACAACTCTTGCAAGGGTTTCGTCCATAGGTAAAAAGTAAGCCCCATATCTTTCATATGATGGGAGCATTTGGTACAAGTCACGTATGGCTTCACCAAGCAAAATACCAATATCTTCTGTAACGTGGTGGTCATCTACCCAAGTATCCCCTCTGGCTTCTACATATAGATCAAGACCTGAATGAAAGCTAAATAAGGTCAACATGTGGTCTAGAAAACCAACACCTGTATGGATACTTGTTTCACCTGTACCATCTGATTTGGCTATTCCTAGTTTAATTTGGGTTTCTAGAGTATTTCGTTCTTTAATTTCCAAGTTTTTCCCTCCATGCTTTAATTGTTGCCTTTAACCTCGGATAATCAGCTATATCAACCACTGAATATCTTGCTGCATTAGCCATTTTTCCTTCAGTATACTTACGGCCGATAAAACCATTATCTGCTAAAAATTTATCCAAATTGGGCACGAGTTCACCAAAAATAAAGACAAAATTAGTTGCTGACGGCATAACAGTCACCAAATCAGCTACTTGATCAAATGCTGCTATTAATTCAGTTTGAATATTTCTTTGATAAGCGACCCACTCGTCCAAACGGTGGCTATCTTCGAATAATTTATATGCAAGATTTAAAGAGACACTATTCATTGGATAAGGATGGTTAATTTCCTTTAATTTCTCAAAGCGTGCCCCCTGTCCAATCGCTAACCCTATTCGTAAACCTGCTACCCCATAAATTTTAGAGAGCGTTCGAATATATAGTACATTCAGATTTTTGGGTCGCTGATAGTTTTGTCCAAATTCTATATAGGCTTCATCAATCACAAAGGTAATATCTCTAAACTCTGTTTCATCTGCTAACTTTTGTAAGAAAACTGGTTGAAATTGTTGACCCGTCGGATTTTGTGGGTTAGATATAAAAAATAAAGATGGTTGGTATTGGTCTAGGGCCTGGATAATTTTACGCAAATCAAAGGTAAAATCTGCTTCACTAGCTACTTTATAAAAAGGGAAACCCAACTGGTTAGTATAGTCTTCATACATGAAGAAGTCAGGATCTAAAGCTAAAACGCCCTCGTGTCCAAATTGGATAATCAATTTTTGAATCCACTCGTCTGACCCATTAGCCACTGCAACATTCTTAGGGTCAAAGCCAGCGTAATTAGCATATGCTGAGATAAAATCTGCTTCTTCATTTTCGGGATACTGGTTAAAAGCTGTGTTTAATACCGCATCCACAATATCTTGGTCAGATAAGGGACGTATCGGAGAAGTATTGCGGTTCATCACCACAGTATCTCCACCTTGAGCCACTTCAACTGTTTTTAAATATTCTTCTGTCTTCATAAACTTATACTTCCTTTCGAATGGCAATTGATTTAGCGTGACAGTCTAGCCCTTCAGCATCTGCCATCATTTGTGCAGCTGGTCCAATTGTTTGATAGGTCTCTTTTGACGTATGAATAATCGCGTGTGAAGTTCGGAAATCATTGGCTGTTAAGCCATGAGAAAATCGTGCCGTCCCCCCAGTGGGTAGGACATGTGAAGGACCAGCTACATAATCACCGATAGCTTCCATTGCATATACCCCCTTAAAAACTGCACCGGCATATTTTATTTGTTGAACAATTGCATCCTGGTCACGGTGTTGAATGGAAACATGTTCTGGGGCAATAGCATTCAATACTGCAATCAATCGCTCTCTAGTATCGGCAATGGCATAATGGTTATTGGTAATAGAAGCCTGTATAATATCCGCTCTTGCTTGGCTTGGTAACAAAGCTTGCATACGGTCAGCTATTTTATCTAAAAAGCTTTCTGATTCACATAATAAGAAAGTTCGCGCATCCTGGTCATGTTCTGCTTGAGCGAAAATATCATATACAATGGCATCAACCGGTGTTGTTTCATCAACGTATAATAGGATTTCACTTGGCCCAGCAATCGCATCTATAGACACATCTCCATTCACCAAACGTTTAGCGGTAGCTACATAAGCATTCCCCGGTCCACAAATTTTGTCCACTTGAGGGATGGTTTCAGTCCCATAAGCCATGGCCGCAATAGCCTGTGCCCCACCAATAGCGTAAACATTATCTCGGATACCACATAAGTATAGAGCAGCGAAAGTCACTGATTCTTCCGTAAAAACAGGTGTTGTCACTACTAAATTTTCTACACCCGCAACAAGCGCTGGCACTACCGTCATCAAAACTGTTGACGGATACAAGGCTTTACCACCAGGAATATAAAAGCCTGCGCTTTCTAAGGCATGATAAACATATGAAATTTCATCCCCGTTCCTATCCGAGTATAGGGAGGCCTGTTCATAGCGTTCAATTCGTTCCTTAGCAACCCGTAAAGCTGCTTTTAAAGTCGGATCTAAATGATCCCAAGATGCTTTTAAACGCTCAAGCGAAACTTTAAAATCTTCTGGATTCGTATAGGATTGCCCGTCAAATTGGTTGGTATAGTCAATCACCGCTTGATCGCCATCCTTACGCACAGCTTGTATCATTTCCTGTACAGCGAATAAACGGTCTACGTCTACTTTATCTGAATCTTTTTTAGCAAATATTGCTTGAAAATCTGCTACTTTCATTTAAACCACCTCAATTTCCCGCATAAAACTGTAAATCTCCATCTCTTTAGTATAGAAAGATTGTTTATTGGCAATTAGCCTTGCTTGTACCGGTAAAATCGTTTTATACTCTTCAAGCTCATTTTCTTTAAGTGTTGTCCCCGTCTGCACAATATCTACAATCGCATCAGCCAATCCTAAGATAGGCGCTAATTCAACAGAACCATTTAGGAAAACTAAGGATACATCCTGTTTCGCTTGATTAAAGTACTTACGGGTAATATTTGGAAAGGATGTCGCCACCACCTTGATATCAGATTCTGACATATATTTTGGACCAGCCATGGCCAAGCGACATTGACCAAATGGTAATTCAGAGACATTTAACACATTGAATAATTGTTCAGCAATCGTATCCGACCCCACAACACCTAAGTCAGCAACCCCTTGTTCCACATAAGTGGGCACATCTTTTCCTTTGACAAAAATAAACCTTACCCCACCAACTTCACGAAAAAGATCACGACCACCATCTATCAACGCATTTGCATATTCATCTAAATGCTTGTCGGCCAAAAATTGATTAAAGGAACGATAAACTCGCCCCTTCGCAAGCGCTACTGTAATCATAAGAATCCTCCTTTGGACAAATTCAAACCAATACCAAACCAACCGTTAGCATACTGACCACCTGAAAAGGTTGGTTTAGAATTACCTTGTAAAAAAGCTTGAAAATATAAACCATTGTAGTATTTTTGTGGCGACCGGAATGATAAATCAAGAATCATTTTCGTGTTTCGCTTCTCAAGCATGTCTTTAAGCAAATAAATCACAGCCATTTCCTCTGTATCGCCAAAATCTTTCTTCACTAAATCAAATTGTGCTGATACCGGCTTAGCCATTAATCTATAGAAATCATGGTCCTTACCAATGCTATTCCCCAAAGCCGACAAATTCTTTTCAATAACATACCCTTTAATTTCAGGTCCAAAAGCAAACTTTTCCATGTATTTGTCTAAGATTTCCTCATTGTTCACAACAATCATATTAAAAGCCGATTGACTCATTTTTTCAACGAAATCCAAATGTAGTTCTATGGTATTTGCCATTTGCGACGCATTTGGTTCTACTAACTCAACACCAGCTTGATAGGTGGATTGGTGGTCCCTAACCATTGGACCGTAATAAGCAAAATTATCTTGTTGTAAATCATAAGCTTTCATGTAATTTAAAATCGACCGTGTCCAATCACTTCGAATAGCATAAAGTTGCCCTTCTTTTTCAAAAACGATATTACTGGGGTACTCTGCCTTGCCGTCACCATCAAAAGGTTCTACCATATTTAAATCAATTAATTGAAAACCTGCGTTTGAAACTGTTTCAAGGTAATCTCTTGCGAGTGAAATTCGTTGTAATACGTACGATGTTGCCATGTTGCCCTCCCCTAAAGGTTTCATATCATAAAAAAAACGCCCTCAATCCATTTCTGGATCAAGGACGTCGAAACGTGTTCCCACCTTAATTTGTTATAAACTCACGCCTATAACCTCATTGACTAAACTTTACATAGTTAGTCTAGTGATAACGGTACTACCGGACTTAGTGTCATTTAAGTAAAGGTGTGTCTTCATAGGAGACATTATCTGTTCACAGCGGCCACAGACTCTCTGGAAATGTTGTTCCTATCTCTTATTCTTTACTATTCTCTCTTGATGGTCACAATATTAAAATGTTCAAATTAAAAAGTCAAGTGAATTCTAATAAAACTCTAATAATTAGTTTATCTCTAGTAAAATTTATAAATATTAGTTTTTGCCTATCATGATTGTAAAAAGTAAATGATTAACTGATAAAAGGGTTGTGACATTCTCAGTCACAACCCTTTTTGGTCAATATTATGCTTGAAGAAAATAATTACCCTTTTCTTGCTGAAATTTGTGCTTGCACATCTATCATTTTCTGTTTATTTAGCGGGTAACGAGAAATTAAGAACAATGCAATCGATCCAAGAATTGCGGGTACGATAATTAATAAAATTGTCCCCGCTGTGAATAAAGCTGGCGATAATGCTTCATCTGGGCCTGGATAACCATCTGTATAACCAATACCGATCATCAACCAACCGATTACAATCGGTGCTAGCGATGTAGAAATTGAGTCAGTTAGCGAGAAGATAGTACCGATTAAGCCTGATACAAAACGTCCTGAACGAGCCGTTTCATAGTCAGAAATATCCGCAGCCATAGTTAATACGACTGAAGATGGATAAGTTCCAGCAATCTTGAAACCGATATAACCAATAGAGAATAGGACCATTGCTAACCCACCATTAGCAAATATTTCTCGTGTGTCTGCTGAAGTGAATAAAATTACACCCATTAAAGCCACAGAAGTTAACATGGTGATTAATGATAAAACATAGGCATTTTTTAACGAAGTCCTTGAAGCTATTGTTGTAAATCCCGCCACAATTAGTAAGTTCGGAATAATCTGAATTAACCCTAAAGTACCTGAGATACCATAATTTCCTAAGATGATCCCAAAAACTAGGACTACAAATACTTGATCCCCAATTAAAGTAGTTAAGAATTTAACCAAGGCTGAAGTTAATGCCAGAATTTGTAGCGGACCATTCCCTTTGATGACTGACCAATAGTCTTTGATAGACTTCGTTTCAACTGTCGATTCACCTAAACCAAAGAAGGCTTGATTATCTTTACGCGAAATACCAATCATCGCAAGGATTGTTAAAACAAAAGAAATCACACAAATACCAATAATAAATTCAGTAAAGAAGGCTAAATTAAATTCACCACCATGACGAGGAGATAACCAATTAGCGACTATCATTTGCCCTACTGCAAAGATACCGATTGAAGAAAAAATAGTGTCATAAATAGAGAATAAAGGTCTTTGTTTAGGATTATTGGTTAATGCGGGTTGTGCCGCTTTCGTGACTGTTTGTTGGAATGAGTAAACAATTTTATGGAAAATAAGGCCCACAAAATATATACCATATTTCAACGAACCCTCAAATTGATGGGTGGAGAATAATAAAGCAAATGATAATAGCAAACCGATATTTGAGATAAGCATAATTGGACGGAACCGTCCCCATTTTGTATCAATATGATCCATGATAACCCCAATCATAGGATCAATTATGCCGTCAAATAAACGTGCCGCACCTAATAATGACGATACGGTAAAGGTTGCAAAACCTGCAATACCAGTTGCATAGTATGTTAAGAATCCAAATGCGAATAAGTATAAGTTAGACGCAGAGTTATTCAATGAAAATAATGCAATTTCCCACTGCTTTGCATTATGATATTGCGCTTGTGGCGCATTTACATTTTGAGCCATTCTTTTCTTCCCCTTCTGTTGAACAACGACTAGTAACTGACAACATATGCTTCGCGAAAGCTGGTGTTTGAAGTAGTCCAAAGAATGTAAACGATTGCATTTTTGTTTAAAATTTTTTTCTTTGCATACTTCAAACTTTCAATACCGTCATTATACTTTTTGAAGTAAACGTTTACAACGTGATTTTAAAGCTATTCTATTATTTTTTATATGGATAGCATTACTGCAACATAACATTGCGTTTATTGAACATTATTTCTATTTTAGCAAAAAAACATTGTGCTTCTTAAATGGCGATATGATTGGCTCAGGTCCTCTTTTTCACGTATTTTCCAAATTTTTATATATAAAGTAGAAAGTTTACATAAAAACAATTTATGTATTTTTTATTCCTCGCTATTTATTATATAAGCAATTGAGTAGCGAATATTCTTGTACACCTGTCAAACATTTCAACTTTTATCTATGTATAAAATACTTGAAAATATATTCATTCTATTTTATTGACAGTTAAAGTGTATTAACCATATAATACAGATAACAAAGTGTATTATACGGTTAATACACATTTACTTTTATATTTGGAAAGGAGGTTCAACATGGCTGAGTTCGATAAGCAAACACCCATATACATACAATTAGCCGACCATTATAAAAGAGAAATTGTCGCTAATCGTTTAGTAGCTGGCGATAAATTACCCTCAAGACGTGATATTGCCAAATCTTTTAAAATCAATCCCAATACCGTCCAACGTGCATTTAAATCTTTAGAGGAAGAAGGGATCATTGTGTCTGAAGCAAATGTACCTAGTAAAGTTACTGAAAACCAAGCCATTATCCAACAATTGAAACAGGAAAATTTAGAACAAGCCATGGCCGTCTTCTACGATACAACGCAGGTTCTAAACATGGATCCTCAAGAAATCGCCAACTATATGACAGCATATTTCCAAAAACGAGGTGAACAAGAAAGATGATTGAAGCAAAAAATATCCATAAATTTTATGGCTCAAATCACATATTGGAAGATATTTCTTTTACCGTTAAACCAGGTGAAATTACCGCACTGATTGGTGAAAATGGTTCAGGAAAAACGAGCTTAATGAATGCATTGATGCAGCTAACGCCTATTGCCAGCGGTCAATTCTTAATTGATGGCAAACCCATTGACTTTAATGATTTTAACCGTATTTCCTACATTCCTGATACGATCATCGTAGTAAAGGACATGACGATTAAACAAGCTTTGACCTTTATGGCAACTTACTATCATTCATACGATCCAGTATTAGCAAAAGACTTAGTCAATTTCTTCAATTTAAATCTGGATGATAAAATCAGTCAACTGTCAAAAGGAAATACCGCAAAAGTGAATCTACTACTTGGTTTATCCTTAAATTCTGACTACTTAATCATGGATGAACCATTTTCAGGAATTGATATTTTTACTAGAGAAGAAATCACGAATGTCTTCACAAGTAAATTGATGGCCGGTCGTGGTGTTTTAATTTCCACTCATGAAATCAATGAAATTGAAACTTTAGTAGACCGAGTATTCATGTTAAAAGACCACCGTATCATTCAAGATTTCTATACAGAAGACTTACGACTCGCTGAAGGTAAGTCGATTACCCATAAAATGTGGGAGGTGTACCGATAATGGCTAAACTACTCAATTTAATTACTGATGAACTAAAACGGGCTAAAATATTCTATTTACTACTTATCGCTTTCGTTCTTATTAGTGAAGGTATTATGGTATTTGTTCATATTCGAGCTAGCTATGCAGTGTCAACCGCTAGTGAAAATATAGATAATATTAGCTTGATTACTAATCTAAATGGGGTATTTGACAACAGCATGGTCTATACCATGATTATCGGTGCCACTGCCTTTGCCTTATTGGGTTACAGTGTCTTCTCTTGGATCCGCGACTGGCACTTTCAAGGAAACTTTATCTATCGACTATTGACCTTACCTGGTAATCGGGCCCCAATTGCATTTGCAAAATTAATCAGTACTTTGATAATGATGGCTGGTATTTTGATACTTCAACTAGGCCTCTTTTATATCGCCAATAGTGCCTTTAGAGTAATGTTTAATGAGCAATATACACAAGTACCTGTTCTCATTCAATTAGCGACAACTATGGAAATAAGTAGCCTGTTATTCCCGCCCTATCCTACACAAACATTCATGATCTATGGCGGTGGATTGTGGTTTTTATTCACCTTGATGAATAGTTTGATTATGCTACTTAGTGCCAAAGGCTATACATGGTTTAGAACAGTCGCAACAACGATGATTTATTGGATAGTCTCTCTTGCACTCATTTATTTGCTTGCTTGGTTAACTATTATTTTGCCATTAACCAATATGGAAGCTACAGTGCTAGTCCTTGTATATATCTATGCCATCAATATCATCAATGGTTACATGATGTCTTGGTTGATGAACCATTATGTCAGTGTTTAAGAAAGGAGGCAATCTTATGAAGATAAACAAACGTAACTGGTTGACCTTATTATTTCTAGTGATCATTACTGCAGTGACTTTATGCGTATGGATAGGTGTCGCTAGCTTTAAACCGGTCAAACTGACTACAATGAATACTAAACATACTAGTGAAAGTTCAGGTATTCCTACCCTATATCTCATTGCTGGTGAAAATCAAGCGATGTCCAACTGGATTCCTTTATCAAAAAATAACGGCGAAATCGTTGCTACTAGCTACGCTAGTTACGGCCTACTCAATACAAAAAAACAAGATGAAGTATATCAGCACTTCTCCTTATTTAACCGCCCAAACTTAGATGATTCGCGCTTAATCCTAGAAAATGATCATATCCAATTATGGCAATCAGATACTATATATGGAGACAGTAAAGATCAATTAGACCTAACCCTTATTCATAAAAATGTTGAGGGTGACTGGACTTATACAAGTCCTAGTGATTCACTAGATCAAGCTGACCGTTCTTTAAATACACTCCTATCCCTAGCAGAAGATGAGGATACTATTTACCTAATATATGCTTTCTTACAAGACGCTGACCAACCTAATTATTTAAAAGCTTTTGAATTAGATAAAGCAAGTGGTGAAATAAGTACTGGTAATACTATCGACAGCTCACAGTATGAATTATATTCAATTGGTGTTGACGGCTTAAATCGTCAAGCACAGCGTCATATATTTGCAATGGTCAATAGTGACGATGATGAGGAAAATACTGCGCTAACTACTACATATGAAATTGTTGATCCGACTTCAGGCGAAAAACTACAAATGGATACTAGCGCCTTACAGAATCAATCAACTGACCAAACAATTTCTTCTGAAATTAATCCGGTTGTCATTGAGAATGAAATATATGTAGTCAAAAGCGATTATAGTGAAAACGAAGATGACGAAAAACCTATCCAAGTGAAAAGCTACCGCTATGATCCTACTAATAAAAGTTTTCATCAAGTTTGGTCCATGGACATTGAACAGAATCCTAGCTACTATATTGAAAATGGCTACATCTATCACACCATTACAGATGGGAAAAAGGGTCAACTTGATCAAGTTGATATCACCACAGGTAAAATAACTACTATAGAAGAGTACCAGATAGATGAAAATAGCATATACACTTTTGCAAAAGATACTGACATAGAAGCATATCATTACAATTAAAATAGTTGCATCAGAAAAAGGTGGCCTGAAAAAAATTCAGACCACCTTTTTTAATTGACTACTTTATACCAACGCAACAGCTGGTTTAACTTGTGCAGTGTATTTAGCGACTTCACTCGGGTGACAGTATACAAAATGGTCAGGCGTTACTTCTACTAAACTACACTCTGCCCACTCTGTTCCACTGTAAGTCAATCCATCAAAGTGCATACGTTTCCGAACACGTTCTGACTCTGGATCTGCTGTAGGAATAGCCGATAGCAAGGACTTAGTATAATCATGTAATGGATGATTATAGATTTCATCAGCCGTACCGATCTCCACTAATCGTCCTTGACACATAACACCTATTCGGTCAGAAATATATTTCACCATGGATAGGTCATGGGTGATAAAGAGATAGGTTAAATCATTTGTGATTTTTAAGTTTTTTAGTAGATTGACAATTTGTGCTTGAATAGACACATCTAGGGCTGAAATCGCCTCATCAGCGATAATCAATTTGGGTTTAAGGGCTAAAGCTCTAGCAATTCCCACCCGTTGGCATTGACCACCAGAAAACTCACGTGGATACCGATTAGCATAAAGAGGATCTAACCCAACTTGAGCCATTAATTCAGCAACGGCCGCTTCTTGTTCTTGCTTATTACGAACTAAACCATGGACCTGCATTGGGCCACCAATAATTTCGCCAACCGTCATTCGAGGATTTAATGAGGCAAAAGGGTCTTGAAAGATCATTTGGATATCTTTTCTAAAGGCTAACAAGTCACGTCGCCCTTTAACTTGGGCAATATCTTGACCTAAAAAATCAATCTGTCCCTCACTTGGATCTTCTAATTTCATCAATAGCTTTCCTGTAGTTGATTTCCCGGAACCCGATTCCCCTACCAAGCCAAACGTTTCCCCAGCTTTAATAGTAAAGGATACATCATTTACAGCTACCACCTCTTCAGCTCTGCCTTCTTCATATATTTTTTTCACATGATTCACCCGTACTATATCTGTCATAAAATCCCCTCCTAACTTTCATACACAGGTATTGTATCTGCTAACTCATCATATAGATACGGCCCATAAACAGCATCGGTATTTTCAAATGCCGCTAAATCATAGCCAGTAGTTGTACCTAATTGGCTTTCTTTAGCTGAAGTCGCCTGTCGGTCTAAAATATCTTGATAGACTACATAGCGCGCTTGAATATCCAATGGTAACTCAACTTTAGGCGCCCGCTCATCTAATAACCAAGTCGCTGCCTGGTGCGTTTTTGAAACTTGAAAGAGTGGTGGATCTTTTACAAAATCAATATCTAAAGCGTAAGGATTTCGAGGTGCAAATGGATCCCCAGTCGTCAAGTTAGCCATATTCGGTGGATTACCTGGAATAGTATATAGGTTGTCATCTTCTGTAGATAGGGTTGGTGTCGCTTCTAATAATCCCCATGTATAAGGATGTTGTGGATGATAGAAGATTTCATTTGTTGTACCTGTTTCAACAACCCGCCCCGCATACATTACCGCTACCCGGTCGGCTACATTAGCGACTACACCTAAATCATGCGTAATAAAAATAACTGACATATCAAACGCATCTTTTAATTGATTTATCAACTCTATGATCCGTGCTTGAACAGACACATCAAGTGCTGTAGTAGGTTCGTCAGCAATTAAGATTTTAGGCTTGCAGGCAAGTGCCATCGCAATCATAATTCTTTGACGCATACCTCCTGAAAATTGATGAGGATAATGGTAGGCTTTAGTTTCTGGGTCTTTGATTTCTACTTTCTCCATTAAGTCAATTGCTTGGCGCATGGCAGTATTTTTGTCAACTTTCGTATGTGCCATCACTGCTTCAGCAATCTGCATGCCCACTGTCATAACCGGATTAAGTGAAGTCATAGGGTCTTGGAAAATCATGGCAATTTCAGAACCTCTAATCTTGGTTAAGTCAGCTTTGCTGGCTTTTAATAGATTTCGACCTTCAAAAAGAATTTCGCCACCCTCAACATTGGTTATATGATTAGCTAATAAACCGGTAATGGCTTTAGTGGATACAGATTTCCCTGATCCAGATTCACCAACAATCGCCAGTGTCTCCCCTTTTTTAAGGGTGAATGATACATCACGAAGGGCTGGTACGATACCATTTAGCGTCTTAAAGGAAATTTTGAGGTGGTTGACCTCGAGTATGTTGTCAGTTTGCATTTCAATCAAATCCTTTCTTTAGTTAAAGGTCCATTCTTGAATATCTGTCAGTGAACCAAACCAGAATGGCTGTATACCACCATTTAAGTCCTTAGTTTGGATAGTAAATTGGTAGTCAGAATATAAAGGGACTAAATAAGCTTGTTCTTGGAAACGAGCCTGGATTTCTTGATAGGTGACATAGCGATCTTCAAAATTCGTTTGTGCAGCTCCTTGATTAATCAGTTGCTCTAATTCAGGGTCGTTGATGTTTACTTGATTCGTTCCAGCTGCTGCCCAATATGAACTTTGGTCTGGATCTACATTCAAAGCAAGCCCCATCATCGCTAAGTCATAATCACCAGCTGTTACACTAGCTGCATGCGTGGTAAAATCTGCTGAAGTTTGCACTACATTTAACCCAATGGCCTCTAAATCTTGTTCAATCAAATTAGCTGCATTCATCCGGGTAATATTACCTGTTGGAACCGCTAATTTAATTGTTTGACTGGTATCGAAACCAGATTCTTCTAATAAAGCTTTGGCACGTTCTGGGTCATAAGCAACTGGATCTAAATCAGGATCTTTATAAGCTGATATCGAGGTATAGGTAGTTGGAATAACTTCGCCTTCACCTTGCAGTAGACCATCAACCATCCGGTCACGGTCAATTGCTTTGAGTAATGCCTGTCTAAAAGTAGGTTGATCAAATTTTTCATTGTTGATATACATAAATTGAACAGAAGTACCATAACTAGATGAAACTTCAATATCCTCATTTTGTTCTAAGAATTTAATATCAGAAATTGGTATCAAAGCGATACCTCCTCCTGCAGTCATGTCTAATTCACCAGCCTGTAAGGCAATGACCATACCCGTTGAATCCATAATATGAACAATAACATTTTCAATGGCTGGTTTGCCTTTATGATACCTTTCATTGGCAACCATCTTGATGTATGAACCTGATTCATATTGAACAAATTTGTAAGGACCTGCAAAAACAGTGGGCTTCGTAGCGAATGCTGAAGATCCTAGGTTATAGATATCTTCCTTTTCTACAACATGTTTAGGTGTAATTAAGATCTTAAAACCAATGTTTTCATATACATAGGCCGGATCAGTTGGCGATTTTAAGGTAATGGTCAATGTTTTATCATCAATTACATCCACACCAGAAATATTGTCTGCTCCATCTGCTATTTTTCCTGAATCATCTACTCCCTCAATGGACTTAATATTCGCTGCGCCAGAAGTCTCTACATCCGGATTTGCAATTAAGTTTAAATTGTAAGCTACATCATCGGCTGTAAAAGCTGTACCATCTGACCAGACCACGTCATCTTTTATTGTGACGGTATAAACCAGGTTATCTTCAGTTGTTATCGAAGCAACATTGGGTTCAAATACGCCAGCTTCTGGCTGGTCCAATAAAGATGGATACATAAACCGTTGAACCCATTGACCGGCAACATCCGTTGTATTCAATACATTAAAACCAGAAATGGTATTCGTTGTCCCAATATCCAGTGTATGATCTGCACTAGTTGTTTCCTGCGCTTTAACCTCGTCTATACCCCCAGTACTTTCTGCCGTCGTCCCACAAGCCGATAATAGTAAGGTCATAGCGGTTAGTAGAGTTAATAATTTTACTTTCATTGTCTTGCCCTCCTCTCAATCTTAAATCTCGCCCTCAACTGCACTTCGTAATCCTTCACCGATAAAGTTAATCGATAAAACAGCTAAGAAAACGGCTAGACCAACTGGTACCCACCGCCATGACTGCATAGTCAATACCGATAACGATTGGGCTGCAGTGAGTAAGTTCCCCCATGAGGCAGTTGGCGGTACAACCCCAACCCCTAAGAAAGAAAGAGAGGCTTCTGTAATAATAGAAGTTGAAATACCAAAGGTCATGTTGACTAAAATAGGTGACAAAATATTTGGAACGATTTGCTTAAAGACAATGTTGCTTGTCGAATATCCGGAAGCAACAGCTGCTTGAATATAATCCGCTTCTCTAAGCTTCATTACTTCTGCCCGGACTAACCGGCAAAGCGGTGCCCAACCAAATAAACCAATCACAATCGTTACATTCCAAATAGATGGTCCAAGAATTCCTACAGCAACTAACACCACTAAAAAATAAGGAAAGGACATGATCACTTCAGTCACACGCATAATGATAAAATCCCAAATACCACCTAGGAATCCAGCTAATAAACCTAAGCTCGTCCCAATGGTTGCATAAATGAGTACTGATACAATCCCAACAAACATGGACACTTGGCCGCCATATAGCAATCTGGAGAAAACATCACGGCCAATTTCATCAGTCCCCAACCAGTGTGTACTCGTTGGCGCTTGAAGGAAGCCACCTACAATTTCATCCGGATTATACGGGGCAATAACCCCCGCAAATACCGTTCCCGCTAGTAAAATCGTAAAACATATCAAACCAAATACAGCCGCTTTATTGCGGGCAAACCGCTGCCAAATAATCGTCCAATACCCAACTTGTTTCACAGATGTATCAGTCACTTTTACATCATGGGCAATTAAATGCTGGTCCATAAAATCTTGCGGACTGGCATAAGTAGCTTTAAATAAGTGTTCTTCAGCCATCTATTTTCCTCCTATACCCTTTTAAATGCTCTTTTCTGAATAATCTTTATATAAATCCTTCCTGTCTATTCTTTTACCCTTATAGCATAACCAACCTACTCATAACGAATCCGCGGATCAACATAAGCATAAGATATATCTACCAATAAGTTACAAGCCAATACCGCAAAAGCTGAGATTAAGGTGATGGTCATAATGACTGGATAGTCTCTGGCATTAATCGAAGCCATCATCAATGAACCGATTCCTGGCCAACGGAATACTTGTTCCGTTACCACTGCCCCACCAATTAAACGAGGGATATCTGAACCAATAACAGTTAAGATAGGAACCAAGGTGTTTGGTAAAATATGGCGTTTAACCATATTTCCCTCACTCAACCCTTTTGCTACAGCTGTCCGCATATAGTTTTGTTCATTAATACCAATGACTGTTGACCGGACATACCGGGTCATATTGGCACAGTATGAAGCGCCAAGTACTATCGTTGGTAAAACATAATACGAAAGTCCTTGCCAAAACGTCATATCACCTGACAAGTTTTCTCTACCACCAATTGGTAACCAACCCAATTCAACTGAGAAGAAGTAAATAAGTAACATCCCCAAGAAGAAGTTTGGCATAGACACACCAGCAAAAGAGAAAGTTGTTAACATATGGTCAATCCATGTATTTTTGTGGTTAGCTGCATAAATCCCTAACGGAATAGCTACAATATAGGCAACAATCAAGGTACCAAACATTAACTGTAAAGTTGGTGTTAAGGCTTCCCCAATCAACCCTGTTACGGCAGTTCTCGTTCTAAAAGAGAAACCTAAGTCTCCGGTAAATAAATTGCTTAGCCACCGCCAATATTGCACAACAATAGAATCATTTAAACCTAAGTTTTCTCGAATCATTTCAATTTGCTCAGGTGTAGCATCCGGTGATTGATATAAATCGGCGATATCACCCGGCGCCATTTGAAGCATAGCAAAAGCTAAAATAGAGATGATAAATAAAACCGGAATAATCAACAATAAGCGTTTACGTAAGTATTTAATCATGAGGCACCACCTTTAAATATTGACTTAAAATAACAAGAAATAGTGACATGGCATTTAGCATACAAGCTTCATTGGCAACAAATTTTCCGTTATGTAAAGGATAGCTAGCACGACCTTGCTTGTCCTTTTCCAAGAAGTCACAACCAACGGTGAAATAGGCGCCTTTGGTGTCTTCAAGATAGTAGGCAAAGTCTTCGCCATTCATCATGGCACCTGTAGCTGCGGTATTTTCGATTAAATCTGTGAAAATAGCAGAAGAATCAATGGCACTAACTAGGTCAGTCACTATGCTTGTGGTATTTTGAATCGCTGGATAACCTTCGTCATAATCAACGGTAGCTGTCCCACCATGCATGGCCGCTGTCATTTCAGCAATTTGAATCAATTGTTTTCTAATGGTTGCCCGTCCAGTTGGTGAAGATGACCGGACAGTCCCAACAATCGTTGCGGTATCCGCAATAATATTAGGTGCCCCCATACCCGCTTCAACGCCAGCCACTGTAACCACAAGTGGCTCAATAGGATTGGCGACTCGTGAAACAAGGGTTTGTAAGTTCGTAATCGTTTCAGCAGCGATAACTACGGAATCAATCGTAGTATGTGGTGAAGAAGCGTGTCCGCCCCGACCTTGAATCTTGATTTCAAAAGCATCTGAGGCGGCCGAACCATACGCTAAGGAATAACCTACTACACCAGCTGGTTTAGAAGGATCAACGTGGAGACCAAATACCATATCTACATCCTTTAAATAACCCGCTTCGACAATCGCTTTAGCACCACCTGGTTTCTTCTCCTCAGCATGTTGGAAGATAAAGACCACTGTCCCCGCAAATTCGTCACGGTGCGCCTGAATGACTTGAGCAACCCCCAAAAGACTTGCCGTATGGATATCATGACCACAAGCATGCATAACACCAGGTTTTTCAGATTTAAACGGTACATCTGCCTCTTCCATTATCGGTAAAGCATCGATATCCGCCCGTAAGGCAATCGTTGGTCCCGGTTGTGCCCCTTTAATTCGTGCCACAATCCCATAACCACCCCCTACATTTCGTTCGATGTCAAAGATCTTTGCCGATAACAATTCCATATAGATAAAATTAGCCGTCTCTGACTCCTCAAAGGATAATTCTGGATGACGATGGAGATGGCGCCGCACTTGGATAACCTCTGATTCAATTGATGCCGCATATTTTAACCATTTAGCTAAAAGGGCTGCCGTTGCTTGGCTGACTTCATTTTCAATTTGACTAATACTCGTTAAATCCGCTCTCAACATAAGGTCTAACCTCACTTTCAATGACATAATGGTCCACAATAGTTAAAATCGTTTCTAGCCCTAACATCAAACATTTTTCATCAATTTCAAATTTCGGATGATGGTGGGGATAATTCTCTCCATTTGGATGGGCACCCGCTGGAATAAAGTAAAAGAGTCCAGGTATTTTTTGAACGTAATAAGCAAAATCTTCACCGCCCATACTAGCCGGTTTTTCATTCACCTTATCTTGACCAAAACGCGCTTTAAAGATTTCAACAACTGTTCGGGTTTCGTTTGGATGGTTGTAAAGAGCTGGGTAACCATCTATAAAATCAATTTTGACTGAGGCTCCGTGAGCTGCACTAATATCCTCAGATAGCGCGTATAGTTTCTTCTTCGCTAAAGCTCTTAAGTCTGAGCTGTAGGTACGAATCGTACCGTTTAATGTAGCAACATCTGCCATCACATTCGAAACACCATTACCAGAATGAAAGTTGCCAATTGTGACAACACCTGGATCCATAGGGTTCTTATGACGACTCACTATAGATTGTAATTGTTGAATTAAGTAAGCAGCCGTTAAAGTCACATCCACATTATGTTGCGGAGTAGCTGCATGACCACCTTTCCCCTGAACTTCAATCGCAAAGGTATCGGAATTCGCTGTTGTAAAATCTTCATGATAGGATATAGTACCGTCAAAGGTTTGATCGCCTGAAACATGAAGACCAAAAATCTTATCGACATCATCCAATGCGCCGGATGCCATAATGGCTCTAGCACCTCCTGGTTTCACCTCTTCTGCATGTTGAAATAGAAAAACAATCGTACCAGCAATTTCTTCTTTAAGATGGATTAGATATTTTGCTGCAGTTAATAAAATCGTAGTATGTGCATCATGGCCACAGGCATGCATCACCCCGTCAACCTCAGACTTGTATGGTAGGTCTGTTTCTTCCTGAACTTGTAGGGCATCCATATCTGCACGAAAGGCAATGGTTAAACCTGGCTTGCCTCCTTTAAGTCGGGCAATCACTCCCCCACCACCAACTTCAGATGAAATATCGGTATAACCAAAACTTTCTAGTTGTTGCCGAATAAACTTACGGGTTTGATATTCATGAAAGGATATCTCTGGATAACGATGTAAATGCTGAAACGTTTTGCTGGCATACGCTTGATAATTTAAAGCGTGATGGTTAGATTCTTGATTCATCTGCTTCACCTCTTATTTTCCTAGCTACTAACATGACGTTTTATGTTACATTTCATAACACTCAGGGTGACTTATGTAACATTTATTAATTTGTGCTTAGATTATAGATTGGAAAATAATTATATGCAAGTATTAAATTATCACCACCTTCTCATCTTATTTCGTTTTTGCGGTCATTTCAAGCTTTTTACCTATCAAAATATTTTACTTACTGATGTAGGATATGGTTCATTTTCCTCACAATTATCACAGGTGATGTTATATAATGTAACATGTATAATGGAGTAGACTAGACAAGTAACGGGTTATTTTGCCTTTTTCATATCAAAAAAGCACCAAACTAGTCTGCTCATGTCAACTAGATTGGTGCCATTTTTCTATGCTTATTTAGTTTTGAAATACAGAAACACCATTTAGATAGGTTTCTTTTAAGTTCATATCCGCATCTACCACAATGAAGTCAGCCACACGTCCTGGCGCAATGACACCAACCCGACCATCTAAACCTATAGAGGCAGCGGGCACTTGTGAAGCCATCCGTAAGGCTTGCTCACTATCTACAATACCCCAATCCACCACATTCTTGACTGCTTGATTTAAGGTTAGAACAGATCCTGCTAAATTACCTGACTCAAGACGCGCTTCACCGTCTTTGACAATAACTGGAAATTCACCTAATTGATATTTACCATCGGGCATACCAGCAGCTGACATGGCATCTGTAATAAGAACTGTCTTGTCCCACCCCTTCGCTTTAACAAGCGCCTTGATTGCACCTGGGTGGACATGTTTGCCGTCACAAATGACTTCCGCATAGGTATCATCGGTTGCCATAGCTGCGCCAACCATACCAGGATTGCGGTGGTGTAAACCTGACATCCCATTATAGGTATGAATAAAAATGTTGGCACCGGCATCCACTACAGCCGTCGCTTCTTCATAAGTAGCTGAGGAGTGTGCTAAAGCTACATGAACACCCTCTTTTGTAATAGTTGTTGTGAAATCTTTGGCTGTTTGCCGCTCTGGTGCGAGTGCAATTTTATGAATGAGTCCTTTCGCAGCTGTTTGCCACACTTCAAATTGCGCCAAGTCAGGATCTCCCATATAAGCCGCATTTTGTGCCCCCTTATGCTCTTCTGTAAACCAGGGTCCTTCAAAGAAGATACCTAAGATTTTTGCACCTTCAGCCTCTTTATAGTGGTCACCAATTTTACCAGCAACTGATGTCAATAGGTCTGCTGAAGAAGTTAATGTTGTTGGTAAAAAAGCAGTTACACCTGTTGATAGCAAACCTTTAGACATGGTTTGTACAGCTTGAAAATCATCATCCATGACATCAGCGCCGTGAAAACCATGAATATGCGTATCTACCAAACCAGCTGCAACTGTATAGCCAGTATAATCTTTAATTTCACTTTTTAAAGGCTTTTCTAGTGTTGCATAACCAAACCGACCATCATTAACCTCTAAGTAAGCATTTTCTACAACTTCATCTGCCAAAATAATACGGTCAGCATAGATATAATATTTACCTGTTTCTACCATTACGTTCCACACTTTCTATTTATAAAATTTTTACTGTATCCATTATATTGTACAAGTCATATTATACGCCACTTCTTCTTATCATCCTATGGTTATGATAGCACCTTTCAAATAGACAAGAATTGATTTGCAGCGATTGCATTCCCTGATACGAGTGATTATTTTAAAGTATTAAAATGCGTTTTCAGTCAAAAGATAATAAAAAAATATCAAAAAGGATCACGATTAAACCATCGTGATCCTTACCAATTTATAGTGCTAACTATCCTGTATGCGCATTCTCTCAAAGCATATGGTTTTAATTTGCTTCTATCGCTTCTACAGATGAAATTTCACCTTCTGAATAGCCCACTACGAACGAATCCATTACCGGGTTGTGATCTTCATCAAATGAAATATTACCTGTTACGCCTTCAAAATCTTGTGTTTCTTCAAGTGCATCGCGGATGGCTTGTGGATCTGTAGAACCTGCACGGTCGATTGCATCAGCGGCCAACCTAGCAGCGTCATATCCACCAGCTGAGAATAAATCTGGTTCAGTATCGTATGCTGCACGGTATCTCTCTGCAAACTCATTGGCTGCATCTGATCCATATTCACCTGTTACAAAGATTGTTGCATAGTAAAAGTCAGTAACATTTTCAGCACCAGCTAAGTTGATAAATTCATCATTACCTAATCCATTTGGTCCAAGAATTGCTGCATCAATACCCATTTCACGCGCTTGTTTCACAATTGCCCCACCTTCTGGATAATAGCCCGCAACAAATAATACGTCTGGTTTTTTTCCTTTGACGTTGTTTAAGATCGAGCTAAAATCAGTATCCCCTGATAGGAATGATTCTTTAATGACAACATCACCAGAATAGTCTTCTTCAAATTGAGATGCTAAGTTTTGTCCGTAGTCTGAAGAGTTATCTTGTAAAATAGCAGCCGTATCCCAACCTTTTTCATCTGCAAATTGCCCAAGCGCAGCTGTTTGATTAGAGATTTGGAAGGCAATTTGGAAGATATATTCAAATACATTCCCTTGTGAATCTAAAGTTAAATCGTCAACAGTTGCTGACGGAATGATCATTGGCACTTGAGCATTCTCCGCTGATTGAATAGCAGCTTCGGTTGATGCAGCAATATCAGAAGCTAATAAGAGAGAAAGATTTTCATCTCCAAGCAAACGCGTAGCTTCATTAGCAGACTCTTGAACATTTGATTTATTGTCGGTCACTACATAATTGATCTCTTTACCATCAATTCCACCAGCTTCATTAATTTCATTAAAAGCAAGTGATGCCCCATCATTAATGTAAGAACCATAAGCTGAGGCTGATCCAGTTAAACCAAAGTCTCCACCGATATTAATTGTTTCAGAATCTCCATCAGCTGAACTAGAGCTGCTGTTTGATGTCTGCGTTACCGAACCACATGCAGCTAACGTTGCTGCTGATAATAGTGTTAAACCAAATTTCTTAAAATTCATACTTTTCCTCCTATAAAACAAACCCAATTTATACAAACCATCAATCCTTGCTTTTATAATAAAAACAAAGTTATACCAAATAAAAAAGCTCCCCTAAATGGGAAGCTTACATCCCATTTAGTATCTCAACACAAATAGGACATATGAAATTAGCTACTGCTTAATTCCCTAAGTCCTAGATTCAATAATAATAATGACAATATTCATATTATTTTGTGTTGTGTTTAACATAATGAGATGCCTCTTTCGTTTTCTAATATAATTTTAATTTATACTAAAAAGGTCAATAATGCAAGCTTTAATTAAACAATAATGATAAAAAAGTGAGAAAAAGTTACCATGGAAAGAATAGCAAGACTAAAATCGCGATAAAAATCACATTTATGATGGTAAAAACTTTGAAATAAGCTTTTGCATTCATAGACATAGCATTTCTAATAATAGTAAAGCCGATTAGATTCGCTAAGGAAGCAACCATCGTCCCTAAACCACCAATATTTACTCCCATCAATAAACTATAGGCTTGGTCAGTAAATGGTGATACGAGTATCGTTGTAGGTACATTTGAGAAGGCTTGTGAGGCCACTAAACCAGTTAGGTAAGCCATTCCTTCGCTTGAAATATTGGCCGATAACCAAGATTGGACAAGTGATAGATCTGTGATATTCCCTACTAAAATAAAGAAGGCAGCAAATGTCAGCAACAACAAGTAGTCCACCTGCAATAAATACCGCCAATTAGTTAAGACAACATAGGCAGTAATAAAGGCTACAGTCCAGAAAATATTCAATAAGCCAAAAATGGCGATAACCATTAAAATCATCCCAATACTTGCTTGTATAACGACTGACCGGTCAACTGACTCCTCCTTCACTTCCGTGTGTGCTACCTTTTTTTCAACGAAGAAAGTAGTTGCCATCACTAAAATAAAGCCCGCCACCATTAAAGGTAGTGTCCACCACATAAATGTTACAAAATCTACTTGATAGGCTGAATAGATAATGAGGTTTTGTGGGTTGGAAAAGGGGAAAAAGCCCCCTCCCAAGTTAGCAGCCACTACAATCAAAGCTGCGCCAAGTATGCGGCCTTTGAATTTAGGTAAGTGACGCAAGATATTTAAGTAAATGGGCAATAAGGTCAAGACGGCAATATCATTAGATAGTAGAAAAGAGCCAAAAAATGAGGATAAAACCATAGATTGGACAATCACTTGACTATTACTAGACCAGTCAATTAATTTAATCGATGCCCAGCGTAGTAATCCTGAAGCTTGGAAAAGAGCCAGTACCACCATCAAACCAAATAAACTCACTAATACATCATACTTTATATAGGTAAAATCAAAGCGGCCAAAGACCACACTCACTAAAGCTAAAGTGGTCGCAATCACAAACAGCAAATGCTGTTTTATCCAGATATTTAATTTCTTCATTCATAAAACCTCTTATAGTTGTTTTCTTCTAAAAAAAGCCACCTGCCTAAAAATTGGCGGTGACTCCGTTAATTGCTTTATTATTCTAGCAAAAGATTGGGGAAAACCCTAGGGATTTTTATTTGCTAAAACTGGTAGAAATTAGCACTTTAATATAGGGCACGGATAACATTTTCAGTTGTTAATGGTAAGTTATCTTTGGCATTTACTATTAGGTCATCCAGAGTAGCTGCACCTGGTGCAATACCAAATACTGCGTCAATACCTTCTGTATATAATTCATCAATCCCTGTACCAACGTTTCCCGCCAAAGCAATCACTTTTTTATCCGGGTTAACTGCTTTAAAGGCTTGGGCTACACCATAAGGGGTTTTACCAAATTTTGTTTGAAAATCGATCCCGCCTTCACCAGTAATGCAAAGGTCACACCCGACTGCAAACTCTTTAAACTTCGCATATTCAAGGACAATTTCAATCTCAGTATGCATTTCTGATTGGGTAAAAGCCAATAAACCTGCTCCTAACCCGCCAGCATCACCTGCGCCTGGTGTATCAATCATATCGACAGCTAAGTCTTTTTTCAGAATTTCAGCGTAATGTGCGAGATTTTGGTCTAAGGTTTGAATCATTTCTTTAGTTGCCCCTTTTTGCGGGCCAAAAACATTGGACGCACCGTCTGGTCCACAAAGTGGGTTATTAACGTCTGATGCAACGATTAGTTTCACCTTTTTTAGAGCTGGATGGACTTGACTCATTTGAATGCTGGCTAATTGATTTAAACTACCACCACCGTATGGAATTTCATTGCCATCACTATCTAATAATTGATAGCCTAAAGCTTGTGCCATACCAGCACCGCCGTCATTTGTTGCTGATCCGCCAATCCCTAAGATAATTTCTTCTATACCTTGTTCAATACAAGCTAGAATAAGTTGACCTGTACCATAGGTTGTTGTTACTAAAGGATTCTTTGTTTGTTCATTAACATAGCCGATACCAGAAGCTTCAGCCATCTCGATGACAGCTGTTCTACCATCCCCTAAAATGCCATAGCTAACAGTAACTGGTATCCCCAAAGGTCCAACTACTTCTAGTTGGTGGAGGGTACCTTCAGTGGCATCAACTAGAGATTGTACGGTACCTTCACCGCCATCTGCCATTGGTAAAGAGACAATTTCTGCATCCGGTAAAGCCCGTTTAATCCCTGTACTAATTGCTTCACAAGCCTCTAAAGCTGTTAAACTACCTTTATACGAGTCAGGGGCTACGAGTATTTTCTTGTTCATACCTTCTTCTCCTTTTTATTCTTGATTATAAAATGCCGTAAATAATAGTGGCAGCTGTAGCGATTGATAGACCGATGATTGCTGAATACCATGGAATTACCATTTCCATTATGTCACTCCTCTATATATATATATTTATGCACACTTTGATTGCGCTTACATGAATATATATTAGAACAGAAGAAAGCATTTTACTATAGGGGTATAAACAGACATTTTTGTACACTTGACCAATCAGCGATTCCATTTAATCCCCTTATTCAGCATCTTGTAAATATTTCAATAACTTGAAAGTACTATTTTGTTGTGGTAGATTACGGCTTAATCGTACGGTTACAAGTTCGCGCTATTTAGAAAGGAAGTTATTTGTTGCATTTACACAAGAAACTTCGTCGCTTTACCAATAGCTCAATATGGAATGTAGTCTCCAGAATCATTGTAACCACTATTTTAATTTCAGCTTTATTTACTCAAGATAGCCTCTGGAAAACAATTGCAAATCTCTTGGTGATTACTTTCCTCATCATAGATACAGTCTATGATATTAAAGTACGTAAATTGAAGAAATAACAAGCAGAAAATCCATAAAATATAATAAAGACCCACACTCGCGTAAAAATATATTTTACACAGTGTGGGTCTCTTTCGTTGTTCTTATTATTCACTTTCAACTAACACATCATCTGACAAATCAGCCCAGTGGTTGGTTGGCCCGTGCCCATGACCGACATCGATGCTATCTGCGATTGCGCCTTGAATAAACTGCTTAGCAATCACAATCGCTGCTTTTAATTCACTGCCTTTAGCTAATTCAGCGGCAATAGCGGCAGATAATGTATCGCCTGTCCCGTGAGTATTTTCTGTTTCAACGCGAGGACTAGATAACCATAAAATTTCGCCATCTTCCATAAGCACTAAATCCCGAGCTCTAGCGTCTTTAGCGTGACCGCCTTTTATGATGACGTTTTTAGCGCCATATCCTTGTAATTTTAAACCAGCCACTAACATATCCGCTTCTGATTCTATAGACATGTCCGCGATGATCTCAGCTTCTGGAATATTTGGCGTGACCAAAGTCGCTATAGGTAGTAACTGGTTTTGAATCGCATTTATGGCGTCTTGGTCTAAGAGCTGATGTCCGCCCTTAGCTACCATGACAGGATCAACAATTAATGGCCCAAAGTCCACCTTTTTTAAATTATTTACGACATTTTCTACATATGCACCGTTAAATAACATACCTGTCTTCACAGCGCCAATCTTAAAATCTGCTACAAGTGAGGCAAATTGTGCATCAATAAAGTCCAATGGTACCGGTAAAGATGACTGAACACCTAAAGTATTTTGCGCTGTCAATGCGACTACAATGGACATCCCAAAAGCTTTGCGTGCTTGGAAGGTCTTTAAATCCGCTTGAATGCCTGCTCCACCACCTGAATCAGAACCTGCAATCGTCACCACTTGTGGTGTTGTATTTACCATTTAGTTCACCTCCAAGATTTCTGTTAAATTAGCCCGTAATTGCCTTACTCGGTCAGGCACACTATCCGCTAACATAATTTCAGAAACCACTGAAATCCCTGCAATGCCTGTGTCTTTTAGTTCATCCATGTTGTCTAAATGAATACCTCCAATAGCCACAATAGGTATCGGCACTTTGCTTGTAATCGTCCGTAAAGTTTCCTTGGTCACTAAAGAAGAATCTTTGGTAGTGGTAGGGAATATAGCGCCAACGCCTAAATAATCTGCCCCTTGTTGATAAGCTTCTTTTGCCCTGTCTATGGTTTTGGCTGAAACCCCTAAAATTTTATTTGAACCGATCAGTTTTCGTACAACATCTACAGGTAATTCATCATCACCAATATGAACACCAGCAGCATCCACTGCCAATGCTAGATCTACCCGGTCATCAATAATTAAAGGTACGGCATATCGGTCCGTAATCGCCTTTAATTTTAAAGCCAGCGCATATGCATCACGACTTGTCGCTGTCTTATCACGGTATTGCACTAGGGTAACACCAGCTTTAATCGCTTCTTCAACCACTTGTAAAAAAACGTCTTCATGGTAATCAAACGCATTGGTCACGAGGTATAATCGATAATCTATCATAGTTGACATCCTTTAATTGCTGTTAGCCAATCATCTGATTCCAACAAGAGTGAAAGGTTATTTAATGTTGCTTGTCTAAAATCAGCTAAACCCTTCGTTTTTACGTCTGCTTTTTCCCCACATAAATTAAAATATGAAACTGCCAAGATCACTGATTCTAATACCGGTTGTCCACTCGCAATGATAGCTGTCACTAAGGCACCGACAATGTCCCCTGTTCCTGTAAAGCGGCCAAGTGCATCGACGCCATTTTTTAAATAATAAATACCAGAATTATCCACAACAATATCAACTGGGCCAGTCGCTAATAAGCAAGTATCTTGCTGGTTAGCTACCCATGCTTGCATAGCTTGTCCTAGTTCCACTAAGGCCGTTTCATTTTGGTCAGCTTCACCTGCGTCCACGCCACGTCCTGATGAACCTAGCCCACAGAAAGTCCGCATTTCAGATAGGTTCCCTTTGATAACAGTTGGTTTTGACCTGCTAATTTCCTTGGCTAACTCATTGCGCATTGGGCTAGCGGATACCCCAACTAAGTCCAATACAAAAGGCGTCTTCGTTTCGTCAGCTGTTCTTGCTGCAAGTAAGATATTGCGTATTTTTTCAGGTGATAAACTGCCTATATTTAATAAAGCACCATCATTTTGGTCGAAGAAGACAGCCATTTCTGCCTCTTGATCTGCCATTACCGGTGCTGCCCCCACATACAATAAAGCATTGGCTACTGATTCCACTGTCACGGTATTCGTTAGGCACTGAATCAAGGGGTTCTTGATTAGCGGGAATGGGTTGGGTAATTTGGGTAAAGTCTTTAAAGTGTATAAATCAATTGTCATTACAATTATCCTTTCAATGTTTCAAATAATATTGTTTAGAAATCCTAGCTGATTACAAGCTTGCTATAAAGCTTTTGGAAAACAAAAGATCCCCCTTTCCTGTCAGTATTCGACAAAAGGGGGGAAATAGTTCGTCCAAAAGTACAATTGAAAGGCATAAAAGCCAATAAAATCATATTTCGACAATATTTACTACATTTTCCTTCGCCAGTATTAACTGTATCAGGTTCCATGGGTATAATCTCAGCTGTCACAGCACCCCAAATGTCTCTTTGAATACCTCTATTCAAACAATCTTTCCAAGGAATGTCAACCCTTACAATACAACAAAACCTATAATAGAAAGTAATCTGATATTGAATGCATTTGCTATGTATAGGTAGAATAAATAGGCTTAATTAATGAAATTTTAGGAGGTTTTATATATGAAAGAATTTGTAAACTACACACAAGTCAATATTGAAACATTAACAGAAATCTGGAACGATATATTGACGGACGGTGTTGCTTTCCCAGGATTAGACCTCTATTCAAATGAAGATTTTGAGAATAAACTTGCGTCTTATAGCCAAGTTGAAGTCTTGTTAGTAGACGGCCAAATCGCTGGCTATTATCTCATTAATCCGAATAATGAAGGCCGAGCTAGTCACGTTGCAAACGGGACTTATGCAGTCGCAAAAGGATTCCGCGGTCAAGGTTTAGCTAAAGATTTAGTTGCACAGTCAATTGAGGAGGCTAAAGCACACGGTTTTAGAGGTATGCAATTCAATGCTGTTGTCGTTGAAAATAAGGCTGCAATCCATACTTATGAAAAATTTGGCTTTAAAATTGTAGGCACCATTCCAGGCGGATTCCAAGTCAAAGACGGTCGCTATGTTGATATGCATGTAATGTATCTAGACTTAACGAAAGCAAATGTTTAAATTAGGTCTTAGGACGGATACAATAAACCCTTTTTCCGATTAATATATAGTCATGAGAAAGGATGATGTATGTAATGAAACAAACGTCAAAAATGACCTTAGGCAAGTTCGCCAAAGCCTTGTTTAATAAGGAAACACCGACTTATATTAAGGCAATTACTGGATTGGCTCTCGCTTATACCATCTTCCCTGCTGATATATTACCAGATATTTTCGGACCTTTAGGCTTTGTGGATGACGCTGCCGTAATCGGTATTTTAACGACAATTGCCATGTCCTTATTAGATAATTACAACGAGAAAAAAGCTACTGAAACAGTAAATACTTATACAGACTTTGATCCAGATAAAGTCATAAACTAACCAACAAAAAACTATATCTACCTCCAAAAAAGCCGTGACGCCCACTACCCCGGGAATCACGGCTTATTTATTATTTCTATAAAGTTTAACTATTTAATCACTGCGAATCCAGCCATCCAAGTAATCTCTTCTCTTGATGCAGGGTGATTTATAAAAATCCCATCTGCTTCTAGTTTACGCAAGTTCTCCGTCAATACTTTTTGATTAATACCTTCAATCGATCGGTGCAATTCATTAAAACGATAAGTCCCCTTTAATAACTCACGAATAATTAAGACCTTCCATTTATTCCCAATCAAATCGACGGTTGTCGCCACTGGACATACAGGTAAATCTTCTTTTGCTAACATCTTATCACCTCACTCATACATTGTACCCTAACAATTTGTCAAGTAACGTATACTTTCAATGTGCCCTTAGAAAGTGAAATGTCATCTTTAAAACTATACAATAGATAATAGATACGTTATGATATCGGTAATATTTTTATAGACTTTTTACATATATCTCCCGCTTTTAGTATGATAATTGCTGGTTCAGGTTTTCTATTATTATTCATCTTACTTACAATTAAAACAGTTTCGATCAAACGAAAAGAAATGAAAGTAAAAGGAGTGCTGCCTCATGAAAATTGATGTTGAAAAAATGCGCAAAGAATTTAAAGAAGGCGATGCCAAAAGAGATGCAGGTCTAGTTGAACCTACATCCATTGAGAAGTTTCGTGATATTTCTTATGGTCCTCATGGTATTGAGAATACTTTGGATGTTTACTATCCAATTGGCACAAGTCAAAAATTACCAACCTTAATTCATATTCATGGAGGTGGCTTCTTTTACGGCGATAAGGAACTTTATCGGTTCTACACCATGTTTTTAGCTACCCAAGGCTTTACAGTCATTAATTTCAATTACCGTCTCGCACCAGACCATATTTACCCAGCACCACTTGAAGATATCAATCAAGTATTACAATGGGTGATTAAAAACAACGAAGCATATTATATTGATTTAGACAATTTATTTTTATTAGGCGACTCTGCAGGAGGTCAACTGACGCAGCAGTATGCTACGATAGTTTCAAATGCCGATTATCAAAAATTGTTCGATTTTGAAGTAGCAAAAGTCCAGTTTAACGCTGTTGGCTTAAATTGTGGTGCCTACTACATTGGCAATAATATCGGTTCTGCTGATGACTTTCCATATTACCTCGATGAAAAAATGACTGATCAACTAAAAGCGCAGTTACCTGTGGAACAATATATTACTAGCAATTTTCCGCCTGCTTTTGTCATGACTTCAAGTCATGATTTCCTTAAAGAAGCTGGTATCAAATTTGCCCAGTTTTTAATCGCTAAAGGGAATGAAGTCTACTTTAAAATCTACGCTAATACAGACGGGGCTGAATTAAACCACGTCTTCCATATCGACCAAAAGTCAGCTATTGCTAAGGAATGCAACCTTGACCAACTTGATTTCTTTAGAAAACATATGCATTAGAAAAACCATATAAAGCCAGTAATCATGTTCATCATAGTTTACTGGCTTTTCTATCATCGGAAAAAATATGTATTTATTAAAAACGATGCTCAATTCTTTATCCGGTATATTTCTCTATAATAACAATTCATATGGCGATAATAGTTTCGCTTTAGTAATCATGTGCGCAATTTCTTCTGGTGATTCTTTGCCATCTTTTTTAATCCATAGGGTAATAATGCCTACTATGGATGATAAGAGAATTTCAATCGCATAGTCTTCCGGTAAATCTATTTTCTCAAATTTTAATCGATTGGATTGTTTTATTTTGATATCAATAAGTTGCCCGATAATCGACTTTAGGGTTTGTATAAAATTGGGGTCTCCACCTGGGCTGGCAATCGCTTTTACAAATTTAAATTCAGCTTTTACATAGACTAAAGCTTCTAAAATCTCTTCATAAGGAATCAATTGTGTGACTTCTCCTACTTGATCTTGATCCGGATCTTTTAAAATGATGGCCTCTAAATCATACATCACTTCTTCTTCCAGTTTATTCATTAAGTCATACTTATCTACATAATGTAAATAAAAGGTACCACGATTAATATCACAACGACGTGCGATATCACTCACTGTCATCGCTTCAAAACCCTTTTCGTGCACTAGTTCGATAAAGGCTGCTTTTATTTTTTCCTTGGTTTCCGTCTTTCGATTCATCTATTCTCCTACTTTCTTAAAATAGACAGATTTCTTAAAAGCGTTGAGAAATCAACACTTTTTTGAGTTTTGTTTATTGATTTTCTTGCACATTAATCATATACTCTCTAAGTAAATAAATCAACACGTTGTTCATTAGTTTGGACATGTTAATTTATATTTATAAGGAAGGAAATGAAAATGAGTTATATAGAGGTCATTAATAGTTCTAAATATTATCACATGGGTGAAAATGTGATTACCGCAAATAATGAAGTGAATTTTTCAGTTGAGGAAGGCGAACTAGCTATTATTTTAGGTTCATCCGGTGCCGGAAAATCGACTATGTTAAATATTCTTGGCGGTATGGATACCAATGATGAAGGACAAGTAATCATTGACGGTAATGATATCGCCACTTACAGCAAAAAACAATTAACCAAATATCGCCGGGAAGATGTGGGCTTTGTTTTCCAATTTTATAATTTAGTCCCTAATCTAACATCTAAGGAAAATGTGGAATTAGCTTCTGAAATTGTAAAAGATGCAAGTGATCCTATCGAAGTATTAGAGGGTGTAGGTTTAGGACATAGAATTAACAACTTCCCTGCCCAATTATCTGGTGGTGAACAACAACGGGTATCAATTGCTAGAGCCGTTGCCAAAAAACCAAAAATCTTATTATGTGATGAACCAACAGGTGCTTTAGACTTTGAAACCGGGAAACAAGTGCTACAAATCTTACAAGATATGAGCCGGAAAAATGGTGCGACTGTTATCATTGTGACACATAATGCAGCCATTGCCCCTATAGCCGACCGGGTCATTCATATGCGGAATGCAACAGTAGAATCTATTGAAATCAATGATTCACCTGAAAACATTGCAGACATCGAATGGTAGGTGATAAATAAACATGAAAAAGAAAATGTTATGGAAGGATATTCGAAAATCAATTACTAAATCCAAAGGTAGATTTTTCTCTATCATGGGGTTAATGCTGATTGGTTCGTTTGCCCTAATTGGTTTAAAAGTGACTGGACCAGATATGCGAATAACTGGTGAACATTACTTTGATGATTTGAATGTCGCTGATATTACAGTCATTGGTTCAATGGGGATTGACGAGGATGACATTGACATTTTGGATAACACTTCAGGCTTGGCAGATATTGAATATGGCTATTTAAAGGATGTCACTATTGATGATAGCCATACAGCTATTCGCGTATTCTCAATGGGAGAAGATATCTCTGATTATGAATTAGTGGAAGGTCAATTACCTAAAGCAAGTAATGAAATAGCGATAGATGCCAGCTTTGATGATCAATATCAAATAGGTGATAAAATTGACCTGTCAGAACAGGCAGATGCCTCTGGTAATACTGTACTAAAAGAAAACACCTATGAAATTGTAGGCTTTATTTATTCTGGGGAAATTTTATCTAACCTAAACCAAGGGGCTTCTACAGCCGGAACAGGTTCCTTAAAAGGCTATGCGATTGTACCTGAATCTGCGTTTGACTCAGATGTCTACATGCTAGCTCGATTAAGATTCGATGATTTAATCCATATCGATCCTTATTCAGATACTTATACTGACCGTCTTCAAGACCATAAAGACGACTTAGATACGACCTTAGCAAACCAACCAGAAAATCGACTTAAAACCATTAAAAATGATTACCAAGCAGAAATTGATGATGGCCAAAAACAAATTGATGATGCCAAGAAGAAATTAGCAGATGGACAAGCACAACTAGATGATGCCAAACAACAATTAATCGATGGTCAAGCTGAGATTGATGATGCACAAAATCAATTAGACACTAAAGTAGCTGACGCCACTGCACAAATTAATGATGGTGCCAATCAAATTGCAAATGCCCAAACTATGATTGATGACAGTCAAGCACAATTAGATGCTGCCAAAATACAATTAGCGAATGGGCAAGCTACATTGGACGAAAAGTGGAACCAACTTCAAGATGGTAAAGCTAAATTAAACCAGGCAAAAAAACAGTTAAATGATAGTCAAAGTCAGTTAACTACCGCAAGAAGTCAATTAGATCAAGGCCAAATAGCAATTGCTAATGGGTATAGTCAATTAGCTGAAAAGAAAGCCCAAATAAATAGTGCCGAGGCAGAAATCGCCAAAGGCAAAGAAACGCTCGATAGCAAACAAGCTGAGTATGATAATAAGTACAGTCAATACACGGAAAACTTAAATGCTTTTGAGGAAAAACAAGCTGACTATGAAGCAAAAGCCAGTCAAGTAGCAAACGCACAAAATCAACTTGATCAAAACAATCAAGAATTGGAAAATGGAAAAGCAAATTACGAAAAAGGTATTCAAGCTTTAACCGAACAAATCACTAGTCTACAAAATAAATTAGATGCAGGCGATTTAAATGAAGCTGATACTGCTGAGCTGCAAACACAAATTGCTGACCTAGAAGAAAAGTTAGCTGCTAGCCAGAGTGAATATGAATCCTTCATGAATTCAACATACACTCCTGGAATGGCAAAAATAGAGACTAGCCAAACTGAGTTAGACCAACAAAAATCAGCATTAGCAAGTGCTAAAAGTCAACTAAATGCTGGCCAAGAACAATTAAATAGTGCTAAAGCACAATTAGATACTGCTAACAAACAATTAAGTGATGGTAACGCAGCATTATCTAGCAATCAAGCCAAAATTGATGATGGTAAGGCTCAAATTGAAGCAGCAACTGCTAGCTTAAGTGAGAATGAAGCCCTTTTACAAGAAAAAGAAGCTGCATACCAAGATGGCTTATCCAAATACAATGCTGGTATCCAATCTTATAATGACGGTTTAAATACTTACTATGAGGGTCTAGCACAATGGAGTGATGGTGTAGAAACCTTAGATAAGAAATCAGCAGAATACCAAGCAAATGTAGATAAGTTAGCTGCCGCAAAAGCAGAATTAGCAGATAAAGAAGTGGAATTAGCCCAAGCAAAAGACCAATTAGCAACTGAATCTGCGGATGCTGAAGCCCAAATTGCAGATGCCAAAGAAAGTCTTGCTGAGGGTCAGGCAGAATACGAAGATAAAGCCGCTGAATTCGCTAAAACTAAAGCGGATGCTGAAGATGAGATAGCAGATAAAGAAGATGAACTAGCAAAAGCACAAGAAATGGTGGATAATTTATCCCTACCAACCTATTCCGTAAATAGTCGTCGGGAGATTCCAGGTAGCGATGGGTATAAGATCTACAGTACCATTTCAAATATTGTAGATTCCCTAGCAAATATCTTCCCAATCTTCTTATACTTCGTTGCTGCACTCGTTACCTTTACTACCATGACACGCTTTGTAGACGAAGAACGGACTAAATCAGGTACTCTGAAAGCCCTAGGTTATGATGACCAAGACGTTATTAAGAAATTTACTTTCTACGGTTTAACCGCCAGCTTATCTGGTACTATTTTAGGGATTATCTTGGGTCATACCCTACTTCCTTATATTGTTTACAATGCTTATCGTGAAAGCTATACCTTGCCAGCCATTGAATTACACTTCCACTGGGCAATTTCATTGGTTGCCATTCTTTTAGCCTTATTAGCAGCTGTTCTACCAGCCTACATAGTAGCGAAGAGAGAATTACAAGAACAACCTGCGCAACTGCTTTTACCTAAAGCACCTAGCGCTGGATCTAAGATTTTATTAGAACGAATTACACCAATTTGGAACCGGATGTCCTTCACCCACAAAGTAACAGCAAGAAATATCTTCCGTTATAAACAACGGATGCTCATGACAATCTTTGGTGTTGCTGGTGCTACGGCCTTACTATTCTCAGGGCTTAGCGTACAATCATCAATTGGTGAAATTAACCAACGTCAATTTGGGGAATTAATCCATTACGATATGATTGTAGCGGAAAATGACTATGTCTCAGACCAACAAAATGATGAGATTAAGGATGCTTTATCTTCTCAAGACATTGATCAATTCGGTGAAGTAGCATATCAAGAGTTAACAACTGTTGGTGGAAGACAAAACGATACACAAGATATCACTTTAATTTCCCCAGAAAATCTAGATGCATTCTCAGACTATATTCAATTAACTGAACGTGGTTCTGATGAAAAACTCAACTTACCAGATGATGGCGTAGTGATTTCTGAACGACTAGCCAACCTATTAGATGCTGAAGTGGGCGATACAATTACACTTCAAGATACAAACGATCAAGACCGTGAAATGAAAGTATCAGGAATTACGGAAATGTATATTGGTCACTTTGTTTTCGCTAGTCCAAAAATGTATGAAACAATTTACGGTGAAGATTACCAATCTAATGCTTATCTAGTCAACTTAAAAGATGATTCAATTCATAATACAGAAAATCAAGCTGCAAAATTCATTGAACTAGATGGTATTTCCGGTGTAGTACAAAACACTACCCTCATGAATCAAATCGATACAATTGTACATTCATTGGATAAAATCATGACAGTTCTAATCATTGTTGCTGGGTTACTAGGTATTGTTATCCTATATAACCTAACGAATATTAATGTTTCTGAACGGATGCGTGAATTATCCACTATCAAGGTGCTTGGTTTCTTTGATAATGAAGTTACCTTATATATCTACCGTGAAACGATTATTTTAACTATCCTAGGTATACTAGTCGGTTTTGGTATTGGTGAAATACTCCACCAATATATTATCCGAATCGTTCCACCTGCAGATGTCATGTTTAACCCTGCACTAACAGCGACAAGCTTTATCGTACCTGCTGTTATTATTGGTTCAATTACAGCCGTTCTAGCCTATATCATTTATAAACGTCTACAACACGTCGATATGCTAGAAGCATTAAAATCAGTCGATTAATTGGATTATTTATCCTATAAAAAAGAATCCCTAGAAGTATGCATGTATATGTTTACTTCTAGGGATTTTTTATTAGATTTCAAAGTGTCTATGACTGATTTGACGATAGTAAATAAGAATTTAACCACCATAGGTAATGAAAAACACTTATTACAATCTACTTTATCAAATCTTCAATACGCTTTAATTGGTTTTGATAGTTGAGATAAAGACTGGTAAAGCGGTTGTCATGTTTATCGTCCCACGGTTTGGGGCCTCCACAGAAATGAAGGATGACAGTATGCGACATCACCCAGTGAATATCATGCTGAGTAAAACTTTTGGTAAAATAGCGCATATATTTACGCGTATCATAATTCCAAATTTCTTCGGGAATTTCCTTCGTATATTTGCCATACAAATGGTTTAGAATATCTTGGTCAGGTAAGAATAGTAATAGATTATATTTTTCAATCATTTGCGCAATATCTGACCATTTGACAATTTCTCTAGCCTTATCTAAATCAATCACCATCACACCAGAATTATAGTATGCATGGTCAACGTCAAGTCGCATTTGGTTTACTCGGGTAGAAACGTCCGTCAACCCAACATGTGTAGCGGCTGCTAGCATATGACCATCTAAATCTGTTTGCCACAGCCCTAATAAAGGATTAACCACTAAAATATCTGGATCTAAATAAATCACATGTTTCATTTCTTTAGGTAATATTTCACCCGCAAGTAGGCGGAAGTACATCTCTTTTGGGTATCTATCTTCAGTTTTAGCGCTATTCCATCGGCTACCATCAATTTTAATCGCTTCAAAACCAAACTGTAAATAATCCGTTAGCTTCTGCAATTCGCGAATAGTATGCGTTGCAATTGATTCATGAATCAACCAGATGCGGATGGCTTGGCCTGGATTATTCTGGCGAATCGATGTTAAAGCCACTTTTAAGGGATTCAAATAGCCTTCATCTATGGTAAATAATAATTCAATCTGTTCGTCCAAGAGCATAACCCTCCAATTTATTTATAATATTATACATATATTAACATCTTTATGGCGATTCCGTTAGGATAGTCCGTCATTATTCACTTAGAAATAGACAAAAACCCCTCAAGTCCGGTTAACCAATCTTGAGGGGGATTTTTTTATCCAAAGTAGATAGCAGTTTTTTTGTCTAATAAGAATGGTCTATAGTAGGCAAAGGTACTCGCTAAAGGTAGTAAATGTTCTGGTAACGCTAAACCTAATGCTTCTTTTAGATAATCCTTCCGCTTAGAGATTCTCGACCAAAGTTCTGGTTGTTTATCCTTAATCTCTTCGCGTAGTGCTGCGTCTGCAACTGCAATCGTTGATTCAGCTGAAACCCCATTGTGGTCTGCTTGTGAAGGTATAAAGTCTAGTTGGAAGATGTAGCCACTTTGAATTGTTGCATCAGAGTCTTGATAGAATGGTGAGCTTAGCCATTCTTCGTCAGCTACTAAATGCCCTGGGCACAAGTTCCAGCCATAAGTAGCTTGCGGATAAAAATCACTGAATGCTTGGTAGAAGTCGCCACCCTTTTTCCCGATAGTTAAATTGTCTAACCACCACTTATAAGCTTGGAAATAGGGGTAAACGACATCTTCTAAGTATCCTGGATCACGTTCAGCGAGCTGACTTTCATCTTTCACTGCATAGCCAGAACGACTAGACAAGCCACCTTTATAGGCTACAGTTAATGCAACTTTATCGCCATCATTTAACGTGTTATCAGTGGGATAAATATTAGCGCCTTTAAAGCGATCACCAAAGGCTGCAATAGTCACAACAGAAGGATATTGACCATCGCGATTTAAGTGATTACCTGCTTCTAACTCACTTTGGCCAACGACTAGCTGGTTCATTGCTTCAAGAACAGCATCAGATGCAAGGGAAGCACCGTATTCATAACGAGCGATTTCCTCTGCGTTGTTTGTTACTCGAGCACCTTCTTTTGGATGCATGTATAGTTGGGTTGCATTCACTACCTTGTCAGAACCGAAAACTTCTTGTATACCATCTACAATAAATGCTGGTATTGAATGATGGTTGTGGAAGTTAGTCATATCATTAGATAAAAGCTTCCAGTCTACTAAACCAATTCGTTTGGAATCATCTACTTTAACGTCTTTAAGATAGTCAGCGAAAGTTTTAGTGAAATCCATAGGTTGGTTAGGCAAAGAAAAGAATGGACAAAGAACGCCTTCGCTTTGTGTACGTGCCATACTGGTTTTATTGTAGTTCTCATTACCTAAAATCAGTATCGACGTCCCGTCTTGGTTGATTACCTGGATAGCTTCTTCAAATCGTGGAATAAAACCAGTTAAATATTCAAAGTTACTACCGTGTTCTTTATCTGCATAAATCATCAATGATGAGAAGTCATATTTACGCATTAACTGAAGGACTTTGTCCTTACGTTGAGCGAAGGTAGCGTCACTTAAGATGATAGGTTTTCCAGAATTATCCTTGGTTGGCGCTAATGTTTGTTTAAATTGAATCGTCATATGAAGTCTCCTTAAGTTTTTTGCGCAAATCATCAGAAAGATATGATAATTGAATGCGCTTTATTGTTCCAACATCCATCTTACCATGATTTAAAATTAAAGCTAGTATTGTACTGTTAGAGATGTTTTCATATGGATTGATGACCTATTGTTGTTTAATTTCCTTGAATAAATTAATCATTTCAATAGCATTCGTTGCATAAGTAAAACCAAGGTTACCAGCTTTAGTACCAGAGCGCTCAATGGCTTGTTCGATATTTTCGACCGTTAAAACACCAAAGATAACAGGTAATTTATGCGTTAGACCCACTTGAGATACCCCGCTTGATGCTTGATTGACTACCACATCAAAGTGACTTGTAGCCCCTCTAATCACAGCACCCAGGGTAATGATCGCATCGTATTTACCTGTTTCAGCCATAGTTGCAGCCGTAAGCGGGATTTCATAGGCCCCCGGTACCCAAGCAACGTCGATATTTTCTGTCAAAACACCTGAACGTGTAAGCCCATCTTCACAACCACTTAGTAAGCTTTTAGTTAGAAAATCATTGAATCGTGCAATGACAATCCCAATTTTAATATCTTCTCCGTTAAACAATTTTCCTTGAATAATGTTCATGCTAATATCCTCCATATTTTATAAGTCTAATAAGTGACCCATTTTTACTTTTTTAGTGATTAAGTAGTTTTCATCATCCGGATTTGCGGCCATTTCAATACTCACACGGTTCGCTACTTGGATACCAGATGCTTCTAATTGTGCGATTTTATCTGGGTTGTTGGTCATAAGGTCAATGGATGTCACACCCAGTTCCCCTAACATTTGTGCAGCCGTATGGTATTCCCTTAAATCATCTGGGAATCCTAGGGCATGGTTGGCTTCTACAGTATCCAGTCCTTCTTCTTGTAACTGGTAGGCTTTTATTTTATTGATTAAGCCAATACCGCGACCTTCCTGTCTTAAATATAAGAGAACGCCTTGGCCAGCTTCATTGATCTTCCGCAGGGCTTCATGTAATTGTTCTCCGCAGTCACACCGGTTTGACCCTAATACATCTCCCGTTAAACATTCAGAATGCAAACGCGTTAGGACCTGTCCCTTACCTGAAACATCCCCTTTTACCAAAGCTACATGTTCTTGATTATCTACCTCGTTGATAAAAGTATGGATAGTAAATTCACCAAATTTTGTCGGCATCTTGGCCTGTGATACATGGCGGGTATGACGCTCAGTTTTCATCCGGTGATCTTGTAAGCCTTTAATGGTGATAACTGGCATCTGCCATTTCTCTGCTTGCTCAAGCAATTCGGTTTGGCGCATCATCGTACCGTCTTCGCGCATAATTTCTACACAAACACCCACTGGATTCAGTCCCGCTAATTTCATCAAATCAACCGTTGCTTCTGTATGACCGTTCCGTTCCAAGACACCATTTTCTTTCGCCACCAATGGGAAAACGTGTCCCGGACGGTTAAAATCACTGGGTTGACTAGCCGGATTTGCTGCTTCACGCATGGTTAACCCGCGTTCAACTGCGGATACACCTGTGCTTGTCTCTTTATGGTCAATGGATACCGTAAAGGCGGTTGTATGTGGGTCTGTATTATTATCTACCATTGGCGACAAATTCAAACGACTAGCTACTTCCTGACTCATTGGCTGGCAGATTAAACCTTTAGCATGAGTTGCCATAAAATTAATATTAGCTGTTGTTGCAAACTCAGCTGCACAAATTAAGTCTCCTTCATTTTCTCTATTCTCATCATCCAAAACCATGATAATTTGGCCAGCTTGTAAAGCTGCTAATGCGTCTTCGATTGTTGAAAAATCCATCTATACCCGCTCCTTCACTGTAAATTGCTCAATATACTTACCAACAATATCATTTTCTAAATTCACGATAGTGCCTACTTGATAGGATGAAAAAATTGTTTGTTCACTCGTGTGAGGAATGATTGATACTTTAAATGTATCTCCTTCAACGCCAGCAACTGTTAAACTTGTGCCATCAATAGCAATAGACCCCTTCATGATGATATAGCGCATTAATGGTTCACTTGTTTGAACCGTGTACCAATTAGCGATACCATCCGCCTCTATTGCCGTGATTTTACCAATACCATCAATATGGCCACTTACAATATGACCACCAAATCTCGCGTTTGCCTTCATCGCCCGTTCCAGATTCACGCGGCTATTGTTAGCAATTCCTTCTAAAGACGTTTTCGCAATCGTTTCTGGCATCACTTCAACTTGGAAATTAGTATCAGTGAAATTCGTCACGGTAAGACAAATGCCGTTCACACTAATAGAGTCACCTAGATTGACATCGGATACTATTTTTCTTGAGGCAATGGTTAAAAGAAGTCCTGCATGTTTGTTGATGGCCTCGATACTTTCAATACGGCCAATATCTTCGATAATTCCTGTAAACATTTAATCCACCCTACTTTCTATCAAAAGGTCCTTACCTAATGGCGTGATTGCTTGGATATAACTTGTGAGCGCTTGGTCCATCTGTGGAAAACCGAAACCACTGATAGGACTATACTGGTCAAAACCACCAATGACTTTGGGCCCAATATACGTGTGGATTTCCTGGATTAAACCAGCTTCAAGTAGTGAAGCATTTAGTCTTGATCCACCTTCAACATAAATACTTTGAATACCTTGATGGCCTAGTTGTGTGATTAAATCCACTAAATCTACCTTGTCATTCTTCGCATTCACAACCAATAGCTGACAGCCAGCTGCTTGATAGGCTTGGTGATCTTGTGGATTCTGATTAGTTGTCGCAATAATTGTGGGCGTTTCCTTCGCTGTCGCCACTAATTGGCTGGTTAAGGGGAGCTTCAAGCTAGTATCACAAACAATACGGATAGGATTAATCCCCTCAAAGTCGTCAATTCGAACAGTTAACGATGGATCATCCAAAAGCGCAGTCCCTATGCCAACCATAATGGCTTGGTTACTGTGGCGTTGGTAATGCACATGCTCTCGTGCAATTTTGTCCGTTATCCACTGGGAATCCCCAGTATAGGCGGCCGTTCGACCATCTAGGGTCATGGCATATTTCATGGTGACATAGGGGCGTTGATGAGTCATAAAGTAATTGAATTTACGGTTAAGATCTTCACTCTCTTTGGCTAATAGACCCGTTTCTACTTCAATATGGTGGTTTCTTAGTTCCTGGATGCCTTTTCCAGCAACTAATGGATTTGGATCGGTTGTAGCAACCACCACTTTTTCAATACCCGCCTCTATTAGGGCATGGGTACAAGGTGGCGTCTTGCCGAAATGACAACAAGGTTCAAGGATGACATACATGGTTGCCCCTTTTACATCATGCCCTTTTTCGCTAGCATCCTTTAATGCTTCTCTTTCCGCATGTAAACCACCATACTTCCTATGATAGCCTCGACCAATGACTTGATCATTTTTCACAATAACTGCACCAACCATGGGATTAGACCTTGTCCAACCTTGGCCTAATTGGGCTAGGTCAAGTGCTTCTTGCATATAGTCTTTCATTCACTCATCCTTTCTCTAAACAACAAAAAATCTAGTCAGAGTGACGAAAAAAGCCCTAGAAATTAGATTCCTAGGGCACACAAATAAACTATAGACTTTATAGTATTCGTTTATTTTGCTTCTACTCTTCTTCCATCCAGACTCTACTGTCGGTCTCGGAATTACACCGAGTCAGCCCCTAACTAAAGGAGGTCGCGGACTTTACCGCCGGTCGGGAATTACACCCTGCCCTGAAGATTTTATTTGACTGTTTATGGTGATATCTTACGGTAATAAAATGAAAATGTAAACTCTTAAATGTATTTTGAATAGAAAATATACATTATAGGGTATTTAATTATAAAAATATTGAATCAAAAACCTTAACTCTATTAAGTTAATACACAGAGTTAAGGTTTTTAATTTTTATATTCATTTAATGCTTATTATTTTGATAATTGGTCCTTCAACTCTTCAAAAACCGCATCAGCACCCACACCCGTTAATAGTGGTACTCCATTGATAACTTGTTCCTTAATAGAATCCGGTACTGAGGTTGTGCTGATAACAGCATCATAATCACCAATATGGTCAACTTCACTAGCTACTTTAGATTGTGTAATTGTTACATCTTTATCAAGCCCGTTATCTTTTAACCAATTATTTACCTTTCCAGTCACTAATGTTGAAGTTGCAATTCCAGACCCGCACATAATAAGTAATTTTTTCATTTTTAAATCCTCCTATTTATTGTTCAGCTTTTTGAACTTTAACTTTATTTATGTAATATAATCCTGCTAGACTAATAAGTAATAATACACTAGTAATTACCCACGGTAGATATTGAGCGCCTAATACATAAAGTAGTGTTGGCCATAACCCACCCTCAATCAAGGCTGTAATACTTGTGTTACCTGCCAAATCAAAGTTGGCTGAAGCAGCTGCCCTAGTTACTAATGGTGCAACCCATGATGTTGTATAAAGAATTGAAACCATATATATTGTTCCCCCAACAACAGAACGAATGATATTACCTCTAAATACTGGGACCATAAGGGCAAGTGCATATGGAATTGTAGCAATATCTCCTAAAGGCATTGTTTTATTTCCTGGTAAAATGAAAGCTAAAATCAATGTAATTGGTACCAAAATTAAAGAACTTGATAGAACTGCTTGGTTACCTACTGCTAATGCTGAGTCCATACCAACATTTAATTCTCTATCTGGGAAACGTTTCTTAACAAATTCATTCGCTGCTTCAGAAATTGGAGTTAACCCTTCCATTAGGAATGAAACCATTTTTGGCATTAAGTACATTACTGCTGCAGTAGTCATACCAACATTTAAAGTGTCTCCAATTGTATAGTTAGCCAATAATCCTATTACAATACCTATAATTAATCCCATTACAGTAGTTTCACCGAATACACCAAATTTTTTCTGAATAGCATCCGAATCAGCCTCAAGCTTATTAAACCCTGGAATACGATCAAAAATCCAATTTAATGGTAACGCAATCAGAAAACCTGGTGCAGAAGTACCATGTGGAAAACTAATATTAGGTAGTCCTAATTCTTTTTCAACATATGGTTGAGATAGGTCTCCAATAAAGTAGATTAGAACCATATATGAAATAATAGTAAAAATACCTAAAGTAAAATTACCAGTTACTGCATAAACTAAAGATCCTACAAAAGCACCATGCCATAGATTCCAAACATCAACATTTAATGTTTTAGTTAATCCAAAAATTAGCAATGCAATATTTACTATAATACCGATTGGGATTGCCATTGTACCTAGGATTGTCCCATATGAAATGGCAGACGCTGCAGGCCAACCAATATCAATAGTTGTTAGACTTAAATCAAACCGTTCCACCATTGCCTGCGTAGCAGGAGCTAGTACATCACCTAACATACCTAAAACCAAATTTAAACCAATATATCCAATACCAACAGTAATAGCACCAGTAAATGCTCTTCTCGGTTTTGCACCTAATAGAAGTCCAATTATAAAAAGTATTACAGGTAAGACTACTGAAGCACCAGTATTTACTATATTTTGAATAATTTCTAACATTTTTTATTCCTCCCCAATTAATTATTAGTAACTAACTTCTTTATTAAGAATTTCTTTCAATATTTCCTTATCCTCGTCTGTATTCTTAAGCTGATTTATTTTTTCCATCACCTCAGTATTTTGTAACAATGTCATTAATTTTTGTAAAATATCTATCTGACTATGCGCTTCTTTTAAAGCTAAAATAAATATGGTATTAACTTCTACAAGTGTATCTTGAGATGCCATTTGTACAAATTCAACTGGCTCGTGTAAAGTCATTACGCCAATTTGTGGTTTAATAACATGCTCAGCATCTGTATGAGGAATTGCGATCCCATAATTTCCAAATGTGATACCTGTTGGGAATTCTTCTTCTCTTTTGAGAATAGCTTGCTTGTATGTATTTTTTACAATTCCTAAACTCTCTAATTTATCAGATAAATGCTGAAGTACTTCATTACTTGATTCCAAACCTTGGATATCTAATTCGAAAACTTTTTCATCAAAAAACATAAACATACACCCTCATTTTCTAAACATCAATAATTCTTCAATGTCCTCCACATTAGCTACCCTTATGAATTCACAATTCTTATCTATCGATAATTTTTTGATTATATTTTGTATTTCTTCTAATTCATCAGCCTTATTATCTTCTTTTACTAATAAGATAATTGCCGTATCTACAGACATCTTTTGAAACCATCCAGAGAAGCTTCTCGGTATACTAACTACCGCAACAACGTTGCGTACAATACTTGTACTAACAATATGTGGCATAGCTAACCCATCAGCTATAATTGAGCACCCTTCATCTTCCCTCTCAATCAGCTCTTGTTGTAACAGTACGTCATCGGAGAAATAATCGCTACCTAGTTGATTGAGTATTTTTTCAAAAAAGAGCTTCTTATTACTATCTCCTTCATACTTGTAATAATAAAAATCTAAATAATTACTCATAACCCAAATCCTCTATAATACTATTAATTCTGTCTTGATCATCAAATGTTAGCATTGCACTAATAACAATATTAGGCACTCTAACCGTCTCCTTGAATTTCACAGTACTAATAATCAAATCAATATTTTGATAAGTATCAGGATTCTCATATAATTGCTTAGTAGAAATTACATCCACAATATTTATATTTTTAAATTTTTGACTTATCTTTGATTTTAGTAATTCTGAAGTACCTATTCCTGATGTACACACTATCAAAACATCAATATACTTAGGATTTTCCTCTAAATATTGTGCAAAATAGAGAGCTATAAAACCAATCTCATCTTCATTTATCTCTGATAAATTAAATAATTTAGACATTTCAACTGAGGTGTTTTGTACCGCATCAAAAATCATTTGATATTCATATTTTATTTGATCCAATAATGGATTCTTTACATAAAATCCATTATTAAGTCTATTCAAAAATGGTTTAACATGATGGTAAAGATTATTTCTCAATTTGCTACTTTCAATATTAAAATTCAAATATTGACTTGTTTTTTCAATATAGTAATCAACTACTTGAAGAACTTTCTTATCAGCTAATTGATCTTTTTCAAACTCCCCTTGAAATCTGGAAGATATTAAGTATTGAAATAAAAAGTATTCCTCTTCTTTAGGTATTTCTTTATTCAAAAAACGTTCTAAGTTGCTAGTAATCTCTCTAACTACATTGTAAATTGAACGATATTCGGCCATCTCTTCTTCTTCACTTTTAGAGATTTCCATATCATAGCTAAAATTGACTTCATCTGTAGCCTGATATCGTTTAACTAATATATAAATATGTGAAAAAATATTTATATTATATGGATAAGGTAATATGCTATTTAAACGCTTCTCAATAATATTAATTTGTTTTAATACAAAAGTAGCAATATCTGAATCAAATAGATTATCCTCGATATTATTTTCTAAGGATTCGACATATAAATGATTTTGTTGAAACAATTTACCAATAGCTTTACGTAGATCTTTTTCTTTACCAATTATTTTTAATAATTGCCCATCTCTAATTAATTTTAAATTCATTTGAGCTATAGTTTTTTCCATTAGCTTTATATCTAATCTGATTAGATTATCACTTATAAAGAAATCTTCATATAGAACAGGTATTTTTCTTTCATTTGGAGAAGATATTAATAAATCTTGCATTATATTGTTTCTACGCTGTGCTGGAGTCATATTTGCAATATCATTCACCTCAGAAACTGGGGTAGAAATTTTATTGATGTGTGTAATCTTGTAGCCTTTTCCTTTTTCAGAAGTGATTTCTAATGGTATCTTTTCATCATTATTAATTTCTTTAACTGTTCTATATATTGTTTTTTCTGAAACTTCTAAAGACTCTGCTAACTCACCTGCAGTTACAAAATCGGTATTATTTGAAAGGATTAAAATAATAGCATCTTTTCTTTCGTCTGTTTTATTCATCTCCCCACCTCACTTTGCTTTGTATATACAGTATATCATCAAAAAATGTAAGCGTTTCACAAAAAAATGTCCCCTTAAGGGGACATTTTTACTACTCTCCAAATACGGTTATTAAACATTTTCTTTCTCTTGGGCGAGTGATATCAAAATCTACAAAATATATATAACCTGTACTTCCTAATGTTATTTCTTCATTCGTAATATCAAAGGTTTCGCTAGAACCAATTAGAGTTGCCTTTAGATGCGCATCACCATTCCATAAATATCTCCGGTCCCCATTTGGTAAATACTCATCTATATTTCCCCATGATTCAACGGCTCGATAATGTTCCTCTCCTGGATAATTATATGTAGAAGCACTTGTATGTTTTGGAAAAATTTTTTCTAAACCATTATTTAAATCAAGTTGTAAAAAATCTAATCCATTTTCGTCAATATCATGACTAAATTCTTCATAAAATACTGCACATGTAGTATGGGGACTAATCACGGATACTAATCCATTGGTAATGTTACTCCGCTTTACAATTTCTTTTATTTTTTCAGTTATATCAATATATGAAGTGATACCTTCATCAGAATATAAATGTAACGTTTCTTTAAATATCGCCATATTTATTCTCCTCTATTTTCATTCATCATTTCCTTTAATAACTGCCTGAATCATATCAACCAACATTTGTTTAGGGGAATCTGCCTTGACGATACCACTTGTACATCCAGTACCATCAGCTCCTAAACAAATAGTTCGATATACATCATCAGGTGTACTAATACCAGCTGCTTGCATCACTAAAACATCACTATTAATTTCTTTTATTGCTGCATTTGTACTACGAATGTATTCCTCGTCACTCGTCTTACCAGTGCCAATAAGCTCCGTTGGTTCACATAAGATTATAGTAGGATTTAAAACTGCTATTGCTTTTGCTTCTTCAATTGAATCCGCACATACAATGGTCATTAAGTCATTTTCTTTAGCTAATGAAATGGCTTGAGTTAGTTGACTTAGCGTCATAGTTTTTTCTGCATGATTCAAAAATGTTGCTGTTGCTCCTATATTTTTAATTGAGGCTGGTAACACGGCCCCCATACCTCTTCCAGGTTGAATGCCATCAATATGTTGTGCAGTTACAATTATATTTTTCGTTTGATTTGCTATTGTTGAAATATCTGCATATGGAGCAGTTACAAATATAGAAATTTCTGGATATTTTTCTGCCTCTTGATCTGCAACTTTTGCTAATTCTAATAGACTATCACCATACATATATGATTTAGGATTAAATATAAAAAATGTATTTTGTAATTTCACTATAACGTAACCTCCTACAGTATTGATTGCGTATTAAAAACATCAAAGTAATGATTTAATGTCTGTTTCATTGATTCAGTAGCTAATTTTTTCATCTCGATATAGTCTATTACTTCAGAGTTTTGGATGGTATTATACGCTCCATTTACAAAGTCCGAATAGATATTTATTTTGTTTATGCCATTTACCGCACATCGATGTAAATTTTCATCCCCAGTTGATGATCCTCCATGTAGAACTAAAGGAATATCAGTTTTTTCATTTATTTCCACCAATCTATCAAAATTGATTTTTGGTATACCCTTATAAACTCCATGAGCTGTTCCTATAGAGATAGCGAGCGAATCAATATTAGTTTTTGTCACAAATTCCACAACATCTTTTACTTCTGTGTATACAGAATCCGTAATTTCAGATGATTCTGAATAATCATTGGCACCAACATGACCTAATTCTGCTTCTACCGTTACATCATATTTATGAGCAAAATCTACAATTTTTTTAGTAATAGCAATATTTTCTTTAAAAGATTTCTCGGATGCATCAATCATTACTGACTTAAATCCTAATTTAATCGCTTTAAAAATAAATTCTGGATCACTACCATGATCCAAATGTAATGCAACAGGTGTTTTAATCTTTTCTGAAAAATAATTCCCTATAATTGCAGCTTCTTCTAAAGAAATAATTTCTTTATGAGACTCAGCATAAGCTAAAATAAGAGGGAAATTCCTATCTTCAGCTACTTCAGTATAAGCGCGTGCAGATTCAAGATCTATAAAGTTAGTAGCAGGTATAGCAAAATTTTGCTGCTGAGCAACCTTAAACATTTTATTAGTATTAACTTTCATTTAAAAACCTCCAGAATTATTTATCTATAGATTAATTGTAAGCGCTTGTATTTTATTATTCAAATATTCTTTTACATTTGTTAAAATAATATCAAATGTAAAAGAAAGTTAGAATTTAAAGGAGTTTCTTTCAAATGTATGATCGAGAAAAATTATTAGTTCAAGTTGCAACTTTATATTACGAAAATAATTTGACTCAAATACAAATTGGTAAGAGATTGCATTTATCAAGACCAACTGTATCTCAGCTATTGAAAGAAGCTAGAGATACTGGTGTAGTGAGCATAACAATAAATCATCCTATGTCGAAACAAACTTTTGACCAAGAAAAGATCTCTACCTATTATTCTATAAGTAGCACACACATAGCTGATACTTCATGTTCTGAAGAAGCAACAAAAATTAAACTTGGATCACTTTGCTCAACTTATATCGAATCTAGGTTATTTAATCTTAATTCTATTGGAATCGGTTGGGGGAGTTCTTTATATCATTTCGTAGAAAGTGCTAATAATATGATTAGTGATAATTTGAATATTGTTCCTTTAATGGGTGGAGTAGGAATGACCAATATTAAATTACATGCTAATCACTTAGCATTTAAACTATCCGAAAAATATAAGGCCGACGTCGCTTATTTCTATGCCCCAGCATTTGCAGAAAATAAAAAAATGAAAGAAATGTTTGAGTCTTCTCAACAATATCGAGAAATTTATCAAAAAGGACTACAAGTCGACCTTGCTGTAATCGGCATAGGAAATCCGCTAAATTCTTCTACATATAAACAGTTAAACTATTTTTCTGATGAAGAGACTAAGGAATTAGAAAATAGCGATGCAATCGGAGATATTCTCGGTAGTTTTTTTGACTTAGAAGGTAACGCTATCTCAACAACAGTCACTGACAGGATGCTTGGTATTTCTATATCCGACTTACCTAAGATAAAGGAAAAAGTCGTCATCGCTTCAGGAACCGAAAAATATAAAGCTATAAGTGTCCTTTTAAATAATAATTTGATAGATCATTTATTCATTGATCAGGAGTTAGCAAATTTATTATTAGAAAATATAGAAAAAGGAAATTCTAATTGATGATACCTATAATAGATATTACTCCTAGATTATTCTGTTTTACTCTCACGTAATTCTTAAGAATTCTACTATTGCCGTCTCAGATAAAAAATTTTCTTTTACTTGGCCATTTTTAGCCAGGTATAGTTTGCCAAATTCGTCAATTAAGCCATGAAATTCCTGGGCTTCTTCATAAGTGAAATCATCCGGTAAGACGATATCTTGATAAAGGCTTTGATAGGTTGCATAGGATTTGTCTGTCAACCAACTGAATAATCGCCTAGCGTAGGCATCAGCGATGAAGGCTGGTTGGTCAAATATAAACACGCGAAATACATCAGATGTTTCAAACCCTACACCAGGCAATTTCAAGAGTTCATTTCGTAACTGTTTTCCGTATTCATTCTGTATAGCTTGATAATCCCAGTTATGGTGGTCAAACCATTGGAAACTAGCTTGAATTGCACGCGCCTTGTTGCGGTAGAAACCACTAGGTCGAATCAATTCTTCCAATTTTGCTACAGGTAATCTTAAAATTTCTTCAGGCAAAAAGACGGTTGCTGATTTCAAATTATTTAGGGACTTATCGACGTTACGCCAGTTGGTATTTTGAACAAGAATTGCCCCCAAGATGATTTCTACCTTAGATTCAGCAGGCCACCAACCTTGTGGGCCCATTTCATTCAATAAGGTATCGTATAATTTTCTAATTGCTAATTTATCCATTATCTCACCCTAAATTATTTTGCCGATATGTAATATTTTTCTTTTTATTTTCATTTAACAAGGAATCAGTTTCCCTGACCGTCCCACTTATACTTGATGGTTATCTAGTTTAGATTGATCAAAGCCTTCCAAAGCCAGTAAAGCTATTTTGCGGTCGATACCTCCTGCATAACCTGTAAGTGCGCCATTGGTAGCTACAACCCGGTGACATGGAATTAGAATTGAAATGGGATTGTGGCCAACCGCACCGCCAGCTGCACGAGCTGAACTTCTTTTTCCCGGAGTATTTGACGCAACTTTATCCGCTAATTCTTTATAACTAGTTGTCTGGCCGTAAGGGACATTCATCAACGCGTTCAGAATCTGCTGACGGTAAGGTGTTGCTTCTGGTGCTAGAATAGTCGGGTCAAGGATAGGGTTCTCACCAGCAAAATAAGCATCCAACCAATTTTTGACTTGCATTATCACTGGTGTTTCGGCTGCTGTCATCGTTTGCAAGTCGTATTGACTACCGAAATGTTTTTGGTCAGCAAACCACAGGCCTTTAATAGTTTGTTCGTCGCTCACGATAGTGATTTGTCCGAGTGGTGAGGTATAAGATGATTTGTAATATATGGTAATCCCTCCTGGGTTAAGATGACAGATACCCTAGCTATCTCAGGTAAATGAGGCTAGCTAGGGTTTTCATTTATATCCTTCTAAACCGATTTACTCTGCGTATTGGGCAATACCATTACCAAAGGACCAGTTCTCTTTATTTACTTCAATTAAATTGATGAAAACATCTTCTTTGCGAATTTCTAATTGACTATTTAATTTATCCGCAATCGTCTTGTATAAAGCTTTCTTTACTTCAGTTGTACGCCCTTCATTCATGGTGATTTGAATGATCACGATACCATCTGTACGGTCAACACCTAGGTAATTGGTAGAAAATATCAGTTCTTCAGCTTTTAAATCATTCACAACTACGAACTTGTCTTCTTCAGGAATGCCAATTGTTTCAAGCATAGCTTCATAAACTAACTCACCTAATTGTGTTTTAAATGCGGCTGTCTTACCTTCTAAAAGATCGATTCTCACTAATGGCATATAACACACTCCCTATCTGATTCATAACATGATTATATATGAAAAAATGATTAAAATGCTAATAAAACACTTTAAATTTAATACTGATCAAAAATATTTTATTTTTAATCAAAAAGACACTTCTATAAAGAATAAATAAGAAGTGCCCTATTACAAAATATAGCTATTATTAAATTAATTCGTGTTCAACACAGAAGTGATAAATACCATCTTCAGATACATGTCCGATTACCTCGTCAGCTACTGCTTTTAATTGGTCAGAACCATTTTCCATAGCTAGTCCAAAACCAACAGCTTCCAGCATCTCAATATCATTATTCCCGTCGCCAAAAGCAATGGCTTGAGACTTATCTAGACCATAATAATCAAGTATTTTACGAATTCCCGCACCTTTTCCACCAGAAGCTGGGATAATATCCACAGCCCGGTCCCACCAAGCCGTAATCTTTGAATCAGTGGTATTATTCATGATGACATCATAGTGTTCTTTAGTTGAACCAAGCATCAACTGATAGATACTTTCATTTTCAATTGTTGCATCAAATGCTTCCGATACGATGACTTCTTGGTGGGCAAAAGAAAAGTAATCAATTAAATCCTCATCTTTCCCATTCGCAATCGTCTTGTCTTTTGTGGCAATAGCAACTGGCCGGTTCAAAGTCTGCGCATTTTCAATAATTTGCTTAATATCTGATGTGGGAATTGGATGCTTATGAATACTTTCTGTTTGATTAAAACAATATGAACCATTGAAAGTTAAGTAAGCATCAAAATCAATATCTTCAAATTGCGGTAAAGCAATTGGACTTCTTCCGGTTGCTAAGCAAAGTAAAATATTCTGCTCTTTTAACGCTTTTAGCGTCTCTAGCATTCGCTCTGAAATTTGTTTCTTCTCCATATCAATCAAAGTACCATCAATATCAAAGAATATCATTTTTACATCTTTCACCAGCAATCAACCCTTTCTAAGAAAACCTATTATCGACAGTAATAGTCATTTTATATAAGCCTAAACTACAGTAAATAGCTAGTCTAAAGCAACAAGAACCCCATCGTTATCATTTGACGGACAGATTCATCGGTCACTGCTTTGACTTCTTCAGACGCATTTTCCATAGCATAAGCGCTACCACATCACCAGTATAATCTGTCCGCATAAAGGTGCCATCCATATTAACAACAACTAACTTAATATCATAGGGGGTGACAATCATCATTTACACTCCATGCATTTAGTCTATATAAATAAAGCGTTTTCTAAATGTATGTTAACATGTCTATATAAGTGAGTAAATTACTTTGAATGCTTTAGTAATAAGCTATCAATATCCAAGAATTGCAGTAATAAAGTAATCAATAGCATATGCTGTTCAACTTAAATTAGATATTATCTAATTTATCTTGAATAGACGGCTATGCTATAGGTAATAAATTTTATGGAAGTTAATGCTAAATTGGATAATAAATTTGATTTTTATGAAATGGAAGAAACTTTCTTGAAGATTAGTAAAGAATAGGAATTTAAGCTGATCAATCTTAAGTTTCCTAATCAGGTAACTCACTGATTCTAATATTTTTTATCACTAATATCGAAAAGTTGTTTTATAATAGTTGAATAGGTCATGAAATTTCCTTCTTTCAAGTATATTGTGGTGATTTACTTTATTTTAGGATTTCATGGCCATCTTGTATAACAAAATAGTGCTAACAGAAATTCCTAAGAATTGTCCACCTATACTATTTATCATAAAGCATAACTTTTTATATATATTTATTGATTTCTAGCATACAAAAAACCGATAACGCCTTTAAGGTCATCGGTTTTCTTGATTTAACTATTATTTATACTTTTATACATTTTATTTTTCTTTTATTCGTTTGGATCGCTTTCAGCGTCTTCTTGAGTGGCATGAACAGTACCAGGTACGTGGTCAGGGCTAGCATAAATAGTGTAAAGTTTTAACGGTACACTCCCCCGATTGGTGATATTATGCCATAATCCTAATGGCACAAAGACTGCTTCATCTTCTCCAACTTTTTGTTCAAAGGATAAATCGTCCTCAGCAGGGCCCATCTGGCAAAGACCCTCACCTTGCTCGATACGGATAAATTGATCACTTTCATGATGTACTTCTAAACCAATATCACCGCCTACAGGAATTTCCATAACAGTTAACTGCAACTTATTACCTGTCCACATCGTTGTACGAAAATTTGTATTCTCTAACGTTTCTTTTTCAATATCTAAAATATACGGCTTTTTGTCGTTATCTACATTACCAGTTAGAAATTTATTGTCAGTCATCATAATCCCTCCTTATCTATAATTCTACTCCTTATATATTTAAATGCAAATATATTGTGAATAAGTGATCATAAAAATATTGTTGCTTCCTATTTACTTTTAGTTTATGATTTTTTTAGTTATTTATTCATTTATAGAAAGGCGCTTTATTATGAGATCACTTATCCATTTTTGGCAGCAAGCATTTAATTTTAAACAGCATTTAAGCTGGCGTGAGGCTTTAACTAGGATTTTAACAAATCTTATTTTTATTATTATGCTCTACGGCATTGCTTTAATTGCACCACCTTCATGGGAGGAACCCATTGCTTCTCTTGCCCGAATTTATAGTACCGTATCAATCATTCCGATATTAACCACCATCATTAGTGCAATAAAATAATCGTCAAATTGACAAGCTTTAAGAAAGTTGGGGATAACTTGAAAAATACTGATAATTTTTATGAGATGGAAGAAAATTTTTTGAGGATTTCTAAAGAAATTGAGGTCATGTCTGATTCCCTCGAAAATTTTGAAAAATATCTACCAAACATCCAACTGTTTCTTAACTACTATGGCAGTGAGAACTGGTTTAAACATTTAAAGATGGAAGAAGAAGACCTATTTGAGGATGCGAGTACAACAGCTGTACTAGGAGAAGACTACAGCTATGACCTGGTGATCGATATTATGAATTTAGCCAATAAACTAAAGCGTGTTGGTGAAAGCTTATTAGAAGATAGCTCAAATTCCTCATCCAACAACGAATAAAAAGCTATTATTTAATGCATAGTAGACTTGGTTATCACACAGAAAAAAAGACATTTCCCACATAAGTGAGAAATGTCTTTTTGATTTGTATATGGGTTGGTACTGATTTCTTTGGAAATCTCTGTCCATACTGTATCCATATACGAATAAATTCGTAATAGCCCAAAAATTAACGTTTTGAGAATTGAGGTGCTTTACGCGCTTTTTTAAGACCTGGTTTTTTACGTTCTTTCATACGTGGGTCACGTGTTAAAAGACCAGCATCTTTAAGTGGTTTACGGAAGTCAGGATCTACTTCTAATAATGCACGAGAGATACCGTGACGCGCTGCACCTGATTGACCAGCATATCCACCACCGTTAACGTTGATGAAGATGTCATATTGGCCTTCAGTTTGTGTAACTGCTAAAGGTTGTTTAACGATTACGAATAATGATTCGTATGGTAGGTAATCTTCCATTTCTTTACCGTTAAAAACGATTTTACCTGTACCAGGTACTAAGCGTACACGGGCTGTTGAGTTTTTACGACGGCCTGTTGCGATGTATTGAGCTTGTGCCATTTGCTTTTCCCTCCTTAGATTAATTCGTTAATGTCTAATTGTTTAGGTTGTTGTGCTGCATGTGGGTGTTCCGTACCAGCGTATACGTGTAGGTGTGTAAATTGAGAACGGCCTAAACGGTTTTTTGGTAACATACCTTTAACTGAAGTTTCGATTAAACGTGCTGGTTTTTCATCACGTAATGTACCTGCAGTTGTTTCATAGATACCACCTGGGTAACCTGAGTGACGGTAGTATTTTTTATCTGTTGCTTTTTTACCAGTTAATTTCACTTTTTCAGCGTTGATGATGATAACTTGATCACCTGTGTCAACGTTTGGTGTGAATGTTGGTTTATTTTTACCACGTAACATGCTTGCCGCAACTGTTGATAGACGTCCTAATGGAACATCTGTAGCGTCTAAGACAACCCAGTTACGTTCAACTTCGTTTGCTTTCGCCATATATGTTGTACGCATTATATTTCCTCCGTTTATCTTGTCTGATTGTTCGATTCATAATTGGTTTCCGGGGCCTATCATGGGGCAAACAATACCGTCTTATATTGTACCATTTTAAAATTCATTAAGTCAATCCTTTTCCACGAAAAAATTCCTTATCATAGATTTCTTATTTGGCGTATTGTTGGATAGATTCTTCGAGCAAAGCTAAATAGCGTTTAGCAATTGAAGAAAGTTGGTGACGGTTAGCAGTTAAGTAACCTAACTCAATCACCTCATCTGATTCAAGGGGAATGGCTAAGATATCTGGACTATTTAAATCATCATTAATGATGCCTGAAGAAATAGTGTAGCCATCTAGACCGATGAGTAAATTAAATAAAGTTGCCCGGTCAGATACAATAATCCGTTTGGGGACAGGAATATCCGCTAAAATCTCTTCCCAATAGTAGAAAGAGTTGTGGGTGCCTTGTTCATATGATAAACGAGGATAAGCGGTTAAGTCATCTAAACTAATGGTTGTTTGCTTTGCTAAAGGATGCCCTTTATCAATAAACACATGTGGTGCCGCTTTAAACAATGGTGTAAAAGTCAGTTGCTTCTCTTGAAAAGCCCCTTCTAATACCTTCTGATTATAATTAGACCGGTAAATAACGCCTATCTCAGAGGTAAAATTCGCAACATCATCTAACACCTCAAATGTTCGTTCTTCTTTCAATGTCGCCTCATACTGATCTGCATCCATCTCCCTTAGTAACTTCACAAAAGCATCCACTACAAAAGCATAATGCTGCCCAGACACAGAAAATATTCGGTTGGCTTGGTCTCCTTCCTTATAGCGATGATTCATTAGATCAATCTGCTCTAAAACCTGCCTTGCATACTGGAGAAATTCCTCCCCTTGCACCGTCAGAACGGTCCCCTTAGCTGTTCTTTGGAACAAGGTTATCCCCATTTCCGCCTCCAAATTCGTCATAGCTTTCGACAAAGAAGGCTGGGCTATAAACAATTCTTTCGCTGCCTGAGTCATATTGCCCACTTCAACGACCTTCATGAAATACTGTAAATCTTCAATTCGCATCTCTTACCCCCCTAATCATAGTTTCAAACTATGAAAACCAACACCCAATAGATATTTGTAATTATTATGTCACACCCATATACTCATAACAAGTTCAAAAATATTTACCGAAAAAGGAGAACATTACTATGACACAAACACAAACTTCAAAACGATTCCTTACAGTTGGCTCATTCTTACGTCCAGAAGACTTACTAACCTATAAACGTCAGATTGAAGTTCGCGATGATATTCAATATCCATTCTACCAAGACTTTGACAACTATAAAAAAGTAGAAGACGAAGCTGTAGCTGATATCGTAAAAAAAGAAATCGAATTAGACTTCCCTGAAATTACAGATGGCGAATACTCAAAATCATTATGGCATCTAGACTTTGTTTGGGGCTTTGACGGGGTACGTCGTTTCATTGCTGATCAAGGGTATATCTTTGTTGATCATGATAACGAAAACCCATTTGAAACACGTAAAGATATCGGAATTGAAATCTTCAAACCTTTATCAGGTAAAAACCATCCTTTTATTGACCATTACAAGCGTTTAGTAGCCTTAAATGATTCAGATGTTGATGTGAAAGTTTGTATCCCTTCACCAGGTCATATCTATGTTGATTTAGGTTTAAACCTACAAACATACAACCAAGTATACCAATCACAAGCTGAATTAAAAGAAGGTTTAATCAATGCCTACAAAGAATTCTTAGATGAATATGTACAAGAAGGCGGAAAAATCATTCAATTAGATGACTGTTTATGGACTATCCATGCTGAGGATGCTTCAAACTCACCATTCAGAAATGAAGATGGTACTTGGGACGCTGAGGCAGCTAAAGCCAGTGCAGAAGCTTATGTAGCTATTAATAATGCAATCATTGATTACGGTCATGAATTAGGGTTAAAAGTGTACACCCACAACTGTCGTGGTAACTACGCATCTCGACATGCATCCAACGGTTCGTATGAAAAAATTGCGCATTATTTCTTGAAAAACCAACGTTACGACCGTTTCTACTTAGAATGGGACGACGAGCGTGCTGGTTCAATCGACGCGTTAGAAGCTTTTAAAGACAACGACCAAGTAGAAGTTGTATTAGGTTTACTATCATCAAAAACAGCTGATTTAGACGATGAAGAACGTGCTTTAAACGGCTTAGAAGAAGCTAGCAAATATGTATCAAAAGATCGATTATACCTATCCCACCAATGTGGTTTTGCTTCATGTGACGGTGGTAATGAATTAACCCATGAAAACCAATGGGACAAAATCAAGCAAGGACAAGACATCGCTTATAAATACTTTGGTGAATAAATGATCATCACAAAACTATCATCCTTCAAAAAAGCGGTTGGCCCCCACGCCAACCGCTTTTCTTAATGTATTCATATGTTACATTCCCTGTGTGGTATGCAGCATAAAGAAAGCCATGAAGAAGATTAACAGGACTACTGCTAGCACCCCAAAGATCAGGTAAATCCGCTTCTGCTCTTTTTTGTACATATAATTACTGGTAATCAGTAGCAAAAAAGCTGCTACGAAAAATACCCAAATCATCTGTCCACCAAACTTTCTCTCTATTTATTTGTGGCAATCCCCTGTCTTCTTTAAGCCAATTTCTTTGAATAGTCAATAATGGCGTCAACTGTATCGTTTAAGAAGACAATGGTATTCTCTAATGGTTCACTGCTTGTAATATCCACACCTGCTACTTTTGCAGCTTCAACTGGATTAACCCGCCCCAACTTCAAGAAATTGATCCATTTCTCAATGGCTTGATCGTCTTCACCTGATCGGATATTCAAATAGGCTTGTGTCGCAATTGTTAGGCCTGCTGAATAGGTGTATGAATATAAGCCCATGTAGTAATGTGGTTGACGCATCCAAGTTAATTCAGCACCCGGATTGATTTCTACAGCATCACCCCAGAAAGCTTCTAATACCCCTTTTTTCAAGTCAGAAAGGGTGTCAGCAGTGAAGGCATCCCCGCGGTCGATCAAACGGTAAACTTCACGTTGGTAGGCCGCTTCTAACAAGTGCGTAATAAAGTTATGGAAGTATGTATTGGTTAGCATATTGGCTAAGGCAAAGCGTTGAGTACGGTCATCTTCCCCATTAGCTTGTAGGTAGCCAGTTAATAGTAACTCATTGAAAGTAGACGGCGCTTCAATCACATACAGGCTCGGTTCACTTGAAATAAACAAGTTATTGGCTTCTGCCCGGCTCATTTGACCGGCATGGCCCAATTCATGAATTAAGGTATAGACATCAGATAATTGCTCAGTCCAGCTCATCAAAATATATGGATGGACATCTGCTGCCATTGTTGCAAATCCACCAGTTGATTTACCAATATTTTGGGCGTAATCTACCCAACGGTCGGTGAAGGCTGGTGCGATTTCATTAAAGTAGTCTTCTCCCATGATAGCTGTGGCTTCTTTAACGTAGGCTTCTGATTCTTCAAAAGAAATGGGTTTTGAAAAAGTTGGGTCCAAACCAATTTTTAAGTCAGCATATGTCATTTTATCTAATCCACGGACTTCTTTTACATGGTTGATATATTTGCGCATAACGGGCGCCAATTTCTCCATAATAACATCAATTTGACGGTCGTATAGGTCACGGTCAACGTCTTGACTAAAGAGTAGGTAATCAATCACTGATTCATAACCACGGATATTAGCTTGAGCTTTTTCCTGCAAGACATGGCCATAGTAAGTTGTTGCGAAAGTATTTTGATATTTTGCCAATTCTTTTGAGAAAGCGTCAAAAGCTGCCCGACGAACGGTTGTATCCTCTTCAAACATATATTTATCTTCATATAACACGAAACTTAAAGGATAAGTCTTACCATTTACTTCAAAATCAGGAAAAGTTAAGTCGGCCAATTTAGCGTTGTTATAAATTTCATAATTTTGTTCATGCGCTTGGTCGAATTGGAATAGGACATCTTCCACTTTAGCACCCAAATATATCGCTTGTTGCCGTTCAACTTCCGCAATATAATCTGCTGTTTCTGGGGCAATGGCCTTTACTTTCTCCAGTTCAGCTGCTGGTTTTTCTAGTAAAGCATTTTGGAAAAATAGCATGGCTTCTTGAACTTCTTTGATCGCTGCTGATACCTTATGTAATTTCAATGCTGCTTGTGAATTCGTGCGGTCGGCTTCAACCGCTAAAAAGGTATAGTGCATCAATTGTGACCCTAAAACTTGCACGTCAGATGCTGCTAACACAGCTGCTACAATATCTTTAGCATCAGTTAATTTACCTTCATAATTCTCCTTGAAAGCTTGTCCTAAGGCTTTAAATTCAGCTAACTTCGCTTCAAAAGTAGCTTCATCTTTAAAAATTTGGCTGAGATCCCACGTCGTTTCGACTTTAACTTGGTCACGAGTTGGGAATGTATTTTCTGTTGTCATCCGGCAAATCCTTCTTTCCTAGCTTAATAGTATTTTTCTTAAAACAAGTTTAACACTAAAACCCCAAAACTTACCAGAAATAGGTTGGCTGTCCTTTTTCACAAGTGTCTTTCTTTGGATTTTTAAAATATTAGGTTCATAATAATAGGTGACGAAATGATACCACCGCTAATTTTTAAGGAGGAATTTTCAATATGTCAATCAATCAAACACAATTAGAACGCATGTCAAATGCGCCTGGATTTATCGCTGCCCTAGACCAATCAGGCGGTTCAACACCAAAAGCCCTATTAGCCTATGGGGTAGCTGAAGATACATACAGCAATGAAGACGAAATGTTTGCAAAAGTTCATGAAATGCGGACTCGAATCATGACCAGCCCAGCTTTTACCAGCGATAAAATTCTAGCTGCTATCCTATTTGAAAATACCATGGATCGCCAAGTAGACGGCAAATACACCACAGAATACTTAGCTGACAAAGGGATCGTCCCCTTCCTTAAAATCGATAAAGGACTTGCTGAAGAAGCCAATGGCGTACAATTAATGAAAGATATGCCAGACCTTGACGACCTATTAGCACGTGCTAATGACCGCGGTATTTTCGGTACTAAGGAACGGTCTAATATTCTCGCATTTAACCCTGTCGGCATTAAAGAAGTGGTCGACCAACAATTTGAAGTCGCTAAACAGGTTATCGATGCAGGTTTAGTACCGATTATTGAACCTGAAGTGAATATCAAGGCTGAAGACAAAGCCGCCATCGAAGAATTATTAGCTGAAGAAATCAGATTACATTTAAACCAATTAGGGGAAAATGACTTAGTCATGTTGAAGCTGACTATCCCTACTGTACCAGATACTTATTGGGAATTAGCCAGCCACCCTAACGTTGTTCGTGTAGTGGCCTTATCGGGTGGTTATACTCGTGAAGAAGCCAATGAACTATTGGCGGAAAACCACGGCATGATCGCGTCATTCTCACGTGCCCTCGCATCCGACTTGCGCGCAAGCCAAGCAGATGACGAATTTAATGACTTATTAGCCAGCGCTATTGATACCATTTACGACGCATCCGTTAACAAAAAATAAAACATTTAATTTAAATATGCTCAGGAGATTTTGGTCTTCTGAGCTTTTTTGATAGCAAAAAACACGATAAGTCGAAGACATCTTCGCTTACCGTGCTTGATGATGGTTATCACTGTTTAGGGTTTTAAATTCACGATCTCTTCATAAGTTACTGGTTTCTCTTCATAACCATCCACTTCAAAGCCATTTAAATTCAAGAATTCTTTCATGAAAGTATTCCATGCAGTAAAGTCAGTATTAAAATTGTCCTGGTTAATCTGTTCAATTAAAGCCTTCGTTTCAGCTTGTACTTCTGGATCTAATTCCCATGAATCCGGACGCAAACGGCCTTCTTCATCAAACTCTGGCTTATCACCAAATAACATGTCACGGAAAATCCGGTCAATATGCATAATTGGCGTTTCATGTTGACCACGTGCTTCCATTACCTTATACAAACCTAGACAATAAACTGGGAAGAATGGAATAACTGATGACGCTTTTGTCGTCACAGCTGTTGCCACAACAACAGTTGCTTTTCCATTGATATCTTTTAAATCTTCATTGATTAAGGCTGCTGCTCTATCACAGTCAGCTTTAGCACGACCTAAAGTCCCTTTATTGTAGTAAGATTCGTTTAATTCAGCACCTAAATACGAATAAACCACCGTTTCAACACCTTCAGCAAGCACATCTGCTTCATGTAAAGCATTCATCCACATCCGCCAATCTTCACCACCCATTACCTTTACAGTATCAGCGATTTCTTGTTCGGTTGCAGGTTGAAGCACTTGTTCATCGAAAGTTTCCTTTTGTAAGTTCACATTTGGTCCCACAACTTCTTGGCCGATTGATTTAATGACAGAATTGTATGTTTCACCTGTATTTGGATCAGTACGACGACCTGAAGCTAATGAATAAACCACAAAATCTACTTTTCCACCAAATTCATGCTTAATAAAGTCAATGACTTGGTCTTTAGCTTCATTTGAGAAAGCATCGGCCATAATATTTTTCGCAATTAACCCTTCTGCCTCTGCTGCTTGACGGAAAAAGATATTATTATACCAACCTGGCTTACCTAAGTTCTTTTCAGATTTTGGTCCTCCACCATGGGAAACCGAAATCGTATCAGCACCTGCGCCAAAAGCTAGATTAATCCGACTAGCCAAACCATAAGAAGAAGAGCCTCCTAATACTAAAACTTTCTTTGGGCCTTCAAAGGTTCCTTGGTCTTTTACATATTGAATTTGATTATTTACAGCTTGTTTCAAGCCCATTGGATTTACCCCAACGAGTACATTACCGCGCATTTTTGCTTTAAATTCTAATGTCATATTACTCTCCTAATGTATACTCATCTCTGTTTTTTGCCTATTGTTCATCCATTCATTATATAGTTAAGAAAACTAGTAGTAAAGTTTTACATAATTATATCAAAAAACTAGCTGTTGAATGAAAAAAGTTCAAAAATAAAAGGACTGCGGTTTAAAGCCTGCAATCCTCCTACATCATGTTTCGTTTTAGCTAAAAGTCATCATCCATATCATCAGCCTGCAAGTTCAACAAGGCTACACACTCTTCTACATCTTCAACGTCCATTTGGCCTGGCGCAGAAGTCATTCCTTCTACAGTAGCAAAAGTCGCACTGGACTTAAAGATTTCTCCGGCAATACGGGTAATCTTACCTAATCTGCCCATTGACATAGTGATCAATGGTTGGTCAATTAAAGTAGACGCTTGTTTGGTTGCGTTCATTAAGGATAATACATCCGCTTCGTCGTGTGGCATAACAGCCATTTTAACGATATCCGCCTCTGACTGACCCATCTTTTGTAGACGTTTGACCATATCATTTTCTCCAGGTGTTTTGACAAAATCATGATAAGATACAATCACTTTCACTTGGTGCTTGTGAGCGTATGGAATCAAGTTGTCTAAAATATCTTGACCGCGTTCAAATTCAATATCAATAGCATCTACTGCTTTTGCTTGGATTAAATACCGATACATTTCAACATACTGACTTTTACCAATTGCAGACTCTCCACCTTCACTCAAAGTCCTAAAGGTAGCTAGTAATGGTTTTTGAATAGATGTTTTTATTCGTTTACTAAGTTCAGCTAATGCCTCCAAATCTTCAAAGTCGTCATAATAATCAATCCGCCATTCGACCATATCACCTGGCTGACGGCGGTAGAAGTTGGCACAGTTCATAATATCTACAGCATTATCCTCAGCTAAAGGAATAATAATTTTTGGTCTATCCTCCCCAAACTTCAAGGAAGCAATTTTTACACTTTTCATGTTAGACTCCTTCTTATATCAAGGGTAAAATAAAAAACTCGATACAATTTGATAAGTTTATTGTATCGAGTTTTTACATTTTAATCTATATAAAATTTATGATAAAACGTTAGCCTTTTGATGCCATATCCGCATCTCGTTGTCATCAAGTCTGATTATCCCCTAATCCTGCTTTATAGTCGAAGTAGTCCTTTGTCACTTTCTTTCGCGCTACTGGGTCCAAATAGTAGACTTCAGCTAAATATAAACCATGAGCAGCCGCAGTCGGTCCCGCTTCATTACGGTCTTTGGCTGCAATCAATCGTTTCATTTCATCAACTGGTCGTAAGCCATCCCCAATTTGTAAAGAGGTCCCCACCAAAATACGAACCATATTGTAAAGGAAACCAGACCCTGCAAACACAAAAGTTAAGGTCTCTTCCTCTGGATCAGCCGTTACTTCAGCTCGGTAAACTTCCCGAACAAAGTTTATTTTATCTGTTTTTGTCGAACAGAAAGACTTAAAGTCATGGATACCTATGATATCCTTTAAAGCTGCTTGCATCCGGTCTACATCCGTTTTATAAGGATGGTGATACATATATTGTCTAGTAAAGGGAGAAGGAAATGGTGACGTATCTACCTTATAAATATACTTCTTCCCATTGGTATGGAAACGAGCATGAAAATCCGCTTCTACTCGTTCTACTTCAATGATACGTATCGAATCATCCAAAATTGAATTCAACGCCCGTAAGATTGCTGCTTCTTCTATTTCAGCTGGGTAATCAAAATGAATGACCTGACCCAAGGCATGTACACCCGAATCAGTTCGCCCTGACCCAACCACTGGGATATCATGACCTTTTGACATTAGCTTTAAAGCTTTCTCAAGCGCTGCTTGTACCGTGGGCCCATTTGGTTGAACTTGGAAACCGACAAATGGTGTGCCATCATATTGTAGGGTTACTTTAAATCTAGGCAAAATTTGCCCTCCTTCTAGTGACTATAAGATGATCATGACTACTGTCAAAACAGTAAGCGCTATACTCGCAATGGTGTCTCTTTTACCCCAATGTAATTGACGATACTTAGTCCGCCCTTCACCGCCTTGATAACCACGCGCTTCCATAGCGGTAGCCAGATCATAAGCTCTATTAAAAGCAGAAATAAACAATGGAATCAGTACTGGGATAAAAGCTTTCACTCGCAGAAGAATGCTCCCCTCAGAAAAGTCCACCCCTCGAGCCCGCTGTGCATTCATAATTTTATCTGCCTCTTCAAGTAAAGTTGGCACAAACCGTAAGGCGATCGATAGCATCAAAGCAATTTCATGCACGGGTAAAATATTGCGAACAGGCTTCAACAAAGCTTCCATAGCGTCAGTAATTGCTAGGGGTTGCGTTGTTAAAGTTAAAATAGTAGATAAGAAAATAATCAATAGGAAACGAACAAAAATATAAGCCGCGTTTGTTAAGCCACCAGTGGTTAAAGCTAAGGGACCAAAAGACCATAGCACATCGCCAGTATGGGTGAACAAAATCTGTAAGACCACCGTAAATACTATAATCGCAATCATGGGCCGTAACCCACGTAAAAAGACCCTAAGAGAAATACCCGTTAAAAAGATAAGAATAGTTACCACTACAATCATAATGATATTTGTTGTTAAAAGAGTTGCTGCAAAGACTAATAACATCATGACAATCAAACCAACTAATTTTACACGTGGATCTAACTTGTGCATCAATGAATTACCAGGAATATACCGGCCAATAATTAATCTATCTTTCATTTATTATTGGTCTCCTTCCTTTATATTGGCAGCTGAATTACCACTTGTTGGTAAATCTAATTGGTCTACAATTAAGTCAGCCAGCTCATCAACAGTTAAGGGGATAGCTTGCGCATTATCCCAAAGTGAACCTTGTATTTTATGCTGTAAATTAAAAGCAAAGTCAGCTGCATCCGGCAAAGCTAATTGGTGATCCGCTAACCAATTAGGATCTTGAAATACTTCAGCTGGTGTGCCTTCTTTCACACATGTCCCCGCATCCATCACAATCACATGGTTGGCATAAGCGGCCACATCTTCCATTTGATGCGTGACTAAAACGATTGTTAAACCTTGGTCACGGTATAAACGATCAAACATATTCATCATCTCAATACGACCTTTAGGATCTAATCCAGCTGTCGGTTCATCTAAAACCAATACTTCAGGCTTCATGGCCATTACCCCAGCAATCGCCACCCGTCGCATCTGACCCCCAGATAACTCAAATGGAGACCGTTCATACAGGCTAGGCAAAATCCCCACTGCTTCTAGAGCTGACTCAGCTTTCTTTCTGGCAGTTGCTTCATCGTCACCAAAATTCATCGGACCAAACATCACATCTTTAATGACCGTCTCTTCAAATAGTTGTCCTTCTGGAAATTGAAAGACCATGCCCACTCTTTGACGGATAGCTTTCAAGTCTTTAGGTTTAGAGTCAGCTGACACTACCGCCTCACCAATCCGTACTTGCCCTACAGTAGGTTGTACTAAAGCGTTAAGGTGTTGGGTGATGGTAGACTTTCCGGACCCTGTATGGCCGATTATAGCCGTGTATGACCCGTCTGGAATGGTCACATTAATATCATGCAGGGCCTCACTAGCAAATGGCGTGCCAGCACCATAAGTAAAACCTACATATTCAAATGCGATTTGCATAACCATTCACCTAACCCTTCCTCATCAATATAATCACTCGGTACATCTACACCACGTTTAGCAAGTGCACGCTTTAGTTGCTCGGCAAAAGGCACGTCCAACCCTACTTCAGTCAACTTATGGCCATAAGTAAAAATATCAGCTGGTCGGCCTTCTTTAATAATGTTTCCTTCTTTAAACACCAGTATACGGTCTGCTTCCGCTGCTTCATTTAAGTCATGAGTAATTGAAATAACAGTCAAGTCATTATCTTGCTTGATATCCGCTACTACCGCCATCAACTCTTCCCGTCCTTCTGGATCTAACATAGATGTCGATTCATCAAGAATCATAATCTTTGGTGCCATAGCAATAACACCAGCAATTGCTACACGTTGCTTTTGTCCCCCTGATAAAGATGCAGGTTCCTTGTCCCGGTAATCCCACATTTTGACTCTTTTAAGAGCAGAAGCTACGCGTTCATGCATTTCTTCAACAGGTATGCCCCTATTCTCCAAAGCAAAAGCCACATCATCCTCAACAGTAGCACCTACAAATTGGTTATCTGGATTTTGAAAGACGAGGCCAATTTGACTACGAATATCCCATACGGTTTCCATAGATAGGACTTTTCCATCTACTTCAATTGTGCCTGATTTCGCTTCTAATAGACCCACTAATAGCTTTGAAAATGTTGATTTCCCAGACCCATTATGGCCAATAATTGCTAGCCATTCACCTTCATAAATTGACGTAGATAATCCATCTATAGCAAATCTCTCGTCTGATTGACTATATTGAAAAGACAAATCTTGAACTTGAATAATCGGTTTCGACATCTTGTTTCCTCGCTCACTTTATATATTTAAGAAAAAACTCCTCCAATATTACTTGGAAGAGTTTGTTAAAGAAGAATAAATCAGGCTAACTTCTTTTTATCACTAGCTTGTCTCTTCTACTATACGCTTCTTCCATCCTGACTGTAACAGTCGGTACTAGAATCTCACTAGTTCAATCACCCACATTAGCCGGTAATTCGCGGACTTTACCGCCGATCGGGACTCGCACCCTGCCCTGAAGACATTTCATTTATTTTTCTTAGTTTAGTCTACTAAAATCCAACATTAAAAGCAATCATTAGATGTCAAGACACCTATCGTATCCCATTTAAAATATCTTCTAAATAATCACTCATCATTAGCATGAACAACTATTTCAACATGCGGGTAATCACCAATAATGTTAGATACTGGGCATCGACTTTCTGCTTCATAGACAATCTCATCTGCTTTATTTTGCGCTAAGTCTATATATATATCCACCTTAAACCCGAAATATGTAATAGAAGTTTCCTGATTTAATCTGTAGTCTACCTGAATAGCCACTTCACTAGATACATCTTTGATACCGTGACGTTTTAAGGCAATTTCTATTGTCGCATTCAAGCAAGTTGCCCATGATAAGGCAATCAATTGCTCGGGGTTGGTGCCCACTTCTTCTGGTTTCAATGGACTAGAAGTTACCACTTGCAACTCATTTTCTCCTTCAACCCAGGCCGTTCCCTTAATCCCTTGGTCATTATGCACTCGTGTTGTATATAACAACTTATCCAAATCCATATGCAAAACGCCTCCATCCTCTTGGTTACGGTCTAATATGGGTCATTATACTCCTATTTCTCCTAACAAAAAAGGCCATTGCATTCAACGCATGCAATAGCCTATCAATTTAATATTATTTTTTCAATACTTGATACATACCATTTGTCACAAATTGTAACCAAACTTGACCGCCATCAGGATTAAAGTGTACCCCATCCTGACTTAACCAAGTAGGCGCTTCAGCATGGCTAGTATAGTAATCATGCCAATCTAGTAAGTAAATTGAATCGCTATCGTCACTAGCCACTTGAGCTAAAGTTTTATTGACATCATCTGCCCAAGGGCGATCAACATGCGTATTCACGAGAAAAATCGTTTTCTCTCGACCAATTTCGTCTAAGAAATCACTGATTTGTGCTGATGTAAAGCCACCATTCGCACCTAGATCAACTAAGACGACATCCTTAAGCATGCCTTGGCTGTCTAAGCTAGTTGGATAGCCAGCTAAGGTATATAACTGACGACCAACCGCAGCATCAACAATCGCATTAGGATACAAGGTATACAAGCCTTCTGATTCGCCCACCATTAGGGAGTCGCCGATGAAAGTCACAGATAACTGATAAGCAAACCGAGCCTGGTCATCCGGAATACCTTGGTAAAATCCTAATGACGTTTCACTCAAATTCTTTTTATAAGTTGAAAGACTCGCATCTGCTTGTTTTTCTTGCTCAGCCCTTTGTTTATTCAATTCTTCAATTTTCTTGGCCTGCTCAGCAGCTTGCTGCTCTTCTACAGTCACATTTTCTGCTGGTTTAGAAATTGCAACTGCACTAGCTCCTCCAATAAATACGAAGGTAAAAGCTATGAATAAAATGCGGGTCAACCAAGGTGCTGGTTGGCTAAATAATTGATGAATCTTCGTGAAAAGACGGACTGGTTCATTGTTTGGGACTTCATTAAAAATCGGTACCGGCCATCTTTTTTCCTCTAGTAGGGCATAAGATAAACAAGAGAGGACGATAATCAAAATAACTTGTGGCCAAATACTATTGGTAAACCAATTCTGATTGGTAGGTACCATATGGAATAGCACATTGATTGGGTAATACCATAAATACATGTGGAATGTACGCTGACCTAACCATCGCAAGGGTTTAAATTTTAATAGAAAACCAACCCAAGAGCCTTTATAAGTCAACAAGCTAATCGTTACGGCAGCTAATAGGTTAAAGGCAAACATCCCACCATAATAGGTGAACGTCGACGCATCAAGCATTTTGAGCATCCCATAAGTTAGGATAGCCAATAAGCCTAATAGTACCACATCAACAATAAAGTGGTGAAAGCGACCAAATCTGTCCTTCAACCATTCAGCTAGTTGTTCCATATCCAACAATTGGGCAGCTGCTCCACCAAGAGCGATAGAAAAAAATCTCGTATCCGTTCCATAGTATACTCTTGATGGGTCCTCACCAGGTGTAAAGATCACGCCCATCAAAATGCCTGACAAAAGTGCAGCACCAAGCATGACCAAACCCGACTGCCATTTCGTTTTCGTAAATCGTCGACTAGCATTAAAGAATAAAGGCCATAGAACCATAAATTGCATATAAACAGCTATATACCAATAATGTGTTGTCAGTGATGGATGCAACATATTCGCAAAGTAAGATGAACCAGAGAGTATTTGTTGCCAATTATTGACGAATAACAAAGACGTTGTTAGATTAATACCAATATTAACCAAAAGTGGTTGCCTAAATAATAATAAATAAGTCAATCCCACCATCGTAATAACGACCATAGGCCACCAAATTTTACGTATACGCCTCCAAGTTTTCTTAAAATAAGAATCCTGGATATTCGCTTCATATTTACTCTCCATTTGACTAGTCACTAAATAGCCCGAAAGTACAAGAAAAATATCTACCCCTAAAAAACCACCAGAAACACGATGTGTTAAATAGTGATATAAAATGATACCTAGCATAGCTAAGAATCTAATTGTATCAAACTGTGTAAAGTAGTTTCTCTTCATTATCCTCGCCTCTCCATTGATCAACACGAAATTGTCGAAGCTAGAGACAATTCACGCAATTATAATACATATATTATATCGATAGTACTGGAAAAAGAGAACATCAATTTTAGGTTTTCTAAAAAGTTTCCAAAAATTTAATTTCCATTGTATCAAAAAAAGTGGTTGAGCCCTAGCCTCAACCACTTTAGAAAATAAAAAAGCATATATGCTACCAAACACCTGTTGGTTAAACAACACATATGCCGAACCAATTATTCACTTATATGAATTGGCCTTGATATATTCAAAAGACTAATGGATATATTCCACTCCTAGCGAACTCATTCGCGCTAGGAGTAGATAGAGCTAGACTCGGCCATACTAGGTACAACCAACATCATGACACTCCGTTTTATACATCACTAAAAGTTTTATTAAACTAATTCAAGAATAACCATTGGTGCAGCATCACCACGACGAGGTTCTGTTTTTAAGATACGTGTGTACCCACCTTGTCGATCAGCGTAACGAGGACCAAGATCGTTGAATAATTTTTGTAAAGCAGACTCGATTACGATGTCTTCACCTTCAGCGCGAACATCAGCAATTTCGTTACGAACAAATTGGTTCGCTTGACGACGAGCAGCTAAATCTCCACGTTTACCTAAAGTAATCATTTTTTCAGCTGTACGACGGATTTCTTTCGCACGAGTTTCTGTTGTAGTAATACGTTCATTGATAATTAAATCAGTAGTTAAGTCACGTAACATAGCTTTACGTTGAGCGCTATTACGACCTAATTTACGGTAACCCATTGTCATTATCCTCCTTTATGATTTATTAATCTTCTTGACATAAAGATAAGTCAAGAGCAGCTAGCTTGTTTTTAACTTCTTCAAGAGACTTACGACCCAAGTTACGTACTTTCATCATTTCTGGTTCAGATTTGTTAGTCAATTCTTCAACAGTATTAATGCCTGCACGTTTTAGACAGTTGTATGAACGTACTGATAAGTCTAGTTCTTCAATAGTCATTTCAAGCATCTTTTCTTTTTGTGTTTCTTCTTTTTCGACCATAATTTCAACTTGACGAGCTTCATCCGTTAAGTTAACGAATACTTCCAAGTGTTCAGTCATGATTTTTGCCGCTAAGCTTAATGCTTCTTCGGGTGAAATTGTACCATCAGTCCAAATATCCATCGTTAATTTATCATATTCATTGATTTCTCCGATACGAGTATTTTCAACTTGATAGTTCACTTTGGAAATTGGTGTGTAGATAGAATCTACTGGAATTTCGCCAATTGGCATAGAATCCACTTTATTGTTTTCTGAGCGTACAAAACCACGTCCGTTTTTAACATTCATAATCATGTGAAAACGAGCGCCTTCAGCAAGCGTGCAGATATGTAAGTCTGGATTCATAACATCGAAATCAGCATCGGCAATAATATCAGCAGCTGTTACGTCAGCTGGACCTGTGATGTCAATTTCTACTTGTTTTTCTTCCACGTCATACAATTTCAATGATAATTGTTTTACATTCAACACGATCTCAGTAACGTCTTCACGTACACCTGGGACTGTTGAGTATTCATGCAAAACATCGTCAATTTGGATTGATGTAACTGCTGTACCTGGTAATGAGGACAACAAGATACGACGTAATGAATTACCTAGGGTTGTTCCATAGCCTCGTTCTAATGGTTCTACAACGAATTTACCAAATTTACTATCGTCGCTAATTTCAATTGTCTCAATATTTGGCTTTTCAATTTCGATCATATCGACAAATTACCCCTTTCAAAACGTGAGAAAATGTATCATCGCATATCCAAGTTCATCAATCGATTAAACACGACGACGTTTTGGAGGACGGCAACCATTATGAGGAATAGGTGTTACATCGCGAATAGCAGTAACTTCTAGACCTGCTGCTTGTAAAGCACGAATAGCTGATTCACGACCTGAACCAGGACCTTTTACTGAAACTTCAACAGATTTCATACCATGTTCCATAGCAGATTTTGAAGCTGTTTCTGAAGCCATTTGTGCTGCATATGGAGTAGATTTACGAGAACCTTTAAATCCTAAAGCACCTGCAGATGACCAAGAAATTGCATTACCATGCTCATCAGTAATCATAACGATAGTATTGTTAAATGTAGAATGAATGTGTGCTACACCTGCTTCGACATTTTTCTTCAAACGACGTTTGCGAGAAACTGGACGTTTAGCCATAGTATAATTAACCTCCTTTTAGATTATTTTTTCTTACCTTGAATTGCGACAGCTTTACCTTTACGCGTACGTGCGTTGTTCTTGGTGTTTTGACCACGAACTGGTAAACCACGACGGTGACGGATACCACGGTATGAACCGATTTCTTGTAGACGTTTGATGTCTAAAGCACGTTCACGACGTAAATCACCTTCAACTTTAATTGAATCTACTGCTACACGTAAACGGTCTAACTCATCGTTAGTCAAGTCACGTACACGAGTATCTTCTGAAATTTCAGCTTGTGCTAAGATTTTTTGAGAAGTCGTTTTACCGATACCATAGATGTATGTTAAGGCAATAACGATACGTTTCTCACGTGGAATATCTACTCCTGCTATACGAGCCATATACGAAAACCCTCCTTTTTAATATCTTTAATTAGCCTTGGCGTTGTTTATGTTTTGGATTAGAACAAATAACCATAACTTTACCGTTACGGCGAATAACTTTACAATGTTCACACATTGGTTTAACAGATGCTCTTACTTTCACAGTTATACCTCCTCGATTATATATCTCTACATTACTTGAATCGGTAGGTGATACGACCTTTCGTCAAGTCATATGGAGACATCTCAACTTTTACACGGTCACCTGGTAAAATACGGATGTAGTTTACACGCATTTTCCCTGAAATATGCGCTAAAACTTCATAACCATTTTCCAATTCGACCTTAAACATAGCATTAGGTAATGTTTCAGTCACAGTACCTTCAATTTCGATCATATCTTCTTTTGACAAAGTCTTTCCTCCTAATGGTGGTTGATTCGTTTAATCACTAATAGAATTATAGGATAGAAACACGAAATGTTCAGTCAACCCGAATATCTTACCATAATTAGTGATTCAAAGCAACAAATATTATTCATCTAAAATCTTTTGGATCTCAGCGTAAACATTGTCAATACCGATATCACCAGGAATGCGATAAAGCTTACCTTGATTTTCATAGAAATCTAAAATCGGCTGTTGTTGTTCTTGATTAATACGCAATCTATTTTCAACAACTTCAGGTTTATCGTCTTCACGTTGGTAGAAATCATGGCTTCCGCAAACATCGCATACGCCGTCTACTTTTGTCTTATTAAAAACTTTGTGGTATGTTGCGCCACAGTTACTACAAATGATGCGACCTGATAAACGTTCTTTTAAGGTTTCAGTTGGCACATCTAAGTAAATAACTGCATCAATGTCACGATTTAAGCGAGTCATGATATCGCCAAGTTCCTTAGCTTGCGCTTCTGTTCTTGGAAAACCGTCTAGCATAAAGCCAGCTTGTGTATCTTCTTTTTGAAGTCTTTCTTCAACAATACCATTTGTTACTTCATCAGGAACTAGTGCGCCATCATCCATGAATGATTTCGCTTTGTTTCCTAATTCAGTGCCTTCTGCAATGGCTGATCTAAACATATCTCCAGTAGAAATATGTGGAAATTTGTAATCTTCGACAATTTTAGCTGCTTGAGTACCTTTTCCGGCACCAGGCAAGCCCATTAAAATAATATTCATTATTATCCTCCCAAGCAAGTTACGCATTAGTCTTTTTCATTATGGATAAAGCCAACGTATTGACGTTTAATTGTACGCCCTTCAATTTGTTTTGCGGTATCTAATGCAACACCTACAACGATTAGTAGGCTTGTACCTCCTAATGCAATTGATTGTGGCATATCAAAGAAGTATGCCCCAAGTAAAGGTAGAACCGCTACACCCATCAAGAAAATAGAACCTACAGTACTTAAACGATTTAACATTTTTTGTAAATATTCTTTCGTTGCTAAACCTGGGCGTATACTTGGAATATAACCACCAGCTTTTTGCAAGTTTTCCGCAGCTCGTTCAGGATTAATCTGAATGTGTGCATAGAAGAATGTAAACAAAATAATGACGATTGCATAAATAGCGATACCCGCTGGTTCTTTCAAATTAAAGATTGTTGACAATATCTTATACCAAGAAGCTTCACTATAGTCAGCTGCAAATAATCCAAGTACTGTTTGTGGCACCATAATTAATGATGACGCAAAAATCACTGGAATAACTCCTGCTGAGTTAATTTTTAATGGTAAATGAGACTTTTGCGATGCTGAATTCGCACGTTTAGAATAACGAATGGGAATTTTACGTTCCGCTTGACTCATGAAAATAACAAACATTATCAATAGGATAAATACAAGCACAAAGATGCCTGCATAAATCATTTGTTGATTCAGTTCACTGCTTGAAGCACCTACAATGTTTCTTTGATAGTAAGCGGTTAATTCTGAGGGAACTTGTGCCAATATACCAGCGAAGATAATGATTGAGGTACCATTACCAATCCCATATTCAGTGATTTGCTCACCTATCCAAACAACAAACATAGATCCTGCAGTCATAAATAAAGCGATTAACAAATAAGTTACAAAGCCTGGATTATCTATTAACCCTAATGCTGATAATGAATTAAATCCTATTGAAATAGCTAAAGCTTGAAAAAAACCGATTGCTACTGCAAAGTATCTAGTCCATCTATTTAACTTACGTCGACCAACTTCACCTTGTTTAGACCACTCTGTAAATGAAGGTATAATCTCCATCTGCAATAGTTGAATGATAATTGAAGCGGTTATATACGGTGAAACACCCAATGAAAAGATGGAGTAGCTAGAAAGTGCTCCCCCACCAAGAGTGTTCAATAGGCTGAATAAACCAGATTCAGCTAACTCTTGAATTCCTGCAGCATTCACGCCCGGGACAGTTATGCTAGCCCCGATACGGAATACAATCAACATAATTGCTGTGAATGCTAATCGGCTTCTAATATCCTTATCCTGAAATCCATTTTTCAGTATTTGAAACATTAGATCACCTCGATTGAACCCCCAGCGGCTTCAATAGCTTCTTTAGCTGATGCTGAGAATTTAGCTGCTTTAACGGTTAGTTTGCGTTCTAATTCACCATTACCTAAAACTTTGATACCGAATTTTTCGTTTTTAACTATACCTGCTTCGATTAAGTCAGCAGAGCTTACTACAGCGCCATCTTCAAATACGTTTAAGTCATCAAGATTGATGATTGCATATTCTTTACTGTTAATGTTTGTAAATCCACGTTTTGGAATACGACGGAACAATGGTGTTTGTCCACCTTCGAAACCTAAACGTACACCACCACCTGAACGTTGTTTTTGACCTTTTTGTCCACGTTTTGATAGTTTACCCCAACCAGAACTTGCACCACGACCTACACGGTGACGTGTGTGACGAGATCCTTCTGAAGGTTGTAATTCATGTAATTTCATCCTGTTAGGCACCTCCTATTCTAGATTATGCTTCTTCAACAGCTACTAAGTGAGCAATTTTAGTAATCATACCGTTGATTGCTTCGTTGCGAGTTTTAACAACTGATTTACCAACTTTTGTTAAACCTAGTGCTTGAGCTGTTTTAATTTGGTCTTGAGGACGTCCAATTAAACTGCGTTTCAAAGTAATTTTTACTTCAGTCATTCGAATTTCCCCCTTAACCTAATAATTCTTCCACAGATTTACCACGTAATGCAGCAACATCTTCCGGAGATTTTAATGATTTGATAGCTTCTAAAGTAGCACGTACGATGTTAATTGGTGAGTTAGAACCTAAAGATTTAGATGTAATATCTCCAATACCACCTAATTCAACTACGGCACGAACAGGACCACCAGCAGCGATACCAGAACCGGCTTGAGCTGGTTTAAGTAATACATTACCACCGTTAAATTTACCGATAACTTCATGAGGAACAGTTGATCCTGCACGAGGTATAGTAATTAAGTTTTTCTTACCATCTTCAACCGCTTTACGAATTGCTTCTGGTACTTCGGCAGCTTTACCTGTACCTAGACCAACATGGCCATTTCTATCACCGACAACAACAACGGCACCGAAGTTCATACGACGTCCACCTTTAACGGTTTTAGCAACACGATTAATGGCAACAACGCGTTCTTCAAGGTCATTTTCGTTAATGTTTAATTCTTGAAATGTGTTTGTCATGTTCTTGGCTTCCTCCTTTTCCTAAAATTCTAAGCCGTTTTCACGAGCAGCGTCTGCTAGAGCTTGTACACGTCCGTGATATTGGTATCCACCACGGTCAAATTTAACTTCTTTAATACCTGCTGCTACACCGCGTTCAGCGATAGCTTTACCAACTAATGCTGCACTTTCAGTTTTAGTTGCGGCTGATAATGTTTCTTCATTTGTAGAGGCACTCGCTACAGTAACACCCGCTACGTCATCAATTAATTGAGCGTAGATGTGTTTATTAGAACGGAATACGTTCAAGCGTGGGCACTCTGCTGTTCCAGAAATGTTGCGACGTACACGCGCGTGGCGCTTTTGACGTAATTTATTTTTATCTGGTTTGCTAATCAAAATAGTCACCTCTTTGTTAGATTTGTTAGGATGACATCGTCACCCTTAGTTTATATATAATTTGGATACAAGTAAAAGGAAATAATTGTAAAACATTACAATTATTTACCAGTTTTACCTTCTTTACGACGAATGTATTCGCCAACGTAGTGAATACCTTTACCTTTATATGGCTCTGGTAAACGAGTTGAGCGGATATTCGCTGCTAATTCACCAACAACTTCTTTGTTGATACCTTTTACGTTAATTGTAGTATTTGTTGGTACTTCAATTTCAACGCCTTCTGGCGCTACAAATTCAACTGGGTGAGATAAACCAACGTTTAAAGTTAATTTGTTACCTGCTAATTGTGCACGGTAACCAACACCAGTCATTTCAAGTTTCTTTTCAAATCCTTCAGAAACTCCAACAACCATGTTGTTTACTAATGCACGAGTAGTTCCGTGAATAGAACGTACATCTTTCTGATCATTTGGACGAGTGAAAGTAATTTCTTTTTCGCCGATTTGAACATCAATTACAGGGTTGAACTCACGTGATAATTCGCCTTTAGGGCCTTTAACAGTGATAGTTGAACCAGCTTTTTCTACGGTTACGTTACTAGGAATCTCGATAACTTTATTACCAATACGACTCATCTAGACTGCACCTGCCTTTCAATAATGTTGTTTTTATTTTTATTAATTACCAAACGTAAGCTAAAACTTCGCCACCGATGTTTTTAGCACGAGCTGCTTTATCAGTAATAACACCTTCAGATGTTGAAACTAATGCAGTACCTAAGCCATTTAAAACTTTAGGAATTTGATCACTTTTCGCGTATACACGTAAACCAGGTTTAGAGATACGTTTTAAGTTTGTGATTACTCGTTGGTTATCGTTAGTGTATTTCATGAACACACGGATAACATTTTGTTTATCATCTTCGATGATTTCGTAATCTTTGATATATCCTTCTTCTTTAAGGATAGCAGCAATATTTTCTTTGATTTTTGATGATGGACTTTCGAATGATTCGTGGCGCACCATGTTGGCGTTACGAATACGTGTTAAAAAGTCCGCAATTGGATCAGTCATGACCATTACGAGTACACCCTCCTTTACTTAATTACCAGCAATTTACCAGCTTGCTTTTTTGACTCCAGGAATTTCCCCTTTATAGGCAAGTTCACGAAGGCAAATACGGCATAATTTAAATTTACGGTAAACTGAATGTGGGCGTCCACAACGTTCACAACGAGTATATTCTTGAGTAGAATATTTAGCTGGTTTCTTGTTCTTTTCGATCATTGATTTTTTTGCCAAATTACTCACGCCTCCTTCAAGACTTTATTATTTTTGGAATGGCATTCCTAGTTGCGTTAATAATTCTAATGATTCTTCGTCAGATTCTGCAGTTGTAACAATTACGATGTCCATACCACGAACTTTTGATACTTTATCAAAGTCGATTTCTGGGAAGATCAATTGTTCACGGATACCTAAAGTATAGTTACCACGTCCATCGAATGAGCGGTTGCTGATACCACGGAAGTCACGTACACGAGGTAGTGAAACTGTTACTAATTTATCGAAGAATTCATACATACGTTCACCACGTAAAGTAACTTTAGTACCGATTGGCATACCATCACGTAAACGGAAACCAGCGATTGATTTCTTAGCAGTTGTAATAACTGGTTTTTGACCAGAAATTAATGTTAATTCTTCAACAGCGTTTTCTAAGTTTTTCGCGTTAGATACTGCATCACCAACACCCATATTGATAACGATTTTATCTAATTTAGGTGCTTGCATGATTGAGCTATAGTTAAATTTTTCAATCAATGATGGTACTACTTCATTTTTATATTTTTCTTGTAGACGATTAGTCATTATTCAGCGTCCTCCTCTCCTGATACTGCTTCAGCGATTACTTCGCCTGATTTTTTCGCTACTCGAACACGTTTACCATCTTTTTCTTGGTAACCAACACGTGTTGCTTCGCCTGTTTTAGGATCTACTAGTTGTACGTTAGATACATGAATAGGTGCTTCAACTTCAATGATACCGCCTTGAGGGTTCATTTGAGTTGGACGTTGATGTTTTTTCACGATGTTTACACCTTCAACAACAACTTTGTCTGCTTTTGGCAAAGCTTGTTTTACACGACCTTGTTTGCCTTTATCTTTACCGGCAATAACGATAACTGTGTCATTTGCTTTTATTTTCATTTAAACGGGCACCTCCTTATTTTCTTCAGATTTTAGATTACTTCTGGAGCTAATGAAATAATACGCATATAGTTGTTGTCACGTAATTCACGTGCAACTGGACCAAAGATACGTGTTCCACGAGGAGATTTATCGTCACGAATAATTACACATGCATTTTCGTCGAATTTGATGTAAGAACCATCTGGACGACGAACGCCGCTCTTAGTACGAACGATAACTGCTTTAACTACATCACCTTTTTTGACAACTCCACCTGGTGTTGCATTTTTTACAGTTGCCACGACAACATCACCAATGTTTGCAGTTTTACGACCAGATCCGCCTAATACTTTAATCGTTAGGACTTCACGTGCGCCTGAGTTATCTGCTACTTTTAAACGAGTTTCTGATTGAATCATTTATAGAGTACCTCCTTCCAGTTGTTATTAAATAATGATTGATTCTTCAACGATTTCAACAAGACGGAAGTATTTGTCTTTTGATAATGGACGAGTTTCCGCGATGCGAACGATGTCACCCATTTTTGCTGAATTGTTTTCATCATGTGCTTTGTATTTTTTAGAATATTTTATACGTTTACCGTACGTTGGATGGAATTTGAAAGTATCAACTTGGACAGTGATTGTTTTCTCCATTTTGTCAGAAACAACACGACCTTGTAACACTTTACGGTTATTACGTTCTTCCATGGACAGGTTTCCTCCTTTACTGAATTTTCTTACGCTTCTTGATTACGTAACGCAGTTTTTACACGTGCGATATCTTTACGAACAGCTTTAATACGAGCTGTGTTTTCTAATTGACCAGTTGCCAATTGGAATCTTAAGTTGAATAATTCTTGACGAAATTCTTGTTCTTTAGCAGTAAGTTCAGCAGTGGAAAGATCTTTAATATCTGTAAATTTAGTCATTAGATTCACCACCAATTTCACGTTTTACGATTTTTGTACGAATAGGTAATTTGTGAGATGCTAAACGCAATGCTTCTTTAGCGACTTCTTCTGGAACGCCGGCAACTTCAAATAAGATTTTACCACGCTTAACTGGAGATACCCAACCTTCAGGAGCACCTTTACCAGAACCCATACGAACACCAATTGCTTTAGCTGTATAAGATTTATGTGGGAAGATTTTAATCCATACTTTCCCACCACGTTTCATATAACGTGTCATAGCAATACGAGATGCTTCAATTTGACGGTTTGTGATCCATGCTGAATCTAATGCTTGCAGACCGTATTCACCGTATGCAATTTCTTTTCCACCTTTAGCTTCACCACGCATTTTACCACGGAATTCACGTCTGTGTTTTACACGTTTAGGTACTAACATGTTTTAAGCCTCCCCTTGATTATTTTTTGTTGGAAGGATTTCACCACGGCATACCCATGTTTTAATACCGATTTTACCGTAAGTAGTGTCGGCTTCTTCCCATGAGTAGTCGATGTCCGCACGCAATGTATGCAATGGAACAGTTCCTTCTACTTGAGTTTCTGAACGCGCCATGTCGGCACCATTCAAACGACCTGAGATTTGTACTTTGATACCTTTAGCTCCAGATTTCATTGTGCGTTGAATTGCTTGTTTTTGCGCACGACGGAAAGCTACACGGTTTTCTAATTGTTGAGCAATTGACTCACCAACTAATTTAGCATCTAATTCAGGTTTTTTAATTTCTACAATGTTGATATGTACTTTTTTACCTGTACGGTTGCTTAAGCTTTTACGTAATGCATCAACTTCTGAACCACCTTTACCGATAACCATACCTGGTTTAGCAGTGTGGATGTTTACGTTAACTTTGTTTGCAGCACGTTCAATTTCAACTTGAGATACAGAAGCATCTTTTAATGTTTCAGCGATATATTCGCGGATATGTAAGTCTTCGTGTAAAGTATCTGCAAAGTCTTTTTCTGCATACCAACGAGCGTCCCAATCTTTGATAACGCCGATACGCATACCGATAGGATTAATCTTTTGTCCCATTAATTATGCCTCCTCTGCTGTTTTTACTACCACTGTAATGTGGCTTGTACGTTTGTTGATTCTAGAAGCAGCGCCTTTCGCACGTGGACGAAAACGTTTCATTGTCGGTCCTTCATTTACGAATGCTTCGCTTACTACTAAGTTTGCTGGCTCTAAGCCAAAGTTGTGTTCTGCGTTAGCAATTGCAGACATTAACACTTTCTCTACAGCAGGAGATGCTGAACGAGGAGTGTTTTTTAAGATTGCAATAGCTTCACCGACAGTCTTATTGCGGATTAAGTCAACAACTAAACGTGCTTTACGAGCAGAAACGCGAACTGTGTTTGCAGTTGCTTTTGCAGATGTAATTTGTTCTGCCATTCTTTATTTCCTCCTCTCAGATTAACGACGAGTTGTTTTGTCGTCAGCGCCATGTCCTTTGTATGTACGAGTTGGTACAAATTCACCTAATTTGTGACCTACCATATCTTCTTGGATATAAACTGGTACATGTTTACGGCCATCATATACAGCAATTGTTAACCCAACAAAGTTAGGGAAAATTGTTGAACGACGTGACCATGTTTTAATTACTTGTTTCTTTTGTGCGTCTTGTTGTGCAACCACTTTTTTCATTAAATGGTCATCACAAAAAGGTCCTTTTTTCAAGCTACGGCTCATATGTGTTTGGCTCCCTTCGCTATCCTATTTAATGTGATTACTTAGAGTTACGACGACGTACAATTAATTTATTGCTACGTGCGTTCTTATCACGAGTCTTAATACCACGTGCAGGTTTACCCCATGGTGTCATTGGACTTGGACGTCCTACTGGAGCTTTACCTTCACCACCACCGTGAGGGTGATCGTTAGGGTTCATTACAGAACCACGAACTGTTGGTCGTTTACCTGCCCAACGAGAGCGTCCTGCTTTACCTACGTTAATTAAGCTGTGTTGTTCGTTACCTACAACCCCAACTGTTGCACGGCAAGTACCTAAGATCATACGAACTTCACCAGAAGCTAGTTTAACCAATACGTATTTGTCTTCTTTACCTAACACTTGAGCGCTAGCACCAGCAGAGCGAACTAATTGTCCACCTTTACCAGGTTTAGTTTCAATGTTATGTACTGAAGTACCAACAGGGATGTTTTTCAATGGTAATGCATTACCAACTTTGATATCTGCTGATTCACCAGAAGAAATACGAGCACCTACTTGTAAGCCTTTAGGTGCAATGATGTAAGCTTTAACACCATCTATATAGTGGATTAATGCAATGTTAGCTGAACGGTTTGGATCGTATTCAATAGCTTTCACTACACCTTCAACGTTGTCTTTATTACGTTTGAAGTCAATGATACGGTAAGCTTGTTTGTGTCCACCACCGTGATGACGAACCGTAATGCGACCGTTGTTGTTACGACCAGCACGTCTGCTTTGTGATTCTAACAATGATTTTTCAGGTGTTGTTTTTGTGATTTCTGAGAAATCTGAACCTGACATGTTACGACGACCGTTAGTCGTTGCTTTATATGTTTTTATCGCCACGTGAATTTCCTCCTATCTTAATTATTCTGTTTCGTTTCCGAAGATTTCGATTGATTGACCTTCAGCAATAGTTACGATTGCTTTACGGCGTTTGCGTGTGTAACCAGCAAAACGTCCCATTCGTTTTAATTTACCGCGAACGTTCATGATATTTACGTTTTTCACGTCTACGTTGAACAATTCTTCGATTGCTTGTTTAACTTCTGTTTTGTTTGCTTTAACAGCAACTTCAAAAGTGTATTTATTTTCGTCCATTTTCAACATAGATTCCTCTGTGATGACTGGGCGAATGATTACGTCGTGTGCCAACATTATGCTAGTACCTCCTCTACGTTAGAAAGTGCTGCTTTGGTAATGATGACTTTTTCAGCGTTAACTAAGTCGTACACGTTAACATTGTTTTCATCAACTACTTTTACGTTTGGTAAGTTACGAGCTGATAATTGTGCGTTGTCATTGTCTTTGTTAATGACAACTAAAACTTTATTTTCAACTTGTAAGTTATTCAACACTTCTTGGAATAGTTTAGTTTTTGGTGTTTCGAATGCTAATTCATCAACAACGATGAAGTTGTTTTCTGCTACTTTATTAGATAATGCAGAACGTAAAGCTAAACGACGAACTTTACGAGGTAATTTGTAAGCATATGAACGAGGTGTTGGTCCGAATGCACGGCCACCGCCTACCCATTGTGGAGAGCGAATTGAACCTTGACGAGCACGACCTGTACCTTTTTGACGCCATGGTTTACGTCCACCACCGCTAACTTCTGAACGTCCTTTAACTTTGTGAGTACCTTGACGTAATGAAGCTTGTTGCATAATAACTACATCGTAGATTGCATTTTCATTTGGTTCAATTGCGAAGATTTCATCGTTTAATGTAATTTCGCCGGCTTGTGAACCATCTTGTTTAAATAATGTAATGTTTGCCATGAAACTGTTCCTCCTTCCCAATATTATTCAGCAGATTTAACTGCAGACTTGATTGTTACCATAGATTTTTTAGCACCTGGAACGTTCCCTTTGATCAAGATTACGTTGCGTTCTACATCTACTTTAACGATTTCTAAGTTTTGGATAGTAATTTGCGTACCACCAGTTTGTCCTGGTAAGTTTTTACCTTTGAATACTTTAGAAGCATCTGATGCCATACCCATTGAACCTGGGCTACGGTGGTAATGAGAACCATGTGACATAGGTCCACGCGCTTGTCCATGACGCTTAATAGCACCTTGGAATCCTTTACCTTTTGAAGTACCCGTAACATCAACGATGTCTCCTGCTTGGAAGATATCAACCTTGATTTCTGATCCAACTTCGTAATCTCCTAGCTCAACATCTTTGAATTCTTTAATGAAGCGCTTAGGAGTAGTTTCTGCTTTTGCTACATGACCTTTGTGAGGTTTGTTTGCCAATACTTCACGTTTGTCATCAAAACCAACTTGGATAGCTTCGTAGCCATCAGTTTCGTTTGTTTTAGTTTGTAAAACAACGTTTGGTTGTGCTTCGATAACTGTAACCGGTACTAATTCACCAGTCTCTGTAAAGAATTGTGTCATACCTACTTTTTTTCCTAAGATTCCTTTAGTCATGAGTACACCTCCGTATAATTTTTATTTAATAATTGGGTTAACGAATTTATTGCGATGATTCTGGATTATAATTTAATTTCGATGTCTACGCCTGATGGTAAATCTAATTTCATTAACGCATCAACAGTTTTAGGTGTTGGGTTAACGATATCGATTAAACGTTTGTGCGTACGCATTTCGAATTGTTCACGTGAATCCTTGTATTTGTGCGTTGCACGGATCACTGTGAATAATGAGCGTTCAGTAGGCAATGGAATTGGACCTGATACTTCTGCTCCTGTACGTTGTGCAGTATCAACAATTTTTGCTGCTGATTGATCTAATGCACGATGTTCGTAAGCTTTTAAACGAATACGAATTTTTTGTTTTGCCATGACTTTTTTCCTCCTCGTCATATTTTAAATTTGACTTGCTCCGTATGAATTACCGGCCACCCTTATGGCAATGGTACCGGGTGTGTCGCAACCTCATACATCACTGCTTATTGGTGTATCAACGTTTTCACGTGAATACTGTTGTTCCGTATAAAACGGCACCCAATTAGTATACAAAATAAAACTAGTCAGCGCAAGCTTTTTCTCGTATTTCTTTCAAAAAAATGCTTATTCTTCAGCATTTTTGTATGAAAGGCCTTTTTCAAGCTTATATTGTCAACGCTTCCTAGTGTGTCATTTCAAAAAATACTTTCCCAGTTGGTTGTCGTTTCTTAGCAACGCACCCTACTGTATCATATTCCAACAGGTACATTATACATGTTTAATCGCATACTGCCATATTTTTTGAATAATATCTTGATTAAATTTTGCTTTAGTTGTATTTGGATTTACGATAAAGCTATTTATTAAGTTATCTTTAGCCAGCACCATCAAGGCGATTTGTTTAAAAGTAACTTGTTCGACAGTTACATTTTGGCTTTCATCTATATATGTATTTGCTTGTGCCTCCTCAGTAAATGTTACTAACTCTTTATGGCCATCATCATTTTCATATGTGAGCCACACAGCTTGATCTGCTGGTGTTGTCTTCTGACGGATTGCATATAGGCTAGCTGTAGCCATCGTTGTGAGCAACTGTAAAGTGGTAAGTGGGTTTTGATCATCCTTATAAGCTGTTAATACTTCCAATAAACTTTGCTTTGGAAATTGTTGTGTCATGATATCCTCTCCCCGTTTTTTCTACTATATAACCAATGTAGTTTTAAGTTTACTAAATTATTGACTATTATCCTAATGTGGTGTTAGGCCATAAACTTTTTCTTCTATATATAGTATAGGATTAAATGCTCATAGTTTATATTTTACCAAAAGGCTGTTCAAAAATCATATACTAGCCTCAGTAATATTTTGCTATGCCTATCACCTTCGATAGTATTTAACTAGCTTAATTAGCTTTTCAAGGATTGTTAATTCGTATTAAATTGCGTATGATAAGCCTATAAAAGGATTTTTGATATACTGGAGGATACAAAATGACGAATAACTTTCTAGTTTTACAAACAGATTTCGGTTTGGCTGATGGTGCAGTCGCTGCAATGTACGGCGTAGCTTACACAGTTGATCCTAAGCTAACAATCGCTAATCTTACACATGAGATCCCTGCTTACGATATCTTTGCTGCCTCTTACCGTTTACTGCAAACTATTAAATATTGGCCTCCGCAAACTGTCTTCGTTTCTGTTGTCGACCCTGGTGTGGGTTCTGCGCGTAAATCAGTGGTAGCAAAAACGAAAACTGGCCATTATATTGTGACACCAGATAATGGCACCTTAACACATGTAGCAAATCATATTGGGTTAGAATCAGTGAAGGAAATTGATGAAATTAAAAACCGTTTACCCCATTCTGAAGAGTCACACACCTTTCATGGCCGCGACGTTTACGTTTATAACGGTGCAAAACTAGCCCAAGATGAAACTTACTATAATGATTTGAAAAATGAGATTGCCATTTCAGAGATTACTAGCTTTGAACTTGGAGAATTACGTCTTGTTGACCATAAAATTTATGGTACTATCGATATTCTAGATATACGCTTTGGCTCACTATGGACTAATATCCCTTCTAGTATGTTAAAAGAAGCAGGTATTCAAAATGGCGATACTATTTCAGTGACGATATATCATAACGATATCAAGCATTACCAAAACCACATTCTATTTGGTCATTCCTTTGCAGATGTTGCAGTGGGGGAGCCTGTAGGTTATATCAACTCGCTTTTAAACTTAGGCGTGGCTATCAACCAACAGAACTTCTCTGAAACATATGGCGTCGGTACGGGTATCGATTGGAACATTGAAATTAACAAAATTTAATTGCTAGGTATTAGCATTCATTGATAAGTGCTATTATATAGAAGAAATAAATGAGGAGAAAACATTATGAAGAATAATCAATCATCTATTACAAGCTTAGTAGCTATTGGTATTGGAGCAGCAGTCTTCTTTATTTTAGGTCGCTTTTTATCCATCCCAACTGGTGTACCAAATACCTCTATTGAAACAACTTATCCATTTTTAGCCTTAATGGCGACTGTCTTTGGCCCATTTGCTGGTTTATTAATTGGGTTAATCGGTCATGCTATTAAAGATTTGCTTACTTACGGTTTATGGTGGTCTTGGGTACTGACATCTGGTTTTACTGGTTTTGGCTATGGTTTAATCGGCCGTAAACTTAAAGTAAGCCAAGGTTTTTTCACAAAAAAAGATATCATTACCTTTAATATTGGTCAAATTGTTGTCAACTTACTAGCATGGGCACTTCTAGCGCCTGCCTTAGATATCGTTATTTACTCTGAGCCAGCCTCTAAAGTATTCGTTCAAGGTATTGTATCTGCTATCTTAAATACAATCGCAGTTGGTATCATCGGTACTTTATTATTAAAGGGGTATGCTAGTACTCGGACCAAATCTGGTAGTTTACGTAAAGAAAATTAATAGGAAGTTTTACTATGACGAATCTTGCAAGGAACAATCGGCCGGTGGACAGTAATCTGTCGCCGGCTATTGAATTTAAACACATCTCTTTTAAATATGCTAGTCAAGCAGAGAAAAACCTCACCGACATCTCTTTCTCAATCCAGCAAGGAGAGAAAGTTTTGATAATTGGTGCTTCTGGGTCTGGTAAGTCAACTATTGGTAAAATCATAAATGGACAGATTCCAAATACTTTCGAAGGGGATTTAACCGGACAGGTTTTGATTAATGGCGAAGATTCCGCCAGCAAGTCCATTTTCGACTTATCACTAAGCGTCGGTACCGTCCTACAAGACACTGACGCACAATTTGTCGGCCTAACTGTAGCTGAAGACCTAGCCTTTGCCTTGGAAAATGACCAAGTAAGCCAAGATGACATGGTATCTCATGTAAACACATGGGCTAATACTTTAAATTTATATGACTTACTCGACTATCCCCCTCAATCACTCTCCGGTGGGCAAAAACAGCGCGTCTCTATAGGTGGGGTCCTAATTGACGAATCCCCTATCGTCTTATTTGACGAACCCTTAGCAAACCTTGACCCTGCAAGTGGTTTAGCGACCATGGAATTGATCGCCAAATTAAATCAGGAAAAAGATTTAACAACCGTTGTGATTGAGCACCGGTTAGAAGAGGCGTTAGTTGCTGAATTCGACCGTGTACTCGTAATCGATAATGGTCATCTTCTTGCTGATATGTCCGTTGATGATTTATTGAGGTCAGAACTACTCAATCAAATTGGGGTACGACAACCTTTATATTTAGACGCCTTTAATTATGCAGGTGTACCAATCCAAGATGTCCCTCATTTAGGACGGTTTCGTTCTGATATGGTAACACCTACAGTAGCGAATAAGCTGTCTAAATGGATCGCTAGTAATGAAGAAACACCTATTAATATAAAGAAAGAACCTATATTAAAAATAGAAGATGTTTGCTTTTCTTATGATAGCACGCCTCTAATTTCCAATTTAGAGTTGACCATTCATGCAGGTGAAATGATTTCTATTGTTGGGACAAATGGCGCTGGTAAATCTACCCTAGCGAAACTGATTTGTGGCTTTGAGCGGCCAGATTCAGGACAGATAACCCTTTTCCAGGAGGATTTAGACGGATTATCAATTAAGGAAATTGCGGATTCTGTCGGCTACGTGATGCAGAACCCCAATTTGATGATCTCGAAGAACATTTTATTCGATGAGGTAGCATCTGGACTAATCAACCGTGGCTTGTATGCGGATAATGCAAATGGTTTAGCTGAAAAAGTGGCTGATGCCTTGCGAATTTGCGGCTTATATCCATACAGGAATTGGCCAATTTCGGCCTTGTCTTATGGGCAAAAACGACGGGCAACAATTGCGAGTATTTTAGTGTTAGATCCAAAAGTTTTAATTTTAGATGAACCAACAGCAGGCCAAGATTATAACCATTATACTGATATGATGCGATTTATCGAGGGTTTAAACCGAGATCAAGGGATTACGATTCTGATGATTACCCACGATATGCATTTGATTCAGGAGTATACCAACCGGACGATTGTCTTCCACGAGGGTCATGTTGTGGGTGATATGCGTCCAGCTGCGGTCTTAACGGATGAAAACTTGATAGACCAAGCCCATTTAGCCCCTACTTCCTTGTATGATTTAGGGCAAGTGGTGGATGAGATTGAAGCGAGGGACTTTATCGACCGGTTCATCCAGTTCGAACGTCAGACTCAGCGAGATGGACAAGCGAGTGTATGGGGTGGAGGTGAGAACGATGGCGAATAAACAAGGTCAAAGTTTTGGGTATATCAAGAAGGAATCACCCTTGCACCGCTTATCTGGTGCGACAAAATTAATCGCCTTCATCTTGCTGTCTGTCATCGCCATGACATCTTATGACACACGGTTTTTAGTAGGCTTAGCTGTCTTATCACTAGTTCTCTTCTATATTTCTAAGATTCAATGGACTGAAGTGTCTACAGTCGTCTATTTCATTTTAATCTTCTCAGTATTGAACTTAGTGACTGTCTATATCTTCGAACCTGAATATGGGGTCAATTTATACCAGTCGCGAACTGTTATCTGGGAAGGGGTTGGCCGCTATTCTCTCACTTGGGAGCAAGTCTTCTATGAATTCAACTTGATGATTAAGTATTTCTCGACGATTCCATTAGCCTTAATCTTCATGTTGACCACTAACCCAAGTGAATTTGCTTCTTCCTTAAATCGAATTGGCGTGTCTTACCGAATTTCATATGCAGTTTCGTTAGCCCTACGGTATATACCAGATATCCAGAACCAATTCTTCGCAGTAAGACAAAGCCAACAGGCACGAGGCATTGAGATGTCTAACAAGGCTGGCTTGACTGAAAGAGTGAAACGGTCGGCACAAGTGATTATGCCCCTCATATTTTCTTCATTAGATCGGATTGAAGTAATCAGCCAAGCCATGGAGTTACGACGGTTTGGTAAAGGTAACAAACGGACTTGGTACCGGGCCCGTCCATTTATGAAGGCAGATATCATCGCCTTGATTGTGACAGGATTTTTAGTTGTACTTGGATTATGGTTGTTTAGAGTTAACCAAGGCCGGTTTTATAATCCTTTTCATTAAAATGAAAAAACAGGTAAGTTAGAATTTGTCTCTAACTTACCTGGTTTTTTTGTATATCAAGATTCATCTTGTTAGCTTAAAGTTAAACCCTAGTCATTTACGCTCTGGTCTTTAATAGTGCCACGTTCAATTGGTGCCCACGAATGTAGTTTTGCATGATAAGTGAATACCGAATATAATCGTACCCACAATAAGTAAGGTCTGAAGAAGACGGCATCCAAAGTCGCCACAAAGAAAGCTTTCGCAACTTCTCCGGGATAACGTTTGTAATCTTGAATAAAGTATCGCCCAACAAAGAAGGCCATAGTCTGAAACAAATTGAATATGAAGTATAGGCCTGTTAATATCAGCATCATCGGAATATTGATTATCCCTAAGTAAAGACCTAGGATGATGATAAATAAACCAAGCAGTTCAATAAACGGCGCTAAAAGTTCATACATCAAAAAGTACGGGTAAGATAACAAGCCTAGTAAGCCATAATTTGGATTTAGAAGAATAGATTTATGGGCCCACATCGTTTGCATCAAACCACGATGCCAACGAGCACGTTGTTTCGCTAGGTCATCCATTGAGAAAGGCGCTTGCGTCCAACATACTGCATCTTCAGCAAAACGAATCTTATAAGGAATATCATTCTCGACATGGTGACGATGTAGTCGTAAAGCTAAGTCCATATCTTCCGCAACACTATTAGGGTCGTACCCATTGATATCAATTACTGCTTGTTTTTTGAATAAACCAAAACCGCCAGATATATTTAAATTTGCATTAAAGGCATCACTAGATATACGCGACCCCATAAATGCACGGCCGTATTCCAAGGTTTGCATTGCGGCAACCAAGTTTTTTGGTAAAGGTGTTTCTACTGGATAAGCATCTTTAAAGACGACATCATTAGCAATACCCAACAGTCCCCCAACAGCTACTGTACGATCATCTTCGAAGAATAATTGAATGGCATTCTTTAGCGCATCGGCTTGTAAGACCTCATCTGCATCCATCGATACGAAATATGGATATTCACTCGCATTAATCCCCGCATTTACCGCATCAGCCTTATTACCGCCATTAACTTTTCGGATCAGTTTAATGGTTTTTCCACCTTTCGATATGCCATAAACTGATTCGATCGGTTGGGAAGGTACTTGTAGGCGAATGGGGACATCATTTTTCACCATATTAAATCGTTCAATTACCTTCTGAGCAGTATCATCAGTTGATCCATCGTCTACTACGATAATTTCATAAATTTTATAGTCTAAATGCAGTAAGTTATCGATTGTTGTTATTATCGTTTCACTTTCATTAAAAGCAGGTACGACAATGGATACTGGGTAATAATACTCATGGTCTAATTGGTTCATCAATAGTTTTGTTTGTCGTCGTTTATAAAGTTTCACCATAGCCATGATGTTACCTATTAAGATATAAGTCATGTAAAAAATTAAGTAGCCTAAGAAAAACTTTTCTGAGATTTGAAATAACAGATCAATATTCATAACTTAATCCCCTTTTTTCATAATAATAGGTCAATTGATCAATCGTATATTGATCTTCACCTTCAAATACTGATGATAGTCGTTGTGGTTGATCTACTAATTTACTTAAAGCTTCAGCAGCGTTCCGACGTACATACCAATCTCTTGATGTAACATTCCTTATTAGTTGCTCGATCGTTTCTTGACCAGGATAGGCTATTAAAGTACTCGTTCCTACACCGGTACATGCTATATAATTCACATCATCATTATTAGCCCATGATAAGATATATGGATAAGCTTCTTCGGTCTCGATTTTTCCATAATATCTGAGTACAGCACATATATAATCAACATCTTCTGTTTCACCATCTAAGTATGGCAGCAAGAACTGTTGGAATTGTGCTGAACCCTTGATACGAGCAAAATCAATGATAGCAGTTTGATAATGCGATGACAACTGACTCCAATTCGTGTCTAGTAAGTGTAGTAACTCATCAAAGTCACCAGTAAAAGCTAATAGACTATCCGTGATTAATTTTGTATTTAAGGGTGTTAAATCTTCACGACTCAACTGCTCAAGTCCTTTTACCACTGAATGAGGATTGCCTAAACTAGTTAAAGCCGCAAAAGCGTGATTCTTAGAATATATTGACGATTGTAGAGGGATCTTCAATAGTATTGATTCCAACTCAGTCGTATCCCTGCCCTCTTGCCTAAATGGTAACTTACTCGTTGCATAGGCATAATAAGCTTTATGGGTTGAAGATTCTTTTAAATAGTACTGGCCGACTCTTAGCCAATCTTTGTATGACTTATCAATGAAATCTTTGATCAAATCATTATCTTTCTGGCTACCATTAAGTAATTCCTTAGCAATCTCCAAAAATACAATCATCTTCTTGGGAGATGTCACATCACGATAGAAAGTCTCACTGTCATAATTTAAACCCTTCACCTCTATAATCCACTTGCGCATCTCTTCTTTTTCCTTATCGCTTCTCTTAGCAGAGAAATTAGTATAGCGATGGTATAAGGATATCGAAAAATAAGTGAATATACTGATAATAACCAGTAGGATTAAGTAAAACAATAGAAAATTAAATTCCCAAATCAAAAAATTACCCCTCTTCTAAAGCTGTTAGCTCTAGCAAACTATTAAATTCATGTATACCTAAATGAATTTCTTGATTGCCATAATGATTAGTTAGAGCCTCAAAGTTTTCAATCATCGCTACTAGCCCCTCGTAATGGAAAGTATTTTGTGCTGTCAAGTTAGCAATACCAACTTGTTGTAATTCATAAACCGTTTGAATGGACTTATCATATTGCTTACTCATACTTACTTCTTTAGCAATATGATCAATTTCTTTACCACGATAATAATTCATAATGGCTACCTCATCGGAAGCTTCTGAAATAATTGCTTCTAATTCTTCATCGAACCCTTCTGTGTCTAGATAATATGGTAGGCAAACAATCAGTTCCATATTCGTTGCTTTTGTTAGACTGTAAACTTCTTTTAAATTATCTGCTAAGGTTCCCCAAACAGCTTTGGGATCATCTTGATATTCTTCTAAAGATTGAGGTTCAATATCTAAGACAAATCATTGCACCGGATGGCCAGCTTCTTTATATTCAATGACCTCTTTAACATAGGTAATTAATTCATTCTTTTCTTCAATTAGTGCCCATTCGGCCTCCCCATTTAAGAAGTAAACTCGCTTATTAGCTTCATTCACTTGATTCACAAATTGATTTAATTGGCCAACAAACTGGTCATCAGACAAATGATTACTCGAAACGAATTGATAAATCGAATCGATGTCATGCGTACTCATTGCTTCTACTGTATGATCAACATTTTCAACTTGTAGATCATACCAAGAGTAGACGGCCGCTTCGATATTTTTATCTTTACTAAAATAATTGAATAATAGCATTGCGACAACAGTTCCTCCTATAGCTAATAACCCACTCTTAAATTTATAATTACCCAGTAAAATCACTGCTCCTATTTTTAAATATAATTTTCTATACAATGCCATATCCATAACATATAATGAATGCCTAAAATTGAAAAAAAGAAGACCAGGTCGTCACCTAGTCTTCCTTTCAATTTGCAAATTTAATTTTAAAGATTAATTATGATAAATTAATCTTCGATTGAAGTGATTGTACCCGCACCTACAGTACGTCCACCTTCACGGATAGAGAATTTAGTACCATCTTCGATCGCAACTGGGTGGATTAATTCAACGTCCATATCAACGTTGTCACCAGGCATAACCATAGCTACATCTTCTGGTAAAGTAATCACACCAGTGATGTCAGTAGTACGGAAGTAGAATTGTGGACGGTAGTTAGTTAAGAATGGTGTATGACGTCCACCCTCTTCTTTAGATAAAACGTAAACTTGCGCTTTAAATTTAGTATGAGGAGTGATTGAACCAGGAGCAGCCAATACTTGACCACGTTGGATGTCTTCACGTTGAATACCACGTAATAACGCACCAATGTTGTCACCAGCTTGAGCATAATCTAAGTTCTTACGGAACATTTCAACACCAGTTACAACTGATTTACCGATCTTTTCAGCAATACCAACGATGTCAACTTCGTCACCTGTACGAATTTCACCACGTTCAACACGACCAGTAGCAACTGTACCACGACCAGTGATTGAGAATACGTCCTCAACTGGCATCATGAATGGTTTATCGTTGTCACGTTCTGGTTCTGGAATGTAAGTATCTACAGCTTCCATTAATTCTAAAATTTTAGCTTCTTGAGCTTCGTCACCTTGTAATGCTAATAAAGCAGAACCAGCGATTACTGGTAATTCGTCACCTGGGTAGTTGTACTCAGATAATAAGTCACGAACTTCCATTTCAACTAATTCTAGTAATTCTTCATCGTCAACTTGGTCAACTTTGTTTAAGAATACCACGAATGCAGGAACACCAATTTGTCCAGCTAAAAGGATGTGCTCACGAGTTTGTGGCATTGGACCATCAGCTGCAGAAACTACTAAGATTGCACCGTCCATTTGAGCAGCACCTGTGATCATGTTTTTAACGTAGTCAGCGTGTCCTGGGGCATCGATATGCGCATAGTGACGGTTAGCTGTTTCGTACTCGATATGTGAAGTATTGATTGTAATACCACGTTCTTGCTCTTCTGGAGCGTTATCGATTGCAGCATAGTCTTTAGCTTCACCGAAACCATTTTTAGCTAATACAGTTGCGATTGCAGCTGATAAAGTTGTTTTACCGTGGTCAACGTGTCCTAAAGTACCAACGTTAACATGGGGTTTTATACGTTCATATGTTTGTTTTGCCATTTTATGTATTCCTCCTAAGAATAGAAAATATAAACCTAAGTTTTATAGATTTTCAATAAGTTCATTATAGTCAAACTTACTTAGGAAATCAAGCATCAGCGCTGGGAAAAACCTAGTAAGTACTTGATTTCTACGCGTAAGCCTGTGGTTGAAGTTTTAATTTAAAAATTAATCTTCTGAACCTTTACCATATTGTTTGATAATGTCTTCTTGAATAGATTTTGGTACTGCTTCGTAATGATCGAATGTCATTGTGAAAGTACCACGTCCTTGAGTTGCAGAACGTAATGTTGTAGCGTAGCCGAACATTTCTGATAGTGGCACTAATGAATTAATCATTAACGCGTTACCACGTGGTGCTTGGCCTTCGATACGTCCACGACGAGCTGATACGTGACCCATAACGTCTCCTAAGTATTCTTCAGGAACTTGGATATCTACACGCATCATTGGTTCAAGGATTGCTGGTTGCGCAGTCTTAGTAGCATTACGTAATGCTAGTGAAGCTGCAACTTTGAAGGCTGTCTCAGATGAATCGACATCGTGGTAAGAACCATCGTAAAGTTTAGCTTTTACATCGATTAATGGGAATCCAGCTAATACACCGTTTTCCATTGCATCTTTCAAACCAGCTTCAACAGCAGGGATGTATTCACGTGGAACCACACCACCAACGATTGCATTTTCAAATTCAAATCCAGCACCTTCTTCGTTTGGTGTGAATTCAATCCATACGTCACCGTATTGACCTTTACCACCTGATTGACGAACGAATTTACCTTGAACTTGAGTTTCTTGTGTGAATGTTTCACGGTAAGATACTTGAGGCGCACCTACTGTCGCAGAAACATTAAATTCACGTTTCAAACGGTCAACGATGATGTCAAGGTGAAGCTCACCCATACCTGCGATGATTGTTTGACCAGTTTCGTGGTCAGTTGACGCACGGAAAGTTGGATCTTCCTCAGCTAGTTTACCTAAAGCAATAGACATTTTGTCTTGGTCAGCTTTAGTATCTGGCTCAATAGCAACTTCGATAACTGGCTCAGGGAATTCCATTGACTCAAGAATAACTTTATTGTCAACGTCACACAATGTATCACCTGTTGTAGTATCTTTAAGACCTACGGCAGCAGCGATATCACCTGAGAATACTTCATCTACTTCAGAACGAGAGTTAGCGTGCATCAATAAGATACGACCTAAACGCTCACGTTTATCCTTAGTAGCATTTTGGATGTATGAACCTGATTGAACAGTACCAGAGTATACACGGAAGAAAGTTAAACGACCTACAAATGGGTCTGTCATTACTTTAAATGCTAAAGCTGAGAATGGTGCATCATCATTAGCACGAACTTCAATAACCGCTTCTGGATCATCAAACGCGTGACCTTGGATAGGTGGTACATCTGTTGGTGCAGGTAAGTAATCAATAACTGCATCAAGCATTAGCTGAACACCTTTATTCTTGAAGGCAGAACCGCATAATACTGGGAAGAAATCAACATTGATTGTTGCTTGACGGATTGCGTCTTTCAACTCTTGTTTAGAAATTTCTTCACCTTCAAGGTATTTTTCCATAATGTCTTCATTAACATCAGCAATTGATTCAATTAAGTTTGTATGCCATTTTTCAGCTAATTCGCGGTATTCTTCTGGAATTTCACGTTCTTCATATTCTCTACCGTCATCAGAAGTGTAAACTTCAGCGTTCATTTCCACTAAGTCAATGATACCTTCGAAGTCATCTTCAGAACCAATTGGTAATTGGATAGGTTGAGCATTAGCTTGTAAGCGTTCGTGGATGGTATTTACAGCGTACAAGAAGTCTGCACCCATCTTATCCATTTTATTTACGAAAACAATACGGGGTACTTTATAAGTATCTGCTTGACGCCAAACTGTTTCAGTTTGTGGTTCAACCCCTGATTGGGCATCTAGTAAAGCTACTGAACCATCTAATACACGCAATGAACGTTCAACTTCAACTGTGAAGTCCACGTGCCCTGGGGTATCGATGATGTTTACACGGTGACCATTCCATTGAGCAGTTGTTGCTGCAGATGTAATAGTGATACCACGTTCTTGTTCTTGCTCCATCCAGTCCATTTGTGCCCCACCATCGTGAGTTTCACCAATTTTATGGATTCTACCAGTATAGTACAAGATACGTTCAGTAGTTGTCGTTTTACCAGCATCGATGTGGGCCATGATACCGATATTACGAGTCTTTTCAAGAGGAAATTCTCTTTTAGCCATCTTATCCTTACTCCTTTTTTCTGTGCTTCGTTTAATAATTGGTTGCCACAATCATTATAACGTTTTTAGAGAAAAGTCGACAATATATTTTATCGACAATTAGAAAAATCTTACCAACGGAAATGTGCGAATGCTTTGTTTGCTTCTGCCATACGGTGAGATTCTTCACGTTTACGAACTGAAGCACCTGTATTGTTAGCAGCATCCATAATTTCGTGTGCTAAACGTTGTTCCATTGTGTTCTCACCACGTAAGCGAGCGTAATTTACTAACCAACGTAATGCCAATGTTTGACGACGTTCTGGACGAACTTCTACTGGCACTTGGTAGTTAGAACCACCAATACGACGAGCTTTAACTTCTAATACTGGTGAAATGTTTTCGATTGCTTGTTCGAAAACCTCCATTGGATCATTACCCGTTTCAGCTTTAATGTTGTCGAAAGCTGTATATAAAATAGTAGCTGCTTTACCACGTTTACCGTCTACCATGATACGGTTGATTAAACGAGTAACTAATTTTGAGTTATAAATTGGATCTGGTAATACATCACGTTTTGCAATATGTCCTTTACGAGGCATTTGTGCTCCTCCTTTCGATTTTTAATTATTTAGGTTTTTTAGTACCGTATTTAGAACGGCTTTGTTTACGATCGTTAACACCAGCAGTATCTAGCGCACCACGAACGATGTGGTAACGAACCCCTGGTAAGTCTTTCACACGTCCACCACGGATTAGAACAACACTATGCTCTTGTAAGTTGTGGCCGATACCTGGGATATAAGCTGTTACTTCGATCATGTTTGATAAACGAACACGAGCGTATTTACGTAACGCTGAGTTAGGTTTTTTCGGTGTCATAGTACCTACACGTGTACAAACTCCACGTTTTTGAGGAGAGTTTGTAGAAGTAGATTTACGTTTCATTGAGTTATAACCACGACCTAAAGCTGGAGAACCAGATTTTTTAGTTGAGCTTTGGCGTGATTTGCGTACTAATTGATTAATAGTTGGCATAACTATAAGCTCCTCCTTCCCACTTAATGGGTAATTTTTGTGTATTCTTTATGCTCACACATCCAAGCGTGTCATAATTTTTTTGAAAAAATAAAAATCGCTTTACAGCTACGATTTCAGGTTTTCAATGTTTGTGTGCTAATGTACCAGTCAGCACGACTGTTCGATTTGGATACAAATACAGGAATCTGCATACAAAAAGCACCTTATATAATTTATCACATTCAGTAAGCTGCGTCAACAAATAAAATATAAAAAAACGACCATTTCTCTTATTTAGTAAGAGCATAAATGGTCGTTTTTCTAACTATTCGTTGGGCTACTAATAGTCAACGTTACGCATCGTTGGGAATAGTAGGACATCTCGAATAGATTGTGCATCTGTTAATAGCATAACCATCCGGTCAATACCTATCCCTAAACCACCTGTTGGCGGCATACCAGTTTCTAATGCTTCCAAGAATTCTTCATCAAGCGGATGTGCTTCATCGTTACCTTCTGCTTTTTCTTTCACTTGGGCTTCGAAACGTTCACGTTGGTCAATCGGGTCTGTTAACTCAGTAAAGGCATTACCAGATTCTGAACCGACAATAAAGACTTCAAAGCGGTCTGTAAAGCGTGGATCTTCCTCATTCTTACGCGCTAATGGCGAAATCGCTGTTGGATGACCGTAAACAAATGTTGGTTGAATCAGCGTGTCCTCAACAAATTCTTCAAAGAATTCGTTAATGACATGCCCTACTGTAAAGTTGTCTTCAACTTGCACGTTGTGTGCTTTAGCAATCGCACGCGCTTCTGCATCTGTCATTTCTTGCCAGAAGTCTACACCGCTTGCCTCTTTAACTGCATCTACCATATGAACGCGACGCCATTTACCACCTAATTCAATAGCTTGTCCGTCGTAAGTGATACTTGTTGTACCCAAAACTTTTTGGGCAACTGTTTGGAATAACCCTTCAACAAGATCCATGACATCCGTCATTTTACTGTAAGCTGTATATACTTCAAGCATCGTAAACTCAGGGTTGTGCGTGGTATCAATCCCTTCGTTACGGAAAACACGGCCAATTTCATATACACGCTCCATACCACCAACAACTAGGCGTTTTAGATGTAACTCTAAAGCGATTCGTAAGTATAATTCCATATCTAGGGCATTGTGATGCGTAATGAATGGACGTGCAGAAGCACCACCAGCAATATTATGTAAGACAGGTGTTTCGACTTCTAAGTAATCATTGCTGTCTAGGTAGTGACGTATTTCGCGGATGATTTGCGAACGTTTAGTGAAGCGGTCAAATGAATCACGGTTCGCAATCAAGTCTAAGTATCGGTGACGATAGATTTGTTCTACATCTGTTAGACCGTGATATTTATCAGGTAGTGGACGTAAAGCTTTTGTTAAATGCACAAATTTTGTTGCTTTAACAGATAATTCTCCAGTGTTTGTACGCATTAAAGTACCTTCAACACCGACGATATCTCCTAGGTCAGCTTTCTTCCATAAATGGTCGTAATCCTCTTCATCAATATGGTCGCGGCGCACATAAATTTGAATGTTACCAGACATGTCTTGGATATTTCCAAAACCAGCCTTACCTTTACCACGTTTAGTCACTAAACGTCCAGCAATGGCTACAGTATCATCCATTTCAGCTAATTGCTCTTTGTCATAAGCTTCATATTTTTCATGTAAATCAGCAGCTACTGCGTTACGTTCAAACCCTGAAGCAAAAGGGTTATAGCCGTTTTCTTCTAATTCAGCCATCTTTTCACGACGAACAAGTAATTGATCATTCAACCCTTCAGTCGCATCAGTAGATTGATGTTGATTATTTTCTTCAGTCACTATATACACTCCTTACTTTATCTATCGTTATCCTCTAGTCAATTCGATACTTATCTATATTGCCAACTTTCTACAAAAAAAGCAAGCAAGCCTTGCGCACTATTTCGATGAGCGTTTTTTTCGGATAAAATTACTAGCCTCTATGAGAATACGAAAACACAAGCATTGTACCAAATTTTAAAGTTATTGAAAACCTAAATATGATGGATCTCGCTTATCCTTCCATTCCTGAATCGTCTTCTTTTATATGAGTAAAGGCATCTGTTAATATTTGTAGCACATGACTATCTGCTTGGCTATAAATGACCGTATTTCTTTCTTTGCGTTTTTTTACCAAGCGTAAATCAAATAGTTTCTTTAATTGATGAGAAACCGCAGACTGTTCCAACCCTAATGCTTCTGAAATTTTAGTGGCCATCATTTCTCCAGTACCCAATAAATATAAAATGCGTAATCTTGTTGGATCGCCCAAAGCTTTAAACATTTTACTTAGATGTTGAATTTGTTCAGGTGCAACCGGCTCTTCAAGTGCTTGTTGGTTCTCAAAATATTTTTCTGCTTCCTTCATAAAAGCCTTCTTTCACTTTTATTATTTACCAAACATTAATTATTTTTCACGTTGAAGTTGAAGTTACCTTCAGCCACAAATCTTCTACCGTCATCAGGTATGACAGCAACTACTTTTTTATTTTGACCTAGGGTTTTAGCCACTGCTATGGCTGCCGCAACAGCTGCTCCCCCCGCTGGTCCTACCAGCAAACCTTCATTGATCGCTAATAAACGACTCGTTTCTTTGGCTTTCGCTAGGTCAATGGCTACAATATTGTCATATAGCGTAGTATCTAAATTTAAGGGTAGTAAACCTGGATTAAACCCTGTAGTAGCACTTGGTTTAGCCACTTCTCCCGACAGGAATTTAGCTGACTTATCCTCAACCGCATATAATTGAATATCTTTGTTTTCTTGTCTGAGAGCATTACCAATCCCGGTCATTGTCCCACCAGTTGCAATTGTTGTAATGAATGCATCTGGTGCACCATTTAACGCCTCAACAATTTCAGGTCCTGTTGTTTTCTCATGGACTATAGCATTTGAATCATCGTCATATACATCCATAAATAAGTGGTTTCCTGCTTCAGCATAAGCTCGAGCTTGTGGCATGGCCTTTACAACACCTTGACCGCCAGCTACCAATTGTACTTGTGCGCCATAGGCCTGCAAGACTGTCAAGTCATGCTGTGATGTGGAATCTGGCACAAAAGCTTTAACATCATACCCTTTGCTGGCACCTATCAAAGCGAAAGAAGCTGCAACTTCAGCTGTGGTGGCAACCACAATTTGTTGGCCAGCATGTAAGCGACCTTCATTTTCTGCTACTTCAATCATATTTAAGGCAATACGATCATAGATTGAGCCAGTTGGGTTAGCTGTTTCGAGTTTCACGTATACCTGTGCGGCTTTATATGGTACTGATCGTTGTAATTTTACTAGAGGTGTTTCTCCAATTAATTGACTCATATCATTTGTAACTTCCATCTTCTAGCTCAAACCTTTCTCTGTAAAATACTTTTCATAGTCTGGTTAAATTTCTTTATTATAGTAAATCCAATCCTCAAGCTTGGCCTTCAATCACTCTTAAGTCTTCAGCCGTGAATTGATAGCGTTTATTACAAAATTGGCAAACCACTTCTGCACCACCATCTTCTTCAATCATCGCTGTAATCTCTTCTTTAGCTAAGGTAGCTAAACCGGCTGCAAAACGGTCTTTATTGCAATCACAGTAGAATTGAACGTCACGTTCATCCAAGAATTTAACATTTTCTTCACCTAATAAACGATTGATCATATCTTTAGCTGTTAAGCCGTCTGATAATAGTTCTGTAACTTGTGGTGTTTCAGCCACTGCTTTTTCAACTGCCTCAATCGATGGTTCAGTTACGCCTGGCATCAATTGAATCATCCACCCACCAGCATTTATAACTGTCTCATCTGTATCTACTAAGACACCCAAGCCAACAGCTGATGGTGTTTGTTCAGAATAGGCTAGATAGTAAGTAAAGTCTTCTGCAATTTCACCAGAGACGATTGGTACTTGACCTGAGAAAGGCTCTTTTAAACCTAAGTCTTTTGTTACGGTAAAAAGTCCTTCCGTCCCAACGGCTTTGCGTACATCAATTTTTCCTTGGTCATTTGGTTCTAAGCTAATGTGTGGCTGTTGAATATAGCCTTTCACTTTTCCTTGTCCATTCGCAACTGCCATCAATTTACCAGCTGGGCCATGCCCATTAATTTGCACAGTGATTTTGGCGTCATCTTTTATATCTGACCCCATCATCAATGTCCCTACTAAGGTACGTCCCAGTGCTGCCGTTGAAGCAGACCAAGTATCGTGTTTCTCTTGTGCTTCTTGGACAACACCTGTAGCATCTACCGCTGTGATACGTACTTCACCATCAAAGGCCACTGCCTTAATTAATTTATCTGTCATTTACTTCACTCCATTATCACGTACTTTTGCACGCATTATTCGCTTGTCGCTTATTCAACTACCATTCTAACCTAATTTACTGAACAGTGAAAATATATTCATTTAAAAAAGTAAACCGTATAAGGTTTGAAAAACCCCCGATGATATTTAGCATCGGAGGTTCTAAAGTTCATCAATTAAAATTTCACTAATGTATACGAGCGTACACAGTACTTACTTAATCTTGATTGATATGCGCATTACGTTGATGATCATTCTTATCGTCACCATCAGAATCATTATTTACATCATCTACAGCTTCTGTTTGTTCTTCTGAAGTCGCTTCCTCAGACCTGTCATCATTGCGTAATTGACGGTGTTCAGCACCACGTTGTAAGTCTTTTTTAACTTCTTCAAAAGATTTTGCTTCAGATTCATGTTCTTCTTCACCATCAAGTGGTTCAGGCATTTCACCTGTTTCAAATAATGAGCGAATTGTACGTTCATCTAACGTTTCAAGTTCAAGTAATTTCTCAGCAATCACATCTAATTGTTCACGGTGAGAAGCTAAAATACTTTCTGCTTCTTCCAAACAATCCTCCATAAACTTGCGTACTTCATCATCAATTTGACCAGCAGTACGTTCAGAATAAGATTTACTTTGTGCATAACCTGTATCGGCTCCGCGCATTGAGTGGTTACCTTCGTATGAAATTGGACCAAGAACCGAGCTCATACCATATTCAGTAATCATTGCACGAACAATACCAGTTGCTTGTTCAAAGTCATTAGAAGCACCAGAGGTTTGTGTATTAAAAACAAGTTGCTCAGCAGCACGTCCACCTAGTAAACCAATAACTTGTTCTCGCAAGTCTTTAGTTGTATATAGGTTTTGGTCTTCACGAGGAAGCATAATAGCATATCCACCGGCTTTACCACGCGGTACAATCGTTACTTTGTGTACCACTCGCGCATCACTTAGCACTAAACCAGCAATGGTATGTCCCGCTTCATGGTAAGCAACCATCCGACGTTCTACCTTAGAAATCACACGGTCTTTCTTAGCTGGACCCGCAATTACTCGATCTTGTGCTTCATCAATATCAATCATATCAATTTGTTGCTTATCTACACGAGCGGCTACTAGCGCGGCTTCGTTTAATAAGTTTTCAAGTTCCGCACCAGTAAAGCCTGGGGTTTGTTGCGCAAGAACTTTCAAGTCTACCCCTGGACCGAATGGCTTATTACGGGCATGTACTTTCAAGATTGCTTCACGTCCTTTAACATCCGGACGCCCAACCAATACCTGTCTATCGAAGCGACCAGGACGTAATAAGGCAGGATCTAAGACGTCTGAGCGGTTAGTTGCGGCTATTACAATGACATTATCTTTCTCAGAGAAACCATCCATCTCAACCAATAATTGGTTTAAAGTTTGCTCACGTTCATCATGGCCTGATCCTGGACCGACACCACGACGGCGTCCAACAGCATCGATTTCATCGATAAAGATAATTGATGGTGCATTCTTCTTCGCATTTTCAAATAAATCACGAACACGAGAAGCCCCAACACCAACGAACATTTCCACAAACTCAGAACCTGAGATTGAATAGAAAGGCACGCCAGCTTCACCAGCTACTGCTTTAGCAATCAAAGTCTTACCGGTACCAGGAGGCCCCTCTAAAAGCACACCTTTTGGAATGCGAGCTCCCAGTGCTTGGAATTTTCGTGGATCTTTCAAGAAGTCCACCACTTCGACTAACTCTTGTTTTTCCTCATCCGCACCAGCGACATCAGAAAAACGCACTTTCACTTCTTTTTTCGATTGATCAACAGCCTTCGATTTACCCATAGACATTGGATTATTTCGACCGCCACCTTGGCTTTGGCTGAACATCATATACATAATTACAACAAAGAAAACAATCGGTACAGCAGTAAATATTAAGCTCAACCACATACCAGACTGGTCTTCTTCTAAAGTAGTCATTTCTGTATTTGTAGATGTTGCTGCGTCTGTAATCGTTCGGATTGTATTATCATTTGGCAACACATTTACAACAAACTCAGAAGCTGAACTTTGTTGTAAATCTTGAAAAATTGGAATTCCATCACTCGTTGAAGAGGATGATTCACTCGGTTCCCCATCCGAATCCTTATAAGTACCACGGATTTCATAAGCCCCAGCATTGGATTGGATTGAGAAACTATCTACATCTCCATCAGAAAGTGTTTGAATGAATTCTGATTGTGTTAATTCTTCAGTGGAACCACCAGTAGAATCACTTGTTAGTGACCTTACCAATGCCATCAAAGCAAAAAACAAAATCAGCCACAGCAAACCACTTCTAATGAAAGTATTTCTATTTGGTCTGTTAGGTCTCTTTTGTTGCATTCATTTTCCCCATTCTAATTGTTGTTCTTAAAGCAGCCTGTAAATAAATAGTAAAAATAGGTATCAATAAATTAACTCACTAATTATGGAATAAATGTGCATAAACACTAGGCTTCAAGATACCGATATAAGGCAGTTGGCGGTACTCTTCATCAAAGTCCATACCGTATCCAATTACAAACTTATCAGGGATTTCAAAACCAACATAATCCACTGAAACTTCGGCAGTACGGCGTTCAGGTTTATTTAATAAAGTAACCACCTTCACACTAGCTGCATTACGGTGTTGGAACAAATCATGGATTTTCGCCAAAGTATTCCCTGTATCCACAATATCCTCAACAATAATCACGTGACGACCAGACACATCCGCGTCTAAATCCTTCAAGATCTTTACCTGACCTGATGACTCAACGCCACCACCATAACTAGATATATCCATAAAATCAATTTGTAAATTAATATCCATTGCACGAATTAAGTCAGTCATGAACAAGACAGACCCTTTTAAAATAGCCACCACAATCGGGTTTTTATCTTGGTAATCTGCTGTTAGCTCCTCACCTAATACTTGAATTCGTTCCGCAATTTTCTCAGTCGGAATTAGAATTTCCTCTACATCCTTATGCATGCCTATAATCCTCCACATTTTATTTCACATAATTCTAAGTTATTTTAGCAAATAACTTAATTTAATAGCAATTAATTAAATTTACTCACCCAAACCTGGACGCCCTAGCGCAGAAAAACCACCCTAAAATCATTCAGTAAGCGAAAAGTATTATATCAATCTTAACACTATTCTCCAACAATTACGTCAAAAACCCTTAAAATTTTACGAATACTTTAGTCCCCGAACCTGTTCGATTCCCATATAAGACCTCTCCCTTATAAAAGAGGCCCCACACCTCTTGATTGCTATCCGCTAACACAAATAGAGCATCTCGAATACCAGACGGGACTTTTTCATTGATTAAAAAGCGGTTCAACTTTTGCCTATGACCATTGGATAGTCGGATAAAATCTCCGGGACGGCGATTACGCACTGTCAAACTAACATCAACATCTACAGTAGCCAATAAGACGGCTCCTTGGTCCAAGAACTCATCCGCTTTAGCTTCATCAAACCAACCTAGTTTGATTTGGTCGCCTACTATTACCCAGTCCTGCCAGTTTAAAGTCTGCCCAGCCTTTTCTCTCGTACTACCACTAGCCAAAAAATCCGACCGGCCACCAGGCAGAATATACGCCGTATCATACACTTTGACTAAGCGGTAGCCTCCCGGCAACCGCCACTCACCTTGGCCATTATCACGCTGTAAGAAAGCCACCATCCGCTTAAACCCGTCTTGACTAAAAGTAGCGAAATGAGCAATCTTCGTTCTATCAAACAACCGCTGCCACAACAGGATTTGCTCTGAAAAATCATAATTCGAAAAAGCTCTTAGATCTACTTGCCATACATCATCTTTTTTTACCAGAATAGCTTGTAAAATCTGGTCCATATAAGCATCCGCAAAGCGGTTGGTCGCTTGAGCAGCCATAGCAAATTCACCTAAATGATCAATCAAGGCGCCATCTTCCGCCTCCAATTCCGGTATATATGTTTGCCTAAATCGGTTGCGGGTATAGGCTAAATCTTGATTAGATTGATCTTCACTAAAATCTAAGTTATACAAAGCTGCATAGTCGTATAAGTCCGCTTTTTCAATAGTCAACATGGGGCGGAGAACAAAGCCCGACTGCATCCCCTTATCCAACTGAATCGGACGATAAGGTTGGATACCTGCGATACTCTTCAAACGACCACCATGCACTAGCCGCATCAATACTGTTTCAGCTTGGTCATTTTGGTGGTGGGCAGTGACTAAAAATGGTGTCTTATTCAAGACCATCATGCGCTGAAATACTGCGTATCGGAATTCACGTGCCGCCAATTCTGATCGGTTTGGATTCTCAGGGTCCTCATGATCCCAAGCAACCACTTGAATAGGAATCCCCCGATGCTCACAATATGCAACAACCATATCTTGCTCAGCATCTGACTCTTTACGTATTTGGTGGTTGATATGAATAACCGAAAAATTGACCAACCCCTGTTTACTTAACCGGTCAAAAACATCTAGTAGCACCATAGAATCTACGCCACCAGAAACAGCCAATAAAAAGGGGATTTGACCATCGATTGGGACATAATCTGCTGGAATTTTCTTTTTCAATCGTTCTTTCGTTGCTAAGGTCCAATCACGTACAATTTTCAATACATTTTCAGTCATCCACCCATTGCCCCTTCAATAAATATTTTCTTTCAACATTTACTACCTTTATCATTTAATGCCAAAAGGGTCTGCAGCAAATTGCCACAGACCCTTTCAATAAGTGTCAACACCAAGCGCTAGGGTAACAACATTTGCCACACCCTATTCGTTTAATATTAGGAACGACGACCTCCACGGCCACCGCGTTTACCTTCAGTATTACGTTTTAGAGAACTTAAACGATCATCTGACTCTTTTAAGAATGATGACATCATGCTATCGAAATCGCTTGTTCCTGTTTTATTGCCAGCGTTTGACTTAAATGAATTGCCACCAGCAAAATTAGAACGACCAGCCGAATGGTGATTATTTTTTGCTTTTCCTTGATAGCCACCACTACGGTCATCCCGGTTGTCATCTTTACGGAAGTTTTGGTTGCCACGGGCACGACCGCCACCATCATTACGTCCGCGGTTTGCTGTCGCTGGCTTACTTGTACCATCAGCATTTAAACGACGGATTGACAGCGCAATCTTACCATCATCAGCTACATTGGTCACTAAAACGGTTACTTCATCTCCAACCGATAAGACATCGTTAATATCTTTTACGAAGCCCTCAGCTACTTCAGAGATATGGACTAAACCATTTTTGCCTTCTCCTAAATCAACAAACGCACCAAATTTTGTAATCCCTGTAACTTTTCCGGTAACTTTATTTCCTACTTCAATTGCCATGTATCCCAAATATCCTCCTTGAAATTCTTCCATCCGGTAAATAGCCTTTTATCCGGATGAGTAAAGCTATCTCTAGTTTACCTTGTTAGCACGATTTATTCATCATTATTTTCTTTATTTTGCTGTAAATAAGCCTTATTTAAAATTTCTGCTTGTTTAGATGCGTTATCTTCAGGCACACTGAAAATAATCTCACCATCTTTACTTAAGTAGTAACGTGATCGTGCTAATTTCGCCACATACTCATCATCTTTTAATAAGCTAGCTTGTTGACTTAAGGTATCGATTGCCTTTTGTTCACCTGCAATCTCATCTTCAGTTAAGGCAATTTGTTCTTCGACAGCTTGCCGGTCTTTATGCGCTGCATAAGCAGTTGATACACAACCTAAAGTCACAACAGCGAAAACCCCCACAACAAGCCAAGTAATCCAATCAGCTGTGGTCTTGGGTTTTCTTGACCACTTCTTGGTTTTCGCTTTACGGTGTTCGGCTAATGATGTCACTTTTTTGCTGTCACGGTCAAGACGATCTTCTAGCCGCATAGCAAAAACCCCTTTCTATGGTTGTTTTGAATCTATCAATCATATACTTAAATAGTATACCAATAATTCAATGCTAGCGCCATCATAAATCCAGTCTAAAATCCACCTTTTACTTGATCTTCGTGGTATTCTTCGCTAACAATAGTGAACATATGCTCTGCTTCATCTTTTCTTGTGGTTTCTTTCAGATCATCTACACGAACAGTCATATCTTTATTACCAAATGTAATCACTAGCTCGTCCCCAATTTTGACATCTGTTCCTGATTTAGCTAGTCGACCGTTGATGGTAATTCGTCCTTTATCTGCAACTTCTTTAGCAACACTTCTTCTTTTTATAATTCTGGATACTTTTAAAAATTTATCTAACCGCAAAAATCTTGCTCCTTTATTCTATACACTTTTTATTTGGAATTTACATACTCTCTTTATAACACTACACAAGAAAACGAGTCATTTCTAACACAAGTTCAGTATACCATGTTTTTAACTAACCCTTTATGATTAAGCGAATTTTTTAAGCCATGTTAATTATAAAGCATACTAACTAACTGATTTCAATTGCTCTTTAATAAATGCCAGATCAAGTCTCCCTTTGGCAAGGTCTGCCATTCAGATTTGGTTAATATCGGATCCTTACGTAAATATAGCCAAACAATCAATAGCCCTAGGATAATCTGCCCTACCATTAATACCGCATCTAAGTGTCGAGTGACTGGTATATAGAGGACTTGCTGGTATAAATGAGCCAGGGTAAAGTTCATCACAACCATCAATACCGCTAACAAGCCCGTTTTTATACCGACACGCCCCCAACTCGTTAAGCGCAACGTTTTAGGCAACATCTTATCTAGTAAAATCACCATAACGACTAAAGCGAGGTTAGTTGCCCAAGCTGCTCCTGTCGTTTTTGACCAGTCAACTAAAATAGGTGTAGCAATTCCTTTCACTAACATGCTCATGACAAAAGCTATCCCGGACTTAGCCCACTGACCTTGGGCTTGGAGTATATTATTTTGTCCCAGTACAAGACTGGCAAATATAATCATCAGCACATAAACCATTAAAACCGTAGACCCATCAGTGCTAGCGAATAGGAAATGGTTTAATTGTGGCATAATCGATATCAAACCCCCCGTAATCAATATGGCAAAAAATAACGTCACTCGTAAATATTGCCTGCTGACAAGTTCAAATTCGCTAGCTTGCTTATGTTCGCCCTTTTTCACTAAGGCAAGGGTCGGTAGAAAGGAAGTGGCAAGCGATGTGGCAACTACCATACCGAGTTGAACAATTGGTTGACCTCGGTCATAAATCCCTTTCATATCTTTGGCTAGCGCTATAGCTATGCCGTTATCAACAAGTTGGTCATAAACGGTAAAGGCATCAATAAGTTGGTAAAAAATTAAAAGAGCCGAGAAAAAACAAATGACAAAACCTTCTGTGACAAAATCTTTGGTCAATTTCCCCAAAGTGAGTTTTGTTGTATTATGTGTTGAAACATCTTGGTTTAAACCGTAATGTCCCCCTAAGAAATCTTGATACATCGCTTTTTCACGGTAATTTAAAACATAATATCCCATCACTAAACTGGCTGCGCCAGCAGCAATCCAAGCAGACTGCATAGTCCAAAATCCCATTTGATAGACATCCGGATTTTGTCCATTAGCCTGCATCCGAGCAAATAAAAAAGCTACTGTTAAAATAAACGCTACACGAACAAATTGCTCCACAACTTGCGAAATAGCAGTCGGTGTCATTTCATTACGACCTTGCATAAAACCTCTTGTCAGTAATAGGCCTGGCATGAATAAGAACATAAAAGATACACTTTGGATGACTGGCGTTAATAAGTTATCCCCCATCATCCAAGCAATCTGAGTTGCCCCAAAATAAACAAGGGCAAAACAAATCAGGGCAAAAATCGAAATAATAAGGGCATAGCCTTTAAGCAGCGTTTTTGTTTGTTTCTGGTCGCTTTGGACCAAGGCAACTTGCTTACCGATAAAAGAAGGCAGGCCGTTTAAGGCGAAAGTCATCCCAATACCATAGATAGGATATATTTGCTGATAAACATAAAAACCTTCATTTCCAACTAGATTTTGGAGTGGTACACGGTAGATAGCAGATAACACTTTAGCAATCAGCGCTGCTACTGTTAGGACGGCAGCTCCTTGCATAGCATGTTGACCAGTTGTTGGTCCTAATGCCTGCATTCGCTTCTCCTGATTTCTATCTTCATTTTTCACTATCTAGTCACCTACTTGACCTGGCTCATCCGAAAGTTTCGTCGCATTCGCATCATTTTCAGCCGCTTTCACTTTTGCATCTACAGCTGCCTTATTAGCCATTTCTTCTTGTGCCGCCTTCAAAGCTTGGGCTTTCTCATATTCTGCCTTTTCCTTAGCTAGTTGATCAGCTTTCATTTGGACAATATTTTCATTATCAGCCAATTGGGTCATGAATTGTAGCAAGTAATCCAACCATTCTTCAGTAGATAACTTATTGAGTCCAAGACTAACTAATAAAGCCGAACCTACTTGCTTCATTGCTAAACGGAAAGGATTATCTTCTAAAGCCTTAAATATTGCTGGTGTCATTACTTTTTGGTCTAAATCATCATGGAAAAGGACTTCAATTGTATTACTTTTAGTGATGCGTTTAATACTTGTAACACCAATCTTATCTGCTGCTGATTTAATCGTTCCCACTTGTAATAAAAGCTGTGTTTCAACTGGCGGTTCACCGTACCGGTCCATTAATTCATCATCTAGATCCCACATCTCATCTATACTTGTCATAGCATTTACACGTTTGTAGATTTCAACTTTTTGTCGCTCATCATGAATATAGCTTTGTGGAATATAGGCATCGATAGATAAGGAAATTTCCACCGGTGCCGTCTGCTTAGCTGGTAAAACCCCGCGCTTACGTTGAACTGCTTCACGTAACATCTGTGAATAGAGGTCAAATCCGACAGAATTGACAAAACCGTGTTGTTGCTTCCCTAATAAGTTCCCCGCACCACGAATAGATAAGTCACGCATGGCGATTTTGAAGCCAGATCCTAATTCTGTAAAATCACGCAAGGCCATCAAGCGTTTTTCTGATACTTCAGATAGCATTTTATCTGGGCGGTACATAAAGTAGGCATAGGCGATCCGAGTTGAACGACCTACCCGACCCCGCAATTGATATAAAGTCGATAGCCCCATCCGATCAGCACCTTCAACCAGTAAGGTATTCGCATTTGGGATATCTACGCCAGTTTCTATAATTGTGGTTGTCACTAACACATCAAATTCACCTAAAACAAAGTCCATCATGACATTTTCTAATTGAACTACGGTCATCTGACCGTGAGCAATGGCTACTCTAGCTTCAGGCACCAGTTCATTAATAAGGGCAGCCTTTTCTTCGATTTGCGCAACGTTATTGAAGAGATAAAATACCTGACCATCACGGGCAATTTCACGCTCTATCGCATCTTTCACCGCGCCATAATTTTGCTCCATTACAAAGGTTTGGACAGGATACCGGTTGGCAGGTGGTGTTTCAATAACCGATAAGTCCCTAACGCCCAACATAGACATATTCAATGTCCGAGGAATTGGTGTTGCGGTTAGGGTTAAGACATCCACATTCGCTTTTAAAGCTTTCAGTTTTTCTTTAGCTTTCACTCCAAAGCGCTGCTCTTCATCCACTACCAACAACCCTAAATCCAGGAATTCGACATCTTTAGATAGCACACGGTGGGTACCAATCACAATATCTATTTGTCCCTTTTTTAAACCAGCAATTGTTTCATTTTGTTGCGCTTTGCTTCTAAATCTAGATAATAAGCCTATCTCAAATGGCCAATCCGCGAATCGCTCCACAAATGTTTCATAATGTTGTTGTGCTAAAACAGTTGTAGGCACTAAGAAGGCTACTTGTTTACCTTCCATCAAAGCTTTAAAAACAGCTCGCATAGCGACTTCCGTCTTCCCAAAACCAACATCTCCAACCAGTAAGCGGTCCATCGGTTTCTCAGATTCCATGTCTTTCTTAATTTCTGCAATTGATTGAATTTGGTCATCGGTTTCTGAATATGGAAAGGCATTTTCAAACGCTAACTGCTCAGGTGTGTCTGGACCAAACGCTAATCCTTTCTGTGCTTCACGTGAGGCATATAGGTCTATCAATTCATCTGCAATATCTTCAATCTTGCTAGATACTTTCTGTTTTGTCTTAGCCCATTCGCTACCGCCCATTTTATTTAACTTGGGTTCTCTCCCCTCAGCGGAGACATATTTTTGAACCAGATCAATCTGATCAATGGGCACATGAATTGCTGCTTGGTCTGCGAATACTATCGTTAAATAATCTTGGTGTGTACCAGCGAATTCGATGGTTTCAATCCCGGTATAGCGCCCGATCCCATGATTTACATGAACGACATAATCGCCCACTTCTAATTGTTGGTAATTTTTAATACGTTCCGCATTTGAAATCAGCGGTTTCTTCGCTTTACGTCGTTTCTTCTGTATATGAAAAATATCCGCTTCTGATAGTAAAACCAGTCGTTCTTGGACAAATTCAATTGATCCTGATAAGCCTCCAGCAATTAAATTCACCTTATTGGCAAATATATTCCCCTCATCGGTTGCTTCAGCTGCCACATCTATTTCTTGTAAAATAGCTTGAACTTCCTTTACCCGATCCTTATCTTTCAACATGATAACCACTGTGCGTCCAGTACGAATCCAGGCTGTTAATTCAATTTTCAAAGCATCCATTTGATCATAAAATTGGGTAATCATTCTTGTTTGATACTGATAGAGACCATCAAATTTTAGCGACCCTAACCCCTGTTGCCAAAGTGAAAAGTAGAATTTTCGACCTTTGAAGTTTTGGATGGTTTTTTTAAAGTCATCATATACTTGAACTTGTGCCGGTAACTGTCCCCTTTCGACCATAGTTTGTAAATACATCTCTGTATTATTGGCCCAGTTCGCTTCTTCTTGAATTAAACGGGCATAGTCATCCAAAATAAGAAAGGCTTGATCGCTAATATAATCAAGAAGTGTTGTTGTTTCTGGATACATATAACGGTGGAAGTATTTGGAATTTTCCGTCATTTCCCCATTCTTCCAGGCCGAAACTTCATCATTGACCACAGCTGTTGCCAAATCACGTACAACTTCATCTTTAATTTTAGTAAGTGATTTAGACATTTGTTGCTTAAAAGCATCTGCTTGTGCCTGTAATTGTTCTGGTAAAACGATAAATTCTTGCGATGGTTGAATCTGAATAGATGTTTGGTCTTGCAACGACTTTTGTGTATTGGGATCGAAAGTAGAAATACGTTCCACTTCATCAAAACCAAGCGATATTCGGACTGGATAGGCTGCATTTAAAGGATAGAAATCGACGATATCCCCGCGCTGACTCACTTCTCCTGGTGTCATCACGATTTCAGCCCGTTGGTACCCTTGATGCAATAAACGTTGGACCAATTTAGCTGGTTCTAATTCGTCCCCTAATTTCACCTGTAAGCGGGTATTGTCCCAAATTTCTGGCGGCGTCAATAAGCGTTTAAGGCCAAACATAGGCGTGATTAAGACACCAGTTGCCTCGGGGTCTCTGGCCCAATTTAACACAGTTAACCGGTCAGCCAAAGCCTCTGGGCTGGCAATCGCCCAGTCAGCTACTACAGACTCAGGCACATTAAATAGATGTAGTTCGTCCTCGTCAAAGTCATTTTGTAAGTCATTATAAAAATGATCAGCTTGTAATAGATTGTTGGTAACAATCACTACTTTTTGCTCATTCGCCAAACTTAACAATGTTTTGGCCATGTACGCGCGACTTGCACCTTGAAGACCTAAGTAAAGGACAGACTGTCCCTTTTTTGCTTCTTGTTTAAATGATTCATTCTGTGTTTCTTGCAAGAAAAATGTTTGTAAATCCAAGCGGTCTCCTCCTTCTCATTGGCTAATTATTAAAATTGGTCATGGTTTCTTCAAAAGTATGACCAGCTAACCAGTAATCAATCGCTTCAACAGCTGAACGCGTAGCAGCTAACATTTGGGTATGGTCTTCTTTTGGAAATTTAGATAAGACATGATGAACAACCGTTCCACTTTTTCCTGGATGTCCTATCCCTAATTTAATACGACGAATTTTGTCTGTTCCAAGATGGGCAATTAAGGATTTAACCCCATTATGACCACCCGCAGACCCTTTTTGCCGTAAACGAATTCGCCCTGGATCCATATCTAAGTCATCATATACGACCAAAATATCTTCAACTGGAATCGAATAGTAATGAGCAACTGCTCCAACAGCTTCTCCAGAATTATTCATAAAAGTTGTCGGTTTAAGAAAAATAATTTTTTCACCATTCACGAAAGTTTCAAAATACTCCCCTTTAAACCCGGTTTTATTAAATGACTCTTGGTGTTGGTATGCCCATTCATCTAAAGCAATAAATCCAATATTGTGGCGTGTACCCTCATATTTTTTACCAGGATTGCCCAATCCAACAATTAATTTCATTTTCAATATCTCCTTAGTCTTAGTTCCGTATAGTTTTATCTAATATTGATTTCTCATTTTAATTATTTTTACATGGTTTATATCGATATTTATTTTATTCGTCCACACTTATTAACACGAAAAAACCTGTACGGGAACTCATCTACCTAGTGCAAGTCATCCCGTACAGCTTATATGGATATTTATAAACCTATTATAGCACAAAGCGTCCACAAGCTTGAAAGACAAAGAACGCTACAACACGAATATTCCCTCTAGCACATTTTGCTCAGTGTTATAGTAGGTGATTTTTCTTAAATGAAGGGGTCTTATTTGGAAAACGGATACATTTTTGCCATAATAGGGTTAGATGCCTATCCAAAATTAACGAAGCCTTCTTGTCGCCACATCATTTTTACAAGTAATACCTATACAAAAAGACAAATTTGTTCCTGAATATTTTAGTTTAACCACTTTTTCACAAACTTTTCGAAAAAAATGTCATTTTTAATAATACAGTTTTAAATTACAGGTATAACAGAAAGATATATTTTGAAAAAACACTGAAAACATCTCATTGTACACGTTTGCATATAGTTGGTTGGCAGTGTGTTACTTATATATTTGAAAAAATATCGTAAAATACTATTGATTTTTTTGAACAGAATGGTATTATTATGTTAAATATTTCACTAACTGTTGATCAAGCTAATTTTTAAATCAATTGTTCACTAGCTTTGCACGGGTTAATGAAACATTTACCATATGGTTTGATTTGTACACTATAAGAGACAAAAAGTTAAGGAGAATCTATTATGTCAAAAAAAGGGCAAAAAGTTATTTTAATTGGTGATGGTGCTGTAGGATCTGCATTTGCATATGCTTCTGTAATTCAAGGTGTCGGAAGAGAATTAGGGATTATTGACTTAGATGAAGACCGTGTAGAAGGGGATGTATTAGACCTTATCGATACACTAGCTTACACATCTCCTAAAAAAATCTACAAAGCTACATATGATGATTGTAGCGACGCAGATGTGGTCGTAATTACTGCTGGTGCTGCGCAAAAACCTGGTGAAACCCGTTTAGATTTAGTAGACAAAAACTTACGTATCTTTAAGAGTATGGTAGATCAAGTAATGGCGTCAGGATTCGACGGTATCTTCCTAGTAGCTACTAACCCTGTAGATATCTTAACTTACGCTACTTGGAAATTCTCTGGCCTACCTGCCAACCGTGTAATCGGTTCTGGTACTTCATTAGACTCAGCGCGCTTCCGTCAAGAATTAGCTATAGCACTTGATGTTGATGCACGTAACGTTCATGCCTACATTATGGGTGAGCATGGTGACACCGAGTTTCCTGTATGGTCTCACGCAAATATCGGTGGACAATCAATCTATGAATGGGTGTCTCAACCTTCAACAATTGATGAAGAAGCACTAGTCAACTTGTTCTATCATGTGCGTGATAAAGCTTATATGATTATCGAGAAAAAAGGTGCAACTTATTATGGTATCGGTGTATCTTTAGTTCGTATCCTAAAAGCAATCTTGCATGATGAAAATGCTATCTTACCTGTATCTGTTTATCTTGATGGTGAATTCAATCAAAAAGATGTATATATTGGTGCACCAGCTATCATCAATCGTGATGGAGTTCGTAGTGTAATTGAAGCAGACTTAACTGACCATGAGCAACAGCAAATGGACTTATCTGCCACAAAATTACGAGAAACCTTAGAAACTGCTTGGGCAAAGTTAGACTTTTAAAATAAGCAGAACAAATTTAATCGTATAATATTCGAAAAGAGGCTGGGACAAAAATATCCCAGCCTCTTTTTGCTATATAAAAACGTTTATAACCAGGTTTCAAAAGTCAGCATTATCCGATACTTCAAAAAAAAAGACGCCAATAACATTTCGTTATTGTTCAGCTTTTAATCCAGTACGTTAATCCTAGACGACTTTTGTTTCACCTTTATTTATTGACTTCATTAAATTAGAATAGACTGAATGTTTTCATTACAGTAATCCAGAATACCAGTGTGACCATAGATAAGATGGTCGTAAATACTACTGTCTGATTAGCTAAATCACCGTCCCCATCTGCTGCAATCGCTTGAGCATAGGATGATACCGCTGTTGGTCCTGCAAAAGCAATCAAGATTGAAATGATAGCATCTCCTCTAAAACCTAGGAGGGCGCCTAACGTAATCCCAATTAAAGGTAAAATCAGTAATTTATTGGCTACTGTAAAAATTAAGCTAAAATCAATGTCCTTCAATTTAGAAATAGAGAATGTCCCTCCCATTACCATTAAAGCCAGTGGTGAGACCATCCGGTTGATATTGGTTAAAGTTGTATTCACCGATTCTGGAAATTGTAAGCCTAATAAAACAACCAGCAAGCCGATTAAAGTTGCAATAACCATAGGATTGGTGATAATACTCCGCCCCATTTGCTTAAAGGATACCTTATCCGCGGAATATAAAGAAAAACCCACCACCGACATAATATTCCAAAACGGTACGATAATCGCTAGGGTAATGGTCACCATTCCCATATTCTCTTCCCCAAGTAATGATGTCCCCAACGGTAAGCCAAACAGGATTGCATTCGCTCTCACTGATCCTTGTAAAATCACCCCGTAACGGGTCCGGTCATCTGATATCTTAGGAATGATAAAGGCAAGGATAAAATAAAGCACTAAGGCAATAACAATGATATAGGTTAAAGCAAAACCATTGAACGATTGTTGGAAATCAGACTTGTAAATATTAGTAAATAGGTTAATCGGTAATAAGATTTTAAACAATGCTTTATTAAAATCTTGAAAAGATGCCTCCTTAATCATTCCCGATTGAGCAAAAAATTGACCTAGCAACATATAAATCAGCATCGGCATAACAGCATTAAAGCCTATCATAAAATTACCAAACATAAATTCCCTCCATTATCAGATGATTTTAACAGATAGTTGGCGCCTAAAATACTATAAAGACTGTCCAACTCTAATAATCTTATTGTAGCACACTCTACTAAAACACTGATATATAGAAAAAAGCAGTCTCACCAACAAGGTAAGGACTGCTTTTTTCTCAATTTAGATATATGTCAACCAACTTATTCAATAACATGGTGCATACCTTTGAATTTTTCATTAAATAACGGTGATACTGAACGATTTTCGTAGATACGCACAATAGCTTCCGCGATTAATTCAGCTACAGTTACTTGTTTAATTTTATCGATACGTTTTTCTTCTGTTAAGTAGATTGAATCAGAAACAACAACTTCATCTAATACTGAATCTTCCAAGCGTTGGATAGCTGGACCAGATAAAACTGGATGCGTACAACAAGCTACAACAGATAATGCGCCAGCATCTTTTATTGCTGATGCTGCAAGGGTAATAGTACCAGCAGTATCAATCATATCATCGATGATAATAGCGTGACGATTCGAAACATCCCCTACGATATTCATCACTTCAGCTACATTGGCTTTTGGACGACGCTTATCAATGATAGCAATTGGCGCTTTCAAGAATTCAGCTAGCTTACGTGCACGTGTTACACCACCATGGTCTGGTGATACCACAACGATGTCTGAATCAATGTATCTTTCATGGTTTAAAAAGTATTCAGCTAGTAATGGCGCACCATAAAGGTGGTCAACAGGTACTTCAAAGAAACCTTGAATTTGTGCTGCATGTAAGTCTAAAGCAAGAATACGTGTTGCGCCAGCATTTTCCATCATACGTGCTACTAACTTGGCCGTGATTGGTTCACGTGGTTGAGCCTTACGGTCTTGGCGTGCGTAGCCAAAGTAAGGAATTACCACGTTAATTGTTTTCGCACTTGCACGACGACAAGCATCAATCATGATTAACATTTCCATCAAGTTATCATTAACTGGGTCAGATGTTGATTGGATGATGTAAACATGGTCTCCGCGAATGGATTCCTCAATTGCAATTTTAATCTCACCATCACTAAAGTGTGACACTGAAATATGACCTAACTCGACACCCATTGAAGTTGCAATTTTTTCAGCAAGTTCTTTGTTTGAACTCAATGAAAAGATTTTTAGTCTATGATCGACTATAGATTCTGACATTTTTTTCCCTCCACAATACTGAATGATCAGACACTCTTATCGTACCTATTCTACCATAGAAAAATGACGATTGTTAGCTAAATAGCGAACCGAAAAATGTGAATTTGATTACAATTTTTGCAATCTTAATCTTTTTTACCAATTGGCAGTCTATCCCAAAATCCCGCTTTATTTTCCTGACGTGAACGCGCAATGGCTAAAGCCTTACTTGGCACATCCTTAGTAATTGTAGATCCCGCTGCTAAAAAGGCATTTGCTTCAATATTTACTGGTGAAATGATCGTTACATCAGATCCGATAAATGAATTATCGCCAATTGTTGAATGATGTTTATTGACACCATCATAGTTTGCAAAAATAACACCGCAAGATACGTTAATATTCTTCCCTAAAGTAGCATCGCCAATATAAGTTAAGTGACCAACTTTAGTGCCTTCACCGATATGGGCTTTTTTAATTTCTACAAAGTTACCAATATGTGCATTTTCATCGATAATAGATGCTGGACGTAAATGAGCATTTGGTCCAATATCCACGCCATCTTTTACTTGACTTTCTTCAATTTCGGATGCTCGCACTTTCACACGGTCACCAATCTTGGAATCACGAATCGTTGTTCCAGCATAAATATGGCAGTCTTTACCGATAACTGTATCTCCTTTAAGGTAAACATTCGGTTCAATCACAGTATCTGCACCAATTTTAACATCTGCCTCAATGTAGACTGATGACGGATCTACAATAGTTACACCATTACGCATATGTTCTTCATTGATGCGTTTAAACATCGTTTGGTTTGCTTGAGCTAATGCCACACGGTCATTTACACCAAGTGACTCATCAAGATTATCCATTTGGAAAGCCCCTACAGGTTCGCCAGCATCTTTCAAAATGCCAATCACATCCGGTAAGTAATACTCACCTTGTGCATTGTCATTACCTACTTTATTTAAAGCATCAAATAATAAAGCATTGTCAAAAACATAAGTTCCTGTATTGATTTCAGTAATTAATTTTTCTGCATCATTAGCATCTTTTTGCTCAACGATTTTAACTACTTGACCTTTTTTATCCCGTACGATTCGACCGTAACCAGTTGGATCATCAGCTGGTGCAGTTAAAATAGTCGCTTTAAAACCAGCTTCTTCATGAACATCTAACAAACGCGCAATCGTGTCTGCTGTAAATAAAGGTGTATCCCCACAGATCACTAAAGTAGTCCCATTTTTATCAGCTAAAGCATTAGCTGCTTGCTGCACAGCGTGCCCAGTACCCAATTGTTCCGTTTGTGTAGTGTATGACGTACGGTCACCTAACAAGTCCTTCACAGCATCAGCACCATGACCAACAATTGTCACTACTTCATCAATACCAGCCTTATTCACGCTAGTTAACACATGGTCTACCATTGATTTACCCGCTACTGGGTGTAACACCTTATACAACTTAGACTTCATTCGAGTCCCTTTACCTGCTGCTAGAATCACTGCATAACGGTTGCGCATTATGTATATTCACTCCTCTAAAATCATTCATCATTATTGATAGTTGCTACTTTATTGTATCTAATTTAATGCCATTCGACCAGTCCAGATTACCCCTTGTGTCGTCTAGCACCTTTATTCTTGTGATCCCGTTTCCGGTTCTTCTTACGCGTCTTAGCCGAAGGTGTCGATTTATGCTCTTTCTTAGCCTTCTTCACCTTTGGTTTCGCTTTAACAAGCTTATCTTCTTTCTCCTTTGGTAAATCTTCATCACGCTGACTTGCACTCGGTACTTGATCAGTCAGTTGACCTCCATAAGTATAGAATGCGGTGAGACGAATATCATCACCAACTTGTTTTTTTAAATCTCTTAGCGAACGATCATTCACGAATGTCAATACGATGCCGTCTTTACCCATCCGGCCAGTTCGACCTGCACGGTGAATATATTGTTCAGGTGTTGCCGGTAAATCATATTGAATCACTAAAGGTAGGTCATCAATATCTAAACCACGAGCAGCCACATCCGTTGTGAACAAGTACGTATATTCGCCCTTAGTAAATTTTTTGATGGCTTGCTGACGGTTTTGTGCGGCCATTTTCGAATGTAGGTAGGCTGTTTGAATATGGTTAAATTGTAGCTTTTGTTGCAATTGCTCAATTTCTGCCACGGTTCTAACAAAAACCAAAGCTTGCATCCCATCAATTTGTGCTAGACGACGTAGCATATCATCACGTTTACGAACGGGCACGGTAATATAACCATCCCGTCTTTGCGTTTCAAAGGCAGCACCTATTTTTTTAGTCGCTAATGCCACAACTGGCTCAGCTAACAAGTCACTAGCTAAGTCTGTTAAGGTATCTGGTACGGTTGCTGAAAATAAAGCTACTTGTGCGCTACCTGGTAATTTTTTTGCTAATTGTTTTGTTTGTAAGATATGCTCTTGATCCAGTAAGGCATCTGCTTCATCAATAATCATCGTATCTACTTCATGGACTTTCAATTTTCGTTGATCAATCAACTCAATCATCCGGCCAGAAGTGCCCACAATAATGTCTGGTCTTTCACGAATTTTTTCAATTTGGCGTTTGACATTGGCACCACCAATAATTTTCAAAGCCTTAAAGTCAACTGCACGAGCCCAATCTTGCACTACGTCTCCGACTTGAGAAGCTAATTCCTGAGAAGGTACTAAAACAATCAACTTTACACCACCATTATATTGCTTTTCTCCTTCGCGGTTGATAACCATCCTGCTTAAAATAGGCAATAAGTAAGCCAAAGTTTTCCCAGATCCTGTTGGTGCAGATGCGATGACACTTTTTGCATCATACATGGGTTGGAAAGCGTCCGTTTGAATATCAGTTGCTTGATCAAACCCAGCTGACTGCCACTTTTCTTGAAGTGCTACAGGCAATCGGCTGATAAAATTCGTCATTTGTGTATCATTTTCTGTCATTTTTTTCCTCTATTTCTTCACTATCTACAAAAGATAAGGGCCATGGTTTGGCCCTCACTTATTATTGTGTAATTCCTATTGTTTCTTAGGGTCCTTCACAATAAATACTTCTTCATTTAAATGATCAGAGAAAACTTCCTCTGTGCCTACATTTTCATCTACGACAGTTTTTTCATTGGTTTCTGGGTCTAATAAGATATAAGGCGATTGAATACTCGGATTGTGTGGTACTTTTTCTTCATCTGCTTCATATTTAGGCCGTTCTATACTTGAACGATCTACTACATCATCATCGTAGTCATTATTTTCTATAAAAGGATTTTCTCTTGGATCTCTCATGCCCTCTTCCTCCTTATTTTCAAACAATGTATAGGCATCCACTGTCCTATCATTGTCAATGGCTTCAATAATTTCTTGGCTATCTGTGGCATCTGGTGAAACTGAATAATAACCGTGTGCTTCTGCTCGTTCTTTTTTACGGGCTAAATATTGTTTTTCTAATTGTTGTTTGGTTACGCCACCTTCTTGTTCAGTGATGTAATCAATAGATTTAGTTAATCCATCCACAGCACGTTCAATATCCGTTGTTAAATGTACCGCAATCACTTCTGGGCGGTTGTTTAAACGAATTGGGAAACTTGAAGCACCAATCCCGCGCGATACTACCATTTGTTTGTCAGGATTACCTGGCAAATAGAATACACCTGAAGTATATTTTGGTAATTTTCCTTGGTTAGGGGCAAATAATCCCCCAATACCTGGTATACGGATTTGACCCCCATGAGCATGTCCTGATAAAACTAAATCCGGTGATTTGTTGATATTTTCATGATACCGTAAGAAGGCTTCTGGATGATGCGCTAATAAGATCTTTGGTTGAGCCATTTGTTCAGTAGTCAATTCCACTGTTCTCAGTGCATCTCCAACTAAGAAATATTTGTTCATTTTATCATCTAAGCCCATTAAAGTCAGTGATTGCCCTCTATAGTTATAAGTAATTGCTCGGTCATTTAAATGAACAATACCTGCTGCGCCCATGGTGCGAACCAAAAGGTTATGTTGCAATGATGCTGCATCATGGTTACCAAAAGTAGCAAATGTTGGCGCAATGTCAGTCAAAGCTTTAAAGAATGTAAACAAGGTCGCTTCATCTAAATCAGAAGCATCTGTTTGCACAATATCTCCGGTAATGGCGATGATATTTGGCTGAATGTTGTAGACGTGATCTAAAATATCATTCAAGTTTACATTTTGGTCAGGCAAGTGTAAATCAGATAGGTGCGCAATGGTAAACCCATTTAAACTATCTTTGAAACGAGGATTCTCAACAAAATAATCTGTTGTGCCAACAGTATAGTTTTGCCACCTAACGTAAGCAGCACCTAGCGCTAAGGTACTCAAGCCTAATAATGTGTTGAAAGCCGATTTTTTTGCCATAACAATTCCTCCTTGGTTTCTATATCCATCGTAGACACATCCCGTAGTCTAGTAAAGCCTCTTTATCTATCTACATACGGTCTCTTATAAAAGACCCGCCTGTACTTGTTAACTTTGATGTTTATTCTACCATATTCAAAGCAATCCTTATAATACAAAGGTGATTTATAGGTCATCTACTGATTGAATACTCCATGGATTCACTAACACCACGCAATTTACTGCCAAAAAGCTTTTATGGGTGGTATAATAATAGATTGAACAGACTTTTGTTACCTGATCGAACACCGCTATACTAACGAAAGGAGACCAATTGATGGCCAGTGAGTTAATTGAAAATACCCTAAAACTTTTACCAGCCTTGCCTGGTTGCTATATTATGAAAAATGCGCAAGATCAAATTATTTATATTGGGAAGGCTAAAAATTTGAAGAATCGAGTACGTTCTTATTTCAAATCATCCCATACGGGTAAGACAGCGCAGCTTGTAAGCGAGATTCATCATTTCGATTATATTGTCACCCAAACCGATAAAGAGAGTTTGTTGTTGGAAATTAATCTCATTAAGAAACATCAACCTCACTATAATATCCGGTTAAAACATGGCACCATGTATCCTTATATTAAGATTACCAAAGAACGTGACCCGCAAATGATCATTACATCCGTAGTTGAAGATGATGGTGGCGAATATTTTGGTCCCTATCCAAATATTTATGCGGCAACAGGTACACTCGATTTGCTCCAAAAAACTTATCCCTTACGTAAATGTGGGAAGAATGAAAAGCGTGCTTGTTTTTATTACCATCTAGGACAGTGTATTGGCCCTTGCGACCATGAAGTTTCTGTTGAAGAATATGAAACGCAAAAAGCCCGGATTCGTCGTTTTTTAAATGGTGATGTGAAGCATATTAAAGATGACCTAAAAACAAAAATGGTAGCAGCTTCAGAAGATTTACAGTTTGAACGTGCGGCTGAGTACCGTGACCAAATCAATTATATTGAACAAACCGTAGAGCCACAAAATATTATGAGCAAGCAGTACAATGATCGTGATGTCTTTGCCTTTTACTTTGATAAAGGATGGATTTCAATCCAGGTATTCTTACTACGACAATTTTCCATTATTAAACGCGACTCCGCTCTTTTCCCAGTTTATTCTGATCCTGAAGAAGAGTTAACCTCATATATCGTTCAATTCTATCAGGAAGCCAATCATACTAAGCCAAAAGAAATTCTAGTACCTGGTAATTTAGATAATCAATTGATAGCTGAAACAGTTGAGGTAAAAGTAGCAACCCCAAAACGCGGGGACAAGTTTAAGATGCTACAAATGGCAGAACGTAACGCGAAAATTGCCCACTTGGACAAATTTAGACTGTTAGCGATGAAGGAACAAAAAACGACGGGGGCTATCGACCAATTATCGGAAGCTTTAAACTTACCATACTTGAAAGTGATTGAAAGCTTTGACCATTCCAATATTCAAGGAACTAACCCAGTATCCGCGATGGTCGTCTATGAAGATGGTCGTCCAAATAAGTCTATGTACCGAAAATATAAGATTAAAACGGTAGATGGGTCAAACGAATTTGCGACCACACAAGAAGTCATTCGTCGCCGATATAGCCGTCTCTTAAAAGAAGATGGTCAATTGCCTGATTTGATATTGATGGATGGTGGGGCTATAGAAGTAAATGCAGCTAGAGAAGTCTTAGAAGATGAACTTGGTTTGAATATACCAGTGGCTGGTATGGTCAAGGATGATAAACATAGGACAGCTAACCTAATCTATGGGGACCCTCTAGCAATTATACCACTTGACCCGCGGTCCCAAGCCTTCCATCTCTTACAACGAATTCAAGATGAGGTCCATCGGTTTGCCATTACTTTCCACCGCAAGACTAGAAGTAAACAATCTTTTACCTCTAAACTGGATAATATTAGTGGTGTAGGTCCTAAAACCCGGACGAAAGTTCTAAGGCATTTTAAAACAATGAAGGCCATCCGAGAAGCAACAATCGCAGATATACAATCCTTATCTATTCCAGAAAAAGTAGCCATAGAAATCCACAAAGCTGCTTGGGAGGGGCAAAAGAATAATCCTTATGACAATGAATGAGTAAATAAGGGAAACAATGCAGAAACAAGTCCACTAGACTTAGACCAAGCTATTCATCCTGATAATTAAACTAAAAAAGACGATTACCCATTCTCACTTGAATGGATAATCGTCTTTTCTTATTTTGCTAGTTTTTCTACGGCTGCAATTAGGTCATCAAGCTTTTTCTCGGTTCGTGTCATTAAATAGATAGACACAAATATAGGAAAACCAACATTGCCAATCAGCTGCATGGAAACATCTAACATATCCAAAACCACCACCTCCTTATCAAAAGGAACGATGACGGTTTGATTGATGACAAGTATTTGATTATTTATTTTTTATCTGGATCAATTTCCGGATCATAGTCTACGTCTTTTTCAAAGTCGTCCGGATTCAACATGCCATCCTCGCCGCTCTCAGCTTTATCTACGGCTATAATCATATCTTTGGCATCTTCAACTTTACCAAAATCAGTTCGATCTGGCGTATTGTAACCCATAATGTTATATGGCTTCTTGTCAAATGGTTGATCATCAACTCGGTCATTTGTTGCCTCTTGACCCCCAACAACATAGGAATGTCGAACAGCTTTAGATTCAGAGGCTGGACTAGCATTTAAATCAAAGTGTGGTTTCTCTTCCTTTGGTCTTGCTTGATTATAATCAGAAGCTTCCACAGTAAAGTGGTCACGTACTGCTGAAATTGGTCGCTCACTAGCTGTATAAGTCGCCACGTGAGGTTGACGTACATTAGGTTCTTGCCCTATTTGATAGGACCCACGTAAGGCTGAAGAACCAGTCATATTGTTATCTACTACTTGATTTTCTGCTTTATATTCATCAGATTCAACGTCTGTTTCAGCCGGCGTTTCACTAGTAGTTTCTTCGTCTTTACCAGCTTTCTCTTCATCTGCTAGCGAGAAAACAGCGGCAGCTCCGCCACTTTCACTAACATGATTATCTGCTTCAACTGGATGCACGTTAGTTGAATTTTTCTCCGTTTCAGCTTCGCTAACTGCTTGATTAGCAGCTATACCCGTTGCTACATCATTCGCTGGATGAATAGCTGTCGCATTTTCCGTAAAAGCTGGACGTTGTGCTGTATGATAGTTATTAACTGGTGTATCAGGTGTAAGGTCTAATTCTGGAAACGCCCGGTCTAAATCATCACCATAATCATCCGTAATTAAACGATACAATAAGGCAGTTGCGACCATTTGACGGATAGAATATTTGATTGAGAATACTATCAAGGCTATAGTTGCGATAACCGCTAAGACACCAATTAATATACCCCCATTTTGAAGGAATAAACCAAAAATCGTTAAAGCACCAAACATCACGATCGCTAATAAGATTGGATAAATGGCATTTTGGAAACTAATCCAAAATAGGGTCCACTTATTTCCCTTCATCATCACTTTAGAAACTTTCAATGGTTTTTTACCACCGATACGGTCATTATCAAATAGTAGGTAGTTATTCATTGCTAAACGTAGCGTAATAATCGTGATAAAAATGACATACAGTAAGGCAAATAGGGTAACGAGTCCTACAAAAACCCCCGCTAAACCAGATGCATCCCCTCCTGTGAAATCAGTTGGTGGCGTTAATGGTGCACCAATGAGATAAAAAATAGCTGCGCCAACTAGCCCAAGCACAACAGCAATTAGAATCGTCCATAAGGTGAAAACGGCGATGTAGATGATTTGATTCCAAATATTACGGAAATAACGTCTTTGGAAAGGTTCAAAAATGTTCCCAATATGGAAACGATCTTCATCTACTAATCGTAAAACCGACCAATCAACCCCTAATTGTAACGGTAAAGAGATAAATACACTGATTAATAATGAAGCAATACCAGCAACCGCTCCCATTGTTCCTGACATCGTTGTTGTACTAGATGAATCTCCCGTTCCTGTAATCATTTCAATTGCCCAAGTAATAAAACCAGTAATAACGCCAGTAATTAAAGTCGCACCCAAAATGGCCAGAGTGTTCCCTTGCTGGATAGCACTCGCTTCCTTATTAATCTCAGAAGCCTTTTGTGGAATTTTATAAGACATTTGACACACTCCTTTTGTTCATCCGTTTCAATTTGATCACTTACATTTTTTCTGATGTATGCAATAAATACTATATATATGATTATACATGAAAATCATTCAAACATTGAAAGAAAAGGTCATTTTCCTTCAATATCAGCCATGGTTGATAAGCCAAAGTTTTTTCTAAACCGTATACCAATTTCTCGTAATGCATCTTCAGATTGCGGCAATATCCCTATTTTATCTACAAAGCCATGGTCTAAACCGCGATAGCGGAAAAAGGAAATTGGTACACCATTAGTTACTAAACGCTTCGCATAGGCTTCTGACTCAATGCGTAAGAAATCATATTCTGCTGTCACAATAATCGTTGGCGGCATTTGTTGAATCGTTTTATTCGAAGCAAATAATGGCGATACTAGTGGGTCTTTAAGGTCTACATCTTTAGCATATAATTTATTAATATAATGCACACCAATACCCAGTGACTTAACGATAAAGGTAATCATTTCATCATTATCGTGGATATCATATTCATCTAGCGACCACTTATATTCTGCTGTTTCCTTCATCGCCATATTAACGATAGGGTAGAGAAGAATTTGTTGTTTAATCCAATGATTATCTGACTCAATATCAAAAATAGTCATAGCCGTGGCAATATTAGCGCCCGACGAATCTCCCATAACAGCTATTTTTTCTTGGTCTACACCTAGTAAATCAGCGTTATCCCGAATCCACCCTAACATAGCCAATCCATCTATTAAAGCATGGGGAAAAGGTTTTTCTGGTGCTAGACTATACGGAAATGCCACAACAACTGCACCGGTTTTATGCGCAATCCCTCTACAAGTGTTCTTTACCGTCTCAAAGGTGGTCCCTATGAAGCCACCCCCATGTATATAGAGTATGACAGGTGCTTTCTCTGCTGATCCTTGGCTTTCATCCGGATAAAACACCCGAGCGCGCATTAACCGTTCTTCAATTGGCCCCCTACATCAGAGGTGGGCAGTTTTTTGACAATAAATTCACCATTTGGAAAAGTCCGCTTCGTATAACGCTTTTGCATTAACTTCACTTGTTCATAATACCTTGAATCTGCTTGTATACGAGGTCGTCTCTGCCGTCCCAATGTTTGAATAATGCCCATAGCAATCTCCTTTCTAAACACCAACCTTTATAACTTATTTTAGATGACCATTTTCGTATTTTCAAGAAATGCCCTTTCAGCCATACTTTTAACTGACTGTAAATTTTTAAAAAAAGCACCTAGAGTCGGACTAGTGCCAACTCAGTGTGCGAAGATGTTTTCTCTGAAAGTAGCTAGGCAAAGTAGTTGAAGATACCGTAGCCAAGTAAAAATAATAACGAGGTAAAGACAAAGTTTCCTACTGCATAGGTTGAAAAGTTGACTTTATATAAAATTGGTAGCGGTCGATATTTCATATAGAAATAATTCCCGTCTGTTGATCGGTTAACCACTAATGCTACTAACCAGTAAATAACAAAGGCAACTAGTGAAAGGATTAAACCTCGAAAGGATGGTAACCAGCCGGTAGTAAAATAAGCAAAATAGGGAATTAAAATCGTTATGACATGGTTTAAGAAATAACTTAATCCCGAAATATGATAGATTTTGTTGATGCGACTGGGCATGAAGAAGGAGAAGTAGGCAAACAAGCCAAAATAGAATAAGACTTGCATGATCATTTGATTTCCTGTTACTAAGTAAAACATCCCCATAATCGTGGATATTCGGCAAATATGTAATGGTAAGGCTTGCTTTAAGTCAAATTTTGTTTCGAAATAATACCAAGAATATAAAAGAATCTGTTGCAAAAGAGAAATAGTAAACATTACGCGGCCAATGGCGACTTGATAAGTATAAATAAAGTCTCTAAATATAAACATAGCAAACAAAATAACGAAGAAGGCTAATAAATATAATATATGTGCCAGTGAAAATGCATTAATAAAAGGCGCATCAATACTGACACAACTCAAGTAAATCTTCTCTTTGAGATCAATATGTCTAGCGCTTTGACTTGTGTGTTTATCCCATGATTCCATGAAATCTTCACCATTATCCTTTCAATCCCATTCAAATAGTTTACATCCATCAATCTTCCTAGTAAAAGGTAATTATACAGTAGCAATCACAATTCAATTTCATCTTAACAGAGCCTTTCTAATTTGCTCAAGTAGAAAAGGCATCTGTAACGTGTTGTTTTTGTAAATAACTCATTTACCTATTTTTTACAATTGATAAGTTAATAAAAAGGCTTTAAAATGCCAATATGTATGGACATTTTAGAGCCTTTTATAAATATCTATTGGTTGTTTAATCTTAGCCTAACGCTGCAATTTCACGATCCATCTGTAAGACTATTGTGGCCAGCATATCACGCTCATAGCTAAATCGTCCACTACGAAAATGATAATCAATATTTTGTCGCGTCATATAGGTCATATTGGCAATTGCTGTAGCATAGCCTTTTTTAAACAGACCAGTGATAAAGTATTTCTTTTTATCTACTTGGTCAAAAATCTCTAGCCATTTACTGGTTTTCCGAGCTGAAAAATTAATATCTGACATCGATAATAATTTTTCATCATCCGCATATAAGACTTGCTTGGTCTGATCTAAGCTAATCAAGTCTTCACTTAGAAAATCTTGGGTGAGCATGCTACCATCTACATAAACAGGGGCTTGAATTTCATAAAGGAATGCTAATACCCGGGCAACTGGTGTTTGATTTCGGACAATATTTTGCCAATTAATTAATTGCATATTTAACAAACTATCTTCAAAGAAATTGGCATTATATAAAATATAACCCTCGCCTAATTTTTGTGCTTCTTCTAATACTTGTTCAGAATAGGTCAAGGACTGAGCAATATCTTCAGATAGACCTAGCCCGCCATTAATATGAATGGGGTAAATTGCCTGTTGTAATAATCGGTAGTATAAATATGCGGACATGCCATCAGCAAACAATATAGATTGTTTGTGAATCGCATGGTCTAATTGTACATTGTCAGACATTAAGACTGGTTGGAATTTACTTTTAATCATCTTGTGCGCTTGATTGATAATCTCAAGTGCTATCTGCTGATCTTTAATTGCCACCTCATAGGCTAATGTTAACATTACACCCATTTCTTCCCTCCTTTAATCATTTGTTCTCTTCGTTAAGACTTGCTTTGTCTTCATCTTACCTAAGAATGGTCAAGAATGCATTCTTTTCTTCTATATCCATTAATAATTTGACGAATTTTTTTGTATAATCACTTCCAATATGATCTGCTAATATATCTAAGTTTAGAAGATAGATATTGGTGATTTCTTTTCGTGAAGTGAGCATATCATTTAAGGCATCTAGATTAGCACCATAATAACTAGGAAAGTCTAATGCTTTTGCGATGTAGTCGTGCAATTCCTTTTTCCCATAAAGGTCTCGGCCATCAATAATAAGTGTTTGCATACTGGTCACTCCTTGTCATTAATAGAGCTGTTCGAAGGATTCATAGTGATCATCTGTATAGTAGATATCGCCGTCATCGGAAAAAATGATCCGCTCAGCTCCTCTAAAGCCACCGTCATAGTTGACATCTGCTTCTCGGTATTCATCTTCTTCTGGCAGTAGTCCTTCATAATTACCAAAGTAGTCGCCGCCTATCGACATACCTTCTGCAACTTCCCATAAGTTCCCTTCGCTAGATACCCAACCAAGGTCTTCAGCTTCTGATTTGCTGATAAAATTTTCTGGTAACTTATCAAATTCATCAATATATGCAGCAACTTCTTCTGGGCTTGTGTATGCCCCATCCTCTGATACTTGAATTTGATCTGTAGCCGTATTTGTTTGTTGGGTTGTTTCTTGGATTGATTCACTTGTTTCAACTTGCGTTTGGTTATTCTGGCTATTGCCTTGATTATTATTTGTCCAAGTTTCTTGTGAAGCATAAACTGTAAGTGCAGCTATGATTATTCCTATCATCGTCTTAGGGTTTTTGATCAGTCGTTGGATAGTCTCCAACTGATCTTTTTGCGGATTCATCATCTAACCCCCTCCTTAAAATCCTTCTAAAAATCGAAAAGAAAAACGTCCCTTCGAACTAAGGACGCTTCAATTATATTTATTTTAACTTAAAGTCTAGTAAATGTCTTGGTTTCAGGTTGATAAACTTCAACATAGCCTTCATCTGTATGAAAGTGCCATCCTGATACTTTCAAGGTGCCTGCTGCAACTCGTTCAGCAATAATAGGATAATCCATTAAATGATTGTATTGCGTGATAATATTTGCTTTTTCCATTAAATCACTTTTTGCAACTGGATCATCTAGCATTTCTAATTGATCTGCAATGGCCTCTTTGACAGGGTTTAATTGGCTAAGCCATTTCTTCAAATAGGGCATCTCGTCAAAATTAGCTGGTGGGTTAAGGCAAGTATTACAGCCCCCGCAGTTGATATGACCAAGTATAATAATATTTTCTACTTTTAAGGCAGTCACAGTAAAATCTAAACCTGCCTGTAGGGATAATATTGGATTTGGATCATTATATTCTGGTACGATATTTGCGATATTTCGAATTTGGAAAACCTCTCCAGGATCGGCTTGCAACAAGCTTTCAACATTGATACGGGAGTCACCACAGGTTATCACCAAAGTGTGTGGCGAATGGGTACGCGCTAATGACTCATAGATCACTTGCTTATCTTTATAGGCCGTTTCATGGAACTGATCGACCGCTTTTTTAAAATCTTTCATTCAGTTTTCCTTCTCTCTCACTTTTGTTCCTAATTATTTTATCATAAAATTCTAGGAATCTTTTAAAAATTTGTACGATTCTACCGAAAATAGCACAATCCTTATGCATTATTGCATTTATGCCTTATAATATATATAAGAAAATAAAGTTCACTAAGGATTGCTATTTTGCCAATAGAAAGAAGTGAAGCGGATGTTACCAAATAAAAATGTTGATAGAACAAGTATTCCAACTGATTTGCACGATATGAAGCGTTCAGAACTAGGAGATCAATTTGCTAAATTACATCGACAACTACAGGAAACACAAAAAAGTATGCTCGTCATCGTGGATGGTTGGGAAGCATCTGGCAAAGGATTCTTACTCAAAGATTTAACCCGTGAGCTGGACCCCAAACATTACGAAGTAGCTGTCTTCGAGGAGAGTACTTTGAAAGATGCACAACGCCCATATTTACGTCGTTTCTTTATGCGAGCACCCAAACGCGGTCAAATTGTTTTCTTCGACCGGTCTTTCTACTACGATCTCTTTCACCAATTGAATATGAAAGAAAAAAGGCTCAACCATCTCTTAAATGATATTTCATTTGTGGAGAAATCCTTGACTCAAGATGACACTTTAGTGGTAAAGTTCTTTATTCATCATAGTAAGGATGAAATGTCTGAGCGCATTAAAGCCTTAAAAAAAGAACCTTATCGAAAAGTACTTGTAACTGAGGAAGATGAGGACCAACTTAAAAATTATAAGGCTTACCGAAAACACTTTATCGATATACTCGCTAAAACAAACTTTAAAGAAACCCCTTGGCATATTTTACATATAGACGACCAAAAAGACCAATCACGCCTGGCACTCAAAACTTGTATTGATAGTCTTACAGATTGGCTAGCTAAAGATTTAACTAGACCACAAAAGGAACTACACTTTATTGATCATAGTCCAAATATTGTTGGGCAAATAGATCATTCTCCTTTCATTTCACAGGAAGACTATGACGATATCAAAGAAGATTTACAAAAACAGGCCGCAAATTTACTATTTAGAGCTTATCAGGAAAATAAGGGGGTTATTGTAGTCTATGAAGGTTCTGATGCAGCTGGAAAAGGTGGGAATTACCAACGCTTAACTCGGCTGATGGACCCACGCGGTTATGATGTTGCAACAGTCGCTGCACCAAATGATGAGGAAATACGGCATCATTACCTATGGCGTTTTTACCGCGACTTCCCTAGTTTAGGACGCATGACTATTTTTGACAGATCTTGGTATGGTCGAGTACTCGTTGAACGTATTGAAGGATTGACACCTGTATACCGTTGGCAAGAAGCTTATGCGGAAATAAATCAAATGGAACATAATATTACTAACCAAGATTATCTTTTATTAAAGTACCTCATTGTCATTGATAAAGATACGCAATACGATCGGTTTATGGGCCGGGAAAAAGATCCAGATAAACAATATAAGATCACAGATGAAGATTGGCGAAATCGAGACAAATTTGGCCTCTACAATACTGCAATGAATGAGATGTTAGCAGCTACCTCTACAAAAGAAGCACCTTGGAAAGTTATTTCTGGTGTCGATAAACGCTATGCTCGCATTACAGTATTAAAAGACTTCATCAAACGCATGGAAGCTTTCTTAGCAAAATAAAAAAGAACCCTTTCTGGAATCAAATTGATTCAATAGAAAGGGTTCTCTGCTTTAAAATTTACATTGATTGAGTTGTCGCATTAGCTGGTGTTTGCTGTAATAACCATGAGTAAGAGTACCCTGGGTCAGAACCTAGTTTTTCTGCTTCAACTCGTGATTGCGCAATTTGTTCATCACTATAACCATCTAATGCATCACTAGCCAAACCAACACGATCAATAATAATTTGTCGGTTTTCAGTTTGGTCAGGTAAGCTTGTCAATGCTTCACTAGTAGTATCTGCATCATCAAGTGTCGTTTGACTGTCTGATTCAACATCATTCGTAGTTACCTCTTCAGCAACTACTGATTCACTTGCTGGCGTTTCAACTTCTTCTTCCGCTAGAGTATTTTCATCAGTTGCGTCTTTCTCTGCTTGTACAGCTGTACTGTCTACGGGTGTCACTTCATGAGAAACTTGTCCTGAAGTTTGCTCACTATTATCTATTTCTTCAGTACTTATATCACTATCTAGTTGATCTGTTAATACACTACTAGATGTATTAGTATTAACTTGTGCTACTTCTACATTATTTGTATATAAATTTTGTGCATGCTCCTGTGCTTGAACTTGGGTAATGGTATATCCAGCTGTAAGTACAGCTGCGGTGAGTAATCCCATCACTACTTTTGGCGTTTTCATTACTATCACACCTTTCTATACTTATCAGTCTAAAGAAAAATATAGATATATTCAAACGATTTCATGGGCTTTTAATCTTTCTTAAGGGTTTAATAAGATTCTATTTATGAATTAAGTTATGCGACCTATCTAGCAACTATCATTTATCCATAAATAGCTTGCGCAATTTTATCCACAGAATCTGAAGAATCCGCATTTAAATTTTTAAATTTACCATCGCCACCAATATATACTAAAGAAGGCACTGTCTTAGCACCAACTTCAAAACGAAAGTCAGATAATGCATCATCTGTTACTGTTTGTTCAGAGTTTAAGTAATATGTATTATTCACATCATTACCTAAAGCTTGAATCAATTTTGGCAAATATTTACGACAGAATGGACAAGTAGAACGACCAATAAAAAGCAATTTCGCTTCATCATCCTCTAACATCTCTTGTGCAACATTTGCAGTTATCTCATTAAAATCCTTCACTTTTTCCTCAAATTCATCTTGTGTGAACGGTTGAATATCATCTACCATATCAAATACCTCCTAATTTTTATTCCTTAGATTTATGGTATGCTTTAAAGCATAGAAATTCAATTAATATGCCTTTTCAATCCATATGGTAAAATAGGGATAATGCCAAAATAAGGATGAAACAAATGAAACTAGGATTTATTTCTGATATACATATTGACCGGGGGAAGAACCACAAAGAAACAGATTTTCTAAACACACTTTCTGCCTACATCAATGATAAAGAAATCGATGAAGTATATATAGGTGGCGATATCTCTAACCATTATGAGAAGACCATTCGCTTTGTAGAAAAATTGCAAGCCCTCTCTGGTTGTAAAATCTACTTTGTACCCGGTAATCATGATTATTGGGAACCTAAACAAGAAAGAAAACATACACTATCCATTCATGATACTTTTAAAAGTCATCCACAAAGCTTATTAAACAAGTCTCTAATGGTCAAAAAAGATACTGCGATTGTTGGTCATATTGGATGGTACAACCATGCTTATCATGATCCAGCATTTACAGAAGATCAATTAGAACGTGGTCGTTATAAGCTCGTTACTTGGCAAGACAAAGTCAGATTAGACTGGCAAACGACGGATAAGGAAGTTTCTAAAACCTTTGCGCAAGAAACCATGGAAACATTAGATCAAGTTATGAAAAAACATACTCCCAAAAATATTATTCTACTTACTCATGTCATTACAATTCCTGAATTTACAATTCCCATGCCGCACCGAGTCTTTGATTTTTTTAATGCCTATATCGCAACTGATGACTACTTACCCTTCTATCAAAACTATCCAATTAAAACGTCTATCATGGGACATGTCCATATCAGACATCAAATCCACCATGGCAATCAACACTTCATTAGCAATAGTTTAGCCTATGAACGTGAATGGCGTAACAATGACCTCTATCATGAGATCGATCACGCCATGTATATAATAGAGGTTTAAATTTATACTGATAGAAAGATAAATCGAGTAGGAGGAAGCTTTCGATTCCGACCTCTCACACCACCGTGCGTACGGTTCCGTACACGGCGGTTCAATATTTTGCGTAAGCAGACTCTACTAATTGGTTTAAAGGCACTAAGCCCCAATGGTAGAGTCTTTTTGTTGAAAATGCCACGTGTAATTGTAGATTTATTGACAATCGCCAGTACTTCTTGCGTGAATATGCAATGCGTTTGGCAGAATCAGTATCAAGTCCATAGGACTTTAATTTTCTAATGATTGTCTTTGGTCGATTCCAACGTTTAAGAATAAGCTGTCTAATTCTGCGATGTAGCCATTGTTCTATCCTCTGGATGAAGGTTTTTATGAATCCCAGTCCAAAATAGTTAATCCAGCCTCGTGTAACTCGATTGATTTGTTGTATAATTTCTTTGGACGTACCAGGTCTTTTGCGACTAGTCAATCGTTTCAAAGTACGTTTGAATTTCTGCTTTGCCTGCTTGGTAGGGATAAAACGACATTGGCCATTCATTGTATGAATCA
>NZ_PNHQ01000010.1 GCF_002871935.1 Aerococcus viridans
AATCGAGTAGGAGGAATCTTTCGATTCCGACCTCTCACACCACCGTGCGTACGGTTCCGTACACGGCGGTTCAATATTTTGCGTAAGCAGACTCTACTAATTGGTTTAAAGGCACTAAGCCCCAATGGTAGAGTCTTTTTGTTGAAAATGCCACGTGTAATTGTAGATTTATTGACAATCGCCAGTACTTCTTGCGTGAATATGCAATGCGTTTGGCAGAATCAGTATCAAGTCCATAGGACATTAATTTTCTAATGATTGTCTTTGGTCGTTTCCAACGTTTAAGAATAAGCTGTCTAATTCTGCGATGTAGCCATTGTTCTATCCTTTGGATGAAGGTTTTTATGAATCCCAGTCCAAAATAGTTAATCCAGCCTCGTGTAACTCGATTGATTTGTTGTATAATTTCTTTGAACGTACCAGGTCTTTTGCGGCTAGTCAATCGTTTCAAAGTACGTTTGAATTTCTGCTTTGCCTGCTTGGTAGGGATAAAACGACATTGGCCATTCATTGTATGAATCAGACAGCTCAAGAACTTTAAATGGGTTGGCGACCCTACTTGACTCTTTGCTGTGTTCACAATGAGTTTTAAATCCTTTTCGATAAACTTAGTGATACTTTCTAATACACGTTCTCCGGCTCGTTTTGATTTGATATAGATGACGAAGTCATCTGCGTATCTCACGAATCGATGTCCACGTCTCGACAATTCTTTGTCCAATTCATGTAAGTAAATATTACTCAGTAGGGGAGAAAGTACCCCTCCTTGAGGTGCGCCTGTTTTACTTTCTACGAATTCGCCAGACAGGTCTATAACACCTGCTAATAAGAACTTGCGAATGATTTTAATAATCATTTTATCTTGGATGAATTGTTCTAGGTAGTGTATAAGCTTATCGTGATTTAGTTTGTCAAAACACTCTTTTAAATCACAGTCGACCACAAATTTATAGCCTTCTTCATAGTATTTCACACACTGTTTTAAGGCACTGTGCGTACCCTTTCCAGGACGGAAACCATGACTATTTTCCATGAAATGTGGGTCTATAAGTGGCTCGATTACTTGTCGTATAGCTTGTTGAATCACACGGTCTCTCACAACTGGTATACCAAGTTTACGAACCTGCCCATTGGGTTTTGGTATCTCAACTCTTTTCACTGGTTGTGGTTTGTATGTGCCATCGAGAAGCTTACTTCTTAACGGTACATAGTATTTATATATATGTTCTTCAATCTCTGCGACACTCATATTGTCGATGCCAGCTGCGCCTTTGTTATGTTTGACAGCTTTAATGGCATCGGCAATATTTCGTTTATCAACAACTTTTTCCATCAGTGATGGTTGCTTACGATACATTTCTTTCATTTCACCTAAAGTTTACTAGACACATTGACTGACTACTTCAGTTCCACCTATCTCGTCAGTCACTTGCCAACCTATGGTTGTTTTCTGTCATATTCGTAAACCTTAACCTCCAATCTATAATTTGTATAAAATATTGTTCAGTCCTTCGTGACATTGTCACTACTATGACCTCTGCTGACTTCTCACTATTCGTTGTTACTACTAAGCGCTAGTGAGATCTCCCCGGGTAAGAGCGCTAACTTTCCACTCATGTCACTGCCTCATTTACTGTATAGGACTTGTGCAGTATCGGACTTCACTTTGTTTGGCAAGCTCATCCATCCTAATTCAGCCTTCATATGAAATTTCTGTTCGTCAGTGCGAGTGTTTGCCTCCGGCTTCCTTCAGATTCCACCTCGCGATGGACACCCTTGCCATTAGCTAACAGTTCCTACTGCCAGGCCTGTAGTGGACTTTCACCACCAAGTTAGCGCCCATGCCGGGCGCACCAGAAAAAGAGGCTAGGACAAAAATATCCCAGCCTCTTTTTGTTCTAAAAAATATGACACATATAAAAGGAGCTATGAAATTGACTTCACAGCTCCCTTTTAAATGGCGTTTTATTTTTCTAATTCAATGACTTCTGCTTGTTCTTGGGCTAATAAGCATAGTTCTTGCGCTTTAAAGATATGCTCTTGTGTCATCGCCGTTTCTGTCCCATTTAGTGAGTCTAAGATGATTTGGCCAAAGAATGGGAAGCCTACTTGGCCAGTGACTTGGTAATGCGCTTCGCCATCTTTATTGACTAAGAAAACATGGTCTTTTTCGTCTGATTCAGCAACATCAATATATTTGCGTAGTTCAATTGTGCCTTCAGTACCCGTAATAAAGGTACGACCATCACCCCATGTACCTAAACCATCTGGTGTAAACCAATCGACTTTAAAGAAGAAAGTCGCCCCATTCTCACCAATTAAAGTGGCATCACCATAATCCTCTAACTCAGGTTTGTCTGGGTTATTGTAATTTGCTACTTTTGAAGCAACAACTCTAGCATCCGTATTCCCCGTATAGTATAGGAATTGTTCGATTTGGTGCGACCCAATATCTGTTAAAATCCCACCGTATTGCTCTTTATTGAAGAACCAATCTGGACGAGCATCCTTATCTAAGCGGTGTGGACCAAAACCTGTTACTTGAATAACACGACCAATTTTACCTTCTTCAATTAATTGGCCAGCTAAAATAGCTGCTTCAACGTGAATACGTTCTGAGAAGTACACGAAATAGCGACGACCTGTTTCAGCGACAACTTTTTTCGTTTCTTCTAATTGTGCTAAGGAAGTAAAACCTGTTTTATCTGTAAAGTAATCTTTACCAGATTTCATGACTTTATTGCCTAATGCTGACCGTAAGTTGGGTACTGCTGCTGCTGCAACCATATGAATGGATTCATCAGATAGAATTTCGTCCAGGGATTCAGCAACCTCAACCTCAGGGAATTGTTCAACATAAGCCGCTACTTTTTCTGGATCAGCGTCATATACATATTTAATTGTGGCACCAGCTTCGATTAAACCATTTGACATACCATTAATGTGGCCGTGATCTAAAGCAGTTACCCCCACATTAAATTCACCGGGTTCAACTACTAAATTCACTTTACCTTTCGGCGCGTAATTCATACCGTCTTGATTTACCAAGTTACTCACTCCTTAAAATGTTTGTTTGCTTGAAGTTTGCAAGGCTTTTTCTAATGATTAGAATAAATCATTATAGTTATTGTCTACCAACCACTTATAGGAATCAGTTAATGAATCAAATGGGTCACGGCCGTAAGTATCGTCTTGCTCAACTAATAAGTAACGAGCGCCGGCATCAATAGCTGCTTGAATGATCGTTGGTAAATCTAATGAACCTTGGCCTAGTTCTGCAAATTCTACGTTGTTGTAGAAGTATTTACTGAATTCATCCATTTCGCCTTTGAATAATCCTTCGATGGCGGATTCTGGGATTGGGTTTACGCGGTAGTCTTTTAAGTGTACTAAGTCTACACGACCTTTGTATTGGTTTAAAATGTCGACTGGGTTACCACCACCACGTTGTACCCAATGAATATCTAGTTCGAAACCTAGTTCTGGTGCTTCTTCAGCAATGATGTCTAGTAAATATTTGCCATCATATTTCACGAATTCAATATGGTGGTTATGGTAGTACAATTTGATGCCATCTGCTTTTAAACGTTTTGCATATTCATTCGCTTTGGCACTGAATTCTTTCACCTTTTCTAGAGATGACATGTAGTTTAATGGCAACATACCAATACGTAATAAGTCGGTATCAACTGCCTTACAGTCAGCAACAATCTTATCGTAGTCGGTTGTTAAACTTTCTCCACCCTCTGTTTGTGGTTCTAATGAAGCTGACATTGAGGCAATTTCCATGTCAAAGTCTTGGCAAGCTTGCACCAATGCTTGAATATTTTCTGGACTGGTTTCAATTTGTGAAATCTCTACTGATTTATAGCCAATTCCTGCTAGACGTTTCATTGTGTCATATGCATTTTCGTTGAATGCATCTTTTACTGTCATCCCTTGTACACCTAATTTAACCATTTAAGAAGGCCTCCTTATAAATTCGTTTATTTTCTTTACTTGAACGTTTCATAGCGTCAATCATTTCCATTGTTGGCAGTGCATCCGCTACTGAACAATAATCGTTTGTATCTTCGTTAACTGCTTTATAGAACTGTTCCATACAATCTTGATGGCCGGGACCATAGTAGATTTTTGAATCAGGCAGTTTAGCATCTTCTGCTAGACATTTCCATTCATCGTTAAACAACTTATTGTCCTTTATGGTATAACGAGACTGTTTGGTCACAACCTGCAACTCAACTGAATCGTTACCATAGTAAGCATTGGTCGCATAGAAAAGGCCGTGTGCCCCTTTTTCGAAGGTAAAATTGGCATTGGCTGAATCTTCAACTTCAATATCATAATCTAAAATATTATGGACTGAAGCCCGTACATCAACCCACTGATCATCAATGACATAGTGGAGCAGGTCGAGTGTATGAATTGACTGGTTGATGATTGTCCCAGAGCCAGCCTCTTCAATCGTTCCTCGCCAAGGTTTCTCCTCATAGTATTCTTCTCCTCGGTACCAGGCAACCAACCCTTTAACCGCTACAATATCTGTCGTATCCTCCTCTTGAAGGATACGTTTCAACTCAATGACTGAGGCATTTAATCGATTTTGAAAGCAAATAGCTACCTTAGCACCATTATTTAATGCTTTTAAGTCATCTACTAAGGCCTGTGACCGTTGATAATTCACTGTCACGGGTTTCTCACATAGGACATGGATGCCTCTTTTGGCTACTTCTAGGGTCACTGTATCGTGTAAGTAATGCGGTAAGCAGACATGTACGACATCCAGTTCTTCATGGTCCAACATCTCTTGATAATCCGTATAAAAAGGGGTATCTCCCGCGATGGTTGACTTACTAGGATCAATATCACAAACCGCTACTAATTCAGCCATGTCTGATTGGATAATCCCGCGTAAATGGACGATAGATACCGTCCCCAACCCTATTACAGCTACTCTTAACATGAAATACAGTCCCTTCTATCTTATGAGCGGGTTTCGAATTTGCCTTCTTCAGCAATTCGTTCATTTAGCAATGCTAAGTATTGGTCATCATCAAATTCTGGTATGGATACTTTTTCACCAGTCCAGCTTGATAAATGGATAGCATTAGCTAAGCGTACCCCATTGATTCCTTCTTGACCATCTGCAATTAAGGGTGTGCCGTTTAAGATATGTTGCGCGAAGTTTTCAAGAACACCTGAGTGTTGTTGACCCCAAACGTTTTCTTCTTCAATGACTTCAACATCATATAATGTTTCAAATGGTAATTGACCAGTCATTAATTTGACGACACCATCAACATCCATATTTTGATTAATCGCCGTTTCAGACTCTTTCAACCGGTAAACTGTTGCAGTAGCTGATTTATCAACCACAATCATCCCTTTGTCACCAACAATTTCTAACCTGTCTGAACCGATGATTTCATTTGTAGATGTGACGAATACGCCAGTAGCCCCATTTTCATATTCAAAAATGGCATGTACTTGATCTTCAACGGCAATATCACGTTGGTAACCGTATTGCACACGAGAAGTCACCGCTTCTGGTACACCTGTTAACCATTGGATTAAGTCAAGTTGGTGTGGCGCTTGATTAACTAGGACACCACCGCCTTCACCACCCCATGTAGCACGCCATTCAGATTGGTCATAGTAGGCTTGTGGACGCCACCAAGTCGTAATAATCCAGTTAACACGACGAATATCTCCAATTTCTTGATTATCTAAAATTGTTTTCAATTTTTGATATAGGGGATTGTTACGTTGGTTAAACATAATTGCATAAGTAGCATCCACTGTTTTAGCATATTCATTCAACTCTTTTACATGCTTTGTGTAAACACCGGCAGGTTTTTCATTTAATACATGAATACCTTTAGATAAGGCATATGTTGCCATTTCAGGGTGTAAGTAATGAGGCACAGTTGTCACAACTGCGTCTACTTGTCCAGAATCAATCATCGCTTGATAGTCATCAAACAATTGTACATTTGGATATAATTCGGCCACTTTTTCACGTTTTGCAGGGTCAATATCTGCTAACGCGACAAATGCCATACTTGGCACCATGCCATCAGTAATAAATTTTGCATACATAGATCCTTGATTACCAAATCCGATGATACCAAAACGAATTTTGTTTTCTGTTGCCATAAAAAATTATCCTCCTTTGCCCCTTTAAAAAGGTAGCGTTTACATTTATATTCAAATTTATAGGTATTGATCCAACTGACTTGATGCATCTGACGTATGAAATGACTTCCGATATTGAGCAGGTGTCTTTCCTACATGTTTCTTGAAAAAGCGTGAAAAATGGGCATTTGATTCAAAACCAGCATCTTTCGCAATTTCATTAATCTGTAGATCCCTACGCAAACGTAATGAAAACATGGCTTGCGATAAACGATAAGACATTAAAAATGTCATAACCGTCATACCTGTAACTTCTTTAAAAACATGCGATAGATAAGACGGACTAAGATTTGTTTCCTTAGCAATCGTCGCAATATCGATCTTGTCTTTAAAATGCAAGGTCATATACCGAGCAATCGATTCAGCATGGGTAATTTTAATGTCCCTTTGACTTTCAATTTTAGCTGTTTCAAGATTGCTAGAGTCAATTTCCATCAGTATTTGAGTCAAAAGCAAAAGTGATTGGCTTTGCACAAAAGTTTTGTCATCTCGTTTTGAAATACGGTCTAGGTCAGCTAAATAGCTTTTAACCCGTTGTCTATCTGCCACACTTTCCAATCGATACATATAACCTTGCTCTTTAGAAAACATATCTAGGATTGCTTCTTGATTTAGACTAGTTAAAACAGGTTCAATATCCGCTCTATCGAAATGAACAACTGTCCGCTTATATGGCCCACTCTCATCACTAACAAAGGCTTTATGAAGCGTCATCCCATCTATCAGTACAATGTCATCTGGCTGCAACTCTAAAAATTGATCACCGATTTGGAAGGTACATTCTCCTTCCAACAGCATATACAATTCAAATGTAGCATGTGTGTGAAAGGCAAGTTGGTTTCTCCCTTCCTGAATTTCATAACCGATTCCTACTGTCATTTGTGCACTCCTTCACTTCATAATCCTATTATATATAAGAAAGCGCTTTTATTCATTGCATGGATATGCTTGAATTGACCAATCAATTGACTGAAACTGCTTTCGAGTCTATTAAAACACAAATTTTGCAAGATCACAATGTAAGGCTCCTAATTTATTTCCTCATGCGACATCAAGAGTATCTTGATATGCTGCAATGTTATTGAATATAAAAATAACCCCGCGTAAGTTAAACCTTACACGGGGTTTTCTCGTCTGAATATTCAATTTGTAACATATTGACAGGGATTACATGTGAATTGGCAGACCCAATAATCCTTCAGCTGCATCCATTACAGCTTCTGATAATGTAGGGTGACCATGAATTGTTAAAGCGATATCTTCTGCGTTCATGCCAGCTTCGATGGCTAATCCAACTTCAGCCATCACGTCTGATGCTGAAACACCAACCATTTGTGCACCGACTAATACATCATCTTCTTTAGTAGCTACTAAACGAATGAAACCTTGACCAGCATTTAATGATAATGCACGACCATTACCAGCTAATGGGAATTTCACAGTTTTTACATCTAAACCTTGCTCTTTTGCTTCTTTTTCAGTTAAACCGTAAGATGCTAATTCAGGCGTAGTGTAAGCTACAGATGGCATTACTTTGTAGTCAATAGCTGCTGGTTTACCAGAGATTGCTTCTGCTGCAATCTTACCTTCATAAGATGCTTTATGTGCTAATGCAGCGCCTGGCGTAATATCACCAATTGCAAAGAAGTTTTTCACTGAAGTGCGACCTTGGTTGTCAACTTTTACTAAACCACGATCTGTTAATTCAACACCTACAGCTTCTAAACCTAAGTCTTCTGTATTGGCACGGCGACCTACAGATACTAATACGTAGTCAGCAGTGATTTCTTTTGCTTCACCTTTCACTTCGTATTTAACCGTTACTGAATCACCATTGTCTACAGCTTCTTTAGCCATAGCGTTAACTGCTGTTTCGATACCGATGTTTTTCATTTCTTTCTCTACAACTTTTACCATATCTTTTTCAAATGTTGGTAATAATTGTGGAGAGCCTTCTAAGATAGTTACCTTAGAACCTAGGTTAGCGTATGCCATACCTAATTCAGATCCGATAACTCCTCCACCGATAACAACTAAGCTTTCAGGTACTTCTTCAAAGTTTAAAGCACCAGTTGAATCTACTACGCGGCCACCAAATTTGAATCCTGGGATTTCAATTGGTGTAGATCCAGTTGCAACGATAGCATTGTTGAATGAGTATAATTGATGAGAGTCATCTGCACCCATTACAGTCAATTCATTTTCGTTGTTGAAGTACGCTTCACCACGGATGATTTCAACTTTATTCTTCTTAAGTAACATTTCAACACCAGAAGTTAAAGTATTCACCACAGTATTGTTCTTCCAGTCTTGTGTTTTTTTGAAGTCTAACTTAACGTCACTAGAAGTTACACCAAAGACAGCATCGCCACCTTTAGCATTATGGTAAGCATGACCTGCTTGGATCAAGGCTTTAGATGGAATACATCCAACGTTTAAGCAAACACCACCAATGAACTCACGTTCAATGATAGCTACTTTTTGACCCATTTGTGCGGCACGGATGGCAGCTACATAGCCACCAGGTCCAGAACCAATTACAACTGTATCTAATTCAATTGCGAATGCGCCTACTACCATTCTAAAATCATCCTTCCATTAATAATAATTCAGGGTCAGCCATTAAACGAGCGATTTCATTAAGCGCTTGTTGACCAGTTGCACCATCAACGATACGGTGGTCAAATGTTAATGATAACTTCAATACACGACCGGCAACAACTTCACCGTCAGCATTGACTACTGGTTCAGGTTTAATTGCACCGAAACCTAAGATTGCTGTTTCTGGGTAGTTTAAGATTGGTGTAAAGAATTCCCCACCAACAGAACCGATGTTAGAGATGGAAACTGTTCCGTCAGCCATATCTGGTCCTTTAAGTTCGCCAGCATGTGCTTTTGCAGCATTTTCGTTAATGATATCAGCGATATCGAACATTGAACGAGTATCTGCGTTCTTGATGTTTGGTACGTAAAGACCTGCATCTGTATCTGTTGCAATACCAATGTTGTAGTAATATTTATGTACAAACTCTTGGTTTTCATCGTCAATTGACGCGTTTAATTGTGGATATTTCTTAACTGCTGCAATTAATGCTTTCACTGCATATGGTAAGAAGGTTAATTTAGTACCGCGTTCAGCTGCAACGTCCTTGAACTTCTTACGGTGATCCCATAATTTAGAAACTTCAACATCTTTGAATAATGTAACAGATGGCGCTGTATGGTTAGCAGTATCCATTGCTTTAGCGATTGCTTTACGCATTGGTGTCATCTTGATACGTTCTACGCGGTCTGAATTATCAGCAACTGCTGCTGGTGCTTTCTTAGCTGGTTTATCAGCAGTTTGTGCTGTTTCTTGTGCTGTTTCAGTAGCTGGTGATGCTGCTTGTGAACTATCAAAGTTCGCAACGTCTTCGCGTAACACACGACCGTTTTTACCAGTACCTGTAACTGCTGTAATATCAACACCTTGCTCGCGAGCAAATTGGCGTACAGATGGCATTGCTAAGACACGTTTATTAGGGTCTGATGCTACTGGTACATTGCCTGCTGATGAGTTTGTATTTACATCTGCTGCAGGGTCTGATGCTTTTGCTTCTTGTGCTGGTGATGCTGGTGTAGAAGTTGGTGCAGATGCTTCTTGGTTGTGACCTGGTGCATCAATTTCAGCTAATACGTCACCAACATTGGCAACCGTTCCAGCTTCAACTAAGATACGTACAATCTTACCAGTTACAGGAGATGCAACTTCTTCAACAGATTTATCATTTTGAATTTCTACTAATGAATCTTCTTCATTGACTTCGTCGCCTTCAGCAACTAACCAAGAAACGATTTCACCTTCAGCCATACCTTCACCTACGTCTGGTAATGTGAATTGGTATACGCCACCACCTGTTGCAGGTGCAGCTGATGCTTCCTCTTGAGGTGCTGCAGCTTCTGCTGCTGGTGCTGCTGATGCCGCATTGTCTTCTAATCCTTCACCTTCAAAAGTGATTAATGGTGTACCTACAGTGGCAACATCACCTTCACTGTAATGTAATTCAGTTACTTTACCTGAAACTGGTGAGTAAATTTCTTCAACTGATTTATCATTTTGGATTTCAACGATTGGATCTTCTTCATTTACTTGGTCGCCTACAGCTACTAGCCATGAAACGATTTCGCCTTCCGCCATCCCTTCGCCGACATCTGGTAAATTAAATACAAAGGCCATATTTGTTATTCATCCCTTCTAATTTGCGCTTAAAGTTTTATTTAAACAAGTTATAAAGGGGCAAAGAGTAAGATACTCCTTACTCTTTACCAGCTTATTTTAATCGATTATTTACCTGTAATTTCGTTAGTCGCCGCTACAATATCAGTCGCATTTGGTAACCAAGCATTTTCAGCCATACCGAATGGGTAAACTGTATCAGGCGCAGCTACAACTCTAATAGGTTCTTCTAGAGATAAAATGCTTCGTTGAGAAATTTCTGAAGCCACTTTATCCGCTACACCTGCTTGACGTTGTGCTTCTTGTACAATCACTACGCGACCAGTTTTTTCAACTGATTTTGTAATAGTTTCCATATCGAGTGGAGAAACTGTACGTAAGTCAACGATTTCAGCAGATACGCCATTCTTACCTAATTCTTCAGCAGCTTTAATTGCTTCACGAACCATGTATCCATAAGCGATGATTGTCACATCAGAACCTTCTTGAACTACATTAGCTTTACCAAGCTCCAACTCATATTGTTCTTCAGGAACTTCTTCACGGAATGAACGGTAAAGTTTCATATGTTCTAAGAATAGTACAGGGTCATTGTCACGGATAGCAGCAGTTAATAAACCTTTTGCATCGTATGGGCTTGATGGGATAACTACTTTCAATCCAGGTGTTTGTGCCATTAAACCTTCTAGGGAGTCTGCATGCATTTCTGGTGTATGTACACCACCACCAAATGGTGAACGAATTGTAATTGGTAGGTTACGCGTTTGTCCCATACGGAAACGCGTACGGTTCATTTGACCAGCTAATGAGTCAAATACTTCGAAGACGAAACCAAAGAATTGAATTTCCATTACTGGACGGAAGCCATGTAATGCCATACCAATCGCCATACCACCGATAGCTGATTCAGATAATGGTGTATCGCTTAACCGTTCTTCGCCATATTTGTCAAATAAACCTTTAGTCGCACGGAAAACCCCACCATTTTTACCAACATCTTCACCAAAGATATATATTTTTTCATCACGAGCCATTTCTTGGTCTAGTGCTTCAGTGATCGCTTCGATCATTGTTAAGTTAGCCATAATTATTTAGCCTCCTTTGCTGAATATTCTTCAATTTGTTCTTGAATATTTTGTCCAGGCACTTCAAACATGTTTTCTAAGAATTGCGTAATCGTTTGTTTAGGTGCCTTGTCAGCTTCTTTAGCAGCTTCTTTGATTTCTTCACGAACTTGTTCTACGTATTCATTTTCGATTTCTTCAGACCATAGACCCTTACCTTCTAAGAATGCACGCATACGGATTAACGGTTCACGTTTAGTCCAGCTATCGATGTCTTCTTGCGTACGGTAAATCTTAGGATCATCACCTGAAGTAGAGTGAGCACCTAAACGGTTTGTAACTGTTTCAATTAAAACAGGTCCATTACCAGCTAATGCCCATTCACGTGCTTGTTTAGAAACTGCGTAAACTGCTAAAGCATCGTTACCATCTACCTGAACACCAGGGATACCTACAGATACTGCTTTTTGCGCTAATGTTTCAGCACCAGTTTGTTTATAACGAGGAGTTGAAATCGCAAAGCCATTGTTTTGGATAAAGAATACTAATGGGACTTTATAACGTGAGGCATAGTTCATACCTTCATATACGTCACCTTGTGATGAACCACCGTCACCTGTATATGTAAATGTTACAGCTTTGTCACCATTTAATTTTTGTGCACGTGCAGAACCCATCGCTTGAATGTATTGTGCACCGATGATGATTTGTGGTGGCATGGCATTTAGATCAGCTGGATAGTTGTTACCTTCAACATGTCCACGAGACCATAAGAATCCTTGAGAGATTTTTAAACCATGAGCGATTAATTGAGGGATATCACGATAGCCTGGGAACAACCAGTCATCTTTCGTAAATGCAAAAGAACTTGCCATTTGAGAAGCTTCTTGACCTAAAGTAGGTGCGTAGAAACCTAATCGACCCTGTTTTGCCAACGCCATTGAGCGTTCATGAAGTGTACGTGAGAAAACCATACGTTTCATTAACTCAACTAATTCTTCATCTGATAAATCAGGCATAATGTCAGGATTAACAACATTTCCATCTTCATCTAAAATTTGAACCATTTGAAATTGAGCACTGATAGCATCTAGCTGTGCTTCATAATCCACTGGTAATTTAGCCATTTGTATCACATTCCTCTCTTTTATAAAAATGCCACAAACTATTGTCAATCTGTGTTATTTTATTTACCTTACTGATTAACCTTATCAAAACATGCGAGCCTTTTCAATCCTTTTGCAATTTTTGCAACAAAATCTATTATAATACAGAAACCGTTTTTAGAAAACCCTTCCATTTTGATTTTTATAGTATTCTTTATCTTTTTCCATCACTAAGCTATTTTCAACGTTTTTTGAAATCGATTGTTTTAGTGGTGTTTTTTAACTGTACTAGTTGCTGTTCGACTTCTGTTTTATTTTGTGGATGATTTTACATAGGGTCGTATTTTTGCATTCAGAGTCTTTATATGAGAAAATATATCAGTTATGATAGAAGAAAAGGAGTTGTTCAGATGATTACTATGGATGACATTATTCGCGAAGGGCATCCTACCTTACGTAAGAAAGCTGAGAAAGTCACTTTCCCAGTTTCTGATGACATTCGTCAGTTAGCTGATGATATGATGACATTTTTACGCAATAGCCAAGATGAAGTGTTAGCCGAAAAATATGGTTTACGTGGTGGCGTTGGCCTGGCTGCCCCTCAATTAGATGTATCTATTCAAATGACAGCATTACTAGTGCCAGATTTGGTGGATCCAGAAAATGCAGAACCGTTATTAAGCGGTGTATTTCTAAATCCGCGCATTGTCAGCCACTCAGTTGAAGGTGTTTGTCTGCGCGAAGGTGAAGGCTGTCTGTCTGTCGACCGCGATGTACCAGGTTATGTCCCTCGCCATGCCCGTATCACTGTGACTTACAATGATATCGATGGTAATGCTTACAAAAAACGTTTCTCTGGCTACCCAGCCATCGTATTGCAACATGAGATTGACCACTTAAATGGTATCATGTTCTATGATCATATTAATGAAGAAACGCCCTTCACTCTTGATGAGCACACACACCTACTAGGTGATGAATAATTTACCTTTATTAAAAAAATGATGTCTGCACTTTATGCTGACATCATTTTTTACTTTTTGAAATATTATCTTGAATATGTGCTAGCATCTCAACTGCTACACCAATTTTACTTTGCTTTTCTAGCGTGCGCTCACTATCTTTGGTGATTAAAGTCACTTGATTGTCATCTGCATTGAAACCGATTGTTTGGTCTGAAACATCATTGGCTACAATCATATCGACCCCTTTTTTAACCAACTTATTGCGGCCATACTCAATGACATTTTGCGTTTCCGCAGCAAATCCCACCATATAATGCCCTGCTTTAGGCAAGCTTGCTAAAATATCAGGATTCTCCGTTAATTGAATTGACAGTCCATCTTGGTTAGAGAGTTGGTCCTTCTTCATCTTTTGATTAACTGGGTTAGCTGACCGGTAGTCAGAAACAGCAGCAGACATGATAACGATATCCTTGTCTGTAACATGGGCATGCATCTTATCATATAATTCTTGAGCCGATTTGACAGTCACCACTTCAATGCCAGGTAAAACGGGTAAGTTTTTAGCATTTTCTGTGCGCACTAACGTTACTTGGCCGCCAGCAAGCAAAGCGACATTGGCAATCGCTAATCCCATTTTCCCGGAGGAACGGTTGGTCAAGAAGCGGACGGGATCCAATTTCTCTGTTGTTCCGCCAGCAGATACAAGTAATCGGTATCCCGTTAGATCAAGTGTCTTCGCTTGTTTATTGATCGTAATAAAGGCCAATAGGGATTGGAATATTGCTTCAGGAGCCGGCATCCGGCCCTTACCTTCATAGCCCTCTGCTAAGAAACCGGTATCTGGTTCAACTACCGTGTGACCGTCTAAACGAAGTTGGTCAACATTACGTTTTGTCGCTGGGTTGGCCCACATTTTCTCATTCATTGCTGGCACAAATAAAAGTGGCGAATCAAGCGCCAGCATCATAGAAAGTGCTTCATTATCCGCGATACCGTTGACAAATTTCGCCATTGTATTCGCGGTTGCTGGCACAACGATGGCGTAGTCAGTCCAATCGGCTAAAGCGATATGGGCAACTGTGTCTGGACTTTGAACGTCTTCTACTAATGGTGGATATTTGGTGAGCACTTCAAAGGTAAATGGCGTAACAAATTGTTTCGCAGACGGTGTCAAAGCCACGCGCACATTGGCCCCCGCTTTAATGAGGGTGCGGACAAAATCGGGTACTTTATACGCAGCAATGCCTCCTGTGACAACGACTGTTAAATTTAATCCTTTAAGCATGATCTCCTCCACTTTCTTATTGAACTACTCTCCCGTTAAAATGCCTACGACAGTCGCTTTCATATCTGCAACTGTAGATACACGGTTGTGACGTACTTCTGCTGTTTGAATTTCCTTGATAGCCTTTGGATAATCGCGATTACCTGCAGTTTTAATGTTGGCCACTAATTCATCATCAGAAGCATTTTCTACATCTTGTCCAATGGCTGTTAAAACAGCTTGCGGGAATTTGTATGGGCTAGCGGTTGATACAACAACACTTGGGCCACTTAAGGTATCTTTCGCTTTCAATTTTTGTAAACTTGCTGAAGCTACCCCGGTATGTGGGTCCATTAAGTAGTCGTATGCTTGGTAAACTCGGTCAATTTCTGCTTTAGTCTCTGCTTCATCAGCGAATTCACCAAGGAAATCAGCAAATTTTTCGCTTACATCAGCTGGAAATTCGTAGCGCCCTTTTTCATCTAGGTCATTCATTAAGGCAGATAATTGTGCCACATCATCACCTAGCGCATGGAATAACATTCGCTCGAAGTTACTTGAAACTAAGATGTCCATTGATGGCGAAATCGTCAATTTAAATTCACGGTTTTTATCATAAACACCTGTATTAAAGAAGTCGTATAAGACAGTGTTATCATTTGAAGCACAAACCAATTTACCCACTGGTAAACCTAATTTTTTCGCATAGTAACCGGCTAGAATATCTCCAAAGTTTCCTGTTGGTACCACAAAATTAACGGGACTACCCGCTTCAATTTCTTCATATTTCACTAATTGGGCATAGGCATAGAAATAATAAACAACTTGAGGAATCAAACGCCCGATATTCATTGAGTTTGCTGAAGAGAATTGGATATTTTTTGCTGCTAAATCAGCGCGTAAAGTTTCATCATTAAATAGACGTTTCACTTCAGTTTGGGCATCATCAAAGTTCCCTTCAATCGCTACAACAAATGTATTATCTCCTTTTTGAGTAATCATTTGTTTTTCTTGAATAGTTGATACGCCTCCTTGAGGATAGAAGACAATGATTTTGGTACCAGGAACATCTGCGAAACCGGCCATAGCAGCCTTACCAGTATCTCCTGATGTAGCTGTCAATATCGCAATTTCTTTATCGTTATTATTCATTTCAGCCGACTTCTTCATTAAATGCGGTAAGATTTGTAAAGCCAAGTCTTTAAAGGCAATTGTTGGCCCGTGGAATAATTCTAAATAATAATCTTCACCCACTTTAGCCAGTGGTGCGATAACATCTGTATCAAACTTTTCGTCATACGCAGCATCAATACAGGCTTTTAAATCAACTTCTGAGAAATCATCAAAAAAGATAGACATCACAAAATAAGCTAATTCCTGATAAGTCATTTCCTTTAGTTCAGACCAGTTTATGTCAATATTTGGCCATTCCGTCGGGACATAAAGCCCACCATCAGTTGCTAAACCTTGAACAATAGCTTGTGAAGCAGTGGCAATATTTTCCTGGTTTCGTGTACTTTTAAATTGCATCATATTCCTCCTAAGCGACTCGTTTTACCCTTTTGATCCATACCTGTCACTCTTTATATTTGCTTCATTTTACCATAGAAGGTCCATTTATGGCAGTGTAGGCTACCTTTTCTCATCATACGCTATTAGAAAATCCATCCAAATAATGGCGTGTTTTTAGGTTGAAATAGATTTTATTACTCATATATGTTAATATAAAATGTGTTTCTAATTTTTTAAATTGTAAGAAACGTCAATACAAACGTATATACTCAGGAGGTATTTGAATGAAATTTACAGCTCAAAAACGTGATGGCTCTGGTACTTCAGCAGCTAAACAATTACGTAAAGAAAATTTAGTTCCAGGCGTTGTATACGCAAGTGACTTAGATCCGATTAACATCTCAATGTCAGTTTCTGATGTAGAACAAATTCGTCGTGAATTAGGTCTTAACTCAGTATTTGATTTAGAGTTAGATGGCGAAACTCGTACAGTATACGTACGTGAAATTTCACAATCTGCGTTGAAACCAACTATCTACAACATTTCTTTACAAGCAATCAAAAAAGGTCAAAAACTTGAAATGCCATTATCTATCGTTGTTGTCAACGAAGATGCTTTAGCAGATAAAGAAGGTGTAGCATCTACTACAACACTTGAAATAGACGTTATTGCTGACCCAGCAACTGCACCAGATTCAGTTGAAGTTGACGTTACAGGTTTAGCTATCGGTGATTCAGTAACTGCTGGTGAGTTAAACCTTGCAAGCGATATTGAGTTAGTAACTGATGCTGAAGAAGTTATTGTAGCGATTTCTGCGCCAGTTGAAGAACCAGAAGAAGTAGATCCAGATGCTGAAGTTGCTGAACCAGAAGTAATCGATGAAAAAGAAGGCAAAATTGTAGAAGATACTGAAAACTAAGATTTTTTCAATGTCTTATACTAGCCAAAACCGGTGTGATTGATCTCACACCGGTTTTTTTGTCTGATTCATCTTTTCTTTTTTCCCAGAAGTCTTTAGCAAATTTTCTAGCAAATCAAAAAAACAGGTTGGTGCTTGTATATGTCACCAGCCTGCTTTACTGTATTATATTTATTTGTCAACTAGGATAATTTTCTTATTTGTTTTGATTAGTAGGTAAGAAATAACATAGCACGCGATCCAGGTTGCGAGTCCTGACATCGTATTCATCACACCTGAATATACCCAAGGACTCATGCCCTCTGGTGCAAATTGCCCCCAAAAGGCTACCCCAGCTAGAAAATGAACAAAATATTCACAAAAGATGGCTATAAAAGTCGCTAAACCAACATATAGTAAAAGATTTTTTTCTTGGTTGTTTTTTGCTGCTTCTTGAATTTTTAGGGCAAAAATACCTGCTAATCCAGCTAACACAAAAGCAAAAATATATTCAATAATACCTTGTATTGGCGTTAAAATACTGGCAAATCCAGAAATAAATTTAATCAGGCCTAACAAGAATCCTGACAATAAACCTGCACGAAGCCCTCTTCTAAATGCTAGAATATAAATAATAGCTAATGAAATTTGGACCCCAAAACTTGGCCCAATTTCAATTGGTATCAGCGATACTATAAAAGCAATAACAGCTGCAATAGCGGCCTCGATATTTTCATTCAACTTAACTGATCTCATTCTTCTTCTCCATTCTTTTGTAGGCACAGTGAAAACTGATTTGAAATGGTATCAGAGTAAATAAAAAATCGCATTTATCACAATTGTGACAAACACGACCGCTCAATGTATTCAACGATTTAACGCATTAAATCATTCACCAACAAATGGCTATTGAACACTTCCTTACGCCAGTATAAACCGGATCAAGTTATGAGGGTCTGTCTTTAAACATCTCAGCAAAAGCTCCCCTAGTGCATACAAGTATATCATTTCTTATAGTATATGCTAATATTGTATTTTTAGCAAGTGGTAACCGCAAACATTTCATAATCATTCAGACTTATTGTATAATGAGATTGAGCGCTGGTTCATCAAAACCACACTATTGTATATATATCACCAATATGATATATTTTTAGGAAATTATTTATGCATTCTATTATTTAGAGGTCTATGGGGGGATGAAATTTGAAGCTATTTTTTTCGGATAAAGCGATCAATCAATTACAATCATTATCACAATTTGAACATATTTGTTTAAATGATACACAGTATTTACATATTTCTGATGGACAAGAAATCGACTTGGTTTTACGGACGAATGAGACAGATTTTTCTGCTTATGATGATATCTTGGAGACCCATATTGGCCAAGTTCACGTGAGAGAGAATGCATTAAAATTTTTAGGCCACGACAACCGCATTGATTTTGATGATTTCAGACAAGCCTTTGTGTTAATTGTTGATGGTCATGTGATGAACGATGACATTTACCTACAAAAAGCGTCATAATAGATGATTCTCAAGCGAAACGGGCTAGGACTACTGGTCCGTTTCTTTATTAAAAAAAGGAGTAAATATGTCTCAAAACCAATTCCAAGCATACTATAAAAAGTCTCGGCAAGAACGTATCGATATTTTAGTCAATCAGCAACAAATTACCGAGGACCAAGGCGCATTTTTAAAGAATGGTGAGGGGTTAACGAATGAAATTGCCGATAATATGATTGAAAACGCCCTCTCTACCTACCGACTTCCTTATGGTCTAGGACTCAACTTCCTAATTAATAATCGAGAAGTCCAAATTCCTATGGTTACTGAGGAGCCATCTGTCATTGCCGCTGCATCAAATGGTGGGAAAATCGTCCAACAAGCTGGTGGTTTTAAAGCGCAAGTGAACCAACGTCTGATGACTGGACAAATCGCTTTTACGGGTGTTGAACATGAAAGCCAAGCCTTAGATTTTGAAAAATGGGTAGCTGAAGTTTCTAATAACCTACTAGCTGTCGCTAACGATGCCTACCCTTCTATTGTTGAGCGTGGTGGTGGTGCAAAATCGATTCGCTCTCACTACTACCCTACAACAGCCGATAATGCCTCTTTTTTCGTTATATACCTAACGATCGATACAAAAGAAGCCATGGGGGCAAATATGATGAATACTATGTTGGAGGCTTTAAAGACCTATATCTTAAATCATGTGGATTTTATTCCTGGCCTTGAAGGTTTGATGGCTATTCTATCAAATTATGCGCTGGAGGCAACCGCTACGGCAACTTGTGAGATTCCGGCTCATCTACTAAATAAGGGAGATGTTCAAGGAACTGAAGTGGCTAGAAAAATAGCCTTAGCAAGTCAACTGGCACAAGTGGATGTATACCGGGCAACAACCCACAACAAAGGTATTATGAATGGTGTAGATGCTTTTGTATTAGCTACTGGTAATGACTGGCGGGCCGTTGAGGCGGGTATACATGCCTATGCGACCAGAGACGGACATTATCGTGGGTTGGCTATGTGGTCATACAATGCTGATCGTGAATTGCTCACTGGCACACTCACCCTACCTTTAGCTTTAGGTGCTGTAGGCGGGTCTATCGGTATCCATCCAACGGTTCAAGTAACGAAATCGATCCTTGGCCAAACAGATGCTAAATCATTGATGGAAATTGCTGTATCACTTGGGTTAGCCCAAAATTTTGCAGCAATCAAAGCCCTGGTTTCTGAAGGGATCCAAGCTGGTCATATGCAATTACAGGCTAAATCTCTAGCCATCCAAGCCGGTGCACAAGGTGATCAAGAAATTAATCAATTAGTATCTGCCTTAGAAAAAGCTAACCATAAAAACTTGGCGACTGCTAGTGCATTATTAGAAAAATTACGAAATATATAAAAAAATCGTTACCCACTTGAAGTTAAGCACACTTCTTGTAGGTAACGATTTTCTTTATTTATATAGTCGTTTATGATCTTCAACACCAGCCAATTGGAATCGTTCTTCATCATCAGCTAGCACTAATTGACTACCGTCAGTCGGCAGTTCTTCTTGGAAAATCAATTCATAATCAGCAACAGATAATTGTACCCGGTTATCTAACATTGCTTCGTGGCTATCTACTGCTAGCATATCTTTATAACCTTCTACTAAAGTAATGGAGAAGAATTCACCAACTGCTCCTGAACCATAAGAATACAATCCAATGACGTCTCCGGCTTCAAGATTTTGACTTTGGTCTAATAAGGAAATTAAGCTTAAATATAGGGAACCCGTGTATATATTTCCAACGCGTTTATTATAAACACGGCTTGCTTCAAATTGGTCTGTTAGACTAGCTTGTTTAGCTTCATCCACTTCTGGCAATAATTGGCGCAAGCCTTTTAGCCCCATTTTTGAATATGGTAAATGGAATGCCAAAGCTTTAAAATCATCTAAGGTTTTGTTGCTACGCTTTTTATATTCCGTCCAAACAGTTTCAAGATAAGCAAGATACTGTTCATTAGAAAACTGCCCATCTACTTGTGCATAAGCGGAATAGTTTGGTCGCCAAAAATCATAAATATCACCAGTGTAAGAAACCGCATCATCATTGATGACTGCCACACGAGGATCTTTACAGATTAGCATCGCCACTGCACCTGCACCTTGCGTTGATTCTCCTGAAGTATTCAAGCCATATCTAGCAATATCAGTTGCAATCACCAACACTTTTGACTCAGGATGACGAGCGACATGGGATACTGCAGTTTGAAGACCTACAGTTGCTGCATAACATGCCTCTTTCATTTCAATCGCACGGGCAAATGGGTTAATCCCTAAAAGCTGGTGTACATGAACTGCCATTGCTTTTGATTGGTCCACACCTGATTCTGATCCAACTATAATAAAATCAATAGCCTCTTTATCTTCTGCTGTTAATATTGGCCAAGCCGCGTTAGCGGCCATTGAAACTGGATCTTGGGTTAAGGGGGCTACCGCTTGCTGGGTTTGACCTAAACCAATTGTAAACTTCGCTGGCTCGACATCTCTAGCTTCAGCCAGGTCTTCCATATCCACATAGATATGTGGTGTGAAGAAATGTAGTTTATCTATACCAATATTCATATTTGTTACTCTCCCAACATCATTTTTTACGGATAACGTAATTTATCACTGTTCATTCTATCATAGTTTCCTCTCTCTATCCGCATTTGTAGCATTCTTAGGAAATTCTGAACATTTTTTCATGAAAAAAGAGAGACACAACAGAGTTGTCATGCCTCTCCTAGATGGAAACTGTCTGGTCAATTGGGCGAATACTTTAGTTACAGGTCATTATTTGTCAAAATGTTTTATTTTGACACGACGTCAGCAGCGTCAAAATATTCTACTGCGTTGTTATAAGAAACGTTCGTAATTAATTTTTCTAATAATGCTTCATCATTAGGAATTTCACCACGTTCAACCAAGTCACCGATGTAGTCGCAGAATAAACGACGGAAGTATTCGTGACGTGTGTAAGAGATGAATGAACGAGAATCCGTCAACATACCAACAAAATTCATGAGTAAGCCACCTTCAGCTAGGGCTTTGAATTGTTTCAACATACCGTATTTCGTATCGTTGAACCACCAACCTGAACCTAATTGCACGCGACTCTTGATGCCTTTGTCATTAGATTGGAAGTTCGCTGCAGTGGTTGCTGCTAAGTCAAAGTATGCTGGGTTTAATGGGTAAAGAATAACTTTAGGCAATTCGTTTGTTTTATCCATTTCGTTTAATAAGCCGTTTAAAGCTTCAGCAACATGCGTTTGGTCGTTGATTGAGTCTAAACCAGCGTCTGGACCTAATTGTTTAAATAAGCGCTCAGAGTTATTACGGATTGCCCCAAAGTGGAATTGCATCACAAAACCTTTAGCATTGTAAATTTTACCTAATTCACGTACTAATGCGGTTTGGAATTGACCATATTCATCTTCTGAAATGGCTTCACCGTTCACAGCTTTTGTAAAAACGGCTTCTGCATCTTCATTCGTTGCTGGACGGAATACTAATTTCGCTAAACCGTGGTCAGAAATGTTTGAACCGTGGTCAGCAAAGTATTGAATACGGTCTTCTAGAGATGCCACTAATTTAGCAAATGAATCAATTTTAATGCCGTTTGCCTGTTCCATTTTTGGTAAGAAGTCAATGAATTTTTGTTCGCCAACTGCAAAAGCTTCATCAGGACGGAAACCAGGCACAACAGTAACGTCAAATGTATCGTCTTCCGCAATTTGTTTGTGGAATTCTAATGTGTCATAAGGGTTATCCGTTGTACAGATAAATGTGACATTAGAATTTTTAATTAATTGACGAGCAGTTAAGTTTTCGTCTTTTAATTTTTGATTAGCTGCATCATAAATCTCTTTCCAGTTATCAGCAGATAACATTTCGTCAACGTCAAAGTAACGTTTTAACTCTAATGCAGTCCAGTGGAATAATGGGTTACCTACTGTATTTGGAACAGTTTCAGCCCATGCTTGGAACTTCTCTTCATCTGAAGCATTCCCAGTAATTTTCTCTTCTGGAATCCCCATTGCCCGTAGTCCACGCCATTTATAATGGTCGCCACCTAACCATAATTCAGTAATATTTTTGAATGTATAGTCTTCAGCGATTTGTTGTGGTGATAGGTGACAGTGGTAGTCAAAAATTGGTTGGTTTTCAGAATAAGTATGATACAAATGTTTTGCAGTTTCACTTTGTAACATAAAGTCTTCATTAATAAAAGCCATCTTGTAAAGTTCTCCTTTCGATTGAAAAATAGTTGCCTAACGACTTACATCGAAGCCTTCATCACTATTCATTAATTGGTGAACATCGCTTAGCGTCACAATGCCCATATCCCCTGGAATGGTATGTTTCAGTGCAAATGTTGCATTGGCAAATTCAACGCATTCCTTAGGCGTATAGTTTTCTGAATTAATCGCGTATATTAAACCAGCAGCGAAGGCATCGCCTCCACCAATACGGTCAACAATATCTACATCAAACACTTTAGAAGCATAGAGTGTTTTATTCGCATACATATAAGATTGTAAGATATTACGATTTGCATTAATCACACGACGTTTTGTCAATGCAATCGCTTCTAGGTCATAATAATTACAAATATATTCAAGCGTATCATCTATGTTATCGAAATCATATGGTCGCTTAATATTATTCGTATCCTTATAGTCATTGCCGTCTTCATCCGGAACGAATAAAGGTTCAATACCAAAGCAAATGTCTGCATACGGTAATAATTCTGCCATTTTTTCACGGGCAACTTCAAAATCCCATAGACTTGCACGGTAATTTAAGTCTAGAGAGACTTTTAAACCACGTTTTTTAGCTTCTTGCATAGTAGCCTTGGTTAAATCAAATAAGTTATTTGATAAGGCTGCCGTGATACCAGAAGTATGGAACCAGTTTGCATCTTCGAAAATCAGATCCATATCATAATCATCGATCTTAGATTCTGTAAAAGCGGAATTCTTTCTATCATAAACAATCTTAGACGGTCTAATAGAGTACCCTTTTTCAGCAAAATATATACCTAAACGGTCACCCTGACGTAACATGTAGCCAGTGTGTACCCCATTTTTACGCATAAATTCAATGGCGCTGTTCCCTAATTCGTTATCAGGTACAGCTGTGATAAAACTAGCCCACATACCTAAATGCGCTATAGTAGATGCTATATTCGCTTCAGACCCACCATATGTGACTTCTAATTTTTGCGCTTGAGAAAAGCGTTCGCTGTCATTTGTTGTTAAGCGAATCAAGATTTCTCCAAGCGTCACAACCTTTTTGCGCATATTATTTTCCGCCTTGGATTTCTGCTAATTTATCAGCAAATTTTTGTGCTTCTTCACGACAAGAGTCCGCCCCATCAGCTTTGTAACGTTTAGTTAAAGCTGAACCAACACCAACTGCCCATGCACCATTGTTAATCCAAGTTTCCATGTTGTCGATGTTAACGCCACCTGATGGCATCATTTCAACTTGTGGCAATGGACCATGGACATCTTTAATAAATCCAGAACCTAATACACCACCTGGGAACACTTTAACGATTTCGCATCCTGCAGTTAATGCTTGTTGGATTTCACTTACAGTACCGCAACCTGGTAAGTATGGCACTGTGTATAAGTTACAGATTTCAGCAATTTCAGGCACCCATGTTGGTGAAACGATGAAACGTGCCCCATTTAAGATTGAGATACGTGCAGTAATTGCATCTAAAACAGTACCTGCACCTACAACCATGTCAGTACCCGCAAATTCTTCTGATAAACGAGCCATTACTTTCTCAGCTCCAGGTGTTGAGAAAGTAACTTCGATGTTTTTAACCCCACCTTCGTAAACTGCTTTAGAGATTTCGTAACCTGCTTGTTCAGATTCGCCACGTACTACTGCGAATAAGAAGTTTTTTTGCATTTGTACAACTGTTTCTGCTTTATTTGCCATTTTTATTCCTCCTAAATTGCATACATTGATTTAATTGATGAAATTATGCGTCGTATTTTGCTAATAAGTCTTGGAATTCACCAATCACTTTATCTTGGTATTCACCAGCATATTCTTTGTTGTTGAATTTAGCTAACGCTTCATTACGTAGACGGTCCCACGAGAATTCTTCATTTCCAAATAAGATTGGGTAGTAAAGAACGCCATTTGTTTGCGCTGCTTTTAAGTCACCAGGTGCGTCTCCAACCATTAAGATTTCATCTTTTGCATAACCATGTTTCAATAAGTCAGCAATTGCATCTGCTTTTGAACCAGCTTCTTGACCGTAGATAACGTCAACTGAAGGCATCAAGTCATGACGAGTCCATTCAGATTGTAACGCTTCAGAGTTAGCTGAAGAAACGATGGCTACGTCTCCTGCTTCTGCCAATTTTTCTAAACCTGCTTTAGCACCAGGGAATGGTTCATCGCGTCCAGTAAGTTCGGTATGAATACCTTCATTTACTTTGTTAGACCAGTCTAAAGCTGTCACTAGTGAAGGTTCCTCATTTGCTTCGATAGCTTCTTTTAATGATGCATTTGATAATGAAGTTGCTGAGTTAGCCCAGTCACGTAATGCATCAATATTCATGATGGATTCGCCAGCGGCAGCAGCGTCATCTAAACACATGACCAAAGCTGTAAAACGATTTACACCACGAGTAGATGAAAATAAGTTTACACGATTCCAGTCTTCTTGGAAGGCTTCTTTATTTTCGATCCCAAAAACATCTGCAGCAATTGGTCCGAAAAATTCAAAATGTTTAACGTTCATGGTATCCATTGCACAACCATCTGAGTCAACACAAACTAAGAATTGGTTTTGTTTTGTAAATTCATTTGGTAAAACTGCCATTCATATTCCTCCTATGTTTAACAGAAAAAGGGCTTTGAGCATTGATATGATACCCCTGCCAAAGCCCTCCAGTTATTTTGTATGTGTATGATTTAATTTTATTGAAGAATTAAACACCAGCGTAAGCAGCGAAACCACCATCAATCGGTAATACAACACCGTTTACGAAGCTTGCGGCTTTTTCGTCAGCTAAGAATAATAAACCACCTAATAACTCTTCTGGTTCACCAAAGCGACCCATTGGTGTACCATTAATGATTTTCTCACCACGTGGTTTCAATGTTTTGTGGTCTGCTTCAAACATCATGTCAATGTTTTGGTTAGATACTAAGAAACCTGGAGCGATTGCATTAGCACGAACCCCAACATGCGCAAAGTGAACCGCTAACCATTGAGTGAAGTTAGAGATTGCTGACTTAGCACCTGAGTATGCAGGAATTTTTGTTAATGGTGTGAATGCATTCATTGAAGAAATGTTGATAATGTTCGCACCTTCACGTCCAATCATGTCTTTAGCGAAAATTTGAGTTGGTAATAAAGTACCTAAGAAGTTTAAGTTAAATACAAATTCAACACCTGATTGGTCTAGGTCGAAGAAAGTTTTTGTTTCTTCCGGTAAGTCTAATTCATGGTATTCGTTGTCAGTAGTTGCGCGAGGGTTGTTACCACCAGCACCGTTTACTAATACGTCAGTACCATCGAATTCAGCATCTACAGCCTCTTTAGCTGCTTTGATTGAATCGATTTCTAATACGTTACATGCTACAGCGATTGCTTTACCAGGGATGTCTAAAGCGTTAATTTCGTCAGCACGTGCTTGCGCTGCGTCAGCGTTTAAGTCTAATAAAGCAACGTTAGCACCTGCTTGAGCAAAAGCTTCTGCAAATTTAGAAACTAATACACCACCAGCACCTGTTAATACGACTGTTTTACCTGTAAAGTCATGAGTAAATTGGTTTGCCATTATTCATTACCTCTTTCTTATCTACTGGAAGTCCAGTAATTCATTGTCTTTGCTACGGTTAATTATTTAGTAGTACCAAAGTTAGGTGTTTTACCAGCAGCTTTCATTGCTGCTTCATATAAACCGTTGAAGTAAGTAGCACCTAATGCACGGTCATATAAACCGTAACCTGGTGTTACTGTTTGGTCACCCCAAATTCGACGACCGTGGTCTGGACGTAATGCACCTTGCCAGTCATGGTCGACTAACATTTTGATTACTTCGTACATGTCGATGTCACCAGCTTCAGATAAGTGTGCTGTTTCTTGGAAGCCCCAGTCTCCACGTTTAACGTTACGCGTATGCATGAAGTTGATACGGTTACGTTCTAATGCTGATTTAGTCATCGCTAAAACATCATTCTTAGGATCAGAAGCGTAAGAACCAACACACATAGTAATACCATTATATTCTGAATCATAGATGTCTAAGAAACGCGTAACTGCTTCTTGGTCAGTAATGATACGTGGTAAACCAAAGATTGAGTATGGAGGGTCATCTGGGTGAATAGCCATTTTTACGCCAGCAGCTTCAGCAGTAGGCATGATTGCTTTAATGAAGTATTCTAAGTTTTCCCAAAGTTTAGCTTCATCTACGTTATCACGGTAGTAATCTAAAATAGTTTTCATTTCTTCTTTGGTGTAAGAAGAATCCCAACCTGGTAATGACAGTTCACCTTCAACTGGATCCATACGCTCAACATCTTCATTAATGAATGCTAACGATTTAGAACCATCCGGTAAGTCATGGTTTAAGTCAGAACGAGTCCAGTCAAATACTGGCATAAAGTTATAGCAAACCACAGGAATTCCTGCTTTACCTAAGTTCGTTAAAGTTGTTTTGTAGTTTTCGATTAATTGGTCACGATTAGGTTTACCTTGTTTGATATCCTCGTGAACTGGTACTGATTCGATTACTGAAATATGTAGACCTGCATCTTCAACATCTTTCTTAAGTTGTTCGATACGCTCCATTGGCCAAACTTCCCCTACAGGAATATCGTAAATTGCTGTAACGATACCTTGCATACCAGGGATTTCACGGATTTGTTGTAATGTAACAGGATCATCCTGTCCATACCATCTAAAACTCATTTCCATAATAATACTCCTTTTCGCGTGATATAAATTCGCATTATATATTTATGAGCAATCGCTTACGCTCATTCAATTACATTCTACATAATGGGAAGCGCTTTTTCAAGGGGCAAATGGCAATTAATGCAATTTTTTAACAAAAAATGTAAGGGGATACAATTCTAAAGGCTATTGCTTTAATTTTTTATCTTGTTCATGGTATAATAAAACATATCAAAAAAGTTATTTATTTATAGGGGGTGGCCACATGCCAACGAGTAAGGCACAAAAGAAAAGAAACCGTAAAATCCTATGGTATCTAGTCTTAATCATTTTCACTATTGTACAAAGTTTTCTAAATTCTGATGACGATAAGGCATAGTGATCTAATACATTTATCTTTTAAAATGTCAAAAAACAATTTTTTTCTTGTTTTATTGACATTTTTTATAAATAGCAGTTTGGAGCAACATTTGCAATGACATGATGAGTTTGAAGCAAAACCAACTAAATAAATATAGAAAAAGCGAGCTAAGGCATTTTTCCTTAGCTCGCTTTTATTATCAAATACTACTTATTAAATTCTACGACTTGCCCATCTTTGGCCATTAACACTTTGTCCGCTATGCCTAAGAATAAGCCATGTTCAACAACACCAACCATTTGCGTTAACTCGGCCGCTAACTTGGTTGCATCTACAATTTTCTCTAAATGAAGATCAATAATAAAGTTACCTGAATCAGTCACAAATTTATTGTCATCTGGGGATAAACGAAATGTTGGTGCATAACCTTTATCCTCAAATGCATAGAATAAGTGTTGACTAGCTGCTGGAATCACTTCTATTGGTAAGGGAAAAGCGCCTAATTGATCTACTTGTTTTGTATGGTCACAAATCCAAATAACGCGTTCACTGTTCACTGCGATAATTTTCTCAATCAAGTGCGCGCCACCGCCACCTTTAATGCCATTTAATTGTGGATCAAATTCATCGGTCCCATCTATTGTTAAGTCGATTTTGGCCACATCATTTAATGAAGCAATGGGAATATCTAAACTAGCAGCTAATTCAGCAGACTGAATAGATGTTGGTATACCAGTGAACCTTAAGCCTTCTTCTTTCATTCGTTTACCTAATGCCGTAATCAAATAATAAGCTGTAGAGCCTGTTCCTAACCCAACAACCATGCCGTCTTCAACGTACTGTGCCGCTGCTACCCCAACTAATTCTTTTTCGTTCACCATATGACTCCTTTATTTATCTTCCTATCTTAATTGATCTGCTTGACCAAGTTGGATGAAAGCATCTGTATATAGTTTTAATAACGCTTCTAATGTATCCATTTCGATATACTCATCCGCTTGATGTGCTACATGTGCATCATGCTGGAAGTTCATTCCAAATGATACGCAATTTGGCATTACTTTACTATATGATACCCCACCAGAGATAATAGGTTCAATAGGATGATCTGGGAAATGTTGATGGAAAGTATTTAGCAATAGTTGATTGGCTGGTAGATTAACATCGGAAAGAATCGGAGGTGTATCAAATGATTTTACAAATGGAATATCAGGAAATTCTTTAGTGAACGCTGCTGTCAATTCTGGTTCAGTGATATTCGCTGGATAACGCACATCGATGGTGAAACTAATGTGACCTTCTTCTGTTTTCTCAATGACACCTTGATTGATCGTTAAAGGGCCCATAATTTGGTGATCACGTGCAATGCCAAATCCAGATCCATCATATAGGCGGAATAAACGTGTCCATTTATCTGCAAAAGCGTCATGATAATTATTCGCGATGATTTCAAAACCACGGGTAATCGCTGAATCCCCTACTTCAGGTGTAGATGCATGGGCAGAAATACCGTACACTGTCATTTTGGTATCCCCATTATCCTCTTGAATAGCGATTGACCAACCCTTATCTTTGGCATAGGCTTCTAATCCTGGGTTTGGCGTCCCTTCAATAATAAAAGTTGCTTCAGATGCTACTACGTTAGCACCAGCACCACCAACAATGCTTTTAATGATGGTATTCAAGTTTAACTCACCAGCATAGTTCCAAGTTGTAGCCCCTTTTTCCCCTATTTGTAATGGAAATTGGCCATCTGGGGTAATCGCAAAGTCAGGTGCGCCTTCTTTGATTACATATTGTGGAATATCTGTCATATCTGATTCTTCATCAGAGCCAATGACGATACGAATATTGTTTTTCAAGGGAACTTGATAATCCTGTAAAATTTTCGCTGCATAGTAGGTTAAAATCGCATTACGTTTCATATCTGATGTACCACGACCATACATACGGTCATCGATTATTTCGGCACCAAATGGTTCTTTCGTCCAATTTGATGAGGCCCCAACAGGTACCACATCAATGTGGCTCACGATATCTACACGTTGCTTGGAACCGCTATTTTGAGGTTCAATATGGACCGTATAAGGATAAACATCACCAACTCTCATACCGTCGCGCTCCCCTAATCCATGCATGAAAGCCAAGGCTTTACGAACTTCCGGTCCATATGGAGCTTCTGAAGTAGCTGCTTGGTCATCACGAATAGATGGAATGCGTACCAATCCTTGGATGTCTTCAATCATTTGTGGTAAATACTTTGCAAAATCAATTTTGTCTAACATATTATTCTCCTCAAGTTTTATTATTTCTTATATATATGAATGGCTCATAGAATGATATATCGAGCAATTAAGCCAAAGATCAATAGGTGAATAGGATAAATCCAATATAACCATGAAGCATTGTATCGTCCTCTTAAGCCATTATAAGCGTAGGTCATTACAAAGGCTATTGGTGCCGTCACTTCCCATAAGACTAGAAAGGCACCCGCTAGAGACTGAATGAGGCGGTTGCTTCGACTTAAATAAAGGGTCCCAATTAAAAGGACGCCAAACATACCATAATCCGCTTGTATAAATTCCGCGACTACCGCCATCACGATAATTGGTAGGATAGCTAACCATCTGTTATGCTCTTTACTAGCTAACCACACAGCTAATAAGCCTAACAATAAGGTAAAGAAAACATTTTGATGCGTGTAATCAAAGTATTGTTGACTAATGGCTAGATTAAAAGGAATTTCTGAAATCAAAGCAAAAGTCCCTAAGCGCATCGCGTATTTTTGCTTATTTGAAGTATGGTGAAAGCCTTCAATCAGTAAGAAACAAAATATTGGAAAGGCCACTCTACCTATTAAGCGAAAACACGTATAAGCTGTATAAGCTAGCGAATAGTGAAAGGTTTCAAGTTGTCCACTATTTAGTAAAGGCAGCAAAATAGCTGCACCAAGATGGTCAATGATCATGGTCACCATAGCGATCCATTTCAATGATGCACCAGATAAGCCACCTGGACTACTTTTCGTGATTGATGATTGTGCCATATCCACCGCCTCCTTTTGAATCATTTTCACGATATGATTATTTTATCATAATTTTTTCATTTTTCTTTTGGTATTATCATTGAAGGTAAAAAAAAGGCCAAGACAACGTCTCGACCTTTCATTCTATGTGCATTTATATTCAATTGAATATACCTGTTTAATCGCCTGTATCGCATCCTACCTTAATCGGGTTCCTCAAACCAGAAATGACTGCGTTTCAGATTAGTTTGCAACTGACTGCGTCAGTCACTGCACTAATCTTCCAACGGTTCATTTCTACCGGTTTGTGTCGCACCTTGTTAGTCGAGCTCTACAGAGCAGTCAGGGTTCCGCTTCAGATTTAGGGTACGTGATGTCCCATCACTACCCCTACATCTTCCACCGTCTCCTGCCTTAACGCTCTGTATCGCATCCTACCTATCCTAGTGTTTTTAGTGCGCCGTCTTTTGCGATTGCTTTGCTTGAGCGTCGTTTGGATAGGTATTTTGAGAATTTCGATAATGTGTAACATACGAGCCAGTATAAAAAGGTCATAATGATAAACATTGGAATGACATAAGCTGTGTTTTGATTGTATATAATTTTCGCATTGTGGGTTAATTCTGGTAAAGAAATGATCGTAGCTAGCGAAGTATCTTTAATTAAGGCAATCAATTGTGACACAATAGAAGGTGCCATTGACCGTACAGCTTGTGGTAATAAAATATACAGAAGCGTTTGTACACGAGTTAATCCAGTAGAAATCCCTGCTTCTGTTTGTCCTTTTGGAATAGCATTTAAACCACCCCGAATAATTTCTGAAATCATAGCTGATTCAAATATCGTTAAAGCGCCCACTGCTGCCCAGAAAATATTCAAGCGTATACCTAATTGCGGTAAGGCAAAATAAGTAAAGAAGATGATCAATAATAAAGGTAAATTACGAATGATATCTACAATTAACCCTAATATTTTTGATAAGATTGGAATCCCCATAAAACGAATAATGCCAAAAATAGCGCCTAAAATTAAAGAAAATATAATAGCATAAAACGTTACTTGAAGCGTAACCCATAGACCATCAAGTAAAAATTGGATATTTATCCATTGAAATGCATCTACAAAATTCATCTATTACTGCTCCTTTCTAACGTATGTCCTGTTGTGCTAATCGTTTTTCAATAAAGGAGACCAATAGGGTTAAAGGTACTGTGATTACTAGGTAAATACAAGCGATCATTGTGTAAGTACCTAATGTATTAAAGGTCTCACTAGCAATCACATCACCGTAATACATTAGATCTAACCCGGCTACCATCGCTAAAATTGAAGAGTTTTTCACTAAATTAATGAATTGGTTCCCTAATGGTGGAATGACAATTTTAATTGCTTGTGGTAAGACGACAAAGCGCATTTGTTGTATGTAAGTCATTCCTTGTGAAATTGCCGCTTCTGTTTGGCCTTTTGGTACTGCTTCGATACCTGAACGAACGACATCAGCGATGAAGGCCGATGTATACAAGGTTAACCCGATAATCCCTGATTGGAATCCGGTAATATCAACACCATACAAAGGAATCACAACATAGAAAAACATTACAATAATCAATAATGGAATATTACGGAAAAATTCCACATAGATGTCCCCAATTTTGGCTAATACTTTGTTTTCTAAAGTTTGGAGAATACCCATCAAACCACCAAGAATCAACGAACAGATTAGGGCGATCACTGATGCAATTAAAGTATTGATGAAGCCTTCAATAATTAAATCACTATAACTAGTTAATAGTTCAAACATTTACTCAACCTCCTACTCTGCAATGGATGACTCTGTATCGTCACCAAACCATTTTGCATAAATTTCTTGATACGTACCATCGGCTACCATATCATCAATGGCTTGATTGACTTCATTTAAAAAATCTTCTTGCCCTTTGTTTATAGCAATACCATATGGTTCTGTTGTAAAGGTTGATCCCGCAAGTTTATATCCGGGGTTTTGTTCTATAATACCCAATAAAATCGCATTATCAGTTGTCATTGCATCCCCTTGACCAGATTTTAAGGCTGTAAAGGCTTCTGCATAGTTTTCTAATTCTAAGATATTTGCCTCTGGAGCTGCTTCTTTGATACGTTGGGCAGAAGTTGATCCTTTAACGGCCAAAACAGTGTCCTCACTTGTTAAACTTTCCACACCTTCAATATCAGAATCTTCAGGTACCATCAGGGCTTGTCCGGCATCAAAATAAACTTGACTGAAGTCTACTTGTTTTAAACGCTCTTCTGAAATCGTCATTGTAGCAATCAAAGCATCAACATTCCCATTCTTTAGTAATGGAATACGCGTTTTTGAAGTGACCTCAACAAATTCAGGTTCAGCATTCTCACCGCCAACTCGTTTAGTAATTTCTTTCGCTATATCGATATCAAACCCTTCAATACGATTTTCAGCGATATTATATTTACCAAATAAGTTCGTGTCCACTTTTACCCCCCAAGTGATCACAGGATATGCTTGGCTGTCAATTCGCTCAGCAATATTTTGTTGGCTAGCAGCACTGCTTGTACAGGCTGTCATGAAAAAGCTGAAGGTCAAAAGCGTCATCATTCGCCATATTTTTTTCATATTTATTCCCTCTTTCCTTAAGCGTGACTTGGTGATTAGACTAAAATCTTGCTTAAGAATTGGATCGCACGTTCATCATGTGGATCTTCAAAGAATTCTTTAGAAGGACGATCTTCTAAAATTTCACCATCAGCCATAAAGATTGTTCGATTAGATACTTCTTTGGCAAATCCCATTTCATGTGTCACCACAACCATGGTCATATTATCTTCAGTAGCAATGCGTTTCATTTGGTCTAAAACTTCTCCAACCATTTCTGGGTCAAGAGCTGAAGTAGGCTCATCAAACAACATCATTTTTGGCTGCATAGCTAAACCACGTGCAATGGCTACACGTTGTTTTTGTCCACCAGATAATTGACCTGGATATGCATCACGTTTATCCCACATGTTTACGCGTTGTAATAAACGTTCTGCCCGGTCCTGAGCATCTTTATCCGTCTTCTTCAATACTTTTAAAGGTGCCAATGTCACATTTTCTAACACAGTCATGTGAGGATATAATTCGAAGTGTTGGAAAACCATTCCACAGTCGCGACGAATTTGACGAATATCCGTATTACGGTCAGTAATGTCTTTTCCGTCTACAATTAAGCGACCTGAGTCAACTTTCTCCAAAGCATTAATCGTCCGAATCAAAGTCGATTTCCCTGAACCAGAAGGTCCAATCAAAGTCACAACTTCGCCCTCATTGATCTTCAGATTAATGTCTTTTAACGCATGGAACTTACCATAATATTTTTCAACATGTTCAAATGTAATCATCATAGCACCTCTTCTTATTTGATTTTCTTTTTATTATATATTTGCAATCATTTTTGCAAAAATGCATTTTTTGCATAAAGGTAAAATTATTCTAATCATTTTTTAAGTACTAGTCAACTTTTATTGATAGGTTTCTTAACATGTATCGATTTAAATGTTATTTTTTATTTCACAATCGATTCAAGTGAACATAGGCTTTTACAATGTTTTTTGGCCTTCTATCAAACGCTAGAACAAACTTTTAAATTGTTATTCGTTTTACATAAGTACTATAATGGGAGTAGCATTATATAAAAACCCAATTCTTTTAATCAAATTGGAGGTTATCGTATTGAATCAATCAAAAAACGGCTCTCAAAATATCTCTTCACAATTCAGAAGTGATATGGTGATGGTGCCAGAAGTGATTAACGAAGCATCCGGTATTCGTGTATTTGGTAGGACTTTAAAATCATTCGTCTTTACTACTGACGCTGCGACAATTTTATATTGTAACGCTGACGCGGTCTTAGCTGTTTATCCCTTCTCCCCGCATCCTGCTATTATTTCAGCAGTGACTTCTGTCGCTAGTCAACCCGTATTTGCGGGTGTTGGTGGCGGTACTACCCAAGGTAAGCGGAGTGTAGATATTGCGCTCTTTGCAGAGGCAACTGGTGTTCAAGGGGTCGTGGTGAACGCACCGATGACTGCTGAGAATATTTTAGATATCGAACATACTGTTGACTCCCCTATTGTCGCGACCGTTGTTTCTCCCTATAATGATATTGAAGCACGTATTTCGGCTGGTGCTGATATTCTAAACGTTTCTGGAGGAAAGGAAACAGCTGCTATCGTTGAACGTATTCGCCGTGATTTCCCAGATGTGCCGATTATTGCAACTGGTGGCCCAAATGAAGAGTCAATCCGTAAAGTAATTGAAGCTGGTGCTAACGCAGTATCTTGGACGCCACCTACAACTGGAGAAATCTTTAAAGAGAAAATGGTCAAATACCGTAAAAATCGCCGTGAAGATTTCCTTGAAACACACGATGGTATGACCTTACATGAATTTGAGGAATATATTGAAGAAAACCCAGGAGCTGAGAAACAGTATTCTGACGACGCTTCTGACGGATACTTATAACAATTAATGGAGGATTTATGAATCAAGCGCATCACAATCGTTTAAAAACGATTCAACAACAAGTTAAAAATTACCACTTAGATGCCTTAATCATTAGCGACAAGGCATCTATTGATTATTACACTGGGGTTGTTTTTGACCCTATGGAACGTTTTTGGTTACTCATCATCCAACCAGAAAAAAGTCCGCAAATTATAGCGAACAAACTATTTGTTTTCGATGAATTATCTGGCATTGACGTGACTTGGGTGGATGACAACAACACCATCACTGAAGCCTTTGCCAACCTAACAGACTTCCCTGCTACTGACGCGCCTTTACGTATTGGTGTTGATAAATTGTGGCGGGCTGACCAATTATTAGCGATTGCTAAAAGCTATACACAAGCGACATTTGAAGTGGCATCTGACTTGGTAGATAACCAAAGAGCGATTAAAACAGCAGAAGAGCAAGAAAAAATGCGGAAAGCTTCCGAAATTAATGATCGTGCTATGGCGCGCTTAATCGAAGAAGTTTTACCTCTTGGCTTAGATGAACTCGCTGCTGTAGATGAATTAGCACGAATTTACGACGAGGAAGGTGCTGATGCTGGCTTCTCTTTTGAACCAATCATTGCCTACGGACCAAACGGAGCTGATCCACATCACGAATCAGACCACACCCTACCTAAACAGGGGGATTCAATTGTGATTGATATTGGGTGTAGACATGATGATTACTGTTCTGATATGACGCGTACTGTCTATTATGGTGAACCTAGTGATGAAGCCAAAAAGGTATACGAAATTGTGTTAGAAGCCAACCTACGAGGCATTCATGCTGTTAAGGTAGGCGAAACTTTTGCCAATGTTGATGCTGCAGCTCGTGACCACATTACAGCAGAAGGCTATGGTCCTCAATTCACACATCGACTAGGCCATTTCATCGGACGTGAAGTCCATGAAAAAGGTGATGTATCACAAGCAAATACAGATACGATCAGAGATGGTAATATTTTCTCTATTGAACCAGGTATCTACCTAACAGGAAATACAGCCGTTCGCATTGAAGACTTAGTCATTGCCCATGATGGACAAACTGAAAACCTGAATCATTTCACCAAAGAAATGCTTATTATTGAACCAAAATAAGGAAGATGCGTATAATTAATCAAAAGAGGCTGGGACAAAAATGTCTCAGCCTCTCTTTGCTATATAAGAACGTTTATAATTGGGTTCCAAAAGTCAGAATTATCCGATACTTCCCAAAAGTCTCCAATAATATTTCATTATTGCTCGTCTTTTGGTCCAGTACGTCAATTCTAAACGACTTTTGTCTCACCTTCTTTGATTAAACAATCATTTTACGATTTATACGCCTTGCAGTGACTATTTAAAAATCAGTTGGAAATATTCAAATACTCTTGGCCCTAACAAAGCGACAGCTAAAATTGCTAATGCTAGAATAATCCATACTAAAATTTTTCGTGTATCATTGCCGGCCCCTGACCAAAAGTACTGTTTTTGTTTTTGTCTCTCAAAGAAGATTTCATTTGTATCTAAGTCTTGGAAGGTCTCTTTTGGTACTGGTGTTTCTGCAAACGTCTCAATATCAAATTCAGTAGTATCCTGTGTGAGTGTGGTTTCAGGTACTGAAGATTTTAAGTTATCTGAAAAAGATTTGCCATAATGCTTTTGGTTATACTTTTTCTCGCGTTCAAGCGCTTTTTTGGCTTGGCGATATGTTTGCCGTTTCACCTAATACACCACCTTTAAATTTTATTCATTTTATCAAGTATTCTTAGTATAATCTATTTACAAGAAAATTCAAATTGTAGACTAAGGGGTGGCCATATTCCCCGTTAAAGGAGCTTAATAGTGAAAGAAAAATTCCATATTGGCATGCGGACACTAAAAACGGCCTTCAGTGTATTTTCTGCTGTCCTCATTTCAGCCTTTATTCCAATCGATCCACAAATTGCTGCACTATCGGCAGTATTTTCTCAAAGAGCAGATATCAATACTTCACTATCTTTTGGACTGCACAGAACACTATCCATCGTGTGTGGTGCTTTCGCCTCTATTATTTTTATTTTTTTAAGTCATTTGTTACCAAAACATTTTTTAATTACAGCACTTTTAGCCGGTTTAGGCATTATGATCACGATTAAAACAAATTTGTTATTGAATAATCCTCAAGGTGTGATTGGAGGGAGTGCCACTTTTTTGGTAATTGTCTTTAATATTCCTGCCGAAAATCAATACATTTATGCCCTATTACGCATTTTGGATACATTCCTAGGCGCAATTATCTCTGTAAGTATTGAGTACTTATTCCCAAGACATCGTGTTATACCCTGGGTCAAAGCTTACAACCGTCATGTACCAGAATTTCTACAAATTTCAATTACTGATAATACTTAAACAACATGCTTCATGGGCGTAATAGATAATAAGTGTTATAATAGCTATTGAGTGACATGTGTGTAGTATATGCCATTCAATAGCTATTTATCTATATGATTAAAGAGAGGTTTTAACTATGACCATTGGTTATCATCGCCCTAGCAAGGCTATCGTGTCCCTAGATGCGATTATCCATAATTATTTCGCCGTAAAAAAACATGTCGGTAATAAAGCTGTCATGGCAGTTATCAAAGCGAACGCCTATGGTTTAGGCGCTGTAGAAATTGCAGACGCTTTGCAAGCTCGTGGTGTAGACGGATTTGCTGTTGCTTTAGCAGATGAAGCTATCGCGTTACGAGATGCTGGTATGATTGCACCTATCATGGTTCTCGGTCTAACTGACCCGGATGACGCTTGGTTATTAGCCAACTTAGAAATTGGCGTAACTGTATCTAATTTAGATTATCTTAAATATGCGAAGAAACATGACAAGGATTTCTCACGTCTTCATAAATTAAATGTTCATTTAAAAATAGACTCTGGTATGGGAAGAATTGGTGTTCGTACCGTTAAAGAAGCACAAAAAATCATTAATTATATTGCCAAACACCCTAAAAAATTTAAATTAGCTTCGATTTTTACCCACTATGCGACGGCGGATTCCTTTACTGACCATAGTAAGGATAAAGTTTCAGCACAATCAGACTTTTTCGATGATATCCTTAGTCAATTAGATTACTCAGCTTTAGGCTATACCCCGCTCTTCCATCAGTCAAATTCTGCCTTGAGCGTATGGCATCCGGAGAAAGCGCTGGATGCTGTTCGACTTGGCATTGGCTTATATGGATCGAAGCCTAGTATGGAAGATGTAGCATCGCCAGTTGACTTCCAACAAGCATTAACTTTAGAAACAGAAATCATCTATGTTAAAAAAATGCATGCTGGTGATACCATTTCCTACGGTGCCGAATATACAGCCAGTGAAGATGAATGGATCGCTACGCTACCAATTGGCTATGCAGATGGCTGGCAAAGAAGTTATTTAGGTTTGAACGCAATCGTTGATGGTGAGTTGTGTCCAAGCGTCGGGCGAATTTGCATGGATCAAATGATCATCCGTTTACCACATGAAATGCCTGTTGGCACAAAAGTTACTTTAATTGGTACAAATGGTGATCAAACGATTGATGTGATTGATGTTGCGCATCATGCCGGTACCATTGCTCACGAGGTATTAACGAATTTAAGTCCGCGTTTACCAAGAGAATATACTTTAACAAAAAAGAAGAAAATGAAATAATTTTTTAAAATCTAATAGTTTTTTCATTTATCACTTGCCTTTAACTCATTATCATGTTAGTTTTAAACTAATGATTATACGAATAGAAAGTATAGATATAGAGGTTGCGCAGCCAATCAGTAACGAAGTGTGAAAGGTGGTTGTGCCGAAATGCAGTTTTCTGTGTTGGGGATAATACTGAATAGGGTTATTCCTGTCAAACCTTAATGCCCATTAAGGTGCGGAGCGCTTGTCTAATACTAGGGATTAAAACTGTTAGGGTTGTAGGACTTTATCGGTATTTTTTGACACGATTTCCTAGGTAGACAAAGAGAGTGGCTCTTGTCTGCCTTTTTTATGCTTTAACTATACAATCGTTTATTCATTCAGTCTTTTACATAGTATGCACAAATATAGGAGGATGCTCATGTCAATTTTTAAAGGTTCTGCGGTAGCAATTGTTACCCCTTACGATAATTCATTAGAACAAAATATCAATTATGACGTATTTACCGATTTAATCGAATTTCAAATTGAAAATGGTACCGACGCAATTGTTGTTGCTGGAACAACTGGTGAGGCTTCTACCCAAACCGATGCAGAACAAGTTGAACTAGTGAAGTTTTGTGTTGAACAAGTAAATGGTCGTGTACCTGTAATCGCTGGTGCTGGGTCTAATGATACTGCTCACGGCATTCAATTAACCAAAGACTGTGTAGCTGCTGGTGCCGATGCCATTTTATCAGTAACACCCTATTATTTAAAGACGAGTCAAGCTGGTTTATTAGCCCACTATGGTGCTATTGCAGATGCCATTAAGACTACACCGATTATTTTATACGATGTACCTGGTCGTACTGGCATGTCAATTGCGCCTAAAACATTGGCTGAATTAAAGAATATTGATAATATTGTAGCCCTTAAAGATGCCACTGGTGATTTAGCAAATGCTGTGGATACACGCTTTCATGTAGGGCCTGATTTTGATGTCTATTCTGGAAATGATGACACTGTAATTCCTTTGATGAGTTTAGGTGGACAAGGTGTGATCTCTGTATTGGCCAACATCGCGCCTAAACAAGTCCACGAAATGACCCACTATGCTCTTAATGGTGATTATCAAAAAGCTGCTGAATTGCAGACGACATTTAAACCATTAATTGATATTTTATTCAGCGAACCAAATCCAATTCCTATCAAAAAAGCGTTATCTATGCTTGGTTTTGATACTGGTTCAGTTCGTTTACCATTAGTTCCCGCGCAAGAAGAAACCGTAGCTTGCCTTGAAGCTGAAATGACACGGTTAAATTTGATTTAGGCTTTCCATTTAAAAGCTAAACTGTGGTATATTAAATGGGTGTGTATTGTATTAATGCACACCCTTTCTTATTTTCTCAGCTTATCAGTAATAGCTAGATTGAATATATAATAGGAGTTTTGATTTATGCCAACTGGAACATTGCCATTTAGAATCAAACTAAAAAAAGTTGATCAAGAAATGGTTGACATTTATAATCGCTCTTCTTTCCATAGAAATGAACTTTTAATTTCCTTAAAACCCTTCACTATTGAGTTAGCAGACAAGAAAATTGACGTCTCTGTACGCCAAATTATTGTGCTTCCGGAACCCATTATGCGACGGTTGATCTTACCGGATAAAAATGGGGGGCACCAAGAAGAGACCACTAAACCCTCTGAGGAAAAAGTGTACGCTTACCTTTTATCTCTAGGTGAGCCTTACATAGATGCCATTGCGAATGACTTTGTAGAGACGCCCGAAGTAAAGCAAATATTTGATGAACCACATGTTTTCAGCTTTTCATTTGTCACTTGGCAACATCTACTACAAACTTTGATTCAATTGCAATTGGAATTAAAACGGCCCGAAGACGCTATTCAAAAGAAAATGGTTTTCAGCATTGTGTCGACCATTTTCCTTGAACTTTATAGACTGTCATCTGCCTCTAAACAGAATCGTTTAGAGATGTCAGAGAGAGAAATTCTAGCTTATGAAATTAAACATTTTATTGTAGATTCCTATCGAAAAGATTTAACCCTACAAGATATTGCAGATAAGTTCGATATTTCCACTTCAACTGTTAACCGGGTATTCCAACCCTATTTCCATTCAACTATTTATCAATTTATATTGGATTTAAGATTGGGCTATGCTTACTCCCTTATTGAAAGTGGTTTATCTATCACTGAATCCTGGCAAAAAGCTGGCTTTAATGATTATAGTAACTTCTATAGAGCCTTCATTAAACATTATCATATTAGACCACATGAGGTACCTAAAAAAGGAGAATCGTAAGATTCTCCTTTTTTAGATAGTTAAGAATAGGTGTATCATCTAATCTTCAATTAAACCAAGTTTTTCAAAGATGTCATCTACTTTTTGAATATGATAATGATAATCAAAGGCCTCATCTATTGCTTCAGGGTCTAAGTGCCTTATAATTTCTGCATTGGTTTCAATAAGGCCTTTAAAGCTTTTACCTTCGTCCCATGCAATAGCTGTTAGTGGTTGTACTAAGTCATAAGCTGCTTCACGTGACAAGCCTGCATCTACTAGTTTTAGTAATACCCGCTGAGAATAGATTAAGCCATGCGTTGCATCCATATTACGTTTCATATTTTCAGGAAAGACGGTTAAGTTTTCCATGATATTGGCGAAACGATTTAACATGTAATCGACTAAGATGGTTGTATCAGGTAAAATAATGCGTTCTGCACTGGAATGCGAGATGTCTCTTTCATGCCATAATGTAATGTTTTCATAAGCTGTCATGACATGACCACGAACAACACGCGCTAAACCGGCCATATTTTCTGAACCGATTGGGTTTCGTTTATGTGGCATAGCACTTGACCCTTTTTGACCTTTGGCAAAAAATTCTTCCACTTCGCGGGTTTCCGACTTTTGTAATGCGCGAACTTCTGTCGCAATATTTTCAATCATCGTCGCAATCAAGGCTAATGAAGAGATGTATTCTGCATGTAAGTCGCGTGGTAAAATTTGTGTAGAAATTTCTTGAGGGTGAATACCTAGATGCTCACACACGTAACTTTCAATAAAAGGCGGTACATTAGCATAGGTACCCACAGCACCTGATATTTTTCCTGCTTCAACACCCCGAGCTGCCGTTTCAAAACGTTGGATATTCCGTTTGCATTCTGAATACCACCGTGCAACTTTCAAACCAAATGTCGTTGGTTCAGCGTGGACGCCATGAGTACGTCCCATAGTCACTGTATATTTATGTTCAATAGCACGAGCTTTTAATACTTGTAAAAACCGGTCTAAATCTTTACGAATAAGATCGTTCGCTTGTTTCAATTGGTATCCTTGAGCTGTATCTACAACATCGGTAGAAGTTAAGCCATAATGTACCCATTTTCGTTCTTCACCCAATGATTCAGACACATTACGGGTAAAAGCGACAACATCATGGCGGGTTTCTTTTTCAATTTCTTCAACCCGTTTGGCATCAAAAGTGGCTTTTTCTCGAATCGCTTTAGCATCGTCAAGTGGCACCTCGCCTAACTCAGCCCACGCTTCAGTCGCAAGTATCTCAACTTCCAACCAAGATGCATATTTATTCTCTTGTGACCAGATTTGTCCCATTTCAGGACGAGTATATCTAGGTATCATAACATTCTCCTTTACGGCAGGCGTTCAATTTTTATACGGAACAATTATATCATAAGGAGGGTTTTAACACGGATTATTTTTAACAAAAAGACGAGATCTAAAACGCATAGGTCATAGGTCTCGTCTGATACACTTTTGTGTTTTATTGATCATGCTCATGGTCTGAACCGTGATCGTGTTCTGCCATCAATAAGTCCGGATGATCAGCCTCTAACTGGTCTAAGACTGCGGTAACTTGGGGATCAACGTTGCCTAAAATATCCTCATAAATGGCTAAATATTCATAGGCAGCTTCATATTGATCATGTTCATTAAATCGAAAAGCGGATTCTTTTAAAGCCGTTAACATATCCATGGATGGATAATTGTTCAATCCTAGTTCGTCTAGAAAGGCCTCCTGGTCCTCCCCTTCTAGCACTTCTGGCCACTCAGGCCCTAACTCTTCTAAGACTTCTAACCCTGCTTTGGCATTATTATTTTCATTCCACATTAAGGAAATGTGGTATAACATATAAGCTTTTTCGAAGTCTTCTTTTCGATAATAAAAGTCACCAATTAAAGCAAATCCATATGCCAAATCTTCAACCCTTAAAGAGTAGGTTAAGCCATTTAAAACAGTTGGATATGACATCCCATACTGCTCCATCTCTTGATATAACTCAGCTAATGCATAAATGGTATCTACAGCATATGGATTCCATAAGAGTGCCTGTTGGTAGGAATCAATAGCTTCCCGCCATTCATTCGCTTTAATTTGCACTTTAGCATACTCCACATACATCCCCGCATAATCACGCGTGGTGGGTGCTAATTCTAAACCTGTATCATTATTATAGATAAATTGGAAAAGGTCTAGTTCATCATAAATACTTAAATTTTTAACATTTTTCTTTGGTGTGAATTGGTCAAAGTCGTCCTCCATCCGGCGAATATATAAAGACATTTCAAAATTAGCCCGAACTGGATCAACTGCCATAATACCACGAATTCGCTTAACGAACTCTGCATCATCTTGCATTTTAATTTCAGCAATCATTTGATTATAATCTGTAAATTCATTTGGGAATTTATCCATCATGACTTCATTGAAAGCTTCAATAAATGCTTCATCACCGGTGAGTTTGTGGTTATCTCTTAAAATTTTTGAGATAACTTGAATACAATAGCTGTAATCATCTGTTGGCACAGCTTGAATTCTTTGTATAAGTTTTTCTTGGTCCTTATCCATAAGCTCGTCTCCTAAAGCAATAAATTTCAGCATAAAATAAATTCTTCATTACACCAAATTTTATTGTACTGTTTTTTCTATGTTATTGAAACCAAAACCCTTTAGCATCTCTTTAGCTCCATAGCTGAAAAGTTATCAGATAACGATATTGGCATTATGCTTACTTCTTGTAAAAGTACGTTATTGCATCTAACTAAAATTGGATATGGTTATCAAAGACCTTATTTACCAATAAAATTATAACATATTTTATCGTATTTTTACGCCATTATAGCGGTCTTAAAATTAAATTATAAAAAGCCTTGAAACTATTTGGATAAATTTAGTAAACTAAGATAACAGGTTAAATATTGCAAAGTACAAAATATATATATAAATAAATTAGAAGGTGAACTCTTGGAAGCAATTGCCGTTAATACATTTCAGACACACTTATCCCTCAGCTATCATGATGAGCGACGTACAATGATGCGTAAATCCTATAATAATATTGAATCACTCGAACTCGTTGATATAGATCTTGAAGAATATTCTAGGATTACTGCGGGTATGCATTATCATGATCATTTTGAAATTCTCATCTACTTAGGGAACCAATGTCAGTTTATAGTAAACGATACTGGCTACACACTCTACAATGGTGATATTATGATCATTCCACCTAACGTTCCGCATTTGATGTCTAGTGAAGAAGGCATTAATAACACCCGTTATATCTGCATGGTGCCTGAGAAGTTGATGAATCAATATGCTATGGTAAATGATCATCTTTATGAAGATATCAGTCGCTTTTATAATGAACCAGGTCATTACCGTTTAGATAAAGAAAATCTAGATAAGACCATTACGCATTTAAATAAAATACTTACTTATAGTGATGAGGAGGTAGACGAAACTGCCTTTGTAACTGCTTATCACCTATACCATGCGTTGATGAATGTCTACCATGCTAAGAAAATCCCATCATTATCTGGTAACTATAAAGATGACAAACATTTTAGTCACATTATTTACTACATAGATCAGCATTTTAGAGAAGCTGATTTACAATTAGACCGAATTACCCAGGTATTTGATATTTCGCCATATTATTTATCAAAATTATTCCGTAAAGAAATGAACCAAAATTTCCATGAATACTTGATTGAAAAACGTGCCAACTATGCTGCACAATTAATTAATAATATGAATAGCAATAAGATGTCCTTACAAGATGTATCCACTGCATCGGGATTTGGAGATTATTCAACTTTCTACCGTTCATTCAAGAAAGTTTATCATACTTCTCCTAAAAAATATGCGCAACAAAGTACACAGACCATACTTTAAATAAATTTAAGTTCATAAAACGCAGAAGCACGATATCTAGGAAAAAGATCCTAAATACCGTGCTTCTGTTTTTTTATCTCTTATTTTACTCAGGCTTATCCTCTTCATCATTTCTTCTAAAATCCAAAACATCATGGATTTCACTAAAATTTGTCCGACCGTTTTCTTCGCTATTCATACTTTCATTATCATCTTCTTCATCTGCCCTGCTGTAAGATGGTTCTTCTTCAGGCATATCCAAATTATAGCGATCATGGATATTTTGTGAAAATTCTTCATAAGAAATAACTTTTACGAATGAATCTGGGGTAAATCGCGGTCGGTATGCTTCTGGAAAATCCTCAAATTCTGACATTGAGAATAAGAAACTCTCCCTTTGTTCTGGTGTTAACGTTGTAAAATACGCTAATGGAATCATATCGTCTGTTAAACGTTTGTTTCGCAGACGCTTAATGAAGTGCACAATATTATTTAAATCATGATAATAAGCAAAATATAGGGCTGATTGACGGCTTTCGATTGGGGTTTGTGCATAGTTGATGAGTAAATTTAATAAGGCTTGTTTCTCCAGTTCATTTCTTGCCTCAAACCCTTCATAGGTTGTACGGATCATATATGGTTGGTCTAAAGCTACTTCAGCTAGTTTAGAATCATCATCATAAATTTTTAATATCCGATGCTTTGACCCGTCCTTGTATTCTTTGCTAGCTACATAGTAGTTTTCTATAAATCCTAAATTGATCAACTTTGAATATAATTCATCTGTTCTCACACTAGCCCTCCGTTCATGTTGTAATCATTTAATGATATATGCCTTATTATACATGATTATTACATAAAATGATTAATTCTTATTATTGTTAACTTCCTTTCCTTTTAGTGCTCGTTCTCTTATTTTCGCAATTCTAGACTGTTTTGGCCTTACTTCAAAGGAGAAGCCACGTCCCGTAACCTCAGATACTGGTGATACATACATAAAAGCATTGCTATCTATTTCAGTAACAAAATTTTTCAGACGTAACAATTCTTCCCTGTCAACTACTGTTGTAATCACTGCCCGCGCCCTCTTCGTATAACCACCCTTAGCACTATAGATAGTAGTCGCCCGGCCTATATCTGTTAAAATAAAATCGTTAATTTGTCCAGAAATCTCAGAGGTGATGTTCACGTTATAGCGGGCAGAGCCCCCTGTAATGACGCGATCAATCACTACATTTCCTAATAGCACACCTATTGTTGCATATAACCCACGTTCGATCCCGAATACCAGCATATTAGCTAAAAGAATCGTTAAATCAGAGATCATTACGCCAGTAGCAAAGGTCACAGGCAAGTACATATTCATGATTTTCGCAATGATATCTACTCCACCTGTCGTCGCACCAGCATTAAAAACTAATCCTACACCTGTTGAAAGTAAGACCTGCCCTAGAATTAAGTTCACTAAAGGATCATCTGCCAGTGACCCGGAAATTGGGACAAATCGTTCGAATAAGGCATAAAAACCTGAATATAAGATCACTGAGTATAGGGTTGTACCACCAAATTCCTTTCCAATCACCACGATACCAATAACGAGTAAAATGATATTAATCGCAAAAAGGATCACTGAATAAGGTAGCGGAATAAATGGCGCTAAAACTTGTGCCATACCACCTGTACCTCCACCAACCAAAGAATCAGGCACCATGAAGAAATATAATCCAATCGTCATGCTGAGTGTGCCCAATGTTATGACAAATAGTTGCTGAATGTCTACAGCATTTAACACTTTTTTCAATTTTTTACCTTCCTCTCTAGCCAAATCTAATATACAAAATATAACAAAATACCCTTTTTCAAGCAATTAGTGAATACGAATGTCATCGCTAAATGATAACCTTGTGATAAAAGTTGACAAAGTGACGATTTCAAATTAAAATACCATTAAATTTATCAATCGAAAATATACGAATAGATGAATAAGAATGAAATCCGAGAGGGATGAGAAAATGGCTGAAACAACAGCAACTGCAAAAGTTATTGTAAATAATTTAAAGAAAAATTTTGGTAAAAATGAGGTACTTAAAGGTATCGATTTAACTATCGACCAAGGTGAAGTCGTTTGCATTATCGGTCCATCAGGATCTGGTAAATCAACATTCTTACGTTGTTTAAACCGTTTAGAGGAGATCAACGGTGGAGAAGTTTTAATTGATGGCACAAATATTGCGGACAAATCTATCGACATTAATAAAGCGCGTCAAAATATTGGTATGGTATTCCAACACTTTAACTTATTTCCACATTTAAGCGTTTTGGACAATATTACGCTAGCACCAACAGAATTAGGTAAGACACAAAAGGACGCTAGTAAAGAACAAGCCTTGTCTTTATTAGCACAAGTTGGACTAGCTGACAAAGCAGAAGCTTTTCCAAATTCCTTATCTGGTGGTCAAAAACAACGTGTCGCTATTGCCCGTGCTTTAGCAATGAATCCAGATATTATGTTATTTGATGAACCAACATCAGCGCTTGACCCTGAGATGGTCGGTGATGTATTAAACGTTATGAAGGACCTTGCTAAAGAAGGTATGACCATGGTTGTTGTCACACACGAAATGGGCTTTGCGCGTGAAGTTGCTGACCGCGTAATCTTTATGGATGGTGGTTATGTCGTTGAAGAAGGTAAACCTGAAACTATCTTCAACAATCCACAAAATGACCGTACAAAATCATTCTTAGACAAAGTGCTATAATACTGGTAGCCGACAAAAAGGTATGTGATAGAAAATATCACATACCTTTTTATTTGGATTGGCTGCCATTTTGTCTAATAGCGCCATATAAGGCCTTATCTGAAATGCCTGAATTATTCGCTAAGGCTGCTTTTTGTAGTCCTTCATATTCAAAGTTTAACGCAGTAGCAAGTTCTCTATCTGCAGTATTACGGCTATCTTGATCGAATGATAGACGCTTCATTTGTACTTCTTTGAAAAGAAAATGCACAATAGTTTCTAGGGCTTCTTTGGCTAACCCTTTATTTTTATAAGCTTTCCCCATACAGAATGCCAAGTCTGCAGCTTGGGTATCTTTGTGTATTTCTGTCACAACAATTTCACCTATTGCTGCACCAGAAGCTTTCTCTTCTATACACCATCTGTAGGTTTTACTACGATCTTTACGTTTGTCCCACTTCTCCAACAAATCTTTACTATCAGAAACCGATTGGTGTTTCTCCCAGGTAACAAATGCTGTATCTGACCTATTACCTGCCCAGTTTTTGAACATATCTTTGGCATCATTTATTTTGAATTTACGTAACAATAGGTGCTTAGTTTCTATTGTTTTGGTTCCTTTATGATTCATAACTAACCTCTACTAACGATCTACAAAGAAAAAATGTAATCGACCCATATTTCATTATCTCATTATAGCATGTTTTATAGCTGTAAAAATAGACTTGTCCGCTTTTTTAAACTTATGAAACAAATATAGTACTTGTTTGTTGCTAGTTTATGTCTTATAATGTAATCCGTAAAAAACTCGCAGTCATACCTGCAATATGATGGAGGAATAAAAAATGAGTAATAATGATTTCCAGGTACTACTTTATTATAAATACGTACCGATTAAAGATGCCGAACAGTTCGCAAAAGACGAATTACAATTCTGTAAGTCAATCGGCTTAAAAGGTCGGATTTTGATTAGCGAAGAAGGTATTAATGGTACTGTTTCAGGTCCAGTTGAAGTGACAAAACGCTATATGGATCATATGCATGCGATGCCAGAATTTTCTGACCTTTGGTTCAAAATTAATGAAGCGGATGACTATGCACATAAGAAAATGTTTGTACGTTACCGCAAAGAAATTGTTTCTTTAAACTTAGAAGATGATCTAAATCCTAATGAATTAACTGGTACGCATTTAGACCCAGCTGATTTCCGTGAAGCTATGTTAGATGAAGATGTTGTGCTATTGGATACACGAAATGATTATGAGTATGATCTTGGTCACTTCAAAGGTGCCATTCGCCCCGACATCCGTAACTTCCGCGAGTTGCCTGAATGGGTTCGTGAAAATAAAGAAAAGTTCATGGACAAAAAAGTTCTTGTGTACTGCACTGGTGGTGTTCGTTGCGAAAAATTTTCAGGTTGGATGATTCGCGAAGGGATCGAAAATGTTAGCCAGTTAAATGGTGGTATTGAAAACTATGGTCAAGATGATGAAACACGTGGGGATTTATGGGAAGGTAAGATGTATGTCTTTGATGAACGTATTTCAGTCCCTATCAACCGTGTAGATCCTTCAATCGTTGGTAAAGACTACTTCGACGGTAGCCCTTGTGAACGTTACGTAAACTGTGGTAACCCAGAATGTAATAAGCAAATCTTAGCCTCTGAAGAAAACCAAGAAAAATATCTTGGTGGTTGTACACACGATTGTCGTGTTCATCCACGCAATCGCTATGTACAAGCTAAAGGTTGGTCACACGATGAAATCGAAGCACGTTTAGCAGCAATCGGTGAAAAATATGAAATCGAAGCAAAATAATTTGCTTTAAATGAGAAAACCATCAAGCACATTTTAAGATGCTTGATGGTTTTTTTGTATGAATATCTATTCATGACAGATTTTATTGGTATATAGTTGTCTAACTTAAGCAAGTATTAAAGCATCATCGTTTAATGCTCTACCTGATTGCTTTTTGAACATATCTAATAATTGTTGTACAGTCAGTTGTTTCTTCTCTTCACCACGAATATCAATCAAGATTCGTCCATTATCCATCATTAATAACCGGTTACCCATTTGAATTGCCTGTTCCATATCATGGGTAATCATCAGCGCTGTTAATTGGTCGCGTTCAATCACTTCTTCAGTTAATTTTAATACCATATCAGATGTCTTGGGGTCTAAGGCTGCTGTATGCTCATCTAGTAGTAAGACCTTTGGCTTTTTCAGTGTAGCCATCAGTAAAGTTAACGCTTGTCGTTGTCCACCAGATAATAAACCAACTTCAGCCGTTAATCTGTTTTCTAAGCCGAGATCTAATAATTTCAAAGCTTCTTTAAAAGCCTCACGTTGCTTATTGTTGACACCTCGACCAAAGCCAAATTTATGTCCGCGGCGGTCTGCAATGGCCATATTTTCTTCGATGGTTAATCGACTGGCAGTTCCCATGCGGGTGTCTTGGAATACGCGTGATACCAATCCTGCACGTTTATTCGCTGTCAAACTCGTAACATCTTTCTCTTCAATCTTAATAGATCCTTGGTCAACTAACAGTGAACCAGCAATTGAATTTAAAAAAGTTGATTTACCTGCCCCATTACCCCCAATTATGGTAATGAAATCGCCTTTTTCTACTTCTAAATCAATACCTTTTAATACGTGGTTTTCATTTGGTGTTTTGGCTTCAAAAGTTTTACGGATGTTTTCTAATGTTAATACGCTAGTCATTGGTCATTCTCCCCTCTATCCTATGCTTCTTTGCTTGTAAGTGAGTTCTTTACAACTTTCTTCCCATGTTTACGTACTGCTGGTACACCAAGTGCTATCGCTAGAATTAAAGCTGAGAATAAACGGACGTCGTTTGGATTGAAGTTTAATTCTAACACTAGTAGTAATAGCATTCGGTAAATAATTGATCCAAGTACAATGGCTAATAGACGTTTCACAAAAGTTAAATTCTTACCAATCGCTTCTCCAATGACGACTGAGGCTAGACCAATAACCATCGCACCTACCCCCATATTTACATCGGCATACCCATTATTTTGCGTAAGTAAGCCACCAGATAACCCAACCAATCCATTGGCTACCATAAAGCCAATAATCTTGGTCCAGTCAGTATTAATCCCATTCGCTTCACTCATCATGTAGTTGTCTCCTGTTGCACGAATAGCTAAACCAATTTGTGTGTCAAAGAACCATTTTAATAATGCGACGATAGCAACAACTATAATGATCCCAATGACAATCACAGCTAATGTTTTATCTTGGATGAATTGACGCATTTGGGTGACTAAAGTATTTTGACTCAATAAAGGTAAGTTTGCTTGACCTAGAATTCGTAGGTTGATGGAGTATAACCCAGTCATTGTAATAATCGAAGCAATTAATGCCGGAACTTTCAATTTTGTATGTAATAAACCTGTAATTAAGCCGGCACTAGCACCTATTACAAAAGACAATAACGTGGCAAGCCATGGTGCCATCGCAAATTCAAAAATTAATCGTGAAACTAAGGAAGCACCTAAGGCAAATGAACCTTCAACTGTCATATCCGCAACATTTAGGATCCGGTAAGTCAAGTAGACCCCCATAGCTAATAATCCCCACAATAAACCTTCTGATATACTGCCTAAAATCACACTCATATTGAAACCCTCTCTTTTCTCTTATTCTGCCACTTGGATGCTATCGGGATCGATCCCCAATGCTTCCGCCATATCTTCGTTTACAAATAATTCCAATGCTTTTGCTTGCTCAATTGGCATGGTCGAAGGATCTTCGCCCTCAATTACCCGTACAGCCATTTCTGCTGTTTGACGGCCCAATTCATAGTAGTTTAGTGAGTAAGTTGCTAACCCACCATCTTCAATTTGATCAATTGATCCAGCAACAACTGGCACTTGATATTGTTCTGAAACTGCACCAACAGTTGAAGCTGCACCAGCCATAATATTATCTGTTGGGACATAAAGTAATTCGACATCTGACATAACGGAATTCAAAGCTTGTTGCACATCATTCGTTGAAGTTACCGTACGAATAACGGGTGTTTTCCCTGCAGCTAGAATGGCCTCCTTGGCTTGTTCTGCTTGGATTTGTGAATTGACTTCACCTGTATTGTAGATAATACCTACCTTTTCGGCTTCAGGATTAATTGAAATTAAGAGTTCAACTTGCTTTTCAACTGGCATCTGGTCGCTAGTTCCAGTAACATTGCGCCCTGATGCGCTTAGCGATTCTGCTAGACCTGCTGATATCGGATCTGTTACAGCAGTAAAAAGGAGTGGCTTCTCCTCCTCCGTAACGGCTAGGGCTTGGATGGTTGGTGTTCCAATACCTAAAACCAATTCGGCATTCTTCAATAGTTGACCTGCCATTGGATATAAATTTGCTTGTTGACCTTGCGCATTCATCCGGTGGTAAGTCACATCGACACCTTCCTCATAACCCAATGCCGTCATTCCATCGATGAAGCCTTGCTCAGCATCGTTTAAGGAATTATGGTCCATAATGGACAATATACCAATATCTAAAATATTATTATCTTCAGTACGCTGACAGCCAGCTACTATAATAGCTAAACTCGCTATGAATACTAGCAAGCTTTTCTTTAAGCTTATTTTTTTCATTTTTTACTCCCCTTTATCTCATTAATCCAAAGAAAAAAGCACCTATCCAGATAAAATCTAAATAGGTGCTTATAGCGCTAGAAATAAATAGCTTGCCACAATAGATTTTATCTCTACGTGGCCACTTGTTACGCAACAAAATGTTTAGCCATCATAGATACGGTTCAGTTGTTTACTGACGTTTGTATCTATGATCTTAAAACAGATTTCATAAATACAAACTACCTAAAATAGCTAAAGTAAAAGCGATTATTCGTATGTAGGCTGTTCATTTTCATTAAAAAAATCCCTTTCGAATAGTGCTATAATTCATACAGTTGCGTCTTTCGTTAGCATTATCATAGATTTAAATAAAAAAATTGTCAAGCTAATTCACATAGATTTTTCATTTTTATATATTTTATAGCCTTTTTCATTAGGTCGCTACTATATAGGGATTCTAAACTTGCATTAAGAAGGCTTTTTCTTCATAATGAGCGTAAGATTAAATTTAAAGGAGAAAATTATTCATGCAAAACAAACGTCCATTTACTACTTTGGCAAAAGTTGAAGAAATTGCCGCTGAAATCCCAACACCTTTCCACCTATATGACGAAGCAGGCATTCGTGACCGCTGTCGTCGCTTAAAAAAAGCTTTCTCATGGAACCCTAACTTCCATGAATACTTTGCTGTTAAAGCGACCCCTAACCCACATGTATTAAAAATTATGCAAGAAGAAGGCATGGGCGTGGATTGCGCAACTTATACTGAACTTGTACTAGCAGATAAAGTTGGCTTTTCAGGTCACGATATTATGTTCTCATCTAACGTTACCCCCGCAGCTGACTTCAAAAAAGCTGCTGAGTTAGGTGCGATTATCAACTTTGATGATATTACGCATATTGATTTCTTTAAAGAACATGTTGGCGAATTCCCAGAAACAGTTTGTATCCGTTATAATCCGGGAGGTACCTTTGAAGTAGCTAACGGCATTATGGATAACCCTGGTGACGCCAAATACGGTATGACACCTCAACAAACCCGTGAAGCTTTCCAAAAATTAGCTGACTACGGCGTGAAAAATATTGGTATCCACTCTTTCTTAGTTTCAGGTTCTACTTCAAATGCATACTATCCTAAATTAGCCCGTACTTTATTTGAATTAGCTGTGGAATTAAAAGATCAAACTGATTTAAATATTGCTTTCATCAACCTTTCTGGTGGTGTTGGGGTTGCTTATAAACCTGAAGAAACACCTGCAGACATCGATATCATTGGTGAAGGTGTTCGCCAAGCATATGAAGATATCATGACACCAGCTGGCTTAGGGAATGTTGCTATCTTTACAGAATTAGGTCGGTGGATGTTAGCTGAAAATGGTGGTTTAGTCGCTAAAGTATTACATGAAAAAAACACTTATAAGGATTACTTAGGTTTAGACGCTTCTGCTTCTGACTTATTACGCCCAGCTATGTATGGTGCTTATCACCATATTTCCGTTTTAGGGAAAGAAGATGAGACTGCTGATCAAATCTATGATGTGACTGGTGGTTTATGTGAAAATAATGATAAATTTGCTATCGATCGTCAACTACCAAAAACAAATGTCGGTGATTACATCTGGATTCACGATGCTGGCGCACACGGTGCATCAATGGGATATCAATACAATGCCAAATTACGTTCGGCTGAAGTCATGTTAAAAGAAGACGGGTCATTCAAACAAATCCGTCGTCCTGAAACACCAGAAGACTACTTCGCAACTATGGACTTTAATTTCTAAAAATATACAGCAAAAGCGCCCGATTATGATGTTCGGGCGCTTTTAAATATATGCTTTTGATTTGTGAACAATTCAGTCAATTTTTTAGGCTAATCCTTCTTCTGTCAATGCTGTTTGATAGTTTACTAGGGCTAGAAATTCTTCTAATGTGAGGTTATATTTAGTGATGTATTGGGCAGCTTCTACGCCGACATAACGGTAGTGCCATGGTTCAAAACGATATCCTGTTACCTGCTCTTTTCCTTGTGGGTAACGTAAAATAAAACCATAATCTTGGGCATTCTCTACTAACCATTGAGCTGAAGGTTGGTCTGCATAACGCTCATCTAAACCGCCACCTATAGCTGTCCATTCAGTGCCTAACCAGTCGAAAGCTAGTCCAGTTGAATGCTCACTAGCTTGGGCTGGTGCAAAATAAGCATTTGTTAGGTCACGCGCTTCTGCTTCTGAATAACCTTGGGCTAAGTAATTTTGATACCCATTCTCCACATTTTGTGCTTGGTAAGCAATTGTTCGATGGGCAGAAATCGTCGCAAGGGTATATCCGTCATTAGAAGCACCAGCAACTAAAGCAGTATAAGCATCTGTGATTAGCGCATTATATGCTTTTCCTGAATTTCCATAAGCGAAATCCATTACTGGTTCAGTAAGTAATGGGTTCAATTTATTGACTAATTGATATTGTGTGGCATCTACATCTACATCTTTAGGTAAGTCTGTCAGTAATTTGGCTAAGGCTTTAGTTTCGTCCAGTTCCAAAGTAGTCGCTACATTTGATGCAATCTCTTTCACTGTATAAGTTTGGATATCATCTACATAATCAGCTGAAAACTCCGCCATTTGACTTGCTTCTTCTTCGGTAGTGGCATTTGATGCGACTGGTGTAGTAATGGTTTCTGCTAATTCAGCTTTCCGTGCTTCATCCCTTTTTTCTGCATCCTCATTAGCACTTGTCTGGTCAGTAGTTCTGTCTGTTCCTTGCTTAGTATTGACTATTTGGTTACTGGCAATTTCTCCACCTGCATTGGTCTTTCTATAGTTGATATCATAGGCTGCAATAACCAAGATAAAGGCCAATACAACAGCGATATATGCTTTATTAAATAGACTGATATTGATTTTTGACACTTAAGTCACTCCCTACTGTTCCCATTTTTTGGTATATCTGATTCTCAACCATACTCTATGTTATAATAATTGCGTATGATTTCAATTAGATTTAAAAAATTAAAAACTACTTCTAATATACCACTTTTAGATAAGGATGAAAAAAATGAATCGTGAAGGAATTTTAAATGCAAAGAGAATTGTTGTCAAAATTGGGACACATTCGCTTTTAAATAGCCAAAATCAAATCAATTATTACCGGATTGACCGCCTAGCCTTAGCACTTTCTACCTTAATCCAAGAAGGTAAAGAAGTCATTCTAGTAACCTCAGGTGCAATTGGGGTCGGTTCAGTCAAAATGGGGTTAACGACTCGACCTACCGATATGGCTTCACAGCAAGCAACAGCCGCTGTTGGTCAGGTAGCTTTAATGAACTTATATAGTCGGTCTTTTAATTACTACAATCAATATATCGGTCAAATCTTATTAACGCGAGATATTATCGATTTCCCCGACTCTTACAATAACTACAAAAATGCTATGAACGCTTTACTAGGCCAAAAAATCTTACCGATTATCAATGAAAATGATGCTGTTGCTGTAGATGAAATGGATCACCAAACCCGTTTTGGTGATAACGACACCCTATCTGCCTTAGTTGCGTCAACTATGGATGCAGATTTATTAATTTTTCTAACAGATGTTGATGGTTTCTATGATGATAATCCAAAACGAAATCCGGATGCTGTTAGATTTGATGTCCTTCATGAAGTGACAGATCACTTGATGGATATGGCAAAAGGCGACGTATCGGCCTTTTCAACGGGGGGAATGGAAACAAAATTAATCGCTGCAAATGAAGCTTTAAAAGATGGCCAAATGACGGTAATTATGTCATCTGAAGACCCAATGCAGATTCTCGACCTGGTTAAAGGCCAATCTATCGGGACACTTTTCATGCCAAAATAAACAAATCTAATAGCCTTTACTATAAAAAAGGGTTATAATGAATGCAAAATATGAGAAAACACTCATAATTCTAATGTAATGGAGGTACAGACATGATTGATGCACAAGGTTTAATCGCGCTTGGTAAAGCTGCAAAAGTTGCTTCACGACAACTAGGCAAGTTATCTAGCCAACAAAAAAATACTGCCTTAGTGTCGATGGCGAAACATTTGCGCGCTAGTCAAACCGATATTTTAGCTGCCAACCAAGCAGATATTGATCATACACGAGAGGCTGGTAAACGACCTGAGAGCTTTATTGAACGTATGACTTTAACTGAAAGTCGAATTGACGACATGGCCGCCGGCTTTGAAAAGGTGGCAAACTTGCCGGATATCATTGGCCAAACTGATGAAATGTGGTTTACAGAAGATGGCATCGAAATTGGCAAGAAGCGTGTACCTCTTGGCGTTATCGGCATTATTTTTGAATCACGTCCTAATGTGACTGCAGATGCAACTGCGCTCACTTTTAAAGCTGGGAATGCAGTGATTTTACGTGGTGGTAGTGAAACCATCCAATCTAATTTAGCCATTATTAAAGCCATTAAAGCTGGTTTAGCTGAAGCGGATGTGACAACTGATGCTGTCAACTTAATTGATAATCCAGACCGTGCCTTAGCGACTCAGTTTATGCAAATGAACCAATACTTAGATGTTTTAATCCCACGTGGTGGTGCGGCATTGATTGAAAATGTTGTAAAGAATGCAACTGTTCCAACGATCGAAACTGGTGTTGGTAATGACCACCTTTATGTTCATGAAGCGGCTGATTTAGACAAAGCTTTAGCTATTTTGAAAAATGGGAAGCTACAACGCGTTTCGGTATGTAATGCTGTAGAGAATCTGTTGGTAGATGAGAAGATTGCGGAAGCCTTTTTACCGCAAATTGTCGAAACCTTTAAAGCCGATAATGTCATTATCCATGGTGACCAAAGAACACGTGACATCTTACAAGGAAAGATAGATATACTACCAGTAAGTGAAGAAGATTATGCAACAGAATTCTTAGCCTACGAGATTGCTATAAAAGTAACTGCTAACTACGAAGAAGCGGTGGAACATATTCAAACCTATTCATCAGCGCATACTGAAGTCATTGTGACACAAGACTACTCAGTAGCACGCCAATTCGTTGATGATATTGACGCTGCTGCAGTCGTTGTGAATGCTTCCTCTCGCTTTACTGATGGCGATAAATTTGGTTTTGGTGGAGAAATCGGTATTTCTACTCAGAAATTGCATGCCCGTGGACCTATGGGTATTGAAGCTTTAACCACCTATAAGTATGTCATATATGGCGACGGACAAATTCGCAAGTAATAAATGTTCATTTACGAGCTGTCAGCTAATGCCTCCTAGGTATTAGCTGACAGCTCTTTTTTGATTTTACTAGGTTATCGTTTATGTTTTTTCTAAATAGAGGGTATAATTTATTTAAGTGAAAAGAGGTGACAAGATGCAGTTAACGAAAACGATTAAAGTGCAATTATACCCAAGTGCTAGTGATATTGAAAAATTCGAAGAAACCCACCAACAGTTTTTAAACGCTTGTAATTTTGTTTCGACATATATCTTTGACCATGACTTTGAATTAGGTCAAACGACTTTGCACAACGCCTTGTATCATCAGATACGTCAGGATTTTGGGCTACAATCGCAAATGGCCCAGTCCGTGATGCGTACGGTAATCGCGAGATATAAGACCGTGAAAACACAGTTTAAACAAAAACCTAAGCGTTATAAAGATATCCATACAGGTAAATATCATACGCTATATAAAGACCTTTACCATTTAACGAAACCCCTAGGGTTTAAGCAACCAGTCGCTGTGTTCGTACGCAATCGTAACTACGCTTATCATCAAGACAATACCTATTCACTAACGACCAATCAAGGACGAATTAAAGTGTCTTGTGATAAGCAAGATATCGCTTATCTTCAACAATTTAGCCAGAATGCTTACAAGTTCGGTCAAGCTGAATGACTCCGCCGTAAGGGTAAGTGGTTCTTACACGTGTCCGTAAGTAAAGTGATAGATAGCCCAGATGAAGATAATATTCAACGGATTGTAGGCATTGACCGTGGTTTAAGACAAGTACTAACTATTGCGGATGATACAGCTCATACTACCTTCTATTCGGGTAAAAGTTTGATGAAGAAAAGACGGCATTTTAAGAAATTGCGCCAGTCCTTACAAGCGAAGAACACCAAATCAAGTCGTAGACGCCTTAGAACAATTGAAAGACGAGAGAACCGCTGGATGAATGATGTGAACCATCAATTATCAAAGACACTCGTTGATCGATACGGGGCCAATACCTTATTTGTGTTGGAAGATCTTACGAACGTTACTTTTAACACGACTCACCATCGTAAGCAAGATGCACGGTATGAATACCATTCTTGGCGATTCTTCGATTTTGAAGAAAAGTTAATGTACAAAGCTTTAGAAAGTGGTGCGCAAGTTTTAAAAGTATCCGCACAATTTACGTCCCAACGTTGTCCAAAATGCGAATCAATTGATAAAGCTAATCGACAACAAGATAAGCACTTGTTTACTTGTCAGAATTGTGGGTATCAATCAAATGATGACCGTGTGGCAGCTATCAATATTCAAGAATTGGGTCACCGCTATCTGTCGAGTGAGAAAAACCCGCGGTTTGAAAAAGTTGTGCCAATACAAAATTATTAAACATAAAACAATATTCAGTAAGTGTCTACAGACCGCTTACTGATGGGGTGCCAGTCAACCATCCCTTAGTGTCTTTAAACGGTTGGAGATATTATATCGTTCGTACAACCACTATGTTTAGGACAAACGCTCTGTCTTAACAGAGAGTAGTTGATGGTATAATGCCTGTAATGAATCTAAAACAAGGAGTATTTCATGACGAAGCGTATTTTATTTATATTAACGGGCGGGACAATATCGGCACAAGATTCAAACCAAGGACTAGTTGCTGGTACCATCAATCAAGAACTCACAGATATTCTAGCTTCTTCAACACTAGACTTTTCTTATGAGCTCACTAACTTATTCTCAATTGATTCGACCAATATGCAACCTGAAAATTGGTTACAAATTGCCCAAGTCATCCAAGACCAATATAATCTTTTTGATGGCTTTATTGTCGTACATGGTACTGATACGATGGCTTACGGTGCTGCAGCGCTGTCCTACTTAATACAAAATAGTGAAAAGCCAATAGTCTTCACCGGATCACAAGTTCCCCTATCTAAAATAGGAAATGATGGTGTAAAAAATATTTTAGACGCAGTCACTTATGCTATTTCTGATGACGCATATGCAGTATCCATCGTTTTCCACGGGGAAGTCTTATTGGGTACCCGGTCTCGTAAAGTTCGATCCCGTTCTTATCAAGCCTTTCAAACGATTGATTTCGCTAACCGTGCTGTTGTCCGCAGTCAAAAAGTCCTGCCGATTTTGAGGCGAGGAAATGATTTAGCCCCTGTCCAATTTTATCATCACCTCAATCCACGCGTAGGTTTAATTAAATTAACACCTGGATTACCGGCTAAAGTGATTGAAGCGTATAGTCAGATGACTGATGTCATTATCATTGAAGGTTTTGGTATAGGTGGTATTCCTCAATTAGAACAATTAGATTATGCGGGGCAAATTCGCCTTGCAGTGAGTAGAGGAACGTATGTTATTTTAACAACACAAGTGCCCATGGAAGGGGCTGACTATGAAGTTTATGCAGTTGGTCAGTCAATTTTAGGTGAAAAACATATTATTGAAACAGCCAATATCACCAGTGAAGCTTTAGTGATGAAGGCCATGTGGGCGCTTGGAAATGCTACTGATTTTGTCCAGTTTAAAACCATGATTCAACAACCTGTTGATTATGATTATCTAAAATAAAAGAATCAGCTGATCACCGATTTAAATGGTGACCAGCTGATTTTTTGACTCTTATAATGTAGTGATTATCTTTCGTAGCTCAAACCAAATCCATAGGTGTATTTGTTTCCTTGACTATCTTCATAAGTATACGGTCGGTCCATATATAATTCTTTATCATAACCTGGTACATCATTAGGTGAAGCACAAATACCATGCTCATCAACTTCAACAGCTGCATCATTTTTGGGTAAGGTCAAGGGTAACTTACCTGTCGGATTGAATTTACCTAAAATGATATCTAAGATGGCTTGTAAGAAGGTATCAAAACTAGCAGTCAATCCATTAGCAAGCGGTTCAATATTTTCTAAAATGAATGGGAGATCAAAATTCACGTTAATAATCGTTTGATCAACTGCTGCTTTAATGGCTTTAATTTTATCTAGATTGACATTTGTCTCACTATGGATTTGTAAATCAAGATAAGTTGGTGTTGCTTCAAAATATGATCCTGAGATAGGCTCAACAAATAAAATCGCTATTTCCGCCTCATTGTAGTCGTCAACCAAATTCAATTCAGGGAATGTTTCACTGATTAGTTTCGGTAAAGCAGTATTAATTTCATCTGTATTTTGAGTGTTCCCAACTCGGCGCCGTGTTTCCATTTCTTTTTCACTATATAGTTTCGTAAATAATTCAACATATACCTTCTTACCCGCTAATTTATCAGCAGTTAAAGGCAGTACATTGTTTTCGTTTTTCAATAAGACAACTGATTTTTGATGTGCTTCATATGCAATGGCTTGTTTTTCCGGTGTATTGGTTACTGCCTTAGCATGATTTACATCACGGTAAGGATTTTCAAATAAACCTAAATCAAATAACGGTTCTAACAGTTGACTGATCAACTGGTTTACACGCGCTTCATCAACCATACCTGATTCAATGGCCTCTTGGAAGGCATCTACATCCGTTGTGCCAGATACTACATTTGTACCTGCCTCGATAATTTTAACTACTCGTTCAGTTAAGGATAAGTCTTCGACACCCCAAGCCATACTGCCTAACACGCCTGTATCAGAGTTTACGTAGCCCTTAAAGCCTAGTTCATCACGTAAAAGTTCCTGAATAAATTGTTTATTATAAGCAAACGCGACATCTTCATCAAAACCACCTTTAAACGGTGCTTGCGGCGTTACAGATTTGTCTTCAGAGGGAATTGCATAGTATGGCATGATAGCAGCCGGATTATGCTTGATAGCAGCTTTAAATGGTGGTAGATGGTATTTTTCTAACGAACCCTCTGTTGGATAAACATTAAATTTACCTTCAGCATAGTGAGGATCGAAACCATTTTCCCGTGCCCCACCGCCAGGGAAGTGTTTGATCGTCATCGCAATAGATGCTTCATTTAACTGATCTCCTTGAAAAGCTGGAATAATCACTTCAGCAATTTCAGAAATCGCATCGGGGTTCTCTCCAAAAGTGCCAGAAGTACGGAACCAACGCGGGTCAGTTGCCGTATCCACCATATACATGTACCCTTTACGGATATTGTTCGCTAAAAACTCTTCATGACCAATTTCAGCAAATTTTTCAATGAGTGCTAGGTCATCCATTGCAGCTAGACCAAGCGTTCCCGGGAAAGTAGTAAATTCCCGAATAGATTGTTCTGCATTGAACGTGGCATCTTCATTCTCATTCTTTGAGTTTGAAATGATTGCAACTGGTATACCCAATCGTGATGCTTCTGCTATTTCTTGGATGGTATTCGTATAAGTGGTCATATCTTCTGGCTTTGCATTCTCACGTACAATTAAATGACGTAACTGGAAATCATTCAATAAAGTAGAAGTTGGATATTCATGTTTTGGTACTGGTACTTCATGATCTTTATCAACTTCAGAAATGACACCGTTATGGCTAGTTGGTTCACCTTTTTCAACAGAAATTCCCATTGGTTTATCTGTCAAAATAAACATACCAGCCTTCTCTCGACTATTCATACGTCCAATTAAATCTTTTGCTCGTTCAGCAGATGGTAGACGCCAATCTTCATACGGATTTAATTTACCGTCACCATTTAAGTCTTTAAACTTTAAACCATCTATCTCAATAATGGCTTTTGATCTTGCTTGAATTGTCTTTTGTAACATCATGAACCTCCGATTTATTAGATTGAATCATTTTGCATTTTTTGTTGTAAGCTCTTACACGTCGAATTATACGCCAAAAAGATAGCGGTTTCAATGATAATTTCATTCTTCTTTAAATATAGAAAAAGAGCTGATCTTGTTTAACCAACTCTTTTTTAAGCTCAATTTATCTACAATATAACATTGCAATAATTAATTATTTTGGTTTATTTCTTCACTTTAGAAATCACTATTCCAAAAGTCATTCAATCGGTCGCTTCATTTTGTCCAAGTATTTCTTGGGTCCTAATCAGCATATGATTTATTGAAATCAAATAAATTTAATCCTGTTTCAACTTCGTCCTTAGATCGTTCGACTTCACCAGAAATCATGTGAACAAAAATTTCACCTGTACCCGAAATTCGTGCTTCATTCAAGTGACCACCAACTACAGCCCCATTTGCACGACCAAATGTTGCATGTAAATGACTATAGTATTCTCCATCCATCATCGACATATTACCATTTAATGAAGTAAGCTCCAATTCTTCATGCAATTCATTTGGGCTGTATGTACGCTCTGCCACATTATATAAACTATATTTTACTTGGTCACAAGCCCCAATACCTTGAACTGTTGCCAGAGTGATATTTTCACGTTTAGCAAGTGCTGCTAACGCAGCTATGATTTCTTCGCCTCTATCTAAACGGACGACTAAAACATCGCCAAATCTTCTATAATCCATATATTTACACTCCTTTACGTTCTAACTCATTTTATGTCTTCTACAACAAGGATAACACACCCATTTAGAAATAGCGCATTGAAAGCCCCTATAAAAGCGCATGGTCCTATTACAGAGGATTCAAAAAAAGAGATAGGATTGTCTCCTATCTCTTTTGATATAAAATATGATTAATCTGTCTCAGTTTGTCCGTATCCGTAGCCATAACCATAACCGTAGCCATAGCCTACTTTACTTGCATCTTCACCGTTATAGACAGCGCCGATCACATTTGCATTCACGACATCTAAAAGTTCTTTTGTTTTTCGAACATCATTCTTATTTGCGATACCTGAACGCACAACTACAATGACACCATCCACACGTGTAGCAACAATTTGTGCATCTGTAACTGCTAAAATTGGTGGTGTATCAAAGATAACTAAATCAAACATCTCTTCTAACTCATCAATTAATTCAGCCATACGATTTGACCCTAATAGTTCAGATGGGTTTGGTGGAATCGGACCAGCAGCTAAAACATAAATATTTGCATCAGCTACATAGCTTACTGTATCCATGACGCTTGCTTCACGATCAGTTAATAAACTCGTTAATCCAACCGTTGTATTGATATTAAATGTTTTGGCTACCGTTGGTTTACGTAAGTCAGCATCTACTAATAACACACGCAAGCCTTGTTGTGCCATTACTGCTGCTGTATTCGCTGTAACAGTTGACTTTCCTTCCCAAACACCAGATGATGTGAACATGATCGATTTGAAATTATGGTCGACCATTGAGAATTGAATATTCGTACGAATTTGACGGAAGGATTCAGAAATGGTGTCTTTTGGTTGCGTAACAGTGATTAAACTAGCGCCTCGACGTTGTTCTGCATTCATCTTGTCAGAATGTTTTCTTTTATTATTAAACAAAATTAGAACCTCCTAGACACGACGACGGTTTCTTGGACCATCTTTGACTACATTACCTTTGAATCGCGTCTCATCAACTTTACTTTTATCCATTTGTGGAATTGATCCCAATAAAGTCCATCCAAGCTCTTCCACGATATCACTACTTTTAACTGAATTATCTAACATTGCATTTACTAATTGCAATACAACCCCAGCGATTAATCCTAACAAAGCACCAATAATGATGTTTAAAACCACATTTGGTGAAGTTGGCGATTCACTAGGCTCTGCGGGTGTTACTATTGAAACATTTTCAACTTGTAAAACTTGTTGAACAACTTCAGCAAAGCTAACAGCAATCGCATTCGCTAAGTTAGCCGCAACATAAGGTGATTCATTTTCTACTGAAATTGTAAATAGTAAAGAATCTGAATCCATTGAAACAGTCACATTTTCTGCTAATTCAGTAGCAGTCATGCCTTCTGCTTCAGGAACATCAGCAATCGCAGGCTCTAAAACCAATGGACGACTAACCAATGATTGGTAAGTGTTTAAAAGCGTCAAGTTGGCTTGTAATCCTGATTGAGTGATTGTATTTTCCGTTGTAGCAGTCGCAGTATTATTTACAACAATATCTGTTGTAGATGTATATTTTGGTGTCATAAAGAAAAATGTCACTAAGGCTGCTAATACAATCCCAATAATAGTTGTAGAAATAATCTTCCAAATATTCGTTGTCAGAATATTCAGTATCTCAATTAAAGAGATTTCTTGGGTATCGTTCATCTCGTCCTCCTCGAGCAAATATCATTCTATATTATTTACTTCCTATTTGAATATATTATCATAACTATGTCAGTCTATCATACCAGTTTTTAAGTTTTCAATAAGATATTGATTTATCTATCATTTTTTACTTAATTCTCATTATCCATTTTCAGATGTTTTTGCATCACGGTGAACAAATTCAACTAATTTTTTATTTAAACTATCATCATCTACAGCAGTTAAATCCAGTGATTCAATAAATTCATAGATTTCTTCAATTGGTCGACTCTTAATTTTACCAACAAAAATCTTATCGTCTACTTTTTGTCCAGTAGTTTCATCCGTTAATAGTAATTCTTCATATAATTTCTCACCAGGACGAATACCACTTTCAACAATCGAGATTTCTTTTTCAGTAAAGCCTGATAATTTAATCATTTTCTTAGCAAGGTCTAGAATCAATACTTCTTTACCCATATCTAGGATAAACAATTCACCACCCTTTGCTTTAGCTCCTGCTTGGATAACTAAGCGACTAGCTTCAGGAATCGTCATAAAATAACGGCGCATTCTAAAGTCTGTAACTGTAACTGGGCCACCTTTTTCAATTTGCTTCTTGAATACAGGAATAACAGAACCACGTGACCCTAGTACATTACCAAAACGTACCGCTGCAAATTTAGTATGAGATGATACTTTATCCATACCCGTCACTAACATCTCTGCAATACGTTTTGAAGCCCCCATCACATTTGGTGGATTATTTGCTTTATCTGTAGACACCATAACAAAGACATCTACATTTGCATTTTTAGCCGCATTTGCAACATTCATTGTGCCGTAGACATTATTTTTTACAGCTTCAGTTGGGTTAGCCTCCATTAGAGGTACGTGTTTATGTGCTGCTGCATGGTAGACAATATCTGGTTTATAAGTTTGCATGATTTGCTCAATATGATCTTTATCTTGCACATCTGCAATTATTGGAATAACACGTGTATTGGGTAAATCTTTTTGTGCAAATTCTTGGTTAATTAAGTAGATTGAATTTTCTCCATGACCTAAAAGATAAATCGTCTGCGGTGAGAATTTAGCTACTTGACGACAAATCTCAGAACCAATTGAACCACCAGCACCTGTTACTAAGATATCTTTACCTGAAATTTGGCGGAATGCGTCTGTATCATCAAGTTCAACTTCTTCACGACCTAACAAGTCAGAAATTTCAATTTCTTGAGGACCAGATACTGCATCCATTTGATAGCCTAAAAGTGTTTTTTCAACTGAAGGCATCTGACGAACGTCTACATCATATTCAATACCCCAATCTAAAATTTTTTCAATTTTTTCACTTGGTAAAGTAGGTGCAGTAATAATGATATTTTGCAAATGATATTGCTTAATAATATCTGGAATATCATCAACTCGTCCTAGAATACTTAAATTATCCATCTTCTTATGCAAAAGATCTTTATCGTCATCCACAAAACCAACAAAACGATAAGCCCCATCGTTTTTAAATTGTTTGAGGAAGGTATTTCCTCCTCGGCCAGCTCCGACAAGTATGGTCGGTTCAAAGACCCCTTCACCATTTGGTAAATGATCTCTACGATCCATTGTGAAACGCCATAATGCACGTGATATAAATGTTAATACTATAGCGAATACAGTTAATAAAAATACTAAACGAATGGAAAAATTCCTATAAATGATAGCTGCAGACGCTAGGGTTAAAATGGACGCAATAAAATGGATAATCAGTAAATCTGACGCCCCTTTGAAACCCATATAGCGAATAATCAAATTGTAGTTTTTTGTGGCTAGACTAGCTAGTATATAAGCAATGAAATAGATAGTAGATAAACCTACAGTCATTGACACGGTTAAACCTACAGAAATCTCAAGTAGTAAATATGCGACAAAACCAGCGACGAATGTTGATACAAAATCAGCAATTGCTAGTATCGAATATTTTTGGTATTTCGAAAAATTCATTTACGCGTTACGCTCCCAACTAATTTCCTTTTTTAACAATACAACATACTAAAACAAACCAAAAAATCTCTTTTTCCGTTTTGGTTGATCTAAAACAAAATTGCTAATCATGGGATCCCCATTCACTAAACTCTTCGCATTGGCTTTGAAATCAAAGACAATGCTCGTCCCATATTCTGCTTGCAATTTATTAAAGGCCGCTTCCATATTAAACCCTCTTGGTCCACTTGGTCGATGCGCATCTGAAGCTAGCATATGCACAAGGTTCTCTTCAATCAATAAGCGACTCGTTTCTGCAACACCAGATCCAAATTCACCTAGATACGATGCAGCTGTTAATTGTGCATAACAGCCCATATCAACAAAGCGTTTTAAAATTGCTGGCTTTTCAATCATTTTTTGATTTCTTTCTGGATGAACGATAATTGGTCGAATATTACGGGATAACAAATCAAAGAAGATTTGTTCTGCATAATGTGGGACTTCATGGCTTGGAAATTCAATTAAAATGTAGTGCCCGTCTAAATCTGCAAATAAAATTTCACCTTGATCGATATGGTCCAATAATTCCCCATGAAGTCTTACTTCTTGACCCGGGAATACAATCAAATCAATGCCTCTACGGTCTAACTCTATTTGTAATTGACCTACCGCTTCTTCAACTTTACGCCGGTCATTCACAAATTCCGAATTACGATGGTGAGGTGTTGCTAAGATGTGCGTGATACCTTCACGGACAGCAACATTCGCCATTTCCACAGCCATTTCTATATCTTTTGCCCCATCATCTACGCCAGGTATTATATGATTATGGATATCTATCATGACATTCCCCCCTTTTTCAATTGGTAAATATGGCTTTAAAATCGCTAGGTACATAAAAAAGATCCAGCATGCTTGAACCTTTTTGTAAATGCAGCATGCTGATTGCTACAATATGCTATATATACCGATTATATATTTAAAAACAGTAAGGTCATCTTACAATTTCACAACAAACATTTATCACTATTCTATACTCTACCGCTTTTCAACCTTTTTTAAAACACCATTTTCGTCATATACCAATTTCATATCTATCGTAGCGGTGGTATGGATTAATGCTTTAAGGAAAATACGGTCTCCTTCCCAAAGGGTTAGGTCAAAAATTTTGTCTTTATCCACCCAAGCTAAGTCGCCTTCTCGCGTTTCCCCAACCGCATTATTTTCTAATTTTCCAGTGTATAAAAAGATATACATAGGTTCTTGATTCGCATAGATAAAAGTGACTACACCTCGGAAAACAGTTGTACTCAAGGCTTGTCCTGATTCTTCTAAAACTTCTCTTTCCAAGCATTCCATTGGCGATTCACCATATTCAAACTTACCACCAATACCAATCCATTTACCATGATTGATATCATTCGCTTTTTTAGTACGGTGGAGCATCAAGTATTGATCAAGATCATTTTCTAAATAAATCAGTGTTGATAACATATTACCTCACTTAATCTAAATCAGCATCGACCAAAAAGCCCATACCTAGGGACCCTTTACCTGCGTGAACTCCTATTACTGGTGTGAGGTACCGGATGATAATCTCTTCATTTGGATAACTTTCTAAGAAATAGTCTCTGAATGCTACAGCTTTATCATAGGCATCGCCATGGGCAAAACCTAAATGTAATCTATCACCAAATTTTTCGCGTGCTTCTTCATAAATCTTCAACCAAGATTTTTTGATTTTACCTATAGTTCGGATTTTTTCGTATAAATCAACCGTACCATCATCTTCAAAACGTAATACAGGGTAAATTTTCAAGACGGCACCAATAAAAGCTGAGGCGGCTTTTACCCGTCCACCTTTTACCAGATTATTTAAATCTTCTACAAATACGAAAATTTCTGAATCTTTAATCATCTGATTCATTGCTGGAATAATTTGCTCAGCTGTGTAACCAGATTCAATTAAACGAACCAGTTCTTTCACTTCATGTGCGATAATAATTGATACTGCCTTCGTATCAATCAAATGCACTTTAATTTTATCTTCATACTCTTGCATTATCATACGAGCTGTTTGAAAGGTACCGCTTAATTTACTAGACATAAATACGCCATAGACTTCATCGTAACCCTTGGCAACTAATTCATCCATAATTTTGTAATAATCCGTAGGTTCTGGTTGAGAAGATGTTGGTAGTTCATCTACGTTGACCATTTTATGATAGAAATGTTTCATACTAACCTCATCGGTAGTATCATCCATCACTTCGCCATCCTTAAACGCAATTTTTAAAGTTACCTCGTATACATCTGGATGATGCTTCAACTCATCAGGCAAACTTGCTGTACTATCCACAATTATTGCTGATCGCATTCTGTCTTCCTCCTTGTAACACTTTGTGCCTTGTGTTTATTCAAGGTACATTATAGCAAAAAAAATGCGATAAATCGCATTTTTCTCGAATATTATAAGTCAGCATCCACTAATAAAAAGATGCCAATTGATCCATTACCTACATGCGTCCCTACTACTGGCGTTAAGCCACTAACAGAAACTTGAGATATATCTATATCGTCAGACATATTGCCAACAATATTCAAGGCGCGTTCTAAAGCATTAGAATGGGCAATAGCTAGATGTAACCGATCACCGTATTTGGCATGCGCAGTTTGATAGATCGCCTTAAATTTTTCTCTCATTTTACGTTCAGTTCTGATTTTATCAATCACTTCTAATGATCCAGCTCTATCAATTTTAATTAATGGGGTAATTTTCAATAAATTACCAAAGAAAGCGCCAGTAGCTGATAAACGTCCACCTTTGACTAAGTTATCTAATGACCCCACCAAGATATAAGTTTCACTTTCATCAGCAACTTGTTTTAGAGCAGGTACGATAGTATCTGCAGTATAACCTGCTGCTAGTAACCGTAAACACTCAGCTACTAAGTGTTGTGAGACAGCTGATGTCGACTTCGCATCAATCATATGGGTGGTTACTTGATCGGTAAACGTTCTTGACACTGCTTCTAATGAAGACAGCGTGCCACTTAATTGACTAGCAATCACTATGCCGTACACTTCTTCATAGCCGGCTTGAATGATTTCTTCATATAGGTCATAAATTTGTCCGTTTGTAGGTTGTGACGTTGTTGGTAATGTTGTCATATTTTCTAATTCATTGTAATAATCTGAGATCACTTGAGGGTCACTAGAATCTTCGCGCACTTCCCCATCAGGAAAAATGACACTCAATTTTATTTGGAATACATTCTCTAGACTGCTTAAGTTTTCTGGTAAAGTTGCTGTTGAGTCAACGATAATTGCTGTTTTCATATTTATGGCTCTCCTTAAAAAATACATCATTGTACAAAAAATGGTGTCAACATAGTTTACCATGACCTCATGATTAAAAAAAGAGTAAGTTTTAACAACTACCCCTTTTCCTAGTTACCATAACTAGATGATGTATAAAGTTTCATAAGCACTACTATAAAGCTTAGAAACGATCGTTAAATTTTTGCAAATAAAAAAACACCTCACTTCAAATGAAGCAGTAGAGGTGTCGTCGTTTTTAACCAGCTTTTTTCTCTTTTTCAGTAAGCATAATGCCAATAACAAGCCCAATAAGTGCTGGAACTAGCCAACCAAATCCATAAGCATAGAATGGCAGAAACATTTCCGCAAAATGACCAATAGCTTCCCCACCGATTGCATCAAAAATACCTTTGGGTAGAGTTTTAATGAAATCGAATAAGGCTGCAAACATTGTAAAGATCGTTACCCAACGATAAATATGCTTGCTGGTATAAATAGGTTCGCATAAGGCGATGATCACTAGCGAAATCGCTAATGGGTATAAGAACATCAACACAGGCGTTGATAAGCCAATAATCGTGGTTAATCCAACATTTGAAACAAGGAAGGATAAGACTGCAAATAAAATGGTCCACTTCTTTAATGATAATTTATTAGGGAATAGTTCTTCAAGAGTTTCTGCACAAGCCACTATTAAGCCAATCGCTGTTTTTAAACATGCAAAGACCATAACGATAGCTAAAATGACTGAGCCAGCAGTTCCAAAGTAATGTTCGGTAATCATGGAAAGCGCGATACCGCCATTTTCTTGCACATCAATAAAGCCACGACTTTGTGTACCTAAAATAGCTAAGCTGAAATAAATTAAGCCCATTAATATCGCAGTTAACAAACCGGATTTTACTGTTGAACTGGCCAAGTTTTTAGGTTCATCCACGCCTAATTTACGGATTGAGCGAATAATAATGATACCAAAAGCCAATGCTGCCAATACGTCCATCGTATTATAACCTTCCAAAAACCCTTGGAAAAAGGCTTGATTTGAATAGCTAGCAATCGATTCAACTTCACTTACGCTTATTTCTGGCATCGTAAATGCACGAACAAAGATAATTACTAAGAAAATAAGGAATACGGGATTTAAAAACTTACCAATATAATCCATGATGTTTGATGGACGAAGGGACAAAGCCAAAGCAACACCGAAAAATAAGGCTGAGTAAATCAATAACGCTACAGGCGAACCAGCAAAACTAGTCGTTGCAAATCCAACTTCAAAAGAAACAGAAGCTGTTCTTGGACTAGCAAAGAATGGCCCTATGGTTAAATATAATGCCATCGTGAAAAAATAGGCATATTTTCTTGAAATTTTACTCGCTAATTCAAAAACACCATCTGAGTGTGTCATCCCCATAGCTGCTACGGCTAATAAGGGCAGTCCTGTTGCTGTGATAATAAAGCCTAGACTTGCTTGCCAAACATGGTCACCGGCCATTTGTCCCATTAAAACAGGGAAAATAATATTGCCGGCCCCAAAAAATAGGCCAAACAAGGTCGAAGCAACGACAATGAGCTCACGCATTGTCAATTGTCTATTTAAATCTGGTTTCATAAGTATAACTCCTTTTCGTATTCAACAAAAATACCATATTCTTGGATAGAACAACATTATCTTAAGATAAAATTTAGAAAATTTTAATCCTATCCTCTTTTGACTTGCAGATATTTTATGGGGATTTTGCTTCTTAGACATAGGAATATGCTATAATTTATAGCGGTAATAGGAAGTAGATAATATATTTGAATGTGATCAAATATATATATGCGTTCTTCTTCAGCACAATTTTTAACAAGATATAAGGAGACCATTATGAACATTGCTATTGTGGGTTTAGGTGTAGCTGGAAACGGCAGCTTAAAGGCCCTGATTGATTTTCAAAATCAACACCCTACTCAACCACTAACCATTGATATCTATGATGAAGCTGGCCACTTAGGTCACGGCTTCCCCTACCAAGAGGATGACGATAAACTGATCATGAATTCTCTAGCTAAAGATTTATCCATCGATGCTAACAATCCGCATGATTTATTAGATTGGTTAACAACGCATCATCCAGAATACTGTGATCCGTTTGCTTTCATTCCTCGCGCTATGTATGGTGCTTATTTAAAGGACCGTATGGCAACTTACTTAAACAATGACCATGTCCGTATCCACCACCAACGTATCCAAGATTTACAAGTCGTGGATCAAGTTGGTCAGCCAATTACTGGAAGTCAAGACAAGCCTTACCATTACCAAATACAAACAGCTGATGGTCAGTGGCAAGAAACGATTTATCAAGCTGTTTTCTTAAACATTGGACACCCACCCTATGCTGATCACTATCATTTAATTGGTTACGATGGGTATATCCATGACCCTTATCCTGTCAGCGATAAACTTGACATTCTTGACCCAAGTCAAAAAATTGGTATCATTGGCTCTGGTTTAACTGGTCTAGATGTTATGCGTTACCTACAATACCATTTTGCTGGTCAACTTGCGCGTTCTATTACCTTTTTCACACGGTCAACACCATTTTCTTCCGTTAAACAAGGGCCATACGACGGACATATTCAAGCGACCTTTAACTGGGATTGGATTAAAAGCCAAAAGACAGCCCACAATGGATATATCCCTCTAGCAAATATTTTAGAAACTTTTATGGCAGATATGACTGCTAACGATGTCGATATTAAACGGGTAATTGATCGATACGGAACTGGTTCAATCACTGAAATTCGTCAAGAGTTAACACACTATGACCGTGATTTACAGATATTCCAAATCTATACCAGCATCATCACCCCTTATCTTCCTGATATATATATGGGTATGTCAGTACTTGATCGTAATACCTATAAACAAGAATATTTAGACATTTTTGAACATTTCCGAAGCCAAATGACCCACGAGGCCCTACAAGATATTATTCAGTGGTATGATGAGGAGAAGGTATCTATTAATGATAAACTCACCGATATTAAACCTCATAGTGATGGGGGATTTGAAATCATCTTTGAGAATGGTTCAAGTAAACATGTGGATATCTTAGTCAATGCAGCAGGATTTGAACGTCAATTGCTGCCAGCAACTGAACAAGATACATTCATTAAAAATATGGTTGACCGTGACTTATTTACCCCCGCTGTAGATGGAGGTGTATTGGTAACTTGGCCCAAGGCACAAGTCACCTCCCAACGATTTGCGACACACGAAAACCTATTCTTAACCGGCCGGTGGATTATGACCACACAATACGGCAACAACAATGCCCAAATGTCTTTTGCCTTTGGACAACAAGTTGCTAAACAATTTTTAGCGAGACAAGTAAACGCATTTAAGTAAATGCATCAATAAATAAAAAGTCCGACTTGATTAAGCGTATTGCGATCAAGTCAGACTTTTTATTTTATACGGCTAATTGATTTGAACCATCTTTATAATCAATTTCAATCCCTGGTTGAATATTTGGAATATAGACATGGAACTGTAATTCACCATCATCCTCAATCGAATAAGCTTCCATAAATATACCTCTTGCTAACAGTTCACCTCCCATAAATAAGGGAGTAATTCGGTAGCGTACATGATACTCACTATCTTCGATATAGGCAGCCACATAGTTTTCAAATGGTAACATACCCTCCACATTAAAATAACGGGTACCAGTCATCAAATTCAACAAATTATCTTGTTGGCCAGTTAATTGAAAGCCAATGAGGTGACTACGGTTATATAACCAGCCTGAGGATACAATCTCATAACGATTTTGTTGCCATCCGGTTGGTGTAACTGACGTCAATGCTTCTCGTGCTGTCGACTCAGCCGGCATCAAATCTACCCCTAACAAGGCATTAGCTGTCGTCACTCGACCCAAATCATCCAATGGACCATATTGTTCCCATGATTCATCAACCGCTGTCAAATCAGCATCAGTGAATACCGGAATATTTCCATTTACTTCTACATAAGCTTGCCCCTCTGGTACGTCAGGTGGGTTCTGGTGGTAAAGCTGGTCTAAATCACCAGCCTCTTCAGCTGATGAGGCTCCCTGTCTCAGCTCACGGGCAGATTCACTTTCAGTTTGACTATCAACTGAAGTACTTTCTTCTATGGCACTATTCTCATGGTCATTCTTTTGCCCCTCATCCGCCTGCTCAACTCGTGAATGTTCAGAGGTTAACTGGTGGTCCTCTAAAATATCTTGATAGATTGATGAAGTTCTAGATACTTCCTTAGCAACCTCTACCGGCTCAGACAATCGCTCTTCCGCCATTCGATTGCCCACCCAAAGAAATAGGATCAACCCAGCCAATAACAACATGGCAAATACACGCTTATTCGAAGGTTCATTCTGTCTTCTTCTGGCCACCAATAACACCTCTCTCTCAAAAACTGCATCCCTAATCATACCACATTTCTTTATTCTTAGGGAAAAGGACTTGCACATTCCAAGCTGGCTATCAAAATGATGGTATTTTTGCATTCAAAAAAGGACTGCAGTTTCTGCTACAGCCCTTATATATTTATTATTGGAATAAGTTTTAGTCACCATTGTAAATTGTTGGTACAATCATGTAGTCAACTGTACGTAAAGCACCTAGGTCACGACCACCTGCATATGAAATACTTGATTGTAAATCTTCTTCCATTTCACGCAATGTATGCCATAAGCTACCACGGCTTTCAATCAACATTTTCTTACCTTCCACATTTTTGTAGATACCTTTTTGGAATTGAGATGCTGAACCAAAGTACTCTTTATAAGTAACACCATCTTGCTCTACAGTTTCACCTGGTGATTCAACGTGGGCAGCTAATAATGAACCAATCATTACCATAGATGCACCGAATCTTACAGATTTTGCGATATCTCCATTTGTACGGATACCACCATCAGCGATAATTGGTTTACGTGCTGCCTTAGCACATAACTTAATCGCTTGTAATTGCCAACCAGCAGTACCAAAACCTGTTTTGATTTTAGTAATACATACACGTCCAGGTCCAACCCCAACTTTTGTAGCGTCCGCACCTGCATTTTCTAAGTCACGAACGGCTTCAGGCGTTGCAACGTTACCTGCAATGACAAATGTTTCTGGAATTTGTTCTTTAATATATTTAATCATATCGATAACAGTCTCTGCATGACCGTGTGCGATATCAATTGTAATATAGTCTACTTTTTCACCACTTGCTTTGATTTCATCGATGAAAGTATATTCTTCTGGTTTTACACCCACAGAAATAGACGCAAATAAACCTTCAGCATTCATACGTTTAATAAATGCCATGCGTTTTTCTGGTTCAAAGCGGTGCATAATATAGAAGTAACCTTTGCGGGCCAATTCTTCAGCTAATGCTTCATTTAATACAGTTTGCATGTTCGCTGGCACAACTGGTATTTTAAATTCACGACCGCCAAACTCAATTGATGTGTCTGCCTGGCTACGACTTGTAATCACACATTTAGCAGGTATTAATTGGACTTGTTCATAATCAAAAGTTTCCACGAATTCAACTCGCCTTTCTCTCTATCAATAACTTCAACAACAAATGGTGTCCGTAAACACCAATTCGTATTCTACACACTTACTTTCTCAATTGCAAGCTTTATTTCGTCGCTTTTTTGGGTAATTTGTCAAAATATAACAATTTTTTACCACTTTATATCTATTAAACGTACTTATAAACGAACATTAATAACTTAACAATATACAAATGTTACTAAATCCAAATTTTAAAAATGCAGGTATATAGAATTTATATTGAAAGACGAACTTTTGACCTCATATTATTTTTCAACAAAAAAGAGACTGAGCCACAATCAGTCCCCTTATTTTTGACAAAATAAGTAATCTATATTTGCCAGTTTACATTGAATTGCTTGTGCGCTTTTAATGTGTCAAGCGTTGGCATGCCCCCTTGCGCACCAAATTTTGAAACAGATAATGAGCCTGCAATTGCGGCAAATTGAATAGCATCTGTTAAGTTATTCCCTTTTGATAAGGCAACTGTGAGTGCTCCTGAAAAAGTATCCCCAGCCCCTGTAGTATCTACAAGCTCGCCTTTAATAGCAGGAACATGAACAGGCTGATTACCATCATGATATAAGACACCGTCTCCTCCAAGGGTGATTAACAGTTGGGTTGGATACTGCCCTAGCAATTGGTCTGCTTCCACATCACCAAACATTTCCTTAGCTTCTGTTTCATTTGGTAATAGATAATCTACTTTCTTCAAATAAGACGGATCAATTTCAATAAAGGGTGCTGGGTCATAAGTCACCTTAATATCATGCTTATCTGCAAGGTCAATCAAATATTGAATTGATGGCATAGGGATTTCATTTTGAATGACAAAATAATCGCATGCAAGCAAGTCCTCTTCCACAGATTTCAAATAGTCAATCGTCACTAATTGGTTAGCGCCTGGAACATAAACGATGGCATTATCCCCTTCGAAAACAGTAATATGTGCAGAACCAGTCGTCGTATTTTCGATGGTTTTCACTGCTGAAACATCTACACCATTATCTTCTAGGTTGGCTTTTGTTTCCTTACCAAATTGATCACCACCCACACAACCAAACATCTTCACCTGACCACCTAATCTCGCAGCAGCCACTGCTTGGTTAGCACCTTTGCCACCATAAGTTGTCTCAAAGGCTTCTCCATATACAGTTTCACCCTGCTTAGGCACACGGTTTGTTGTCACAACAAAATCTGTTGAAATACTACCAATCACACCTATCATCCATTATTCCTCCTCATCATTGTCTATTGACTTTATTATACTTGAAAAATGACCTATTCACCGTATTTTTAATCAAAAAAGAGAGGCCGGGACAAAAATATCTCAGCCTCTCTTTGCTTATAAGAACGTTTGGTTCTGTGTCAAATAGTGTTGGTGACCAAAAATAAATAATCACAGTTATTTTTTTAATTAAGTTTTTAATAAAGGAGGGGTCATGTTTATTTACAAGATAAGCATGGCCCTTTT
>NZ_PNHQ01000011.1 GCF_002871935.1 Aerococcus viridans
ATTTCATCTATAAGAACTAAGCCAAAATCACTGGATAAACGACCACCTGTATGAGAGACATGTAAATCATTATTGAATTTTGCAGCAGTTTCTTGTAAAGTAACCATTGAGAGAACTCCTTTCTATTGGTTGTTTGTCGTGAATTAACCATATCAGAAAGGGGTTCTTTTTTCGTCACCTAATGGGTGATGGACAAGACGGAGTTAAAGTTTGTTAAATCAACATTAGTTAGCGTTAAAAGAAAAACTATGAATTATTCAGGTATATATATAATATTTAATAGTATTTTATAATTTTCTTTAATTGAAAAATGTATCAAATAGGAACATAAATTCGATCTCTAGCTATGCAAACCCCATCTTTTACAATATAACATTCCACAAAATGTTTCCCTCTAAAATCAGAAGTCTCCGTTTGAGTATTGTTATTTGTTTTAAAAATCTGTCCCCTTATTTGATTTCGCTCATATGCTTTTGGGCCAACATTTCTAACTTTCCAGTAAATATCATATGGTTTTGGCACCGCAATTGACTGAATAAAAAATTTAATTTCCTTATTTTTAGGTATAAAGTGTCTCTTTTTTAAAATATTTGACAAAGTACTAGGTCGGAATCCTGATATTTCAATACTTGCATCAATTTCTAGGGGATACTTTAAGAGAACTGGAAATAATTCTTCGATGTACTGTTCTCTATAATTCTCCACTTTTGAGCTATCGTTCACTTTCTGTTCTTCTTCTGAGTATAATTTATCCCAAAAAGTATGATTAAAAAGAGTTTGCCAGGCTTCAATTGCATCCAATCTAGTACAATTAGGATTATTAAGTATCTCTAGCTTTTCTTTATGTGATTTTAATCTTTTTTTTAACGATTCCACTTTTTGTTTATCTTTTTCATTATACAGAATTGATTGGTATGGATATACCGGACTTGTAATATTTCCATCAATATCTAATCTATTGATGATATTTTCAATTGTATAATACAGGATTTTATCCAATGTATTATGTTCAGTGGCTAATGATTCTTCAACTAATATAGTCGTGATTAGTCCTCCTGGCATTTTCCAATGACCTCTTGATCTATTGAAAATTTTAATTAGTTTGATAATTACTGGCAAACTGTTACCTTTATATAATTTTTGTGTATCAAACCAACTTTGGATTGCTTCAGGGCTTCTTTCTCTCCACACACTTCCTGCGTGTTCCACTACATCTATGTCTCTATAAACAGCAAAATCAATTTGATACCCATCATAATATGTAAACCTAATACAGTTGGTATGTTTTTCAGGAGGAGTTTTAAAGTTTAAATTTTGTTGATTAAAAGCACTCAATATAACATTTTTTATTTTATCGCTGCCAATAGAATCTAAGCCATTTCCGTCAACTAAAATTCCAACATCAATATCATAATCTTTCTCTTCATTTTGGGTCACTGTTCCCATCCCCACACTACCTTGAACGTACGACTCTTTAACGACATAAGAAGTATTATTTTTTTCATTATATTTTTCTAATCCTTTTTCCAGTCTAGAGATATTTATGTCTTTTTTTTCAAATAATTCATCTATTCTATCTTGCGGTAGCTTGACATGCTCATTATAAAAATTAATTAGTTCTTCAGATAGATCGTACATAACTAATCCCTCTCTCTTAACCCTTCTTTATTAATTCTTCTTTATTATTTCCATTAACAACTATTCCATACTTATATCTTGAATTATATTGAGCAATATAGTGGTAGAAAATTATCTGCTGTAATTGATTTTCTCTATTTTTAATGCATCTTCCAAGCTCAAGTGATAACATCCCTGGAATAGCAGCTGCAACATGGATACTCGAAAATCTTTTAGAAATATTTATCAGCTCATTTACTATCTCATTTGCGATAGTAACAATTTCTTGCTGACTAGATAGATTGTTTTCAATGATATTATCAAAAGATATCTTTACTTGATTTGTTACATCAAACTTTGATAAATCAGTTTCATGAATATGAAAAGTACCTGAAATAGAAACCAATACCTCGTTTGAACTATTTGTTCTAGATTCGCAAAAGTCTTTTTCCACATTTATATTTAAGCGTTTTCTTTTCTTAATCTCATTAGGTAATAACTCAAATTCAGATTCAAGCCTATTATAATTTATATACTTAATATTACTTCTATTACTTAAGTAGGTGCCAAAAAGTACAGTATAAGGGATCGCAGCCATTGAAGTCAGATAAATGTTATCTTTAACCGGATAATTGTTAATGGTTTCAGTTTCTCTACGAATAATCTTATTAATAAGTTCATTAGTTTTTTCATTCATTTTCTGTGATTCTAATAACAACATAAAATCTATGCTACGTTCGCGTACAATTCCTGTTTTAATATTTTTTACTTTAAAATCATTTTTTATTAATTCTATTTTGTTATTTTCACCTAATAAATTAAAAACATGATATTGCTTCTTTTCACGATAGCTTATAAAGCTTCCTATAACAATTAATGTTAAACCAAAAACGTACTGGATAATATCTGTATATCGGAATCCCTTACTATCTGAATTGACTAAATTTAAAAGAAAATCAATATCAGTGGAAAAAATACTCAATCCACCTGTTATTAATAATGTAGGAATATCCTTCTCTTCTTCTTTCTTAAACATAGTTCTGAAAAAGTAGATTATAATTAGTAACCAAACTATGCCCTGTACCATATTTTCTATATTCATGGCAACCCCCTTTGTTTTTTATTTGATTTAAAAAAACACTCAGCTAATTAGTGAGTGAAACATCATACAGTTTAGTATTTAACAAATTTATTGTTCAGTTTTTCTTTCTAATTTATGAACATTATCTATTTTTATGATATGTAGAACTCCCCGGCTTTCTTACCTGAGTCCTCCGCAAACTGTCCGATAAGGTATTCATAGGCATCACCCAAAGCGTCCCCATCATAATTAGCCAAGTTTAAATTATCTAAAGCTTTCATAACTTGAGAAATCGTATCGTTTTGTTTTTGTGGTGTAGCACCTAATTTTTTAGAGTTTAAATCAATATCTTCGAATAAATCTTCAAACACGTTTGACGATTGTTCAATATCACGTAAACCTTGTTGTAAGTGTTCACGTTGGAATGTATGGTTATTGATTTCTTCCATCAAAGCAGAGAATGTTAATTCTGGTTTAATTCGATAGGACATTTCATAAACCAATGCAGATTGAAACTCTTCGCTAAATTCATCATCCGCATAAGCTTCACGGTACATATCTAAAGCTTCATCTAAGTTTTCTGTCTTTTCTTCCAACATTTCCGATGAATGCACTAGCATCGTATCTGATAAATATTTGTAGAAAATCAATCCAAGTAAATAGTTCTTATACTCACTAGCGTCCATTTTAGAACGTAATACATCTGCCGAATTCCATAATGATTGATATAGTTCTGTTGCTGTTCCCTTAGTCATGTAAAATCCTCCAAATATAATTTAATGTAATCACTTTTATTGTTTAAAATACATAATTAAATACTATGCATCTATTATAACAAATGAGTGAATGTTTATAGCGCCGATTTGTAAATGTTTCCCAGCCTCTTGGCATTTTTATTGACTTCTCTTATTTCAACTTATTTGTGATAATTAATTCGACCAAGAAACTACACAATCTCTGAATTGTTACTCTATTAACTAACTAGAATCTATATTAGATTGTTAAATCAGAAAAAAACTCTATTTTTTCTCTGTGATTTCAGTATCAAAAACAATAAGTTATGAAACCGATAAATTAAGTAAAAAAAGCCAATTAAGTGTAAATTGTAATTTTATTTTGCATTAAATTTAAGGGGTGCTTTGCACTAATAAATCGAGTAGGAGACTAGCCATTAATTGGCTAGTCTCCTACTCGATTTAAAATAGTCCTTTTTTCAATATATAAATACTTTAACTGCCATAAGCATACCCTTTTTCCAGTTCGTCTTTACTTGTAGTTATTTCTATTGTGATATGATCCTTTACACCCGATGTGTGGGCAAGCTCTGCAATTTCTTCTTTGATTTCCCTAGTCTTGTTTATATCGGAAGAGTCTATAAGAACCGTAACGATAAGGGCATTTTCTTCTCCGTCCAGTGACCAAATGTGAAAATGAGAGAGATCCTTTACAGCAGGAATATTGTTAATGGAGTTCGCCAGGTTCTCTACGTTTACATTTTCAGGCGAACCGTTCAATAAAATTTTCATTGTACTGAAAAATTCAGGTACAGTTTTATAGAGGATATAGAGTGCTATCAAAATCGATAAGATTGGATCCAATCGATAAGCCTCGGTAAAGTTCATTACGATACTCACAACCAAGACCCCAATCCACCCTAATACGTCTTCCAGCATATGCAGGTTCAACATGCCTTCGTTTTTAGATGACCCTTTGCTTAGAATCCAAGCCGCATATCCATTCAATCCAATAGCCACGAGTGAAAGCCAAAACATGCCACTGTAATTAACCGGTTGCGGATCAATCAAACGTGGGATACTTCGGTAAATCATAAAAAATGAGCCGCCGATCAGTACTACTCCAGTTATCAACGCCCCTAATAATGAAAAGCGGTTATAACCAAAAGTGAACTGTTCATCTTGCTGCTTTTCTGAGTACCCCTGGAAAAACCAAGCGAATCCAATAGAAATGGAATCTCCTAAATCATGAACGGTGTCGGACATAATTGACACACTATTGAAAAGAGCCCCAAAGAAAAATTCAATCATGGAAAAAATAAAGTTGGTGAAAAAAGCAATTTTAATATTCTTATTCGGTTGATTTTGGTGCGAGTGATTTTCTTGTTTCTCTGACTTTGAAATTTTAAAAACCTCCATTTAGTTTTATACCTTATTAGCTTTTATTGTTCTTGTTCATTGATATGAGTTAAGACTTGTTCGAGAATACTGAAAACATGAAGATCATCAAGACTGTAAACCATGCTTTTCCCTTCTCTTCTTGCCTTCACTAAACGTGAATCTTTCAATATTTTTAGTTGGTGTGAAATCGCGGACTGTTCCTTATCCAATGCAAGCACAATGTTTCCAACACTGAGCTCTTCTTTCTGTAAAAGAAAGAGAATTGACAAGCGTGTAGGGTCACTAATCACTTTGAATACTTTGCTTATTGATTGGATCTTCTCTTTATTGATTGGCGAAGTTGTTGATGTATCCATATGCTCTTATTCCTCTCACATGATTTTTCATTCATATATATAATACCACATGAGTAAAACGATGCAAGTTTTTAGTTTATAGACTAAATTAAGACTTTTGTATTCATAATAGTAGTCCATTTGAACAAGAAGCATCTTGTCTTGACAAAGCTCATACAGTGAGTTATTATGATTTCGTAAACATATGAACGAAACTTCATATGTAAATCATAATCATTCCGATTTACATATGAAAGGAGATGGATACTGGATAAGCCCAAAATATATGAATCCTTGCCTTACTTCGGCAAGCATGCGAGTTCAGAAGTTGCAAAACACAAAAAAGTCGGTGTATAGTTATACTATTTCTATTAGTCTAACTCAAGTTGAAAAATATTTTACGGCAGTTAAAGGATGTGTATTTTAATGGTTGATTGGTTTTTGAGTTTAAACCCAATCTGGCAAGCAACATTAGCGGGTGTATTTACTTGGCTAATGACCGCCCTAGGTTCGAGTTTAGTATTTTTATTTCATGAAGTGAATGATAAACTTCTTGTCATTATGAATGGTTTTGCTGCCGGGGTTATGTTTGCAGCAAGTTACTGGTCTTTGTTAGCGCCATCCATTGATTTTGCAGAGCAAAATGGTTATGGTATTTGGTCATTTGTGCCTGCTTTGGTTGGTTTTTTAGTAGGAGGCCTCTTTTTAAGAGTTGTGGATGGCGTGGTCCCTCATTTGCATAATAGAACAAGCGGTGTTGAGGAAACTGAGGGTGTTGCTTCATCTTTATCGTCTACAACCCTTTTGTTTCTAGCGGTAACCATTCATAATATACCAGAAGGGTTGGCAATTGGTGTGGCTTTTGGAGCTGCTGGACAAGGAGTTTCTGCTATTACAAGTGCATTGGTGCTTGCACTGGGTATTGGGCTGCAAAACTTTCCCGAAGGTGCTGCGCTTTCAATGCCTATTCGAGCAGAAGGCAGTACAAAGGGACATGCATTTAATATGGGGCAATCCAGTGCACTTTTTGAAATTATATCAGCAACTATTGGCGCTTGGCTGGTCACACAGATAACTGTTATCTTACCTTATGCATTAGCTTTTGCAGCAGGAGCCATGGTATTTGTCTGTGTTGAAGAATTGATTCCTAATTCTCAAACGAATGGACATAGCGAAGTAGCGACAATGGCATTTATGATTGGTTTTGCTATCATGATGACATTGGACGTTGCTCTTGGTTAAACAATAAACAAAGGACACAAAAAAGTCTACAAAAATCAAATAAATTATATAGAAAGGTGATAAAAATGGAAAATATCCAAGAACAACAATCTCAAGAAAAACATAATCACAACCACGACCATGACCATGAACACGGAAAAATGCCAATCGTTTTATACTTTATTGGTTTAGCCTTAGCGGTGATCGCTTTATTTTTGAATGAAGATTATCAGTTAATGCGAAATATTTTATTCTCAATCGCTACAATCAGTGCAGGATATCATGTCATTGTTCTGGAAGGTCTTGGAGAGACAATTGAGAATACAAAAGCAAATAATAAGTTTACGCCTAATTCTCATATTTTAATGGGATTAGCGGCTATAGGAGCTTCAGCGATAGGGAATTTTTGGGAAGGAACGTTGTTGATTCTCATTTTTTCAGGCGCACATTTCCTGGAAGATTACGCTGAAGGAAGAAGTAAACGAGAAATCACGAAATTACTCGAAATGAATCCAACGACTGCCCGGTTAATCCAGCCTGATGGCAGTACAAAAAATGTTGACATCAGTGAATTAAAAGTGGGAGATCAACTTCAAGTATTGAATGGCGATCAAGTCCCCATTGATGGCGTCATTTTGTCAGGCTCTACGTCCATTGATGAGTCGTCTATTAATGGAGAAAGTATCCCAAAAGAGAAGTCCAAAGGAGACGACGTTTTCGGAAGTACAATCAATGGAACAGGTACTTTCACAATGGAAGTCACTAAAGAAAATAAAGATACAGTATTTTCAAAAATTTTACAGTTAGTAAACCAGAACCAAGACAACCAAACAAAAGCTGCGAGTATAATCCAAAAATTTGAACCGAAATACGTTACAGTTGTTTTAATTGCCATTCCGTTATTCATGTTATTGGCTCCTTTTCTCCTAGACTGGACATGGTCACAAAGTATCTATAGAGGATTGGTCCTTTTAGTGGCAGCTTCACCCTGTGCTTTAGCAGCAGCTACCGTATCGGTAACTTTATCAACGACCTCTAACCTGGCCAAAAAAGGCGTCCTTTCAAAAGGTAGTTCTTACCTGTCTCAATTAGCCGATACTCAAGCAATTGCGTTTGATAAGACCGGAACTTTGACCAAAGGAAAACCTGAAGTAACCAATTATTATTTTGCTGATTCCGTGAACGAAGAAAATATGATTGATATCGTGGTAGCTCTTGAAAAAGAATCCAATCACCCCTTAGCAGATGCCATTCTAAGAAAGTTTGAACAAAAAAATCAACTGACTATTGAAGTAGAAAATCAGATTGGTAAAGGGTTGACAGGAGATTACAACGGCAAAAATTATCGGATCGGAAAACCAACTTCATTTGACGAGGTTGCAAATGAATATATTCGTTTAAATAATGAGTGGGCATCAGAAGGTAAGACAGTCGTATATGTAGCAGAAGATGAGAATGTCATTGGACTTATAGCTCTCATGGACGTTCCAAGTGAACATGCAAAAGAAACTATTAAATACTTTAAAGAACAAGGCATACACACCACTCTAATCACTGGCGACTCAGAAATGACAGGAAAAGCAGTTGCTGAACAATTAGGAATAGATGAAGTAATCGCGAATGTCATGCCAGAAGATAAATCTCGAATTATAGACGAGCAAAAAGAGAAATACGGCGTAACAGCAATGGTGGGTGATGGTGTAAATGATGCCCCAGCCCTTGTGAATGCAAATGTAGGGATTGCCATGGGAGACGGAACCGATGTAGCAGTAGAGGTGTCTGATTTAGTTTTAATGCAGGATGACTTATCTAAATTGGTTAAAGCTCATGGAATTTCTTCTAAAATGAATCGTGTCATATGGCAAAACATCCTTTTTTCAATGGCAGTCGTAGCCTTTTTAGTTGTAGTGAGTTTATTAGGTCTAACAGATATAGCAATCAGTGTCATTATTCATGAAGGAAGTACGTTGGTCGTTATTCTGAATGGACTTCGTTTATTAAAATCTAATTAATTCTATCAAAACCCATAAATCTAGGGTATAGTAATAACTGTCTGAAGTTAATATGCCTTTAACGTTCTAAAAACGTTAGAGGCATATTTTTTATAAATTACTTTGTCTCAAAAACAATCGATTATGAGACTGTTTTGAGAAGCAACTCTTTTTTCTCTAAAAGCGCTCTTTTTTAGTCTCAAAAGTTGTATCAAAATCTATGTATCTTTAATCACCCTTTGTGATACAATGAGAGTTAAAAGGGGGGGTTAGAACTGTGAGTGGATATATCTACGGATACGCGCGCGTCAGCACGCAACACCAGGATCTGAACCGGCAGCTAGACTTGCTAGCGGAACAAAATTGCAACGAAATCTTGACGGAGAAAATGACAGGGACTAAGAGCAATCGTCCTGAGTTGAACCGTCTAAAGGATAAATTGCGACCTGGGGACACGGTGGTGGTGGAGAGCTTCTCCCGCTTGGGACGAAGCACCAAGGATCTGATTGACCTGGTCACCTACTTCGAGGAGCAGGACGTGAAGCTGGTCAGCCTGAAGGAGAACTTCGATACAACCACCCCGCAGGGGAGGCTCATGATGACCGTCTTCCAGGCCTTCAGCCAGTTCGAGCGTGATTTGATTGTGGAGCGGACGAAAGAGGGGCTCCAGAGTGCCCGTGCCCGAGGTCGGATAGGCGGAAGACCACGTGTAAACCCGCGTGATATTGAACGAGCCGTGAAACTATATGAGAGCAAAGCGTATAGTGGCAAAGAAATTACTGAAATGACCGGGATTAGTAAAGCTACTCTCTATCGATATTTAAAGAGTAAGCAAAAATAACGATTGCAACATGTACCGAACGTTGCTGCAATCGAAATGCATTCAGCCTAAAATAAATTATGATTTCAAGAATTAAACTTACTAAGGAAGGACTGCTGATATGGTCAAAATAACAAAGGAAGTCTATGAACAAATAAAGATTGATCTTCCAAAAATAGAGGAGAGTCTATCTTCACGGAATGGATCTGAGAAGTTATGGAGAAACTTAAGAAGTAAATATTCTATTCTATTACCTGGACTAACAAAACATGTTAGGGAATCAGGAAAAATGACTTCCGCTGGAACGGAATTTGATTACCGGCCAGAACTTGAACAATTAAAAGAAGCTATATTAGCATATATGATTGTTAATCCAGTGGAGCAACAATCTAACGAGGAAATTGAGAATGAAGGGAATGAACAATTAAATCAAACTACACCTCGGTCGATAGATGAAATAATTAATGAAAAAATAGAAGAATCGAAGATATATATAAGATCTAAGGAATCTAAACAGAAGCAAATTGCATTAGAGAAAATTTGGGATACTTTCGAAAGATTAAAGACTATTTATGGTGAAAATAAAAAGAAGTCTGTAACAAGACTAATTGATATAGTTAGTAAAGAATCACCAGTAACAAAAGAGTTGATAAGCAGAGAATTTCAGGAATTAACACAGATAGGCAATACTTACCATATTAGACATTTCGAAAACGGAAAAGAGCCTATTTATTCGGATGATTTTAGAGAGTATTTGTATTTTAGAATTTTAAGCTTAATAAGCTACTGTATAAATGAAATGAATCAGTAATCAAGAGAAAATAACGCATTTTAAGCCAGTTTCAGATTTGAAAGTGGATCACTATCCACGAAACCGGACTAAAATGCGTTTTTTAAATCCATATCTTTCGTTAAGATTGATTTTACACCTTATGATTATAAGAAATGAGTATAACCAAACCTTATTAGGTAACACTTGTTAATTCATGTTCATTAGTCTTAAGTTATGAAACGGCCTAAAATAGAGTGAATAAGATAAATTCCATCTTATTCACTCTATTTTAGTCAATCCAAGTTATTATGGCTGTATTGTACTTTACTTATCCTCAAATTTTAATTATCAGAATCCCAATGCTCATCTCCGATAGATTGATCAGCAAATTCTCGGATAGCATCGTCTACTTCATCACGATCATAGATATCTAACTCATTATAAATCATATCAAATTCTTCCTCGTTTAATTCATCTAAATGGGCTATCAAATAATCTTTATCTTTTTTCATGATATAACCTCCTAATTATTTTACTTATTATTTTCTTTACTGTTATAACCGGAAAAACGTATTTTCACTTAGACATTGAAAAGTCCGCTGTAACTCTCTCCATTCTGTCATGCTTTTCCCAGATAATTACTTTTCAAACTCTAATCAACACTTATAAGCTATATAAAAAGATTGTATCCTCTTTTTATATCTAATCCATAGTTCTTAACTCATTTAAATCATCAAAGAACAGCCACCCATTAGTAGACTGGCCTGATATTAATTCAGTAACTCGAGAAGGACTATCGAAAGACATATTGATTACTGTTCTTAAAACCTCGTTTTCTTCAATTACTTTTCCATCCTCGATATAATTATCAATCATATTGTTGTACCGAGTAAAAAAGTTGCCAGTTTTCCAGTTCTTACTGGAATCTACAGGTCTACGTAACTCGCTATTTTTTGCTAAAACAAATTGCCCGTCTTTTACGAAAATGCACGATCGATAATTTTTATTTTCAGGGCTTAAATTGTCAAATTAAGTGCAACACAGTTTTATAAAAGATTTCATAAGGTGTTTTCCAATTCAAACATTTTTGGGATGTGTATTTAATTTCGTTGCCCAACCTTGTATCTCTTCATCAGTTGCATCTGTCAAATCAACACCTTTCGGTGAGTACTCCCTAAGGAGTCCATTTGTATTCTCATTAAATCCTCTTTGCCAAGATGCATGAGGATCTGGAAAATAAATTTGCGTATTATTTAATTCCTCAGTCAATCGGGCGTGTTGACTGAATTCTTTACCACGGTCAGGTGTAATGGTTTTACAAAAATTAGAATCAATACCTTGTAGTAATTTAATCATTTGGTCAACTACCGGCTTAGAAGCTTTCTTCTCAGATTTACCAATTAGTAATAACCTAGATTTTCTATCAACTAGCGTTACTAAGCACGCTTTACCAGTTTGACCTGCAACTGTATCTGCTTCCCAATGACCAATCTCAGTTCGTTCATTAGCGCTATCTAGTCGTTCATGAATCGTATTGGAGATAGGAATCTTTCCTCCTCTTCTCTCTACGTGATTTTTAGAATGGCGTGTTTTACCTCTGTGTCTTAATTTACGGATAGCGCCTCGATTACCAGTTGATAAACCAGGCTCATCGAAGTCACCACGATAAATTGCACGATAGATAGTATTATAACTGATCTTATTTTTGGAATTTTCAAGGTTCAAACGACCAGAAATTTTTTCTGTAGACCATTGTTCGTTGAGAAATAGTCGTTTGACCAACTGGAAAAGAGAGTCTTTATCTAGCGTGCGATGTCTGCCACATAGTTGTTTTCTACGTTTATACTCTCCATGAGCAGTTGACGGTGAATAACTGCCATCCTTGTTCGAATTACGATGTAATTCTCTTGAGACAGTCGATTTAGAACGGTCCAGGGTCTCGGATATATGCCCGATAGTTTCGCCTTGTTCATATATTAGGAATATTGTTTTTCGCTCATTCATGGTAAGATGTGTGTATGGATTCATAGCTTTCTCCTTCTAATAGTTGGTTGGTACATCTATTTTATAGGAAAACTATGGATCTTTTTTATTTTATTATTGTTGTTGCACTTAAATTGCAATTCGTCGATAAAAAAATAGTAGTGTAAATCCACCGTCGTGTATATTACACTACTAATCTTAGTATGTTTGACATAGAACCATTTTTATTCCCTAACGTCAAATATTGTACAACCGAAATACGTTTCTAATGTAAAAATATTTTTTAATTAAATTAGAGGAGTCTGAGATATACCAATCCGATTAACGTCATGAGGGGAAGCGTAATGAGAAAAACAACATCATACCACTTCACTTTAGTTTGAATGTAATGGGTCCGTTCTTCAGAAAAACCTTTTGCATGCATTGCCATTGCCAATGCATCAGCCCAACGTATAGACCGAATGAGGAGTCCGATCATGGGTCTATAATCAAATTTCCCCAATTTAATTTGTCTAACTTGATAAGCTAGTTTTGCTTGTGAATAATTTTTCCTCATTGAAGGGATTAGATAAACAGATGCCAAAACACCATAAGATAGACTATTCGATAACTTTCCTTGCTGAACCATACTAGCAATTAACTCATTTGGATAGATAGTCAATGCTGTTAATAAACCGAGTACTGCGAAAGAAAAGATACGTGTCCCTAATTGTAGCCCATTTAAAAATGTAGCATCTTTCATAACAAAACGTGTTGATTGCGCAGATAGACTAATGTCAGTACCGCCAGTATGACTAAACTGCCATCCAGTAATGAAGAAAGCACATGATAAGATAAGAGCTGGAAGAATGATTTTTAATGCTTTCCTCAATTTAACTCTTTTACTAGTAAATAGAAGTAAGAGAACAATCACAATTATAAAAGTATTGAGGCGCCAGTCTGGTGAGAACATTAAGAGTAAACTGGTGACTAAAACAGTTACTAGTTTTATAAATGGGTTAATGCGATCAATCATAGGACACCTCAATTAACTCTTGGTTTTCTAGTAAATAACCACGATCAGCATAGTGCTTTACTAATTCCTGATCGTGACTGGTGAAGATGATGGACGTTCCATTTTGCCTGAGTTCATTTAAATTATTCATAATTTCGAGTGCATTTTGTTTATCTTGACCGTAGGTTGGTTCATCAACTAGTAGCAGTCTCTGTCCTTTAATTAACATACAAAGTACTGCTAATCGGCGTTGTTGACCCTGACTTAAAAGCCATGGTGAAGTAGAAGCTTGATCTTCTAAGTTATGTCGCTTCAAGAGATTAGTGATTAATTTTGTAGTTTCTTCTTCATTCTTTTCAGGATAAACAGCTTGCACTCCAATATTCAATTCTTCAAAACATGAAGTTGTTAAAAATTGAAGAGAAGGATCTTGAAAAACAACTCCAATTTGAGAAAGCCAATCTTTCCTATTCTTAGAATCAAACTTTAAATCTTTCATATGCATAGTCCCGTCAAAAGGATATTCCCCCAGAATCGTCTGAAAAATAGTTGATTTACCGGATCCACTTTTTCCTTGTAATGCAATTAATTCTCCTGGGTAAATCTTCATGTTGCAGTTTTTTAATAAAATGCGGTAAGGATGCCACATTTTTTTCAGCCACTTTGTTTTATATTCTCCTAGTTTAATCGTAATATTTTCGATTTGAAAAATAGGCTCCAAGTTATTTGATACTTCTGCTCGTTGCAGAGGTTTTTCTAGTTCTAATAATAACCCTTCTTGTTCAAGTAGGGATTGATCGTTAGTAGAAAGTGGATCAAGTGAGATATTTGTGTCTAGAAGTTGCCCCACTCGACTTAATACCATCATTCGGTCAACGAATTGCCACCTATCAAGACGGTGATCGATGACTAGAATGATTTTATTTTGTTTTTTTAGTTCTAAAATTGTTTCTTGAAGTTCGTTTGCTTTTTGATCATCCAAGTTAGAAAATGGTTCATCTAATATATAGACGAGTGGATCAATGATTTCCAAACATGAAAAGTTTGCTCGCTGTAATTCTCCGCCAGACATGGCATCAAAAGAACGTTCAAGCAATTCGGTAACTCCTGTTTTATTTGCGTGTTCTTTAACCATTTCATCCATTAATGAAGGATCAAAACCTTTGTTCTCTAAGCAAAAAATTAATTCTTGATAGAGATTTTCCATAGCAAATGCTAGTCGGGCATTCTGAAATGATGCAGATATATACTCCATAGATTCCTGATTGTCCATAGATAAGATGTCTTGTCCCGAAACAGAAATTGTGCCGGAATTTAATGTCCCGCCATTTTCAGGATAGTATCCTGTTAGAACACCTGCTAGTGTGCTTTTTCCTGATCCACTTGCACCCGCTAGGAGCACAATTTCTCCAGGATTGATTGAAAAACTCATATTTGAAAATTGTACGCTATTTTCTAGATAGAATTCTAATTGTTCAACAACAAGTCCGTGATTATTTATCTTTTTCATGACTGACACCATAAGATTTCAATAGTCCAGTGTTGTCTAAAGCAATACAAAGTTTATGTGCAATAAATCCAGTAAAAATAAGTGAACTTATTAAACGAATAACAAAGATAGCTATAACAATAGAAATTTCAAGTGAAGCATAATCGTTTCTGAATGCAGTCCAGATAAAACTGAAAATTGTAGCCAAAACGGCACCTACCATTGAATTTCTCATGTTATAGCGACGATACTTCGTAAACATATAAGGCAATTCAACACCTAAACCTTGGATAAAGGCACTTACTATAACAATTGGACCAAAAACATTTCCTAAAACAACTTCTATGACAGCGGCAAATATTTCAGTAATAATACCAACGCTTGGCCGTCTAAGAACATAAAGAGCAACAACAGGTGCCATAAACCAAATACCATAAAAAGGTTCATATCCTAAAATACCAATACCTACTGGAGTAAGGGCAGTTGTTAAAGCAGCTCCTAAATATAATGCAATTAAATAAACAATTCCAAATGCGACAGAGATTAATCCGATAAAAATAAAGTCTCTTAATTTCAGTGGTTCTTTATTCATAATGATTCACCTTCCGGTAAGTTACAGAATAAAGAAGCTTCTATGATATAATGACTAACATCTTTGCCAGCCCTTTCTGCAACATATTCTAAATAATCAAAGACATCATGTACATCACCTTGTAAGTAAGTCGTGTAATGTCCACTTCCAGCAAAAACACCTCGGTCAATCCCATTGTTAACAACCTCTTCAATAAGTGACATATAGTTATCAGAGCCCATTGGATACAGCGAAAACTTACCAACAACGGGGAATGATATTTCGCGGCTGTTGCGGTTATTTATACGCTTATCATCATAATCAAGTGTGTAGTCTGCATCGTGATCTCCTGGGCAACCTTTCGAGATAGTCATATGAATACTCATATGTACATCATCATGATATGCTTGAGAAAATACTGCTCGAACGCTGTCAAATACAGCCGATTCTCTACCACGATAAACCGTTGAAGTGGGATCAGTTTCACTCCACACCATTGAAGTGTCTACATTTTCAAGTGAAGATAGGATAATATCCACAAAGTCATCAGACATTGGTGCTAAGTTGAATCTAATTCCGGCAATTCCTTCTTTTGAACCAGGAACGCCTACTGCACAACTACCATACGAGACATATTCTTTTTTTGACAAAATAAAAACTCCTTTTCCAGTTAATAATCCAGAAAAAGAGTATAGTAAAAATTACAATCTTCCTACGCAACAATAAAGTTGATCAGGTTCACGAATCTGCTTCTAGCACTCTCAGCCTCCTTTAAAAGGCTCTCCGGATTAAATAACTATTTAATTTTGTTAATTCAGTATACTTGAAAAGAAAATCGATAGCAAACTAAACATTTTTTATTATTTTAGAATTGAAAAACGAGGGGGAGTGTCAATAATTCTGTGTAACTGGACTTCCTGACTGCAGAACATTCTTTAGCCAATAGCCATGGCATGCAACATTTCTTCCAGCTTGCCTTCGGCCAGTTGGAACCCTCGGTGGCTGCTAGATAAAAATTTCTGAATGGATACGGACCAGATTCTCGAAGAGATACTGATCGGCTAATTTCTGAGCCTCAGGGCTATCATCTCTCACTTCCATCACCTGAGCAAAGATACCCTCAATGTCTTCTTCCCGTTCAGGCAATACCCATTTCGCGATGTAGCTAGAGTTTTCCTCCGCGAGCGCTTTTTGCGCATCGCCAATCACTGGTCCGTCCATCGTATCGCAGTGGGCGCTGGCCGTCAGGGGATTTAGGAACAGTGCCCCTGTGGCTGCCAAGACGGCTCCTGTTGTCATCATTATGTTCTTTCTCATATTCAATTCCTCTTTCTTTTTTTAATCATCAATTGATGGTTCTATCATAAGAAAAGAAGGAGGAAAAAAAATTGAAGAATATCAAGTTATTGCTTTTATAGTAGTTTTTCTAATCCGAAAGGCTATACTTTCGGCCATTCGCCGAGATGGTGGCCGGTTTGTAGATAAGGAGCAGGAGGGCGGCGATTACGATGCTCGCAGTAGCAGTGGACCAGCCCGCGAAACCTCCCAAAGTATTAGACAAGGCATGGTAAAGAACCAAGAGAAAGACGCTCCCCTTTGTGGAATTGTAGAGCCAAACATAAATAACTGAGTCCATCATCGCGTCGACAAACCAAGGCAGCAGCGGATACGTGGACATGACATTGTCCAAATTAAACAGGAGCGGAGCATGCCAGACTGCCCAGAGGACACCGATGATCATGCTCGCGACAAAGGCGCTATAGCGCTTCTGCAGGTGCGGGAGCGCGAACCCCCGCCTGGCTACTTCCTCCACCGGGATAGCCGCAACGACGTAGGTGGCAAAGGAAAGCAGCCAGCTCCTCCTATTGGTCGAGAGCTCAATGCTTGGGCTAGGCCCCCGTCTTGACGGATAGAGGGAAATGCCAGCAAAAGCACAAGAAAGAGGCTGGCAACATACCACTTGAGTGGAAGCTGCCACTTCAAGAGCGGCTGGAAGATCTGACTATAGGCCTCGTCTGTTCCATGCAATGTCAGCAAAAAAACATTCACTCGCTCCCCCCCTAACCCTTCCCCTTGTTTTACTTTCTATCTCCCCTTACTCAAGACCAACCTATTCAAAAATTATCCAACACCCTACCACCTATTTTTAAAATCTAACCCATTCTAAGACGCAAGGGCTGACTGCCTAACCTTCCTTTTTCTGCTCAATCATATTGCCACCCCTTTCAAACTTCTCCTTTAATTTGCGCCCATGACCTTTGAAGCATCCCCTATATAAAGGTGCCTTTTTATCCGTTTGACCTTGCTAGGCTTTACTAGGTAAGCTAGGCATACTTTGTGAATGGTTAAAAGTACTGGAAGAGCATAAGGGAAAATGGTGCATTTTTATCATTTTCTTGTTACAAGTTGATGCGCTAATGCACCACTTTTTGCAGTTACTTGATGCACTTTTAACCTTGATATAATAGGCTTTTGAAGCTTGTTGCATCAAGAAAAAGTTTGTGAAAAACGCCTTTTTTTCTTTAGGGCTTACACTTTAGTTAAGTAGATTTTTGAAAAAGCCTACCCATGCCTTTGGAAATTTTTTGAAGAAATTTACCTGAAGCCTAGCCTACCCTCTTTGGAGTGAATGCAAGATTTTTTCTCAAAACCTTGCCTAAGCTATTGGTATGAATATAAGATTTTTTTACAATTCCTTGGCTAAGCTTCTAATATAAATAGAAGTTTTTTTGATAAAGCTTCGCCTATCATTTTGGCTTGAACAGGAGATTTTTGGATGAAGCCTTGCCTATTCTTTTGGTTTGAATAGGAGATTTTTGGATGGAGCCTTGCCTACACTTATATAATGAACAGTAATATTTTTGATGAAGCACTCGAAATATTTTTGACCTAACCCAAGCGAATGAACTAGACGAAGTGGAAGATAGTTTAGCTAAGACGGAGAATAAATGAAGTAAGGATATCATGCTGACACCCACTAGTAGTTCTGACCTTCCCACCGTATACTTAAATTGAAAAGCAAAAAATACCAGAAAGGCATTGGCCATCTGGTATCAAAAACATTATATAAAATTGTTTTACTACTGAATTGCTTGACGTTGTTCTGGATTCTGGATTGTTTGCGACTGGTTCTTCGTTCTCCGCTTCAACTTCTGAAGAAAAATCTAACGTATTCAATAGACCTTTTTCTAATGCCATAGATAAAACTAACTCACGTAGTTCGTTATCAGACATCGCAGCATCAATTGCATCCTTACGTTTAAAATTAACGTAGTGATCAAACTCTTTATCTAGTTGATCAGGAGTTCCTAGCCCCTCTTTAACTGACATCGTTAACTATGTTAGGAGATTTTGTCGGAATCGCTTGTCTGAATATCAATATAAACGAACTCTTCACCATACAAAGCAATTTGATAATTCAAATCGATGATTGTACCACGTAATCTTTTTTAGCAACTACAGTTGAAGCATTCTAAGTGATACTTAGTGACTCTTCATTTGCTTCAGTAATCAATATTTTTTTCTTTTTTTTATCTATTATCGTTTCAATTATTTCTTATAAAGTTAACATGAATAATTCTACGGGATTCATATAGAATTTCAACAATTCATCATTATACACCCTCTTAAGGTCATCCCTCTAATTGTTGATTTCTATAATTCATTAAGGCATACAGACATAATTTAAATAAATTGTTTATATAAATTATTATATGGATTTAAAAATTAATGTTGTTATATCAAGGTTAAAGGGAGGATGAACACCTAAATTGTCGGCTAGCAACGGCAAAAGTTGGCATTTATAACGATATAATGATTGGAAATTTTTAAAGCAAAAGATTTTAAAAAACTTGTTTCAAATTGCCATTTTATTGGTTTCAAATCCTGTTTGAAACCTATTTTTTTAAATTACTGGTTTCAAACTGCCATTCTATTTGTCATGCAAATGGCAACCCCCCTGTTATATCAAGCTTTATTTTTACGCAAAGTACTTAAATCTTTAAATTAAACGTTATTTAACGAATAGAAATAAGGTTAAGTTACTAATTCACCGTTAAACAAATCGAACGTAAATTGGTAATTCAAACCTTTAATAGTTTATTGATCACCTTTAAATAAACCACAATAGGTAAAAAAAGTGGTTATAAATAAATAATTTCAAAACAGCTATAACAAAAGTGATAAAATGTGGTTTTTACTACGTAAAATGTTGTAATAAACACAAAACCACTTATTTAAGTTATTGTGGTGATTGATTACGTAAAATGTGGTTTTTTAACGTGCAAAAACCTTGATACATACGGCTTTTGAATTGCGTAAAGTCTTTAAATATAAATATATATATCGTTCATTGACCTGATCAGAGTGAAACAAATACTTTCAACAAGCAGTAGCTATAAATCTTGCTTTATGTCACCAAATATTTTCGTCATTTAACCCAATAAGGACGAAAATATATGTAAAAATTTGTTAACACCACCATTATTTTTCGTCATTCCCTTTATTAAGACGAAAAATATAAATATATTCGTTTTGAATGCCAATTTCTTTCGTCATTAGAATGTAAATGACGAAAGAAAATAAAAGAATCGTCATTAACGCCCACTTTTGTCGTTATATGCAGCAATAAATAAGAAATCTCCTTTTAAATAACGACAACTTTAGACTTTTGTCGTTATCAACACCAACTTTTGTCGTCAATAATGATAAACTACAACGACAAATTTCAGATTTGTCGTCAAGGAAGACACTTTGTATATTGAGAAATCACGAGAAATTTACGTATCATATATTAAATTTTTTAGTGAAATAATGAACCTTTTATATATCGTAAATACTTTATCTTTTATACCTTTTGGATAAAAATAAACCCAATGATATCAAGGGATACAGCGATTAAATGACGAGAAAATACTATGTTTATATGTGGATAAGACGAGAAAAAACTGTGTATTAAACGAATTGCATTAATTTTTTTCGTCCTTTGATGTATACCAAAAAATAGAGAAATCTTCCCTCCGTCCGAATACCCATTTTAGTATAAGGGTCCCTATCTCAAAAAAAATTGATGCTCATCAAGAAAATCATTTCTTAATAGACGCTAGGCTTCTCTATTAAATTCAACTGAAATAATTAAAGGAATGAAGTCATTCCCTCCAAACAAAAATTTCATTAAAGTAGGGCCTAAAAAAAGAATAGCAACTATACTTTGTCAAAAGACCTAATTGCTATTTTTTTGCTTGTTATTCTTCAATTACCAAACGTCTTGCCTTGCAGGATATTTAGGAGATATGATTCAAAAAACGGGTGGCGCAATAAAGTTAAGATTTAATCCAGAGTCTTCAAAAAAAGGCAAAAGCGGTTCTTATCGAATCATTTATTTCATTGCGATGGAAGCTATTTATGCCTTTTTAGATGTATACCCTTAAAGTAAAAAAGAGTCTTTGACAGATAAAGACAAAAAAGAAAACAAACAATTTATCACTGATTTTAAAAAATAGTTAAAAATAGGAGCTAATTAATATGCGTGATACACTAAAAGACAGTATGAGTGAATTAATAAAGTTCGCTCATAACAAACCAAATAAAGTTATGGTTAGAAAGTACACATTAAATAATCTACCGGAATACAATCCATCGGCTGTCAAAACAGTCCGTAACAAAACACAAATGACACAAAAAGTTTTTTCCAATCTTTTAGGAGTATCGGTTAGAACGGTTGAAGCTTGGGAAACTGGAAAATCACATCCAAACGGTAGTGCTAGAAGATTACTACAATTAATCGAACAAAATCCTGAATGGTTGAAGAAATCGAATATGCTTCCGCAAAAGGATAATTATTTTGGCAGCGATATATATACAGATTAGAATATCTTTTTTGTTTAGCGAGCTCTACTTTGTTCGACACAAACGACGAAAAAACTGATTGATCTTGCCTAAAAATGAGACCGAAACGGCCACATTTCAGGTCTCTTTTTTTGCTCAAAACAGCTACGTTTTGAACGGGTTTATCAAGGGTATTAGTGGGGCAGAGTGTTCCCCAACAAGGTCGTTTGCGGCACGAAGTGGCTAGTAAACATAGAATTTGCCAAACCTACAAGCCTCTTGTCCTATTAGGACAAGTTAGAAAAATTGGTGTGCTATATTGAATTTAAATACACCTAGGGGCTGATAAAATGACCACAGCAAATGCACATATTGGGGAAGGTATGAGCTACGGAGGTTTGTCTAAAAGCCATTACGAATTAGACTCTCAAGCTTCAGCAATCAGAGACCAAAAACAAATATAGCTTTCAAATTCATGAACATGTAATTTTGAACAAAACTGCGTACACAGAATTACAAGCTAAGCAGAATCAGATGATCGAGAAGAGAAACCAAAAATATATAGAACGTGGCGAACATAAGAAAGTAGACGGCAATATTGATAATTTTTTACCAAAAAGAACAAGAACACCAGAATCAATCACTTTCAATCAAATAATTTTCCGTTAGTAATTACTGCATCAAATTATGACGATTACGAAAATTTCGCTCAAGCACTAAGGGATAGTGGTGTAACTGAAAACGACTTGAGACATGCATACGTAAAGACTTTGAAGAAGTCTGTTGAAGATATCAACGGGTTAAGTATTGTTGGTTTGGAAATTGATGAGTATTACATACATGCAAACCAAAAAGGCGTACCACATTGATAATGTATATAAAAAACACAATGGAGCGATTTTGAACAAGTGCATATGCCTCCGAATAAAATAAAAAATAATCATTTACAATCACAGCAACATTTATAATAGCTGTGCTTGCACAAGCAATAATCAGCGTAAAAAAAAGAACCCCACCATATTGGTAGGGCCGTTTTTAGAATAAATCATCATGCGTGCCAGTTCTAATTAAAGTCAGGATCAATTGATCGTTATCTACTTTATAGACCAGCAACCAGTCTTTCTCAATATGTAATTCACGAAAACCAGCATATTGACCTTTTAACATATGGTCATGGTATTGTGTACGCAAAGTTTCTTTTTCACCATTGATAATGAGTTTGATAACTTGAGCAAGCTTATCCATATCATAGTGTTTTTTCTTAAACTTTTTGTAATCCCGTTTGAAATTTGAAGTCCTACTAATCTTCATTTAAATCTTCCCAAAATTCATCAAAATTTTCAAAGGTTTCTAAATGACCTTCTTTAACTTCTCGTAGGGCATTTTCAGTTTCAATATTTCTTTTAATTTCAAATGGGACTTTATTTTCACGGACACTTTGTCTTAAAAATGTATTAATAGCTGTAGACGTGTTCATACCTAAATCTTCAAATAATTCGGCAGCTTCTTCTTTAAGGTCTTTATCCACTCTTATGGTAATTGTAGAAGATTCAGATTTGTTGCTTTTTCCTTTAGTCACTCTTTTAGGTGAAGTACGTGTTTTACGAGCTTTTTCCATATCATATACCACCTTTCTTATATAAAACATTGTAACACATTAGTGTTACAATGTTAATACAATAACCTACAATCGAAACGCCCAAGTATTCAAACTAAAGGTTGCCTAGATTTGAATTGACTTTTTTTTAAATGAGATTAACTCTACGAAAGTATGGAAACGCAAAAAAAACACAGGATATCAAAGGACTCTTGTGCTTTTTTCAAAATCTAAAAAAATTTAGAATGAATGATGTAACTACACTAACTCAACTATTAGTTTTTTATTCGTTGCATTTGCAATAGATACAATAGTATCCAAAGAAGCATTCACTTCACGAGATTCAATTCTACCTATAGTGGACTGCGGTTTACCAACCAATTCAGCAAATTCACGTTGGCTTAAACCTAGATTTTTGCGAATATTGTAGATTTGATCTGCAATCCGATTCTGTACTTTTTCATTTTCCCATTCTTCAGCGAATCCTGGCTCTTTTAATTCTCTTTCTGCAGCATATTCTTCTAATACTCTATTCATCTGATTTCCTCCTAACAAAGTATAATTTACGCCGATTTTTCCCACGTTCAATTTCACGTTTTGGCGTTTTCTGATCTTTCTTAGTGAAGAAGTGCGTAATAATATATCGTGAATCCTTTACATGGAAGTAAATCCCACGTTGTATATTATTACTAGATTTCGACCTAATTTCGAATAAGTTATCATCCAATTTCTTAACCCATTGGTTTTCGATGGATGATTGAATGCCTCTAATTTCAATATTATCAATCATAGACATCACTTTAATTGCATCTTTTGAGGGCAATTTATCTAAGAATTTTTTAAACTCTTCTTCATCAAAAAATTCAAATTCATTTTTTTGTTAACCATATTTATATGATAGCACAGATGCTATCAATTGTCACTCCATTCATTATTAAGAGATAGCACATTAATCAACCACTTCCAAATCACTGTCTGAAGCTTTTGCTACTGCTTGTTTGATAATTTTTGAATCATCTTTAATTTCACGAAGCGATATTCGTCTGTTGCCTACTTTGAATTCTGAATCATAAGTTTGTTCTAGTTCATTCCAGTAGGCAAAATCAATATTATCAGCTGAAATTTCATCTGTATCTACAACTGTTGTGACTGAAAAAGAAGAGAAATTTGAACGTGTAGAGAAAAAGTCCAACGAAAAATGGCCAACAATAAACGCTAAAATTGAAGCTGCTAACTTACATTTTCGGAAAGTAAAAAAGCGTTAGAAGATGAAAAAATGCTAAAAAATAAGCTGAAATGGCATTGAGAAAAGAACGTCATAAATTAAGAACAGAGCGACTAGACAGTCAGCTTGATTTGTTAGATAGTGTTGAAGAATCATTGAGTATTTATGATCCAACTGGTAATTAGTATTTAAGTTATGCGGAACATCATGATTTAACTAAAGATTATCTTGTCCATTGTGCCGTGTAGTGCAAGGAATGAGCTTTCGTATCTAAGCTAAACGCATGTGCCACCACATAGGCCGTCATTTCAACTTGGTATTCTAATACTGGTGTCTCCTGCAGCGCTGTTTCTTTTTGCGCCATTTTTTTCGGATAGTGCATTGCTACATGCGCCAGCTCATGTATAAGCGTATGAATGGATTCGCTTTCATTATTACGATCACTTAATACAATCGTATGCATATCAGGCCGGTAGTATCCTTTAGCAGGACTGTTACTGATTTTCGCTGCTTGAACCCCTATCTGTTCTTCCTTGGCATAACACAATAACATTTTCTTCAAAATCACCATCTGTTTCCCCGCATACTGAAAGTCTTTTTTTCGATTTGGAAACAAATCGGGATGATCTTCTGGCTGCGCATTTGTTTGCGTCACATCAAAGACCGTCCCCAACTTAAAGCTGACCCGTTTTCGTGTCTCAACTGTTGTTTTATGGGCTGGAAAATCCTATTTTTCTTCTTTTGTGGCAACACTCAGGTTTTTCCAGGTTCCCTGTTTCGTCTTGAATTGCTTGATTTCAACCGGTACAAAAATCTTGATGCCTTTTTCCCCTTTTAAGACAGATAATCCCCAATCTTTAAACGTCTTAAAAGACGCAACGCCAAACGCACCTTTAAATTGAGAATGAATCAATAACTGATTCTTCAACGAATAATCATAAACTGACTCATAAAAACGAGAAAAGCTTCTAACTCTTTCGGATCTGTCGCATAGTTGCGTAAGTTGACATCCATCTCATCGGTTAGGCCATCAATTTCTAATTTCCGTTCTTCTGCTGTTTTCTTTTTATAGTTGTAGGCCATGACGTTTCCCCTTTCGGATTACTCAGACAACCTGCTTCAATACCGTATCAAGCGTGACAAAATAGCTTTCTTCTTCTCCAAGAGCCGCTTCAAATTCCGCTATTAAATCATCTATTACAGTCACCTGTATGTCTTTTCTTTTCTTCCAAGAGATAAAACGTCACTGTATTTTCTTCTTCAATATTTACAAGCATCACTAAGGCCTTCGGCATCCCGATACCCCCCTCTCACATGTTTATTCCTGTGTTATTTTCTTGATTATTATATCTATATTTAACTTAAAATAACGGTATAAAGTAAGAAAAGCTATTGACTTAAGATCTCACTTAACCTAGCAGAGGAGAGGGAAAGGAGCAAGTGAGCATAGTTGTACCCTAGCCATGCAGAATTAAAAAAATAAGTCTGCAAACTAGGGTACAACATGTTTTATATTTGTTTGAATCTCTAGCGTCGGATCGGTCAGTCGCTGCTTCACATCTGTATGCATCGGTGTTGTTTGTCAACACACCTAAAACCCTCTTAAAATCCTCCCTAAGAGCATTGTTTTAGGTTACCGGGCTTTCGGCCCAGGATTACCACCCCCACCGTTCAATCGGCCGTAGTCGCCATTCAGGGAAAGAGTGCATACAGTGACCTCTTTTGATCCCCTATCGCTAGTTATTGAAGTGGCTAGCGCCTAACCTGTCCCCTTAGTCCCAGTTTTTCATGGCTGCAGCTTGTCCCCTACAGTTTTAAAAAAGAGGATGCGACAAGTTACTGTTGGATTAATATATGCTAAACTAAGCGAAGGAATCCTCACTTTCGATTTTTGGTTTGCGCTTAAATTGACAATTGAAGATTCAATTTTCCAAGAGTAATTTTACGCTAACCATTATTAATGCACGAACAAACATACGTTCTATTTATAATGTTTCACGTGAAACATTATAAATACTTTTAAATATCCTAATTAATATCAAGGAGTATTTATTAATATACTTATATCTATTTATTAAAAAAAACAATCTTTCTTTCTACTATTATTTCCTATACCAGATAAATAATCTGCTTAAATATTTCAGCATTAGAATTAATATTACGCTGACTTAAATAATTTAAGTTATACACCTCAAGAATTTTTTATAATACGCATCTCTTATATAGGTATAGTGGAAGTACAAAATACTTAGACTAACATAATACTTTAAGGAAGAAGTATAACTTTCTTTTGATACTAGCTGTCCATTTTGTGTATACTCTTCTCAAAAATGAAATCAGTAAATAATGTTTCACGTGAAACATTAGTATTATGAATGATTATTTTCATGTTTTAAAAAAAGTCATCCATAATAGTCTGTAATTTGATTTTACATATGTAGTGAAAATTTTTAAAGATATACTTCAGATAACGTTAACAGGAAATAGTGAGGTAAGGTGGGTCTCACGTTGCACTTAATTTTACAATTGAAGATACAAAAAAATTAACGTTTCCCCTCTTCTATCTAAACCTCATTCAATATATAACAATATGATTATTAATTTATTTCTGATAAGAATTATGTTCATTTTTATAGATAGCTTTTAGATACTTTTCACATCTGAATCGCAGCACTATATACATTAAAATTAAATCTACCATTATTACATTATTTAGCAATTCAATTAGTCGTCAATATTAATTAGTTTTATACAATTGTTTACTTTAATCATTAAATTCCTAAACTCTAGTATAAATCATCTGAGTATAGACAAGTGAAGTTTTAGCGAATATATTATTTGGACCATAAAATATTAATAATAATGTAGACACGTGTAACAACACCACCATACCTAGTATCTATACTATACATTCAGATGACGAAATCAATATTATAGCGAATAATGATAATGCAGCTTGTTCATTGTCCTACTTTATATTACTAGTGGATACATTGTCTAGTTACAAATTTTTTAACTAAATAAATTAGATAATGAATGATTGAAGATCTATCTAATAATAGAAGTAAAATATAGTGAGTTCTCATCTTATATATATATAATAATAATGTTTCACGTGAAACATTATAGATGATATGAATTGATCTTATTATACTTACTACTTGCACGCACAGACCGACTTGGTAACTAGCATGAGTGTAGAGTATTTGATAGTAATTAAGCTACGAGAATAGGCTATAAATTAAAATTGTGTCGTATATTAGTGTTTAATCTAATTAGAGATAAGGATAGTGGATAGTAGCTGAGCTGGTGTGTATTTGTTTTATTTTATAGTTAAGGATAAAACTAGTGTCTAGTTAGGCTTGAACTTGCTATAAGTAAAGGGAACCATGAAATCCTTATTCATCCTTCTAGTAGAGAAAATCCCCACACCTTTATTTACTTTATACCAATTCAACAATAATACCTTCCACTATAAATGATTTTCTATGATAATAAAGTTAGATGAGTCAAAATTTGTTAGACTATTAGAAAATTACTATTTTTAAGTCTTAATCAGAACTAAAAAGGGAGATAATCATGATTCTAGGGCAATATATAGTTTTTAATAAAAAGAGTAATGTTTCACGTGAAACATTACTCTTTTTTACTTCTATACAAATCTTAAAGATAGAAATAGTAGGTTATCTCTATCCAGTAAATAGGCATGTATTTCTGCTCATTTGAAGACAAATCTCAATAGATCCCCAAAAATGAAATATTACGCTGTGATTTGAGGAAGAATAGAAACTAGTTATATATGCAACAATATTAAAAATATAGTGACTAATATATTATATATTACCTAGATAAAAGGAGGAAGTGCAGATAATTAATGTCTTGATAGTCGATTAAATACTACTTATACTCACATGAAATGCTATAGTTTAACAAATTACTTTCCCATTACTAGTTTATACAGAGATAAACTACTATAAAGTACGGAATAGCAATAATTCTGGAAAGTCATTTAAAATTTCTATATGACTTATTTTATCGATTAGCATCTCAAAATATTTTTATATATTACTGAACAGTAGATATATATTTGATAAACAAAGCGCCATATGACCTCATATCCCATGTTTCCATATATTTCTTTCTTCTTTTCTTTATCATCAAAATCCCTTTTATTATTAATATCCTTCTTTATAATAGAATACTTCTTTATCTTTTTTTCCAAATTTGTTTGTGAAATTTCACATCCAGTTTATTGAGTAGGGTACTATTTATTAATTATCTTCTTCTATATTTTGATTTCTTCACTTATTTACCTTTAGCTTCCCAATTATTCATCTATTTACTTTCATCCAAATTTTTATATTTTAGTTTCCATATCAAAATCATCTTTCAATTCATTTTATTCTTCTCAAAAATTACATTTTTTTCAGCTTATATTTACGCTCTGTACTACAACAATTAATAAATATTTATGTTAGAAATCCTTACATCAATAATCATTATATTTCATTTTCCTTTGTATATAGAATTATTCAATAGCAGTAGCTGCTCCTTTTATACTCTCTACAAATTACCTTATATGTTTCATGTGAAATATCATTTTAAATAATCTAGGTATTATAGCTAGTCATTTCCACATGTGAATAACTTTTTAATTTATAAAATTCTTTCAAAAACATTTTTATCCACAGCTGTTTTCCTTATTCATTATCCTTTACCGAACGTAGTTTCGCCTTAATAACAAGTTTATCCACAGATGTTTGTTTCCTTTCTGCCTTTATTTCTATCTATTACTGGATGAATGATAAGGTCTCGTATAAAATAATTATTGAAATTTTTTAAGGAGCTAAAACTACCTGTTCTATTCAATCCTTACTAAATAGGAATCTTTTTACATACAGTTTTTTAAAGATGAGCATTTTAATGCTAATGACGATAGTAGAAACACCAATTATTCCGATACTGTTCCGTCAAGAAGTTATGCCAGTAAATAACCGTATAAAATACTACGACTATGCACATAATCCAGCAGATAACTTTGGATGGTATACAGTTGAAGTAACGGCTGACACACCTGTTTCAGAATAAGTAAGCAGTTAAATATTATTCAACTTTCAGTAGTTAAAAATTAGGGCGTATATGGACAATGTTCATATACGCTCATTTTATGAGTATTTTTTAATTTAAAATGTCTTTTATTAGATTTTTTTCATTTTACCTCTTGCAATCCATTTTATTTTACGTTATATTAAATTCACATTAGAAAACGAAAGAGGTAGTCTCATGAAAAAGACAGCACAAGTGGTCATTATTATTAATAAACAGGACTTTACGAATTAGTGGTTTTCACTAATAAAAAATCGTAAGTCCTATTCGTGCTTGTTAAATGCTGAATGGGACTTAGGCCTCCCATCAGCGTGTGGGAGGCCTTTTCTTTTGCTAATAAATTGCTGACATTATTACTTTAGATTTAAACTTAAAGGAGTTGCTCATTATGACTGACAAATTAAACTGGGATGAATTAGATTTTTCTTATACAGAAGTACCATATCGTTGGCGTGCATATTGGAAGAACGGCGAATGGTATAAAGCAGGATTAGAAACTGATCCACAATTACCAATTCATGAAGCTTCGCCTATTGTAAACTACGGTCAAGGGGTATTTGAAGGTAACAAAGCTTATGGTACAAAAGACGGTAAAATCGTTTTATTCCGTCCAGATGAATTTGGTGAACGTTTAAACCGTGGTGCTCGTCGTATGGCGATGCCAGAAGTACCAGTTGAAGAATTTGTCCGTGCTTGTAAGGAAGTTGTTAAAGCAAATCGTGATTATGTGCCACCGTATGGTCATAATGGTGCGGCTATGTTTATTCGTCCTATGTTATTAGGTATTGGTGACCACGTACAAGTATCAGCAGCTGAAGAATATTTATTTACGATTTATGTAACTCCAGTTGGTCCTTTATACAAAGGTGGTCTAGCACCTCATCATTACATTATCGATCACGAGCATGACCGTGTAGCAGCTGATGGTACGGGTAATATCAAAGCAACAGCTAACTATGCTTCAACATTAGCTACTGCAAAACGTATTCAAGAAGCAGGTTACGATGATGTATTATACTTAGATCCAGCAACACATACTAAAGTAGATGAATTCTCATCAGCAAACTTCTTTGCAATCGAAAAAGATACAAATAAATTTGTAACACCTAAATCAGATACAGTATTACCTTCAATTACTAAAAAATCATTACTTTGGTTAGCTGAACATCGTTTAGGCTTAGAAGTTGAAGAGGGTGATATTAAAGTAGATGATTTTGATAGATATGCTGAAGCTGGTGCTATGGGGAATGCGGCAGTTATCTCTCCAGCTGGTTCTGTAACATACAAAGAAAACCGTCATGTATTCTACTCTGAAACAGAAGTTGGTCCAGTATCACAAAAATTATACAAAGAATTAACGGGTATCCAATTTGGTGAATTAGAAGCACCTGAAGGATGGATTGTAGACGTTGATGAAGATTAATCATTTCACCAAATGCCTTTCAATCTAATGATTTGAAAGGATGACTATAAAGAAAGAAGGAAAACAAGTATGTCTCTATCAGTAAATCTACCGAATTTAACAATTGGTGTTGATGCTTTTGATGCAATCGATGAATATTGTAGTCAATATGGTAAAACTGTTGCGATTTTAGGTGGTGAAAAAGCCTTAGCAGCTAGCAAAGAACGTTTAGGAGCTGCCTTAGAAAAATCATCATTAGAAGTAGTCATTGAACAAGTTTACGGTAAAGAAGCGTCTTATACCAACGTTGAGAAAATGAAAGCCATCAAAGAAGTACAAGATGCAGATATGATTTTTGCAGTTGGTGGGGGACGTGCAATCGATGCAATTAAGGTAGTAGCACGTGACTTAGACAAACCTTTATTCACTATTCCAACCATAGCCTCTGTATCTGCACCAACATCAGCTGTTTGTGTCATGTATCATGATAATCATGAAATGGCCGGTTTAGCTTATCGTAAAGCACCAGCTAATCATACCTTCATCGATACACAAATTATTGCTGAAGCACCTGTAGAGTACTTATGGGCAGGTATTGGTGACTGTATGTCTAAAGAAGTAGAGACAAGTTTTTCTTCTCGTGGTCGAGACCTAAGCTTTGAGAACCGTTTAGGGGTTAATATTGTTAAAGGTACAAATGACAAATTAATGGCTGTCGGTGCCGAAGCTTTAGAAGCTGTTCGTAACAAAGAAACAAACCAAGCCTTAGAAGATGTTGTACTTGAAATTATCGGGGCTTCAGCATATGCGTCAGTATTAGTGGAAAATGATATCAACTCAAACATGGCACATGCTTACTACTATGGCTATACCGTCTTACCACAAGCCCATGAACATTTACATGGTGAAGTAGTTTCTTATGGTATCTTACTGTTACTAACAATGGACCAGCAATTTGAATATCGTGATCGCATGAAAGCTTTCATGGAATCAATAAAATTACCAACTAAGTTAGCTGATCAAGGCGTAACAACCCAAGAAGATATTGACAAATTAGTTGATAAAGCAATGACTATGGATGACTTAACCTACTCTCCGTATACAATTACCCGTGAGAAGTTCGAACAAGCTATTAGAGATGTTGAAGCCTTAGCTTAATCCAATTTTCCTCCTTAGAACATACGATTAAAATAAATAACCAACATCCTAATATGAGATTAATTATTTTGATAACGAGTTGTGACTAGTATCACAGCTCGTTTTGTTTTATCATAAAGTTGGAAGCGCATTCTATAAACCATATTAAAGGAGGCTACATATGAAAATTGAACATATTGCATTATGGGTTGAAGACCTGGAACTTATTAAAAGTTTTTATGAGAAATATTTTGAAGCCAAAGCTGGAGACCTGTACCACAATCCAAAAACTCGTTTTTCATCATATTTTTTAACTTTTGATGAAGGTAGTCGACTAGAATTGACCAATAAGAAGCATTTAAGCCCTCATATTGCCGATGCTTTAGGTTATGGCCACCTAGCGGACAAAGAGGCTGTAGACGCTAAAACCGCTCAATTAGTTGCCGATGGTTTCCCACTATTATCTGGCCCAAGAACAACTGGAGATGGCTATTATGAGTCCGTCATACAAGATCCAGAAGGAAATCTCATTGAAATTACAACCAATTAAATAAAAAAACCATTTCACCAAAAAGCGAAATGGTTTTTTTATTAGCATTAGTCTGCTGTAGTAAATGGAATTAAAGCCATAATACGAGCGCGTTTAATTCCAGCTGTTAAAGTACGTTGGTGTTTTGCACATGTACCAGTTACACGACGAGGTAAGATTTTACCTTTTTCAGAAATATAACGTTTTAATAAATCTGTGTCTTTGTAATCTACATGATCAATGTGGTTAGCGCAGAAGAAACATACTTTTTTACGTCTACGACCACCGCGGCGTTGTGCTGCCATATTTTTTACCTCCCTTACTTATACCATTAGAATGGTAAGTCATCATCGGTAACATTGATTGAACCAGAACCATCGTTAGCTGACGGGAATGGATTATCGTTACCATTGTTAAATGAAGAGGAGTTTTGATTAAAGCTGTTTCCACCAAACGGATCAGCATTTTGATTGTTATAACTGTTATTGTTTGCGTTATTGTTATTAATTCCGCCAAAACCGCTATTATTATCAGAGGTAGGGCGACTTTCAGTAACTGATTTTGGTTCTAATAAACTAAAGTTATCTACCAAAATCTCAGTAACGTATACACGTTGTCCTTGGTTATTCTCGTAATTTCGAGTTTGAATGCTACCTTCAACACCTACTAATGAACCTTTACGGGTAAATCGTGCAAAATTCTCTGCAGCTTTACGCCATATAACACAGTTAATAAAATCTGTCTCACGTTCACCTTGGGCATTTTTAAAGTTTCTTTCAACAGCAATGCTAAAAGAACCAACAGCAACACCACTTTGCGTATAACGCACATCGACGTCACGAGTTAAACGGCCGACCAGTACAACATTATTAATCATGAAATAACTCCTCTCTCACGAAATATGTATTGTTTATTAGTCTTCGATTTTAGTAATCATATGACGTAAGATATTGTCATTGATTTTAGCAAGACGGTCGAATTCATTGATTCCTTCCGCATCGTCAGCTTCTATATCAACTAAGTGGTAGATACCTTCTTTATAATCATTGATTTCATATGCAAGACGACGTTTTGCCCAGTCTTTAGATTCATTAATTGTTACACCGTTTGAAGTTAAGATTTGATCGAATTGTTCAACCAAAGCTTTTTTAGACGCTTCTTCCATATCAGGACGAATAATGTATAAAACTTCGTATTTAGTAGTGTTTTCACTCATCAGACTTTTGCACCTCCTTTTGGTCTATTGGCTCTCAACATTCTTGAGAACAAGGAGAGTATATTCATACTCACAATAAGATATATTATCAAATCATTCAATATAAATCAAGTAATACCTATAATTTGAAATGGTTATTTTTATCCTACCTCAAGTAAAAAAGGATTTGTAGCGTCTCTACTACAAATCCTTTTTCTATATGGTTTATTACTATATTATTCTTCTGATTCTTCATGATCTGGTAATGCATCATCAGCAAATTCTTGCATACGAGCAATCATTTCGTCAGATGGATCAGCTAATGATTGCTCATTCATTGTAGTTTCATTTTCTACTGGTGTTACGCCTAATGCTTCTTCAACTGCTTCCACTTTAGCAATTGCTGAAACATGTGAATCTTCAGCTAAACGTATTAAACGCACACCTTGTGTTGCACGACCTGTTTGCGAAATATTTTTCGCATGGAAACGAATAGCTACACCTTGATTGGTCATTAACATGATATCTTCATCACCTGATACAGTCGTTAAACCAACTAAGACGCCATTTTTCTCAGTTACATTAATGGTCTTAACGCCTTTACCACCACGATTCTTAATACCATATTCACTAGCTGGTGTTTGTTTACCATAACCTTTTTCAGTAACGACTAAAACATTATCATCTGGTCCAAGTACAGACATACCAACCACTTGGTCGTCGTCATTTAAACGAATACCGCGGACACCTGTGGCTGTACGTCCCATACTACGTACATTTGTTTCTTGGAAACTAACAGCATAACCATCTTGTGAAGCGATAATAATGTTGTCATCTCCACTTGTTAAGACTACTTTAACTAGTTCATCACCTTCAGCTAATTTCAAGGCAATTAAACCGTTGTTTCGAATATTGAAGTAATCACTAGCATTGGTACGTTTAACGGTACCATTTTTCGTAACGAATAATAAGTGTTCTTTCACTTCTTCTTCTTCAATAGGGGTTACATTAATCATCGCTTGGACAGTTTCATCTTGTTGTAGATTTAGTAGGTTTACAACTGGAATTCCTTTGGCAGCACGACCAAACTCTGGAATTTCATATCCTTTAGATTGGAACACACGTCCAGTATTGGTGAAGAATAATACAGAATCATGGGTTGAGGTTGATAGCATGGTTTCAACGAAATCATCGTCATTCATACTCATTCCTTTAACACCTGTCCCCCCACGATTTTGTGCTCTAAATTCTACATCATCAATACGTTTGATATAACCATTTTGAGTTAGGGTGACAATCACATTACTTTCTTCAATTAGGTCTTCATCATCAATATTGTGGATTTCTCCAACCATCAATTCGGTACGACGTTCATCACCAAATTTATTTTCTATTTCTACTAATTCATCATAAATAATTTGATAACGCATCGTTTCTGATGCTAGTACCTGATTTAAGTAATCAATTTGTGCCATTAATTCAGCATGCTCTTTATCAATTTTCTCACGTTCTAAACCAGTTAGACGAACTAAACGCATGTCTAAAATAGCTTGTGATTGTTTATCTGATAATTTGTAATCTTCAATAAAGCGTGCTTTCGCTTCATCACCTGAACGTGATGTACGTAATATATTCACGATTTCGTCGATATGGTCTAAGGCAATTTGTAAACCTTCTAGGATATGGGCACGCGCTTCAGCTTTGTTTTTCTCAAAGATCGAACGACGACGAATGATTTCTTCTTGATGTAGTAGATAATTCTGCAAGATTTCTTTCAAGCTTAATGTGTGGGGGACACCATTTACGATGGCCACCATGTTAATCCCGAAGTTAGTTTGTAATTGTGTGTATTTATATAAATTATTAACGATTACAGATGCACTTGCATCTTTTCGACATTCAATTACGACACGCATACCTTCACGGCCTGATTCATCTCGGACAGCAGTAATACCTTCAACACGCTTATCTCGGGCTAATTCAGCAATACGTTCAACCAATTTGGCCTTATTTACCATATATGGAATTTCATGGACGATAATACGTTCTTTACCAGAAGACAAGGTTTCAATATCTAATTTAGCACGGACAATGATTGACCCTTTCCCTGTCTCATAAGCCTTACGGATACCTGATTTTCCAATTACAATACCACCAGTTGGGAAGTCTGGACCTGGTAAAGCTTCCATTAACTCATTGGTTGTAGCATCAGCATTCTGCATTAAGATTTTAATAGCACTGATAACTTCACTTAGATTATGCGTTGGAATATTTGTTGTCATCCCAACAGCAATACCAGTTGTTCCATTAACCAAAAGGTTAGGGAAGCGAGATGGTAATACCTCTGGTTCCCTTTCTTCACCATCGTAGTTAGGAATAAAATCAACGGTATCTTTATTCATATCCCGAACCATTTCGTGGGCAATCTTACTCATTCTTGCCTCTGTATAACGCATGGCTGCTGCTTGGTCACCATCGACTGAACCGAAGTTTCCATGGCCATCAACTAGCATATAGCGATAAGAGAAGTCTTGAGCCATACGAACCATTGATTCATAGATAGCCGAATCCCCATGTGGATGGTATTTACCCATTACATCTCCGACAATACGGGCTGATTTTTTAAAGGGTTTATCTGATGTTACCCCTAATTCATTCATCCCATAAAGGATACGACGGTGAACAGGTTTTAAACCATCACGGACATCCGGAAGGGCACGAGCCACAATAACAGACATGGCATAATCAAGAAATGACGTACGCATCTCTTGAGATATCTCACGTTGTGGAAATTGTTCTTTTATTTCTTCACTCATGAAACATTTCCCTCCTTAATTATAAATCGATGTTAGCGTAGGTAGCATTCTCTTCGATGAAGTCACGTCTTGGTTCAACGTGGTCACCCATCAACATATTAATGATTTTGTCTGCTTCTACTGCATCCTCTACGTTTACTTGTAATAATGTTCTGTTTCTTGGGTCCATTGTTGTTTCCCAAAGCTGTTCAGCATCCATCTCACCTAAACCTTTATAGCGTTGAATAGCTGGTTTTGGTGTAGCTGGAATTGTTTGTAGGTAGTCTTCTAATTGTTTATCCGTATCTAGATAGACAACTTTCTTCCCTTGACGGACTTGGTATAAAGGTGGCACCGCAATATAAACATAGCCTGCATCCAATATTGGACGCATATAGCGGTAAATCAAAGTTAATAGTAGGGCACGAATATGCGCACCATCGACATCAGCATCGGTCATGATAACCAATTTATGATATCGTGCTTTGGTAATATCAAACTCATTTTGCCAACCTGTACCCATTGCAGTAAATAGTGAACGAATTTCCTCGTTAGCTAAAATTCTGTCCATCGAAGCTTTCTCTACGTTCAATATTTTACCTCGAATTGGCAGAATTGCTTGGAAATGACGAGAACGACCTTGCTTAGCAGAGCCTCCGGCAGAGTTCCCTTCAACAATAAATAATTCAGATTCTTCTGGATTACGACTTGAGCAGTCTGCTAGTTTACCTGGTAAGTTAGAAATCTCTAAACCTGATTTCTTACGGGTCATTTCACGCGCACGTTTAGCCGCTAGACGTGCCTTAGATGCGACAGTTCCTTTATCGACAATACGACGAGCAATTTGCGGATTTTCCAGTAAGAACGTTTCAAAAAGCGTCGCAAATAAATTATCGGTAATCGTCCGAACTTCAGAGTTACCTAATTTCATTTTAGTTTGACCTTCAAATTGAGGATCTGGGTGGCGGATAGATACTATTAATGTAATCCCTTCACGTACATCTTCACCAGTTAAATTATCTTCATTTTCTTTAATGAGTTTTTGTGAACGAGCGTAGTTATTAATTACACGTGTAAGAGCAGTCTTAGCGCCTGATTCATGCGTACCACCTTCAAAAGTGTGGATATTATTCGCAAAACTTAAGATATTTGAGTGGAAGCCATCTGTATATTGTAAAGCTACCTCAACTTCAATCCCATCTTGTTCATCTTCAAAATAAATCGGTTCTTCAAACAAAACATCTTTATCTTGATTCATATATTCAATATACTCTTTAATACCACCTTCATAGTGGTAAGAAACTGTTTCTGCTTCCTCTGATCTGGCATCTGTTAATGAAATACGTAGACCTTTATTCAAGAATGCCAACTCACGAACGCGACGATTTAAGACATCAAATTCAAATACTGTTGAATCTGTAAAAATCTCTGCATCTGGTTTAAAATGTACAACTGTACCGTGGGTATCTGTTTCACCTGTTTGTTCAACATCTGATACAATAGCCCCTTGACGAAATTCTTGGTGGTATATAAGACCATTTTTATGGACATAAACATGTAGCCATTCGGAAAGGGCGTTTACGACAGATGCCCCAACCCCATGAAGACCACCGGATACTTTATAACCGCCTCCACCGAATTTACCTCCGGCATGTAGGACGGTAAAAACAGTTTCTACCGCTGGACGTCCAGTATTCGCTTGAATATCAACAGGAATCCCACGTCCATCATCTACTACTGTAATGGAATTATCTTTTTCAATCGTTACTTGTATGTGACCTGCAAATCCGGCCAAGGCCTCATCAATTGAGTTATCTACAATTTCCCATACTAAATGGTGTAAACCACTTGCAGATGTAGAACCAACATACATTCCTGGTCGCTTACGTACAGCTTCAAGTCCTTCTAATACTTGAATTTGACTAGCATCATAATCTTTTGCTAGTTCATTTTTCTTAGCAATTTTTTCTTCCTCAGAAACAAGATCTGTTGGATGAAGCACTTCTTCATTCGTAAACATTTCGTTTTCTTCGTTTGCCATTTTCCCACTCCTATTTCGTGAATTATTCCATCTCAATAGCGCCATGGGACTTTAGGCTACGCCTCACCCGCATGTTCACTTATTCCGCTATCGCACCTGCATCAATATTGAAAACGCTTGGTTCTTCAATGAATTCTCTTTGAATACCATCTAAACTTGTTGTTGTTAAAAAGGTTTGGACTTTTGACTGTATAGATTTTAGTAAATGCGTTTGGCGTTCATTATCTAATTCACTCAGGACATCATCCAATAATAAGATAGGATATTCGCCTAGTACTTCATGCATACATTCAATTTCTGCTAATTTCATACTCAATACAGTCGTTCGCTGTTGGCCCTGCGAACCAAATTTTTGTACATCTCGTCCATTCACCTTAAAGGTTAAATCATCTCTATGTGGACCAACTAAAGTAACGCCTCTAGCTAATTCATGGTCTTTTTTCTCTTTATATTTAAGCATTAATTGTTGGTAGATGACATCTTCAGTCATGTCTAAGGTCAGTTCAATTGGCCCTCTGTAAGCTAGGGTGAGTTCTTCAAGTCCATGCGAAATGGTTGAATGAATTGGTTTAGCCCACGATTCCAATTGATTTACAAAACGTAAACGTTGATAAATGACATGAGTGGCTGATGTTGCTAACTGTTCAGTTAAAATATCTAAATATATTTGGTCTTGGGTTTCTTTATATAATAGTTGTTTAAGATAAGCATTTCGCTGCTTCAATAATCGATTATATTGGACTGATTCATACAAATATTTAGGACTCATTTGTCCAAGCTCCATATCAATAAACTTTCGTCTAAACTGTGGGGCTCCTTTAATCAGTTCTAAATCCTCTGGCGCAAAAAGAACAACATTCAATTTGCCTATATAATCGCTCATTCGGTTTTGGTTCAAGTGGTTTACTTTTGCATGTTTTCCAGATTTGGTAATGGTCAACGTCAATGGTAATTCTGGATTCGTTTTTGTTGATATACTACCTTCAATCCGTGCAAATTCTTGTTGCCAACGAATCGTATCTTTTTCATTGGCTGTACGATGACTTCTTGCAAGTGACATCATGTAGATGGCTTCCAATAGAGAGGTTTTCCCCTGAGCGTTCTCGCCTATAAAAACGTTCACCCCTGGAGAAAAACTAACAGCTAAATCAGCATAATTCCTAAAGTCTTTTAATTTGATGTCATTCAGCTGCATGACCATCACCATGCGTTTCATGGCTTTTGATGATAAATTCACCTTCATCAGGTATCAAAACTACCATATCTGGATATAGTTTCCGTCCGCGACGATTTTCTATTTCACCATCTACAACAACATCATTTTCCTGTAGATACCATTTCGCTTCACCACCAGTACCTATAGCACCAGAAATTTTCAATAATTGACTCAATGTAATGTATGCTGTTTCAATATTTACGATTTCAGCCATCATTTCACCCCGCATTCATGCCCTAGATTCAGTCTTCACATAAAATAAATCGTCTCTTCTTGCCTTTTTAGGACTCAGCTAGTGATCCTTAGCAGATTCAACGATTTCACTTTTATTAATACAGTTTAATTATACGCTAATTTGCCGTATTAAGCAAATAAACGCCCTGTATTAAAAATTAACATTTTAGATAGGGAAATACCTACAATCTTATTTAAAGGGCTTAAAAGTCAAAAATTGGCACATTTATATATATAGATAGAAAAAAAGGACCAAAACCAATAAATGATTTTGATCCTTTTATCAATCAAGAAATTAACCTCTTGGTGTACGAATAGGTGTAATCAGTTGGACAAAATTGAAATTATCAGTTTGATCACTTGGTAATAGGGTAAATGGATGTGAAGATGATTGGAAACCAATTTGAACATTTTGTTGACCAAATGATTTTAATGCTTCACGCAAGTAATCTGGGTTAAAAGAAATTTCTAAAGCTTCACCTTCTGCTTTAACTACATTAATTTCTTCTTCTACATTCCCCACCTCAGCAGATTGACTTGAAAGTATAATATCTTGGTCTGAGATGTTTAATCGTACAACATTATTTTTACCTTCATGGCTTAAAATTAAAGCACGTTCAACAGCATTCACTAATTCACTTGCAGATACCTCAATAATTGTAGCGTGGTCATTTGGTAATAAGCGATCAGTATTTGGATAATTCCCTTCTAGTAAGCGAGAGTATAAGTAAATATTACGCGCTTTGAATAATACTTGATTATCAGTCACCATCATTTCAATATCTTCATTACTATCTACAATACGAATCAACTCTTGTAGTGAGCGACCTGGAATATTGATATCTAATACCGTATCACCAGCTGATTCAGGCATGGTTAATGGCATGATACGTTGACTTAAACGATGTGAGTCAGTAGCTACAGCTTTTAGTTCACCATTACCAATTTCAAAATGAATCCCTGTAAAAATAGGGCGTATTTCTTGGTTAGATACAGAAATAATTGTTTGGTTCACGACTTGTTTGAAAGTATCTGTTGGTAAAATATAAGTTTGTTTTGCATCAATCTCAGGTAAGCGCGGATATTCGCTACCGTTAATCCCATTTAATGTAAATGATGCTCGGTCAGATGTAATTTCTGTTTGGAAATTATCTACTACTTCTAAATTCATCATATCAGAAGGTAATTTTTTAACAATTTCACCTAAGAAACGAGAAGGTAAGACAATATCACCTGTTGATTCAATTTTTAATTTATTATCATCGTCTTTCGCATCAATAAATGCTTCAATTGAAATTGTTGCATCAGAACCAGTTAAATAAAGACCTTCTTCTTTAACTGAGATTTTAACACCTGTTAAAACAGGGATAGTTGTTCTTGAACTAATAGCTCTTTGAACATCGGTCAAATTATGAATAAAAACGGAACGATTAATAGAGAATTTCATCTGGACACTCCTTGTATATATATTAATTATGTATAAAAAATAGTAATAGTAATAGGTCTTGTTAATCCTGTTGATAACTTAAAAGAAGCTTGTTAAAATGTATTTTTCCACATGTGTATAACCTGTGGAAAAAACAGAGAGGTTATGAACAATTATCCACAACCTCTTTTTCTTATCTATATTTTAGCATAAGTCTTTTCATTAATAGACTAAGATGATGTAGATAAGCTATTATTTTTCTAATAAACGACGAATACTGTCAACATCACGTTCTAATTCACTTTTTTCGTCAATATCTTTTTTTATCTTATCGTAAGCATGAAGTACTGTTGTATGGTCTTTCCCACCAAATTCTTGACCAATTTTTGGCAAGGAAGCATCAGTTAATTCTCTACTTAGATACATGGCAATTTGTCGTGGTATAACAATTTGTCGTACTCTTTTCTTACCTTTAAGATCAGAAACTTGTAAGTTAAAGTATTGTGCCACTGTCTCCAAGATATTTGGAATGGTTGGAGAATTACTTTTCACATTACTCTTATAATTTCTCAAGGCTTTAGCAGCTGTATTAGGCGTTAAGTCTTCCTGATTCATGACTGCAAAGGCTTGTACACTAGTTAGAGCACCTTCTAATTCACGAATATTGGAATCAATTTGTCCAGCAATGTATGAAAGTGTATCATCTGGAATTTGTAAGCCATTGACATTCGCCTTATTACGTAAAATAGCAATTCTTGTTTCTAAATCGGGTGGTGTGATGTCCGTTGATAAGCCTTGCTTAAACCGAGAAACTAATCGATCTTCTAACTCAGGAATCTGACTAGCATCACGGTCACTGGTTAGGACGATGTGTTTATTATTGTTATAAAGCACGTTAAAAGTATGGAAGAATTCTTCCTGAGTAGATTGTTTGTTCCCAATAAACTGAATATCATCCACTAATAACATATCAACTGTTCGATATTCTTGGTGGAATGCGTCTGTAGTGTTCTTTCTAATGGCATTGATAAAGTCATTTGTAAAGGTTTCACTAGAGACGTATTTTATTTTAGCGTTAGGATTTGTCCGTAACACCTCATGACCAATTGCTTGCATCAAGTGGGTTTTACCTAACCCTACGCCACCGAAGAAGAATAGGGGATTATAGTCGCGTCCAGGGCCTTCAGCTACTGCTAATGCAGCTGCGTGAGCCATCTTATTCCCTTCACCGACGACGAAGTTATCAAAGGTATATTTTGGATTTAATAAATCTGAACCGTTGTCTTCAATATTGTCATTATAACCATTTACTTGAATTTGATTCGCAGATTGCGGGCGATCATCTTTTAAACTCACTACTAAGTTGACGTCATGGTTTAAGTATTCAAATAAAACTTGTCGAATTTGTATCGAATAATGTTTTTCAATATGGTCCTTGTGCAGCACTGAAATAGCTTTTAAATACAAGGTATCATTCTCAAAGGCAACTGGATCTAGGTCTTTAATCCAAGTATCAAAACTTGTTTTAGGTAATTCTTCTTTGAAGTATTGGGTGACGTAATCCCATAATTGGTTTAATTCACTCATATATTTCCTAGCTCCTTAGTATACAAAATTTTTACATCAGATATATATATACATATATTCAATTAAAACGAATATATACATTTTGGTAAGCTCATTCATAATATCATGAAAAAAAACAGTTTTCCACAGGAAAATGAGGATGTGTATAAAAATAATCCCAATTTTTGATAATTGTTATCCACACACTGTGAATAAACTTGTTGGTAGTTTATTTTTTTAAAGGACTTGTGTATAATTTAGAAAGAGAAAAAGGCATGAGGCTAGGATTTATTTATAGTTATTAACAATTGTGGAAAAGTTTTGCAAAACTGTGGATTTGTTGAAAAGTCTTTTAAAAAGTTTGGGGATTATTTTATACAAACAAACAATAGTCACAGGATTGTGCAAATTTCGTACACACTTTGTGAATAAAAGTTTACCACTTTTTATTTCACATAGTTTGTGAAAAATCAAAAAGGTGTTTGTGAAAAAAGAGGCGTTTTTTATATTTTTTTAGCAGGGATATTTGTTGTAGTGTAAATGCGTCTTGATAGTCGAAACTTTGAAAAAACCAATATTTGTACAAAAAGTATTGTGATATGGGTTATATTATGTTAAAATTTTGATTACGAGTGTGAATTTCATACCTGAAATTGAATTTCGACTTTTTATTGTATATAATATTACAGTCGTTTTATATTAATGAAAAAACGAAAGACTTAATCGCAACAGGAGGTGCAATGAATGAAAAGAACATACCAACCTAAAAAACGTCATCGCCAAAAAGTTCACGGTTTCCGTAAACGTATGAGCACTAAAAACGGTCGTCACGTTTTAGCAGCTCGTCGTAGAAAAGGAAGAAAAGTTATTTCTGCATAAGATCACATAATTATGTGGTCTTTTTTTATTAAGGAGGCGAACTTACGTGCGGAAATCTTATAGAGTGAAGTCTGAAAAAGATTTTGGCAAGGTATTTCATAACGGTCACAGCACTGCAAATCGCCAGTTTGTCATTTATCGATTAGAAAAAGACCAACCGCATTTTCGGATAGGTATCTCTGTTGGTAAGAAAATTGGAAACGCTGTTACTCGTAATGCAGTGAAGCGAAAAATTCGACAAAGCATTACTGAACTCAAGGCAGGTATTGATCCGTCTAATGATTTTATCGTCATTGCTCGTAAGCCAGCTGCAGATATGACAACAGCAGAAGTGAAAAAAAGTTTGATTCATGTGCTATCTTTGGCGAAAATTTATCATCCAATAAACGAACATACTAAATAAAGCCATTACCACATGAATAATAGAATTCGTGGAGGATTTGTAAAAATTGAATATTCGAAGTAAAAAAATGTGGAAGATTTTAGCAATCACCATGATGGCTGTTATCTTTCTAGCGGCTTGTGGGACAAGTCCAATCGATGAAAATTCGACTGGTTTATGGGACCGCTACATCGTCTATAACTTTTCACGTATTATTGTGTGGTTATCAGACATTTTTGGTAACTATGGTGTAGGGATTATTGCTTTTACCTTGATCATTCGTATCATTTTAATTCCTTTAACCAAGTATCAAATGCAAAGTACTGAAAAGATGCAAATGATGCAACCTGAGCTAAAAGCTTTGCAAGAAAAATATGCATCTAAGGATCCAGAAACACAGCAAAAATTACAGGAAGAAACAGCCAAGTTAAATGAAAAATATGACTATAATATGTGGTCTGGTTGTTTACCAATGTTGATTCAATTGCCAATTTTAATGGCTTTATACCAGTCAATTTCTAGAACTGAAGTATTAAGTCAAGGGCACTTCTTATGGTTAGAATTAGGTACTCCTGATCAACTATTTATTTTACCAATTATTGCTGCTGTATTAACTTGGTATAATACACGTTTAACAACGATCGGTACACCAAACAGCAATCCATCAATGGCTATGATGCAATGGACAATGCCAGTAATGATTTTATTCATGGGTATAACTTTACCATCAGCAATTTCACTTTATTGGGTAGCTTCAACTGGATTTACAATTCTACAAACACTATTAATGAATAATCCATATAAGAAACGCGATGCTCGTGAAGAACAAATTCGTAAAGAGAAAGAACTAGAACGTCGTTTGGAAAAAGCAAAACGTAATCCAAAAGGTAAGAAGAAATAACAGGAGGTTCTTGTATTGAAAACTGAAAGATTTGAAGCGACTTCAGTCGATGCTGCTGTTGCCAAAGGCTTGCAACAACTTCGGTTGTCGCGAGAAGATGTTGAAGTTCAAGTAATTCAAGAAGCCAAAAAAGGATTTCTCGGTTTAGGCGCTAAGGATGCCATTGTTGCTATCCACTATTCTGAACCAGAAGTGGTAGCAATGGATGCAGCAACAGATGATGTATTTTCTAGCTTAACCAAAGAAAATTCATCTCAAGTAGCAACATCTCAACCAATTCAAGCTGAAAATGACCAATCAGTTGTTGAAGATGAACCAGTAAGGTCTGAAACACCAACAGTAGAAGTTGAAAATAAAGCAAAGGTTGAAGAGGAAGTCATAGAGGATATAGATGCTGATGAAATATCTGAACCTGCTACTACTGAAAATTTATCTGTTGAGGAAGAAAACAACGTTGAAATAACTGAGGTTATACCGGAAACATCGTTAAATGAAGCATCTGAAGAAACGATTCATGAGGATGAAAGTCTAGAATTCGTTGATGATAACTTCAAAGATGTCGAATTCGTTGCAGAATATCTAATAGACGTGTTGGCTTCTTACTTAGTAGATGCCACTATTGAGGTTGAGGACCGAGGTCGTACTGTTGTTTACAATATTCAAACTGAGAAAAAAGGATTGGTAATAGGTAAACATGGTAAAATTATTAATTCATTAGAAACCCTTGCGCAAGTCATGACGCATCAACATGTTCGTCCGCACGTAAAAGTAATTGTGAATGTGGGCAATTATCGGGAGCGACGACAAGAAACCTTAGCTAGATTAGCACAAAAAACAGCTGATCAAGTATCCAAATCAAAACAACCTGTTTTCTTGGATCCACTACCAGCTGCCGAACGTAAAATTATTCACGCACAACTTGCTAGATATTCATCTATTTCGACACATTCTGAAGGGAAAGAGCCACATAGATATTTAGTTGTGTCATATAAAGACTAAAAGAACCGGACATCATTATTGTTGAATAGTGATGTTCGGTTTTTTTAAAATTTGCATTAAATAAATTGACCATGGTCTACATCGTAAAGTCCATTGTCTGTTAAACGAAGTTCAGGGATAACTGTTAAAGAAATAAAGGATAAGGTCATGAATGGATCAACTGATTCAGGGACACCTAGCGCTCTAGCATGTGCCACCATTTTGTTCAACTGTTCTTGAACGAATTTTGCTGATTGAATACTAATAATGCCAGCTAATTCTAGAGGTAATGTCGCTACAATTTTACCTTTAGAAGCAATGACGTACCCTCCTTGAATGCGGTCAAGTTCTGCTACAGCTAATAAAATATCCTCATCATTATCTCCTACAACCGTAATATTATGCGCGTCATGTGAAACGCTCGTTGCAATCGCACCATTTTCAATATTATACCCCTTAATGGCACTAACACCGATACCACCAGCATGTCCGTGACGTTCAATCACACAAGCTTTATTAAAAATTTTATTAGCTTGGAAAAATTGATCTTTGACAGGTAATATTTCTTCAGACTCTCTTGTTAAAATAGAATGCGCTACTAAATTGATTACTTTGACGGGATGATGATCCACTTGTAATGCTATTTTATCTTGATTGATAAATGGTAGTTTTACAGAATGTAGAAGGTTAGTATCTGTAATGGGTGTATTATTTTTTTGATCTAGCGTATCAAAATCAATGATTTCACCATTTTTGATGACTTGTTCAATTGTTACTTGTTCAACATCATCAATAATAAGTAAATCGGCTAAATAGCCCGCTGCAACCGCACCAAGATCATACAATTGATAAGCTCGAGCAGCATTATAAGAAGCCATTTTATAGGCTGTCGCAACAGGTACACCTAATGCAATGGCTTTTTTTACGCAAAGATCAATATGACCTTCTTTTTCAATATCTTCAAGATGTTTATCGTCGGTACAAAACATACAATTATCTAGCGCAATATTATTTGCAATAAAGCCTTTGATGATTGCATCAAGATTTCTGGCTGCACTTCCCTCACGAATCAGCAATTTGAAGCCAGCTCTTAATTTTTCAATTGCTTCTTCATAATTTTCACATTCGTGTTCTGTATGGATCCCAGCAGCACGATAAGCTTGTAATGCTTTGCCAGTTAAACCAGGTGCATGACCATCAATGATTCGATCTTTAAAAAGAGCCAGTTTATCTAATACTTTTTCTTCAGCATTTACAACATCATCAAAACGCATCATTTCAGCTAGCCCAAAAACCTGATTAGTATTTACATAAGATGTCATATCATTGGCAAGTATTTCACCTACACCATTATTATCGATATCTGTTGCTGGTACACAAGAAGGCATCATGATATGCGTTGTCATAGGGGTTTCTTGGATACTTTCAAGCATAAAGTCTAATCCTTTTTGTCCAACTACATTGACCAGTTCATGTGGGTCAGCAAAAATAGTCGTCGTACCTTTTGCTAGAGCGTACTTTGAAAATTCGAGTGGTGTAACCATAGCTGATTCAATATGCATGTGGGCATCAATTAGACCGGGAGCAATATACTTACCTGTGCAATCAATAGTATGTTTCCCTTCATAAGCACCTACACCAGCAATACGATTGCCAGTAATTGCTACATCGGTTTGAATGATTTCTTCTGTAAAGACATTAATAACATAGCCATTTTTTAAGACAATATCGGGTAATATTTTACCATTAGCGACGTGAATTAAATCTTCCATACTTTTCCCCTTTTATTGCGAATATATTTCTAGAACTACTGAACTGTAAATCTAATAAATGTTTAATTGTTATAAAACGATTCTTAATAGGTTTTACGAACATTACGGATGATTATAAAGTGAAAGTCATCGGATTTGAAAATTTGAATAGTATTATAACAACAAATCTCCCTAAAAGTATATAAAGAATTATTAAAAATACGAATTATAAACTAAAAGCAATATGAAAGTGTTCGTGTAAAAGAGAAGTGATGTTTGGTTATTAGGTTTTATGATAAAAATATTGACAGTTCATATACTATACTTAAATAAAATATTGAGGCTGGGATAAAAATATCTCAGCCTCTCTCTTTACTATAGAAGAACGTTTATAATCGGGTTCCAAAAGCCAGCATTGTCCAATACTTCCCAAAATGCGCTAATAACGTTTCGTTATTGTTCGGATTTTGGTCCAGTACGTCAATGCTAAATAGCTTTTGTCACACCTTCTTTTTGATGTTAGAGGATATATCATAACCATTTTTAAAGAATTAAAATACAATAATGTCTAATTTTGTATTTATAATGTATGTTTTATAAAAATAAAAAAACCAAAATCCCATTATGATAAAGATTATAAAATAACCTAAAGTATATCGCGTGAATATCACTTACGAGTATAGTAAACTAGAATTAGTCTTAAGGAATTCTTTATTTTTGAAGCATTCCAAAAATGAAGTTTCAATAAAAGGAGATGGAAAAAATGGATTTAGCAGGTTTATGGGCTAGTTTAGCTGCTAGCATACCAGCTGTTATTGGTGGTATTTTATTAATTATTGTTGCGTGGATCGTGGCGGTTTTAGTTAAAAAAGCTGTTGCAAAAGGTTTACGAGCAGCAGGTTTAGCAAGTCGCTTCGTAAAATGGCGTATCGCAGAAACTGAGGATCAAGCGGAAACAACGTTTGATACTATTGCACAAATTTTATACTACATTGTATGGGTGTTATTCTTACCGGGCATTTTCGATATGTTTGGTTTAACCTCAATTGCGACACCAATTCGTGATATGACGGCAAATGCTTTGGCGTTCATCCCATCTATCGTAGGTGCAATCATCATTATGGTTGTAGCAGTAGTGGTAGCACGTTTAGTGAAACAATTAGTTTATTCATTAGTAAAAACAGTGAATATCGATAAATATGTAGCTAAATTTACTGGGAATAAAACACAAGATGGACAAACAGCAGATACGATTGCAAATGTACTTTCTTATGTAGCGTATATTGTTGTCTTTATTCCAATTGCGGTTGTAGCGCTTGAAACATTAGGCATTTCTTCAATTGCGACACCAATTATTGGCGTATTAAACAGTGTTGCTGCTGCAATTCCAAATATTTTAGTAGCTGTTATTTTACTAGGTGTTGGATTTGCAATTGCTAAAGTGATTGGTGACTTAGTACAAAACTTACTTGAAGGTACTGGTTTAAACAACTTATTTAACCGTGAAACTAGTGCAAGTACAAAAAATATCAATGTGTCAGAAATCATTGGTCAAGTAGTTGCGGTAGTGATTGGTTTATTCTTTACAGTTGAAGCTTTAAATGTATTAAACTTAGCGATCTTAAACACTGTTGGTGCAGCAATCATTGCTTACCTACCTAACGTACTAATTGCTTTAATTATCTTAGGTCTTGGTATCTTTGGTGGTCGTTTCGTTGGTGACTTAGTGAATAAAGCCACTCAAAGTAAATGGGTTGGTGAAATCATTAAAGGCGTATTCGTGGTATTCTCAGTATTTATGGCATTAGATCAATTGAACTTTGCGAATAATATTGTGAACATGGCCTTCCTATTCATTATCGGTGGCTTATCAGTTGCCTTTGCCCTATCATTTGGTTTAGGTGGACGCGACTTTGCGAATAAACAATTAGAAAAATTAGATAAAAAAATTGAAGAAGAATCTGGTCAAACGGATAATAAAGATCAATTCTAATCACAATGAAGACTGTACCCCTGGCTATAAAGCTGGGGGTTTTTATTTGTTTCTGAACTATTAAGCCTTCTATAAGCTTTAGCGTATACCTTTATTTATTTTATGAAAACGTATACAATATAAGTAATAAAAGAATTCGTGGATGATTGTGGGAGGTGTCAAAAATGAAACAGAAAGTAACATGGTTTTTGTTATTGAGTACGTCATTAGTGTTAGGTTCATGTTCTTGGTTTAATAATGCAGCGGACGTTTATGATGAAAGCAAAGTGTCTTCGTCTGAACAAGTGTCTTCAACAAATAATGAAAGTTCGTCAGTAGATGCTTCATCTAGTCAATCTAGTTCAGTAGCAGAAAGTGAAGCTAGTGATGATACGAGTGAATCTAGTTCCTCTGAAGTGGCACCAGCTTTAGCGGTGACTGACTATTTTCCAATGAAAGAAGGTTACCAGGCGGTATTTGCTGGTGACGGGAATGAATTTGCGGGATTTACGCGGACCTATGATTTTATCCGTGATGATTTCCTAACGATGCGGACTGCAACTGGTGGCACCACAACCTTAGAAGTAGTAGCCATTACACCAGACAGGGCTGAAGTGTTGGTGACTAAGCCCGAAACTTACAGTCATGAAGAGCTTACTTACGATATGATTACGCAAACTGGTGAACCCACTAAGACTTTAATTGAAGGGCCAATCGAAGTCGGTCATACTTGGGATAGTGACGGTCGTCAAAGGGAGATTACTGGAATAGATGTCCCCGTTGAAACGACGACGGGTAGCTATGAAGCGCTAGAAGTGACGGAATATGGCGATGATAATGAAAGAAGAGAGTATTATGCGCCGGATGTAGGGTTAATTTATGTGGAAGATGAAAGTATGGACCCGGATGCGACATATCTTGTGACTCAAATGTTAGATCAATTGTCTTTTGAAGGCTGGGATGAAGCGATTACCTTCTACTATCCAAATGGTGAAAATAGTTTTGAACAAGTAACTGATACCATTCAGATGACTACCAATGATACGATGGCTTTGAAATTCACACAGCTGTTTCAGGGTGGCAATAGTGCTGACCAACAATTGATAAGTAAAAGTGTTGAAATAAATACCATTGATGTGAATGGACAGGGTCCTGGTCAAGGTAAGACCGTCTACATTGACTTTAATGAATATATCCGTGAATTGGCAGATGATCCGCATGGTAAGGCCAAGTTAGATGCCATGATGGCCAGTACTCAACAATATTATAATGCTGATGATATCCAACCAACTATTGAAGGTGAATATATGGTTATTGATGGGCTTGTGACTTTAACAGCTGAAAACCCCTTATACTTAGTGCCCGAAGATGTCTATCCTTATTAAGGCAAAATGAACGCTCATCCTTTATTTGGATGGGCGTTTTTTCATGCTAGTCCAAAAAACTTATTTCGTCCTTTTCAAGGGAATTATCGGTGGGGTGAAAAAGTCGCAATTTCTGAGTAGAATTAGTTTACTTTTAAATATAGATTGCGTATAATACCGAATGTATAAAAAAAGTAGTTTGACAGTCAAAGTGTCTTTCTAGTCCAACCAGGTAAATGGGAGGGGTAGATTGGGCGCTTTTTTATTTGCACAAATATGAACAATAGTAGATAAATTTAGTTAGAAAGGAATAGATTTTATGATTACTCGTGGTTTTGATACGATCGCAGCGATTTCTTCTGCCCCAGGTGAGGGTGCTATTGGGATTGTACGTCTTTCAGGTGATGATGCCTTAGCAATTGCGGATAAGGTTTATAAATTAGGTAGTAAAAAATTGAGTACGCAAGACAGCCATACGATTCACTACGGCCATATTGTAGATCCAAAAGATGGTCAAGAGATTGATGAAGTGATGGTTTCAGTTATGCGGGAACCTAAAACTTTTACTCGTGAAGATATTGTTGAAATTAATACCCATGGTGGAATTGTAGCGACAAATCGCGTGTTAGAGCTTGTTTTGCGTGAAGGCGCTAGCTTAGCGGAGCCAGGTGAATTTACTAAACGGGCCTTTATTAATGGGCGGATTGATCTAACGCAGGCAGAAGCTGTGATGGATTTAATCCGTGCCAAAACAGACCGGTCAATGGATTTAGCTGTAAAGCAATTAGACGGAAAGTTATCTCATTTAATTGAAAATCTGCGTCAAGATATCTTAAATACGTTGGCGCAAGTTGAAGTGAATATTGATTATCCTGAATATGATGATGTGGAAGAAATGACACTTAAATTGTTGGGTGAGAAAACCCAAATCATAAAAGAGCGGATTGATGGTTTATTATCTACTGCTAAACAAGGGAAAATCTTGCGTGATGGGATATCAACTGCTATTGTAGGACGACCAAATGTAGGAAAATCTTCTTTATTAAATGCCTTATTAAGAGAAGAAAAAGCGATTGTAACAGATATCGAAGGGACAACCCGCGATACGGTTGAAGAATATATTAATATTCGCGGTGTTCCTTTGAAATTAGTGGATACAGCAGGTATTCGTGATACAGAAGATGTTGTGGAACAAATCGGTGTGGAGCGGTCGAAGAAAGCTTTAGCTGAAGCAGAATTAGTCTTACTATTATTAAACCAGTCTGAACCTTTAACAGATGGTGACCGTGAACTTTTAAACTTAACTCAAGGGCACAAGCGTATTATTGTCATGAATAAAATGGACTTACCTAACCAACTTCTAAAGGAATCTTTATTAGAGTGGGTTGACGAGGATGAGGTGATTGCAACATCAATGATGACTCAAGAAGGTATCGATGCTTTAGAGGAAAAAATAGCGGATTACTTCTTTACCGGTCAATCTGGTGAAAAAGATGCGACTTATGTGTCTAATGCACGTCATATTGACCTTTTACAAAAGGCGAGTCAATCACTAGATGAAGTAAAAAATGGGATTGATATGGGTATGCCGGTTGATTTGATTCAAATCGACTTCACCCGTGCTTGGGAAATCTTAGGTGAAATTATTGGTGAAAATGCACCGGATGAACTATTGACACAACTATTCAGTCAATTCTGTTTAGGTAAATAAAAGAAAGTTAGAAAGGATGAGACGATGCAAACTTATGAAGCAGGGAAATATGATGTCATTGTAGTTGGTGCTGGGCATGCCGGTAGTGAAGCAGCCTTAGCCGCAGCTCGTATGGGTGCAGACACAATGTTAATTACTATTAATATTGATATGGTAGCCTTTATGCCTTGTAACCCGTCTATTGGAGGACCAGCAAAAGGGGTAGTGGTTAGAGAAATTGATGCCCTTGGTGGTGAAATGGGTCGTAATATCGATAAGACCTATATTCAAATGCGTATGCTAAATACAGGTAAAGGGCCAGCTGTCCGTGCCTTACGTGCGCAAGCAGATAAAGATGCATACGCTAAAGAAATGCGTAAAACGATTGAAAATCAAGAGGGGCTAACCTTGCGTCAAGGATTAGTTGATGACTTAATCATTGAAGATGATACAGTTAAAGGAATTGTTACCAATACTGGTGCAATTTACCGAGCTGATGCAGTCATTTTAACCACTGGTACAGCAGCCCGTGGTGAAATTATTATTGGCGAATTAAAATACTCTTCAGGTCCAAATAATTCACAACCTGCTGAGAAGTTAACTGGTAATTTGGCTGAAAAATATGGTTTTGATATTGCTCGATTCAAAACGGGGACACCACCACGTGTTGATAAACGTACGATTAATTATGAAGAAACAGAAATTCAACCTGGTGATGACGCGCCTAATCATTTTTCATTTATGTCTAAGGATGAAGATTATTTACCATTAGCAGACCAAGTACCTTGTTTCTTAACTTATACAAACGAAGCCACCCATGAAACAATTCGAGAAAACTTACATCGTGCTCCGATGTTTACAGGTATTGTTGAGGGTGTTGGTGCCCGTTACTGCCCGTCAATTGAAGATAAAGTTGTACGTTTTGCAGATAAACCAAAACATCAAATCTTCTTAGAACCTGAAGGGTTAGATAATGAAGAGATTTACGTTCAAGGACTATCTACTTCACTTCCAGAAGATGTTCAAAATGATATGATTCACTCCGTTAAAGGATTGGAAAATGCTCGTATTATGCGTAGTGGCTATGCAATTGAGTATGATGTCGTGAAACCAAATCAATTAAAGGTAAATTTAGAAACTAAACAAATTGCTAATTTATTTACTGCTGGACAAACGAATGGGACTTCTGGTTATGAAGAGGCTGCTGGTCAAGGTTTGTATGCGGGGATTAATGCTGTATTGAAAATCCGTGGTGAAGAACCGTTTGTAATTGGTCGTGATCAAGGCTATATTGGCGTAATGATTGATGATTTAGTCACTAAAGGTACTACTGAACCTTATCGTTTACTCACATCTCGCGCTGAATACCGTTTATTATTACGCCATGACAATGCAGATACACGTTTAACAGAGAAAGGTTATGAATTTGGCTTAGTTTCTGAAGAACAATATCACCTATATAAGTCAAACCAAGCAGAAGTAGCTGAAGAATTAGACCGTCTAATGAATGTTCGTTTGAAACCAACACAAGCATTACAAGACTTTTTAGCAGAAAAAAATTCAGCTGCCTTAAAAGATGGGATTATGGCGAGTGATTTATTACGTCGTCCAGAGCTAAAAATTGATGATATTTTAAAATTTGCGCCAAGTGATAAAGCATTATCACGTCAAGTAAGAGAGCAAGTTGAAATTCAAATTAAATATGCTGGCTATATTGTAAAAGAACAACGTAAAGTAGAGAAATTACATCGTTTAGAACAAAAAGAAATTCCTGCTGACATCGATTGGGATGCTATTGACAGCTTGGCTACTGAAGCACGCCAACGCTTGAAAGAGATCGGTCCACGTACCTTAGCTCAAGCTAGCCGTGTATCAGGAGTAAATCCTTCAGATGTATCCATTATCATGGTTTACCTACAAGGTGGTCACGTAGCACGTATTTAAGTCAAATGATATCAAAAGAAGATGAGACAAAAGTCGTTTAGAATTGGCGCATTGTGGGCAATATCGGACAATGCTGACTTTTGAAACCCGATTATCAATATCTTTTATATCGCAAAGAGAGGTTGAGATATTTTTGTCCCAGCCTCTTTTAACGTATGAGGAATCTAATCGTTAACGCCTATATTAGACTTCAGGCATATGCTATAATTTAAGAGAATAAATGATTGATGATAAAATCGTTTAAAGCAAGTGCATAGCTATATGCGCCCAATAAATTTGTAAGCTATACGAAAATAAATGCCTAGGTAAATGAAAAAAAGGAGTAATCTAATGCTAAAACGTGCTATTTTTCATGTACATGAGATGAAAGAATGGGAGAATATCTTACCAACTATTCAAAATGCGCTAAATGATGTGGAAGATTTACAAGTAATCGTCCTGGCTAATGGTCGTGCTGTTCGAATTGCTTTGCGTGAAGCGCATTATCAAGACTTAGAAAAACTCGTGAAACAAGGTGTGACGATTGAGTTATGCCAACATGCACTACAAGCTCAAGGAATTGATCTAGAAATGCTGAATAATCACTTATTTACCCCGGTTACATCAGGTATTGCCGAATTAATTAACCGTCAACATGATGGTTATGCCTATATTCGTGCTTAATGAATGAGCAGCTTATTTTATCGGACCATCTAGAATTCAATATAGAAAGTAGACAATCATGAATCCAGAATTATTTAAAAGTAGTTTAGCGGATGCAGGTATCCACTTAAATGACCAACAAATGACACAATTCAACCGTTATTTCGAATTATTGGTTGAATGGAATGAAAAAATGAATTTGACAGCCATTACAGAACTAGAAGAAGTGTATTTGAAACATTTCTATGATTCACTGACTGTTGCTATGCACGTTGAAATGGCTGATCAAGCGTACCGTTTAGTAGACGTCGGTTCAGGCGCTGGGTTCCCCAGTATTCCACTAAAAATTGCCTTACCAAACTTAGAAGTCACGATTGTTGACTCATTGAATAAACGCATCAATTTTATCAATGAAGTGATCAATGCGTTAGGTTTAGAAGGCGTTCATGCTTATCATGATAGAGCCGAAACTTTTGGTCAAAACCCACAATTCCGTGGTCAATTTGATTTTGCAACTGCTAGAGCGGTGGCTAGATTAAACTTATTAGCAGAATTTTGTTTACCCCTAGTGAAAAAAAATGGTCAATTCTTAGCCATGAAAGCGCAACAATCTGATGATGAAATTGAAGAAGCAAAACATGCCATTGCTGTCCTAGGAGGTAAATTTGCTGAAGATATTCAATTTGATTTACCAGCTGAAGCTGGAGAGCGTCATATTTTACGGATTGAAAAACCTAAAGAAACACCAAAAAAATATCCACGTAAACCAGGGAAACCAGCGAAAAGTCCGCTATAAGTAAGGGATTAAAAGTATTTTACTTGATAATGGAATTCCTTGAACAATCTAGACGCTTTTTTGGTACAATGGTAAAGAATAAATGACATGACAAGCATAATATTGCGAAAAATAGTCTAAAAACTATTTTGAATGAATGCGAAGGAACGGAAACGCATTCCGTTCCTTTTTTATTAAAATCAATGGATATAACGCAGGGGGTTAGAAAATGGGTAAAGTAATCGCAGTCGCCAATCAAAAAGGTGGTGTCGGGAAGACAACAACAACTGTCAACTTAGCATCCGCACTTGCCTACCAAGGTAAGAAAATTTTATTAATTGATAGTGATGCGCAAGGAAATGCTACTAGCGGACTAGGCATTGCTAAGGGTTCTGTTGAAAACAGTATCTATGACGTGTTGATTAACGAAGTTGCGATTAAAGATGCTGTAGTATCATCTTCACGTGAAAACTTATCTGTTGTACCGGCAACGATTTCCTTAGCTGGGGCTGAGGTTGAACTTACCAGTATCTCTCACCGTGAGCAAAAGATGAAAGCAGCGATTCAACCGATTCGAAATGACTATGACTACATTTTTATCGATTGTCCACCATCACTAGGACATTTAACGATTAATGCCTTTACCAGTGCAGATTCAGTATTGATTCCTGTACAAAGTGAATACTATGCCTTAGAAGGGTTAAGTCAGTTGCTAAATACTATCCAACTAGTGCAAAAACACTTTAATGCAGGGTTAAAAATTGAAGGTGTTTTAATGACAATGTATGATGCAAGAACAAACTTATCGAATGAAGTCGTAGAAGAAGTTCGGAAGTACTTTGGTCAAGCAGTATATACGACCTTAATTCCAAGAAATGTGCGTTTGTCTGAAGCACCATCATATGGACAATCTATTATTGACTACGATATTCGTTCTCGCGGCGCTGAAGTGTATCTAGAATTGGCAAAGGAAGTGCTAGAAAATAATGGGCAAACAAACAAATAAACATAATAGGGGACTTGGCCGTGGAATTGATGCATTCTTCGGCAACGATGCCCTTTTTACCCAAGATGAGACAGATCAACAACAAGTAAAAGATTCACAAGAAGCCACTAAAGAAGAAATTAGTGAGGGGACTGTTGAAGCCAACACTACTGATAAAATGGTACAAGAAATCAACGTAGACGATATTCGACCAAACCCTTATCAACCGCGTCACCAATTTGATGAAGATGCGTTAAATGATTTAGCAAAATCTATTCAAGAGCAAGGCATTTTCCAACCAATTACCTTACGACAGTCAGCGGTAAAAGGTTATGAAATAATCGCTGGTGAACGTCGTTTTCGTGCGAGTAAAATTGCTGGTTTAACAAAGATTCCAGCTATTGTACGTGAGTTTTCTGATGAGCAAATGATTGAAGCATCTATTATTGAAAACTTACAACGGGAAGATTTAACAGCCTTAGAAGAGGCAATGGCTTATCAACAACTGATTGATGTCTTAGCGATTACACAAGATGAAGCTGCTAAGCGTTTAGGGAAATCAAGAACCTATATCACTAACCACTTACGTCTTCTTGGTTTAAGTGATGATATTAAAGCATTAGTACAGTCAGGCGCTTTATCAGCCGGACAAGCTCGGACAATTTTAGGTTTGAAATCGAAAAAAGATCAGTCAAGTCTAGCTAAGAAAGTTGTTGCAGAAGGGATTACTGTCCGTCAGCTAGAGAAAATAGTTCAAGCTTTAAATGAACCAGCTGATAAGGATATTAAAAAAGACCATACGAAGAAAGAAGTTGTCCCACCTTATATCCGTGAAAGTGAAGATCGGTTAATGGATAAATTTGGTACTAACGTCCAAATTAATAGTCGTGGTAAACGCGGTAAAATTGAAATTGAATACCTTTCTGAAGATGATTTAACCCGTATTCTAGATATTTTAGATATTAAATTTGAAGATTAGAGGTGTGTGTCTTGGGAGAAAAAGAATATGGCATGCATGATATCGTGCAAATGAAAAAACAGCATCCATGTGGTGAAAATGCTTGGAAAATTATTCGTTTAGGTGCGGATATCCGCATTAAATGTCAAGGATGTGGCCAATCCGTCATGATGGCACGTCGTGAATTTGAAAAGAAAATGAAAAAAGTGATTGAATCAGCAAATCCTAACTAAGGTGATCACATCTTAGTTATTTGTCTGCATGAATTAAAAAATACCCTGAATAAAGAAAGTAGCGTGAAGAAATGGCCTTAACTGCCGGAATTGTTGGATTACCAAACGTTGGAAAATCAACCTTATTTAATGCAATTACAAAATCTCAAGTGGAAGCTGCAAACTATCCCTTTGCAACAATCGACCCTAATGTTGGAGTTGTTGAAGTACCAGATAGTCGTTTACAAACACTAACAGAATATTATGTGCCTAAGAAAACAGTCCCAACAACCTTTGAATTTACAGATATTGCTGGAATTGTTAAAGGTGCAAGTAAAGGTGAAGGGTTAGGCAATAAATTCCTAGCGAACATTCGTGAAGTGGATGCAATTATCCATGTAGTTCGTTGTTTTGAAGATGGAAACATTACACATGTTTCTGGGAAAGTAGATCCAGCTGACGATATTGAAACTATCAACCTAGAGCTTATTTTATCTGATTTAGAAACAGTAAATAAACGCTATGAAAAAGCGGTTAAAATGGCTAAATCTAAAGATCACGACGCGGTTGTTGAAGCAAATGCGCTAGCTAAAGTAAAAGAAGTATTAGAAGCTGGAAAATCAGCTCGTACAATTTCTTTCACTGAAGAAGAACAACCATTTATAGACCGTATGTTCTTACTCACAACAAAACCAATTTTATACGTAGCAAATGTAAATGAAGATGATGCAGCAACTGGTAATGACTATGTTGAAATTGTACGTGGTATTGCGAGTGAAGAAGATGCGGAAGTAGTTATCGTATCTGCACAAATCGAAGAAGAGTTAGCCTCACTTGATGATGAAGACCGCGAAATGTTTATGGAAGACTTAGGCATGGAAGAATCAGGTTTAGACCGTCTTATTCAACGTGCTTATAGCTTATTAGGTCTTGAAACTTACTTTACTGCGGGCGTTCAAGAAGTACGCGCATGGACTTTTAAAAAAGGGATGAAAGCACCACAAGCAGCAGGTGTTATTCACTCAGATTTTGAAAAAGGTTTTATTCGCGCAGAAACTTTATCTTACGAAGATTTACTCACATACGGTAGTGAAAAAGCGGCAAAAGAAGCTGGGCGCTACCGGTCTGAAGGTAAGGATTATGTCGTACAAGACGGTGATATCCTACTATTTAGATTTAACGTTTAATATCATTCAGATAAAAGGAGATTTGACCAATCATGGCATTAGGAAATGAGAAAAAATCAAGAGCCGATATTCAAGCTGAACGCGAAGCGGAAGTAAAAGCAGCTCGCCAACGTATCAAGGATGAACGTGAAGGTCTTTATACAAGTTTAACCAAACGTAACCAAGAGTTTATGATTAAATTCATGAATGAAATCAAGGCTTTAGGTTATGATGGTGATCTTGATTTAAAAGAAAATCAAATGCTACACACCCTTCTAACAGAGCAAGACAAAGGCGTAACTGCTAAACAATTATACGGTACACCAACAACTTACGCCCAAGAACTACATAAAAACCCTAATGAGACGAATGGATCATCACAAGTAGGTGATAGCCCATTTTGGCACTATTGGGTTGAAGGCGGTTTATTGATTGGTGGTGTATTTGCTGGTATTTCAGGGTTAACCCTATTAATTGGTTCTGAAAATACGAGCTCAGGCCCAGCTGGTTTATTCACACTCATCTTGAACTTTATTATTGGAGGATTAGCGATGGCTGTGTTGACGACCAACCAACCTGATATGTCTAAACCAAAGAAAGAACGTGGCACTATGCGCTACATCTTGATTTCAGTAGCTGTTCTATTAGCTTGGATCCTACTCATTTCTTTAACAGAATTCTTGCCAACAGGTATCAATCCAAAATTACCGCTATTCGCTTATCTAGCACTAGCTGCCCTTGGTTTAGTTGGCAGATGGTGGTTTAAACGCGAATTTAACGTCCAAAATACCCTATTCTAAGCCGATCAGTCTGTCAGTAAAGCTGGCAGACTTTTTTTAGGCACATAAACCCACTGATCGAGTTGATATTTTTGGCATCATGTAAAATCTTCGTTAAGATAAGGGTATTAAATATACAAAGGACGTGTAATAAAATGGATGCAACAAATATTGATTTTTCAACTGTTTCAGATGAACTAGGCTTTCGTTACGGCAAAGCAGATGCGCCGGTAAAATTATATGCTTACTTAAACGTAGAGTGTCCTTTTTCCCGGAAATTCGAACAACAAAACACAGCTATTATTCAAGAATTTGTTGAAGCAGGTAAGGTGCAGTATATTGTTAAGCCGGTTGATCGTCCAACCGGTCACTTGCGTAAAGGGAATGTGATGCATAGTTATTTGACTTATGATGATCCAGAAAACGCCTTTAAGCAGTTAACAGAGATGTTTAAAACGCGTCAAGAGTGGACAGCATTAGATGAAGCGGGCGTGGCTGAATATGCTGAAAATCAATTAGGTTACCGTAAACAAGACCATGATGATATCCAAGAAGCGATTAAAGCAGAAGCTGCAGAAGTAGGCGCAAAAACTGTGCCAACAGCCTATGTATTTGGTCAAGTATTTGATGAACATGAAGACAATAATACTATTCGTGACTGGTTTAATGCAGCATATCAAACGGCAACTCAGACAGCAGTATTTGATTTTGCTACCGATAAATTAGACTTAGATAATGTTACAGATAAACGTGCTATCAAATACGGTCAAGACGACGCACCAATTAAAGTGACAGAGTACTTAAATTTCCGTTGCCAAGGATCTAAGAATTTTGAAGATAAGATGTCTGAAAAATTAGAAGCTCTAGCAGATGAAGGGAAAATTCAACGGATCATTAAACATGTAGATATCGATAAAGCAGGATTGTCAAAAGGGGAAGTCATCAACCGTTTTGTAGATTACAGTGACCAAGAAAAAGCCTATAAACAATTTAAGGAAATATTCGCTCGCCATGGAGAATGGAAAACCACTGATTTTAGAGGTATCGTAGATTATGCTATTGAAACCTTATCGTATCAATACCAAGGCAACCGACTACAAAATGATATTGTAAAAGCAGAATTTGAAGCAATTGGTGGTACAGCAACCCCAACAATTGTCGTAAACAGTGAAAAAGCGTTTGTAGGTCCAACAGCAAGTGAGGACTTGGCAGCTTATTTAGATGAGAAAATCGCTCAGTAAATAGATGATCAAAGGAGAAAGTATATGGCCTTTCAAACAGATAAAATTACCTATCAAGATGCTATTAAATTGGGTAAGGATACAGCTAGGGTAAAAATTGTTGAATATTATAACTTAGCATGTCCTGATGCCTTAAATTATCAAGAACAATTTGCTTTTTTCTTGGATCCTTTGGTACAAACGGGACAGGTACAACGTATATTAAAGCACTATAATAAAACTAGTCCTCGCTTACAAAAAGGGAATGTTGTCCATGATTATATTAACTATGCAGAACAAGAAAATGCTTATTCGATGGTGGACCAATATATGCGGTCACAAAATGACTGGGCCCAATTAGATTTGGATAAAATTGAAGCTTATCTAGTACAGCAAGGACTAATAAAACAAGATAATAGTGAACTTGCTGCACGCGTGTTTGAAGAAGCTCAAGCAGTAGGAGTGGGTGCTGTTCCAACAATATTTGTTGGTGATCAAGCTTTTGTTGAAACAGTAGATCCAACGTTATTTAAGCGAGCGATTATGGAGCGAATTTAACCTAAGGTCTATTGGATAAAAAGCATATGAATAAATAATTTTGGAGGATGGGACAAAAAATATCTCAGCCTCTCTTTGCTATATAAAAATGTTTATCATCGAGTTTCAAAAGTCAGTATTGTCCGATATTTCCCAAAATATGCCAATAATAACTCGTTATTGTTCGACTTTGGGTCCAGTGCGTCTATTCTAAATGACTTTTATCTCATCTGCTTTTTTATCATTTACTTTAAAAATAAACCAGGTTATAGAAAGTCTATTTACGAACGTTAACGATGGATGCAATAAATTGTAATCAAATATGCCGGGGTTAATTTGATTAAAAACGAACGATATATTTAATAAATAAAAAATAATACATTTATTTACGAAATATAATGGGTTGACCTTATTGGTTAATGGTGGTAGGATAGTAAAAATCAATTTTACAAAGAAAAGGGGAATGAATGAAAATGACTACTGCATGGGAAAATAAATTTGCTAAAGAGGGATTAACATTCGATGACGTCTTATTAATGCCAGCACACTCTGAGGTGTTGCCAAATGAAGTAGATTTAAGTATAACATTAGCACCAAACTTAAAATTGAATATTCCAATTCTTTCAGCATCTATGGATACGGTAACTGATGCAAGTATGGCGATTGCTATGGCGCGTCAAGGTGGTTTAGGTATTATTCATAAAAACATGACGATTGCCCAACAAGCAGATGAAGTACGCAAGGTTAAACGTTCAGAGTCAGGTGTCATTTCAGATCCATTCTATCTATTTCCAGAATCACCAGTTCATGAAGCAGAAGCATTGATGGCTCGTTACCGTATTTCTGGTGTACCGATCATCAATAATGAAGCAGACCATAAATTAGTGGGTATCCTAACAAATCGTGATATCCGCTTCTTAGAAGACCACGACCAAGCGATTGAAAATGTGATGACCAAAGATAATTTAGTTGTTGCACCACAAGGCACTTCTTTAGAAGAAGCGAGTCACATCTTATATGAAAACCGTATTGAAAAATTATTATTAGTTGATGATGAAGGTCGTTTAACAGGTTTAGTCACTATTAAAGATATTGAACGTGTTACAGACTATCCAAACTCAGCTAAGGATGCGAAAGGTCGTTTAATTGTTGGCGCAGCAGTTGGTGTAACATCAGATACGTTTGAGCGTGTTACAGCCTTATTAGAAGCAGGTGCAGATGCAATTGTAATTGATACAGCTCATGGCCACTCTGCAGGTGTTTTACGTAAGATTGCAGAAATTCGTCAAGCATTTCCAGATGCGACATTAATTGCTGGTAACGTAGCAACTGCTGAAGGTACACGTGCTTTATATGAAGCTGGCGTTGACGTTGTTAAAGTTGGGATTGGCCCTGGTTCAATTTGTACCACCCGTGTCGTTGCTGGTGTAGGTGTACCACAAATTACTGCGATTTATGATGCAGCCAATGTTGCTAACGAATACGGAAAAACGATTATTGCTGACGGGGGGATTAAATTCTCAGGTGATATCGTTAAAGCCTTAGCTGCTGGTGGACATGCTGTAATGTTAGGTTCTATGTTAGCTGGTACAGATGAAGCACCGGGTGAATTGGAAATCTTCCAAGGTCGCCAATTTAAAACATACCGTGGTATGGGATCGTTAGGCGCTATGAAGAAAGGGTCTGCAGACCGCTATTTCCAAGGTGAAGTCAACGAAGCGAATAAATTAGTCCCTGAAGGCATTGAAGGACGCGTAGCTTATAAAGGTGCTGTTTCTGGTATTATTTTCCAATTACTTGGTGGTATTGAATCAGGTATGGGTTATTGTGGTGCCCCAACAATTGAAGCTTTACGTCAAAATGCACAATTTATTCGCATGACAGGTGCAGGTTTGATTGAATCGCATCCACATGATGTACAAATTACCAAAGAGTCACCAAACTATTCAAGAGGCTAATCAGTTTACGACAATAGTATCGAAGAGCAAGTGGGTCAGAAAGACTGTGCTTGCTCTTTTTCTATAAAAAAGATGAGAGGGAGTAGATAAAGTTTGTGAAATCAAGTCTTAAGGCATTCTTAACTACTTTTGAATAGAAATATAGGACTTATATGGCTAGGGTTTGTTAAAATAAGGTAGAGAAACTATAGCGTTCGGAGGATGACCTATGAAAATTTTAATCACTGATGACGATAAGGAAATCGTTGAACTATTAACTATTTATGCGACAAATGAAGATTATGAGGTAGTCCAAGCTTTTGATGGAGATGAAGCATTGAAGAAAATTGTTGAAAATCCTGATATTGCGATGATGGTATTGGATATTATGATGCCTGGAAAAGACGGGATTACAGTAATTAAAGAGTTACGCAAACGTGACGTAGATATGCCTATCCTATTATTATCGGCTAAATCATCTGATATGGATAAAATTTCTGGTTTAACAACAGGTGCAGATGACTATGTGACAAAACCATTCAACCCATTAGAAGTCATGGCGCGTATTAAGTCATTATTACGCCGTGCTAGTGCCGGTGGTGATGATTCTGCCACTATTGAGGTTGGCCCACTTGTGATTAACAAAAATTCTCATGAAGTAACCACTACAGATGGCCAACAAATTCAATTAACTGCATTAGAGTTTGGTATATTATACTTACTAGCAAGTAATCCTAATAATGTATTTTCAGCGGATGAGATTTTTGAACGTGTATGGCAGCAAGAATCTGTTGTATCAGCTAAGACTGTAATGGTCCATGTGAGTCACTTACGTGATAAAATTGGTGAAGCAACCGGTGGCGATAAAGTGATCTCAACTGTTTGGGGCGTTGGTTATAAGATTACAGCTTAAAAGCTTTTTTGGAAAAGGGGTGAAGGCATTTGCTAGCACCCCTAGTCTTTTTTATGTTAGTTGCTTAGATGAGTAGTAGTGATAGAGGTGAGCTCTTGCAAAAAAAGAAAAGTAGGATGCATACAGAGCTTTTTTTTGAAGCGATTGTATGGATAGCGATATTAGTCATCCTTTATTTTGGGTTAATGTTCGTGTTAATCACGGTCTACGAAACCTATTATTCAGTTTTGTTACGTAAATATCCTGGATCTTTTTTTGTCCACCCACAATTTCAGCAAAATTTCTTTCTAAGTTTAACCATGGTTTACTTGGTGATGAGTGTTTCTTTTGTGGGCTGGCGAGTTTACCGCAGGCTTCGGGCTGTTCAGTTAGGATATGTGCTTGAAGAGTTACATTATATTTCTCAAGGTAACTACCATCATAAGATTTCTACTTCTAATATGAATGGTATGCAGCCGGTTGTAGATTCGATTAACCGTTTAGTAGACTCTACTGTAAAAGCCAGAGAAGAAGAGCGACGAATAGAGCAGTCTAAAGATGATTTGATTACCAATATGAGTCATGATATTCGTACACCGCTTACTTCGGTTATTGGTTACTTGACTTTGCTGAAGCAAGAAGAGCTGAAAGATCCAGAAAAAGCGATGAAGTATATCAATATTGCTTATGATAAAGCGATTCAAATGCAACGAATGACGGAAGATTTGTTTGAATATACTAAGGTGAAACAAGTGGATACTAAATTGGCTATTAGTCAGATTAATGTGGTCCGTATGGTAGAACAAATTACGGTAGAATTTGAACTAGAGGCCAATAAAGTTGGCCGCGAGTTTCAGATTATTGCTGAACCTGATGATAATATTCTTGTAGATATTGATCCAGAAAAATTTGTTCGAATCTTTTCCAATTTATTTACCAATGCTTTTAAATATGGTGGAAAGGGTAAGTATATCAAGATTTCAATTTATCAAGACCACGAAAGTACAAAGTTTGTCGTTGAAAATGACGGCGCTAGGATTCCTAAAGGTCAATTAAAGGATCTTTTCCAGAGATTTTATAGGGGGGATAAATCTCGAACTGAGCCACAGACGGGTAGTGGTTTAGGTTTGGCGATTACGCAATCGATTGTTGAATTGCATCATGGTGAAATTTATGCGGAGTCAGACTATAAAGGTACACGGTTTATTTTTACCATACCTAATCGCTTTGAAGAGACAAATGATCATGTAGAAATGGAGCGAATGTAAGTGAAGAATGAGTTGACAAAAGTTTTTACAATAGCCTTAATTACTTTGTTGGGTTTTAATTTGGCTCAAGGGCCTATGGCTGTACTAGCAACCGAGCATACCACTATTACGGCTAGTCAAACAAGTGATGCAAAGAGTGGTACTGTGTCTGAATTTTCAAATGAGATTACGACAAATTATGGTTTGAATTTAGATGCTGCTATGGCAATTGATAGTGATTCTGGTCAAATTTTATTCGAAGAAGATAGTGCAGAGTTACACGGTATTGCGTCACTAACAAAATTGATAGCCCTTTATGTTGTTTATGATGAAATTCAAGCTGGGAACTTGAATTTTGATACTAAAATTCCGGTATCAGAAGCTGTTTCAGCATTATCAGTAGCAGAGGGGCTATCTAATGTACCTCTAGAAGAATCGACAGATTATTATACAGTAGACGCTTTAATTGATGCTGCTGTAATTGGGTCAGGTAATGCTGCAGTTGTTGCTTTAGCAGAATATATTTCTGGATCAGAACAAGCCTTCGTTGAGCGTATGAGTGATAAACTAACAGCATTAGGTATTAAAAACTTTGAATTATATACTGCTTCAGGTCTAGCTGGCTCTTGGTTAATAACAAATGATGGTTCTGCTTCACCTTATTCAATGGATCAGGAAAATATGATGCAAGCTCGTGATATCTTGTTTGTTGCGCGTGAAATAGTGAATGAATATCCGGATGTTTTAAAACGAGCAAATGTTACCTCTAAAGAATTTCAAGTATCTGATAGTGAAACGTATACTTTAGAGAATACGAATCTATTTTTACCTGGTAATGCGTATGAACGTGATGATGTATCAGGATTAAAAACGGGTACAGAAACGATTGCAGGGCGTTGTATTATCATTATGAGTCAAATTGATGGACGCGACATCATGCTAGTAACCTTAGGTGCTGAGACTGAAGCAGACCGGTACGAAAATACAGGCACCTTACTTACTGCCCTACAAGAAAACTTAGTTTATACAACGCTTTATGAAGAAGGTACAACATGGTTGCCAGCTGAGAATGTTACGATATATCAAGGTGTAATGGATGGTGTAAACCTAAATTATGCTAAAACAAATGCCCTATTCTTACCCTACAATTATGATTTAGAAAAAAATGCTACAGTTACTTATGATGCAGCATTTCAATATGATGCTGCTGGCAATCTAGCACTTACAGCACCACTATCGGTTGATCAAACGATTAACACTTTTAATACGACAGTTAATTTTGATAAAAGTCTCTTTAATCAGTTAGATATGTCAAATGCAATTATTCCTGCCGAAGATGTTGATAAAGTAAGTATCGTTGTCCAAGTTACGCGTATCATGGAAGATTTATTCAAAGGGTGGATTCAAGATATCCAAGGTATATTTGGTTAATGATCATCATAGCGTATGTTACATCACATAAACCTATGGGATAATTGACTTTTATTTGCGCCGAATATATAATGGAGGCAATAAATAAAAAGTATTGATTGTGATTAGTAGTATAGGCTGATTTTTAGAGAGCTCGCGGTAGGTGAAAGTGGGTAGTCAAGTGATATGAATCCACACAATCACTGACTACGAATATGAGGATAGCATCCTGATTAAGTAGAGCCGGGTTAGCCGTTATCTAAAGAGTGTAAGACATCACATTTTTGTGTCTTAAAGTAGGGTGGCACCGCGCAATAATATATGAATTCTAAGCTATTTCGTCCCTTCCAAATTTTTGGGAGATTGAAATAGCTTTTTTTATTGTTTAAATATATAGGAGGAATAAAGATGATTGATATTAAATTACTAAGAGATAATTTTGAAGCGACAGCTGCAAAGTACGCTAGTCGTGGAGTTGCTAAAGAGGAGTTAGAGCGTTTAATTGATTTAGATGGCCAACGTCGTGAAGTGATTTCTGAAACAGAAACTTTAAAAGCAGAACGTAATGCTGTTTCTGATGAAATTGGTTTACTTCGTCGTAATAAAGAAAACGCTGATGATAAAATTGCTCGTATGAAAGAAGTAGGGGAAGAAATTCTTGTTTTAGATGAAAAACTAGCAAAACTAGACGAACAAGTAACTTACATTATGGATCGGTTACCAAACTTACCGCATGACTCAGTACCAGTTGGAGAAGATGAAGATGACAACGTTGAAGTTCGTCGTTGGAGCCAGGCTCCGGAGTTCGATTTTGAACCAAAAGCTCATTACGAAATTGGTGAAGCATTAGGGATTTTAGACTTTGAACGTGGGGCTAAAGTTTCAGGTGCTCGGTTCTTATATTATCGCGGTCTTGGTGCCCGTTTAGAGCGTGCGGTTTATAACTTTATGTTAGACCAACACCAAGAAGAAGGATATGAAGAAGTTATTCCTCCTTACTTGGTGAATGACAAAGCAATGTATGGTACTGGCCAATTTCCTAAATTTACTGAAGATGTTTTCTCTACAACAAATGAAGACCGTCACTTAACACTAATCCCGACAGCAGAAGTACCGTTAACCAATTACTTTGCAAATGAAATTATCCCTGGGGAAGACTTACCAATCTACTTCACTGCGATGACACCAAGTTTCCGTTCAGAAGCAGGATCAGCTGGTCGTGATACACGTGGTTTAATTCGTTTACACCAATTCCAAAAGGTAGAAATGGTGAAATTTGCGCAACCTGAAGATTCATATGACGAATTAGAAAAAATGGTTACAAATGCCGAAAATATACTACAAAAATTAAACTTACCATATCGAGTAATTACATTATCTACTGGTGATATGGGCTTCTCAGCTGCGAAAACGTATGACTTAGAAGTATGGGTGCCAGCACAAGAAACATATCGTGAAATTTCATCATGTTCAAATACTGAAGCATTTCAAGCGCGTCGTGCTTTGATTCGTTTCCGTAACGCAAATGGGAAACCGGAATATGTTCACACATTAAATGGTTCTGGTCTAGCTGTTGGACGTACAGTAACAGCTATTTTAGAAAACTATCAAAACGCTGATGGTTCAGTTACTATTCCCGAAGTATTAGTGCCATATATGGGTGGAATCACTGAAATCACAAAAGAAAATGCTTCTGGCGTTTCAAAATTAAAATAATGTAATACAATAGAGGCAGATTCACTTCTTTTTAATGAAAGGGGCAATTAAGATGTCTAAAGAAACAGCAATATTTGCCGGCGGGTGTTTTTGGTGTATGGTTCAACCATTCGAAGAGATGGATGGTATTGAAAAAGTGACATCAGGATACACTGGCGGACACAAAGAAAATCCTACGTATGAGGAAGTTTGTTCGGGCACAACTGGTCATACAGAAGCGGTAGAGATTGAATTTGATAATGAAAAAATAAGTTATCCAGAATTGCTAGATATTTATTGGCAACAGACCGATCCAACAGATGCAATGGGGCAATTTGTTGATCGCGGTGATTCTTATCGACCTGAAATTTTTGTGAATAGCAAAGAACAAGCAGAAGCTGCAGAGAAATCTAAAGCGGCGTTAGATGCTAGTGGTCGATTTAATAAACCAGTTATAACACAAATTACTAAAGCAACTACATTCTGGCCAGCTGAAGATTATCATCAACAGTTTTACAAGAAAAATCCAGCACACTATAAGCGTTATAGTGAATTGTCTGGACGAAAAACATTCATCAAAGATAACTGGCAGGAGTCTTAATTGCTAGACACGCTATTGAAATACGTAAGGCCCTAGGTGGTATAGACTAGGGTCTTTTTATTTTTCTAAGAAACAAAAAGTGGTTTACAAGAATTGGGAAAGATGGTAGTATATTTTTCAGACATTATTATTTCTGTTGAAACATTGAAGAAAATATTTTTTTAAAAGTTATTGACTTCAACCAGCTGAACATGATAATATCTAATAGTTGCGTTACAGCGTAACACTAACCGAGAGAACAACATTTATAATTAATTTATAAAAAGTTGTTGACTTCCAGTTAAACTCGTGATACTATTAAGTAGTTGCCACAAGAGCAACAAGATAGACCTTTGAAAACTGAACAAAGAAGACGAACCAAAATTGTGTAGGGAATCAATTGCATAGTAATTGAAACCAACAATTCAAAGTAGTGAGAACTACTATAAATAAGTCAGCAAACTTTAATGAGCAATCAAAGCTCATGAAAATCTTTCATGAGAG
>NZ_PNHQ01000012.1 GCF_002871935.1 Aerococcus viridans
CATAAGAGTCACAGGTTTAAGTCAGCCTTAAATGACAAATATAGTAAAAAAAGATTAGCCATTTAAGACTAATCTTATTATACGAGGAGTTTATATATGAGTTACGAATATATTTATCAACCAGCGAAACAACAAGCCGAAGCGAATACCCTACTACTCTTACACGGAACAGGTGGAACAGAACACGACCTACTGGAGATTGCTCAATTCATTGATCCAAATGCAAATGTCCTGTCACTACGTGGGAATGAACCAGAGCGGCACATGAATCGTTTCTTTAAACGTCACGGTGAAGGGAACTTAGATATTGAAAACTTGAAATACCATGCTAAAGACCTGTATAATTTCATTGAAGCCTTGGCTTGGGAAAAAGGGTTCAATCCAGCAAACGTCGTACCAATTGGCTACTCAAACGGTGCCAATATTGCTGGCGGTATCTTATACCTATATGATAATCCTTTCAAGGGCGCGATTTTACTCCACCCTATGGTACCATTTAGAGATGAAGAGATGCCAAACCTTAGTCATACACCCGTATTTATTGGTGCGGGTACTAATGATCCAATCTGTGCACCAAGCGAAAGTGAAGAACTCAAAACCAGCCTTCAATCAGCTGGTAGCCCGGTCACCCTACATTGGGAGGACTATGGTCATTCCTTATCTATGTCTGAATTACAAGCAGCGAAGGGATGGTATGCTACCGCTGTTGGCTAATACAAAAAAGGAATGATAACCAATGGATTCTGATCAATTACTAAAACGCATTAACGAGCTCGCAGCTAAGAAAAAAGCTGGTACAATTACAGAGGAAGAACTTCTTGAACAAAAAGAATTGCGTCAAGTTTACTTGAAACAATTCCGTTCAGCCTTTAATGACATTATCTTAAACACTCGGGTAATTGACCCTGAAGGTACGGATGTAACTCCTCAAGCCGTTCGCGATGCAAAGAAAAAACAAGCCGCTGAACAAGAAAAAAAGGCTGAAGATGCAATTGACACTGACAAGTAACATAATGCATCACAAATACAGGACTAGACGTTTATAGGAATAGCTGTCTGTCCTGTATTTTTTGTCATGCAATAGTAGATAGTAGTGATCATCAAAACGATTGTTGGTGAAAATTTCTACAAATTTGCCAACACTACTTAGGACTACTATTGATCATATTCAGATAGATTGTGATATTCTTTATCTAACGCATAGCTGAACCAACGTCCATTCATCACTTCAGATAACAAATCAGTCTTTTGTGCTTCTGTATAAGATGAGGGAAGACATTCATACGAATACCTGCATTGCTCATTAACCCAACTAATCGACTACCATCAAGATGATACAAGTAATCTTTGACTGCTTCATCTGAAGTCAGTAACCATTCTTTCGCTTCATTTTCATCATTTTTTACGCCATCTTCTACTACTAAAGGTGCAATACTTTCAGCAAATATATCCTGGCTCTTTTCTTCATCTGCAACTGTCATACCACCACTAAATGAAATTGCCTTATCAAACTTCCCTTCAAAAAGAGGTGAAATTAACATAGCCATCACATCTCTTCCACCTACAGAGAATCCAGATACAGTGACGTTATTGCTATAAAATTTTATTCTACCCCCCCGCTAAAGATTTTTTAAGTCATTCCTTATTTAAACAATTGAGAAAACCCTCAAAATCAGATTTTTGAGTCTAATTTTGAGGGTCAGTAAGTTAACGCTGATTAGTTTAAAATATTAGCGCCATTTGATTGAATCACATCACGGTACCAGAAGAATGAATCTTTACGTGACCGGTCAAATGTACCATTTCCTTGGTCGTCTGCATCTACATAGACAAATCCATAACGTTTAGACATTTCAGAGGTTGATGCAGATACTAAGTCAGTACAGCCCCATGGTGTATACCCCATTAAATCTACACCATCTTGAATGGCTTCGTACATTTGTTGGATATGTGATTTTAGGTAGTCGATACGGTAGTCATCATGTATTGATCCATCAGCTTCTACTGTATCGAAGGCACCTAGACCATTCTCCACGATAAATAATGGCACTTGATAACGGTCATATAATTTGTTTAAGGTAATGCGTAAACCAACTGGGTCAATTTGCCAACCCCAGTCAGAGGCTTCTAAATAAGGATTTTCTTCTGAAATAGAGAAATTACCTGCAGTTGTACCTGTGCCTTCATCCGGATTATAGCGAGCAATCGATGACATGTAGTAAGAGAATGACATGAAGTCAACTGGATGTGCAGCTAAAATCGCTTCATCACCCTCAGCCATTTCTACATGAATATTGTTTTCTTTAAAGAAACGTTTGGTGTAAGCCGGATATTTACCACGTACTTGAACATCTGAGAAGAATAGATTTTCATGGTCTTTGTGAACTGATTCCATAACATCTAATGGGTTTGGAGATGCTGGATAAGCTTCCATACGCGCTAACATCATTCCTACTTTTAAATCCGCTTTTAATTCATGGGCAAATTTGGTTACTAAAGCAGATGCTACAAATTGATGGTGGGCTGCTTGGTACATGTCAGATAAGTTTTGTTTACCATCTTCAAATAATAAAGCACCACCTACATATCCGGAAATTCCCATAATATTAATTTCGTTGAAGGTTAACCAGTATTTCACCTTATTTTGGTAACGTTCTAGAACTGTTTGCGCGTATTTCACGAATAAATCAATTACTTCACGGTTCTTCCAACCACCATAATTTAAAGCAATGCCGATTGGTGTTTCATAGTGAGATAAAGTCACTAACGGTTCGATACCATATTTCAAGCATTCATCAAAAACAGCATCATAGAAAGCTAGGCCTTCTTCGTTTGGCTCTTTATCATCACCATTCGGGAAGATACGTGACCAAGCAATGGATAAACGGAAAGTTTTAAAGCCCATCTCAGCATACAAGGCAATATCTTCTTTATAACGATGGTAGAAGTCAGAACCCCAACGTTTAGGGTATAAACCTTCTTGATCTGCTAAAGCAAACTGTACACGCTCACGATTCATCGGTGAGGCGAAATCTGAAATATTCTTCCGGTCTTCTGGTGCTACCGCTACCGCTGTATCAGATGTCGCTGGCCCACGACCACCTTCATTCCAAGCACCTTCAAATTGATTGGCTGCCGTTGCCCCGCCCCATAAAAAACCTTGTGGAAATGTCTTGTCTGTCATATAATCCCTCTTTCGTTAATGCTTTAGTGTCTATGCAAATACTTCTATTAATTCATCTGTAAAGGAAACTGTACTTGCTTCAGTAGTTGTCACATCTTTATAAGCTTGTGTATTGGTAATGATAACCGGTGTAGTGACTTGGTAACCTGCAGCTTTAATCGCTTCAATATCAAAGGTTACTAACGGATCTCCTGCTTTAACATGGTCACCTTGTGTTACATGCGCTTCATAGAATTTACCTTCTAGTTCAACTGTATCCATCCCAATATGGATTAAAATTTCCACACCATCATCTGTGATGAAACCAATTGCATGTTTCGTTGGGAAAAGAATTTGCACTAATCCATCTGCCGGCGCTGTAACTAAACCTTCGCTCGGTTCAATGGCAACCCCTTGTCCCATTGCCCCAGTAGCAAATACTTGGTCATCTAATGAACTTAAAGGGACGATATTACCTTGTAATGGGCTATTCAAAATTTGATCTTTAGCATCTGACACACTAGCAGACACTAAGACAGGTTGGTCTTCACTTGGTGTTGGTTCAGTTGCACTAACTGTTTCGTCATCTCCGTATAAGGTAGGTACTTTTACAAACATTTGAATTACAAATGCTAATATAATAGCGATTACGGTTCCGATTGCTAGATGAATAACGGAATGGAATGAACCTGTCGCTGGGTCAATATAAGCTGGATATAAGAAGATACCCATACCACCCATTGCGTAACCAGTAACATTAAAGATTGATAAGTAAACACCGACAATACCTGAAACAATACATGAAATGATAAATGGTGTACGCATCGGTAGAGTGTACCCATAGATTGCTGGTTCAGTTACTCCAAAGATTGCTGAAATCAATGTAGGTAAAACCCCTTTTTTGACTTTGTCTTCTTTAGTTTTAAGATAAATAGCGGCAAGCACACCCACTTGAGTGAAACATGGTAACACTGCGGCTGTCAGGATAACTGATGAGCCATTTTGTGCCATATCCAAAATGGCAATTGGTACAAGACCCCAGTGTAAACCAAACATGACCATTACTTGCCATGCTGCCCCTAAAATAAATCCATAGATAATTGGACTAAAGTCATAAATTGATTGGAAAGCAATCCCAATCCAAGCAGATGCTGTATTCGCGATAGGTCCTACTAATAGGAAAGTTAATGGAATAGTTACTAATAAGGTAACCATTGGTACTGCGAATAATTTCAAAACATCTGGGGTAACTTTCTTCATAAATTTCTCAATTTTAGAAGCTACAAATATGGCTAGTAAGATCGGTAATACGGTGTTGTAGTAGCCACCCGCTGGTAGCGTAAAGTTTAACCCGAATATATTAGTTGCTTCAGTTAATGATTCAGCTAAACCTGGATATACTAATGCGCCTGCAATCGCAACTGCTGTATAAGTATTCATTTTGAATTTCTTAGAAGCTGATACCGCTAATACCATTGGTAAGTATTGGAACAAGCCATCACCAATAGTATTCATTAAGATATAAATACCTGATGCTGTATCTACACCAGTAGCCGCTAATAGGGCTGTCACCCCTTTTAAGATACCGGCAGCTGCTAAAGCGCCTAGGAAGGGTTGGAATAAGCCGGAAACAATATCGATAAACTGGTCAAACAAGTTCCCTTTATCGCCGTCATCATCCGCATCTACTTCGCCACCACCAGCAAAGTTCCCAACTTTCAGTACCTCTTCATATACCTCTGGTACGTGGTTTCCAATAACTACTTGGTATTGTCCTCCAGCTTTCATGACTGTGACCACACCATCACGCTTCTTCAAATATTCTGTATTGGCTTTGCTTTCGTCTTTTAAATAGAAACGCAAACGTGTAACACAATGTCTTACTTCCTTAACATTCTCCTTACCGCCGACTTTGTCGACAATATCTTCAGCTAATTGGGTGTATTTCGCCATTTTCTCTACTCCTTTTCTTTTATAAAACCTAACTGACTATACAAAAAAGACCCACAAATCTATTTTTGAAATACCTTAGGATGGGCGTATGTGTAGGGAGGTACACACACGCCTATCCTAAGCTACTAATCAAATAGAAAATGCAGGTCTTGCCGGCCGAACCGTAACGAATCCAGTATTTTTCCGTAACTAGATATCATTCTATTTTTCTTTATTAGCTGAATGGTTCACAAGATTTCCAATATGTAGGATTAAATATAATAATTCCATATCATTAACTTGCCAACCCTTAGCTTCTAATAGGTATTCCTTAATTTTATCGGCTGCTTCTTTCTCTTTTGGATAAGAGATGAAGGCCAATTCAACCATTCGGTCATTTTTAACCGGTTGGTCATTTTCTTACTCTTGTCCCTGTCGTATTAAGTAGTAACGAATATGGGTAACAAAACGTTGAAAATATACAGAATTCTCATCGATATCAATATTCGTAGCAAACTGAACAATTCGAATAATATCATTTGTCAACGCCATCTGCTCATAAGCAGATTGGTTAGCCGTTCGGTCCAGTTGTGCATTTACAAAATGTAGGGTGATTGCAGCGACTTCTGTTTGCGGAAAATTCGGTGACAATTTTTGTCGAACCAAGTCCACCGCCTCTTCAGCGATCGCATACTCTTTAGGGTAAATCCTTTTTATTTCCCATTGCATGGGATTCATCAAATCGGGATCTTGTTTTTGCTGATGAATCGCAAATAAGATATGGTCGGTCAGTGTAAGGAAGAGATTAGGATTGAATGCCACATCCATCTTCTTCTTGAAGAGGGATACGATTTTATAAATCCAATACATTTCTTCCTCACTAGCATTTGTCATCACCATCAAAATGTGTTCGAGATCAACGTCTCCTTCAGGATAATAACGTTTTTCAATTTTGTTGCCATCGATTGGATCGCCAACCTTGGCTTGGAAGCCTAACCCTTTTCCAATTAAAATCATCTCACGTCCGTCATCATCACTTGAAAATACGACATTATTATTAATACGCTTTACAATTTTAAAACAAATTTCCCCACACCTTCTCTCGATGACTTGATGGGAACAAGCCTATATATACAAAAAGACCAGAGCAAAAAAGTCTGAATATTAGTCCTTAGGCTAATATACGATAACTTTGATGCCTGGTCTTGCCGGCCGCACCGTAACGAATCCAGTATACAGAGTACTTGTTCTTTATCTAAGTGCAATAATACCTCGCAATGGAAACGTTGTCAAGATATTTCGAAAACGTTTTCTAAATTTTTTTGAATGCCCATTAAAACAATGATGATTTGAGCTTAAAATAACAATAATCATTAAGCATTCTATTATTATTATTCAATAAAATAAAAAACACCCTCATCGCTTGAGGGTGAAAAAGGAAAAAAACAAAAATGAAAGGATGATGCAATCTATTAGAGGTCTAGATTGCCTCAAAAACATTATAGCATGGTACAAATAAAAATGAAAGCCTTTTTATGAAACGTTTTCAATGTTGTTGTTATAGGTTTTTTCTATCATTTATGATCAATGGGGATTTAGACTAAAAATTCGTATAAAGTTGGATTTTCCGATACAGAAATATAATTTGCATCGAAATTCTTTAATCTCTCTAATAATCCTGGTAGGGTTTCATAATCACCTAGTAGGATACCAACTAGGGCTGGGCCATTTGAGCGAGAAATTTTTTTGGTATATTCAAACTTAGCGATATCATCGTCTGGCCCCAAAACGTCCGTTAAAAATTCTTTTAAGGCACCCGGTCGTTGCGGAAAATTCACTACAAAATATTGTTTGGTTCCTGAATAAATCAATGCTTTCTCCTCAATTTCGGCCATACGGTTAATGTCATTATTCCCCCCAGAAATGATGCAGACGACTGTTTTACCAACTAGGTCGTCTCCCATATTATCTAAGGCAGATACAGTCAAAGCGCCTGAAGGCTCGGCTACAATAGCTTGTTTGGTGTACAAATCAATAATTGTCCCCGCAATTTTGCCTTCTTCAACGGTTTCAAGACGGTCGATATTATCCTTAGCATATTCGAAGGTGATATCTCCTACCTTACCAACTGCTGTACCATCCGCAAATTTGTTCACTTTCTCAAGTGCTGTCGGCTGACCGTGGTCAAGGGCCAGTTTCATGGACGCTGCACCGGCTGGTTCAACGCCAACAATTTTGGTTTCAGGCATCGCTTCACGGACATAAGCTGATACACCAGAGATCAATCCACCCCCACCGATGGGCACTAAAACATAGTCTGCAGTTTCCCCGTCGGCAGTTAGACTGTGGTGGATTTCAACAGCTAATGACCCTTGGCCTGCAATGACATTTTCATCATCATAAGGCTCAATAAAAGTCATCTGGTGTTCAGCACCATATTCATGCGCAGCATGATTACAGGCATCAAAGGTATCTCCTTCAATCACAATATTCACGTAGTCACCGCCAAAGTATTTTACTTGGTTAATTTTTTGAGCGGGTGTCGTATTCGGCATATAAATCGTCGCCATCACTTGTTTTTCATTACAAGCAAAGGCTACCCCTTGGGCATGGTTACCGGCTGAGGCACAGATAACACCTTTAGCTAGATCTTCTTCACTGAGTTCACTAATTGAATAGTAAGCGCCCCTTAATTTAAATGAACGAACAACCTGTAAGTCCTCTCGTTTCAAGTAAATATTGGCTTGGTACGTCTCAGATAAGTATTGATCATATTGTAAAGGTGTCTGCTTGACGACCGACTGTAATTTTTTATAGGCACTTAGTACCTTCTCCTTGTTGACGCGTTTGACCATATAGTTTCCCTCTTTCATCTTGACCCTTTTTTTATAGCTTTAGTTATTTGTATCTACCGCATTTTCTTTCACAAACGGCATCATTTCGCGTAAGCGACCACCAACTTCTTCGATTGGATGTCCTTGCTCTTTTTCACGCATCGCGTAGAAGTCTTTAAAGCCGTTATCGTAATCATCAGTGAAGCGTTTCGCAAACGAACCATCTTGGATATCCGCTAAAACTGCTTTCATACGGTCCTTAACATCTGGTGTAATTAAGCGTGGACCTGATACATAGTCCCCAAATTCTGCAGTATTAGAACATGATTTACGCATGTGGTCCATACCACCTTCATATAATAGATCTACAATCAATTTCAATTCATGCATGACTTCAAAGTAAGCGATCTCTGGTTGATAGCCTGCTTCAACTAACGTTTCAAAACCTGCTTGGATTAAATGCGTTGTGCCTCCCATTAATACCGTTTGTTCACCGAATAAGTCAGATTCTGTTTCTTCACGGAAGTCAGTTTCAATAATACCTACACGTGTTGCGCCAATACCATCTGCCCAAGACATGGCTAAATCACGCGCAGTACCAGTCGCATCTTGGTACACAGCAAATAATGATGGCACCGCTGACCCTTTGGTAAATTCACGACGAACCAAGTGTCCTGGCCCTTTTGGTGCAACCATGAAAACATCAATTGCAGCATCCGGTTGAATATTTTTAAAATGAATGTTGAAACCATGTGCAAAAGCTAAGGCATTCCCCGCTTCAAGATTCGGTGCAATTTCATTCACATAAGTATCTTTTTGAATTTCATCTGGTAATAAAATCATGATGACATCTGCTTTTTTCGTCGCTTCAGCAACTGAGTAAACATCAAATCCATCATTACGCGCCCGGTTAGCTGAACTACCTTCACGGATTCCGATAATGACATTTTGACCGTTGTCTCGTAAGTTCTGTGCATGGGCATGCCCTTGAGAACCATAGCCGATGACAGCGAGTTGTTTACCTGATAATGCATTACTGGTCATATCTTTTTCATAGTATACTTGTGCCATAATTTTTGCCTCCATATATATTCTGACATGTGTCCCTGTGTCAATGTTTTAAAGTAATTTACTTATCCCAGTTCAGATGGGTCTAATTGTTGTGCACTCACCACATCCACTTGCTTTAATAATTGTCTGGTCAAAAGGGTCGCTGCGTCTAAATCTTGAAAATTAATGCCAATTGTAATATAGGAAATCGCTGGATCCTCTGTACCTGCTAAGGCCAAGGTATCAATGTTATAACGCGGCTTGAGGACAACTTGCGTCACTCGGTTTAAGACACCCGGTCTGTTCACTACCTTTAATTGAATAAATTGAAAGATCATGACAAGCCCTCCATTTCATTATTTGCCTTACCAGATGGCACCATTGGGGTAACGCTCTCGTATTTATCGATTAAGACTTCTAAAACATAAGCCCCATCATAAGCCAACATCTCATCTACCGCCGCCTGCATATCCGCTGGGTCCGTTACCTTAGCCGCCTTCACGCCTAAAGCTTCTGACAATTTCACGAAGTCTGGCAAACTCGATCCAAATTCAGAATGTGAATAACGGTCTGAATAGAAAGCATGTTGCCACTGATGCACCATCCCAAGCACCGTATTATTTAAAATAATAAATTTTGGTTGGATACCGTAATGCTGAATGATATTCAATTCCTGATTGGTCATTTGGAAACCACCGTCACCCATGATCCCTACAACAGGATGTTTCGCATCTGCCGCGAATGACGCTCCAATCGTTGCTGGCACACCGTAACCCATAGTACCTAAACCACCTGAAGTTAAGTTTTGGCCAGGGAATTGGTAAGGGTAATACTGAGCAGCCCACATTTGATGTTGGCCAACATCGGTCACAATATAGGCCTGACCGTCTGTTGCCTTACCTAAGTAATCCAGTACCGCTTGTGGTCGAATCGTATCTGTCATCTCTGGCACTCGAGTGGGATGTAGCGCTTGATTATCCGCTTGGTGGGTCAACCAATCTGTCTTATCAGACCAACCTGCAATAGGTTCTTGTAAAAGAGCATCCAATACCTTTTTAGCATCTGCTAATAAAGTAATATCCGGTTGGATGATTTTGCCAATCTCCGCTAGATCAATATCTACATGGATAATCTTGGCATTTGGTGCGAAATTATTAGGATTAGAGGCTACTCGGTCATCGAAGCGACTGCCAATATTCAAGAGACAATCTGTCTCCATCAAAGCCATATTGGCGGCGTACGTACCATGCATCCCTGCCATTCCTAGATTTAATGGATCATCACTAGCAAGTAATCCAATCCCTAATAAGGTATGCGTTACCGGAATATTGTAACGATGGACAAAATCCCGCAGTTCTTGATATGCTTTGGATTTTACAATACCATTTCCCACTAACAACAAGGGTTTGTCAGCTGCAAGCAAGGCTTCCTTAATTGCAGCCACCGCTTCCAAGTCTAAGTCATCTTCCAAGTAGTAACCGGGTAAGTCAAAGTGGTCATCAATGTCTTTTAAGGCTACTTCCTGAACACCAATGTCTTTAGGAATATCTACTAAAACAGGACCTTTTCGACCAGAATTAGCTAAATAGAAAGCTTCCTTAATAATGCGTGGTATATCTTTAGCATCTTCGACTTGGTAGGCATATTTTGTGATTGGCGTCATTAAAGAGACAACGTCGGTTTCCTGAAAGGCGTCTTTCCCAATACCAGATGTCGTTACCTGACCCGAAATGACGACTAGAGGCACCGAATCCATCTGCGCTGTTGCCACCGCTGTGACAATATTTGTCGCTCCCGGTCCACTAGTTGTCACCGCTACACCCACTTTGTCAGCCACGCGGGCATAGCCATCTGCCATATGACCAGCGCCTTGTTCATGACGAGCTAAGATGTGATTGACGTTCTGGCGGAAAAATTCATCATAAATATGTAATGCTGCACCACCAGGATAGCCAAAGATGATCTCTACACCTTCATCTCGCAAGGCATTGACGAGTAACTCTGTTCCTATACTGGTCTTCTTCGTTCTCTCCACATGAGCACCCCATTTCTTTAAATTCCATTTTTAAGTATTGAAAACAATAAAAAAGGCATCCCACATACACTATGTGGGATGCCAAGTCCCACTCAACATCGAATAGGACTCAAATTAACAGCTGTTAATTCCAGTCCTAAGTCACGATAATGACTACAATATTAAAATTCGCTGCTTTGAACGATTTCATCATGAGTGAAACTCCTTTCGTCTTTTTAATGATTCAATAACGAAAGTATACTGAGAACTCTTTAACTTGTCAATGGATTATTTTAATTGTATTCTAATTTATATCTTAATCATTCACCATATTGACATTCTATATTGGTATGATAAGTTTAAATCAGTACAATATTTGACTTAATTTAGAAAGGATACGTCCTATGACAACTACCCAAGGAAAACCTATTATCGAGTTAGACAAAGTTTGCTTTAACCGCCAAGATAAATCCATTCTAAAAAACATTCAATGGACAATCAACCAAGGGCAACACTGGGCGCTTCTTGGCCTAAACGGATCGGGAAAGTCTTCCATCATTAACATCCTAACAGGCTACCGCTTTCCCTCTAGTGGCCAAGTGAAAGTGCTTGATCAATTATTTGGCGTATCTTCAATTCCTGACTTACAAAAGCGGATTGGCATAGTCTCTGCTTGGATTAGCCAAGAAATCCCCAGTCATCTATCTGTATTGGAGACCATCATTTCAGGTAAATTCGCTAGTCTTGGTCTATATAAGAAAGTAACTGATGACTTCATTTTAGAAGCTGAAGACCTCTTAACTACCTTTAATTTCCAAGCTTTCAAAGATCGAAGAATGGCAACGTTGTCTCAAGGCGAACGACAGACCGTATTCATTCTGCGGGCTTTAATGGCAGAACCAGAACTTTTGATTTTGGATGAACCAACAAGTGGTTTAGATTTATTTGCCCGGGAAAATCTTTTAGCCATGCTAGACCAATTAGCTAAAGAAAAACCTGAGGTTACGCAATTAATGGTTACCCATCATACAGAAGAAATTATTCCTTTATATCAAAAAATCTGTTTATTAAAAGATGGAGAAATCTTTGCTAAAGGTGAACGTTCCTTAATGCTTGATCCCGACCGATTGCATGATTTTTATGGTCAACCTGTGCTCTTACGCCCTTTTAAAAAAGGTCGTATTCTAGTGATGCCTAGATAATTAGCAAATTAAAAAAAGATGGTTTTAATTCAGTGTAGCTGAATTGAAACCATCTTTTTTTGCTTTTAAGTGATCTAAGTAAACGACTCTTCATCTACAAAAATAGCTCGAAAATCTATAGGTAATTTGCTCGGTAGTATTGATTTATACGCAAGTTTAAATTCTCCAAGAAACTCGTTCCATCTGATAGGCCATCTGTTAGGACAACTAAACTATACTGCGCTTGATCGTTTTCATAATAGATACCACCATCATTTAAAGCTGTACCATAACTACCATATTTATTCGCCATGAGACTACTATTCACATAGGTTGTAAACAAACGGTCCGGCGATGTATTCAACAGGTAATCTACTAGTGCTTGATAAGTATCATCCGTTGCTAATAAATCATAGTAAGCTGATATCAGTTCAGCAGAAGCAACGTTATCACTATAAAACGACTCATCAATTGGAACATCTACACTATTAGCAATGCTTGTATTATATGCACCTGATCCGTAAAGTTCATTATAATATCTAATCAACATATTCGTTGCTGTATTATCTGAATACATCAAGGCATTAGCGATTAAATCCTCGATCGTATAGGCTGCTTGCCCTGTACCGTTAGCAACTGCTGCAGTGATCGTCCCATCGCCCTCTTCATAATCAGCATATGTATAAGGCACTTCTGTATCCCAATCAATGGCGCCTTCATTTATCGCATCTACATAAATAACTGATAATGGTAATTTTATAATAGAAGCGGCTGTTTGAAAGTTATTTTCATTCACTGTATAGCTTTCACCTGTTTGATAATTGGTGAATACTAATGAAATTTGACTTTCATCTACACCAAACTCGGTCATTGTATCTTCAATGACATCCGCCATTGAGTGATAAGAACTTGGTTCAATCATAGCGACACCGTTGGCTTGCATCAAATCAACATTATAAACTTCTTCACCACTTAGCGTTAACACGACATCGCTAGCTGACCCTACTGCATTTGAATCATCTACAGTAGCCGTCAAAGATTCATCTGCATTTTCTCCATTATCCTCATCATTATATTTAAATATAGCAATTAACACTGCGATTAAAGCCACTCCTAGAACGAAGAAGGGTACTAGCGGTTTAATACTAGATTTTTTTCTTCTTTTCGACATGTATTACTCCTTATTCATTTTGATATTTTACGGTTCTCATTCCATGCATATGCATTTTACCAATAAAATATGATTATACTGTGACAATCTGCCACTTAATGTGAATAAAAGATGTTTTATATTTTAAGAGTATATTAAGTATATTTCTATTCTTCATATTAAAGAGACTGGGACAAAAATATCCAAGCCTCTCTTTGCTATATAAAAATATTTATCATCAGGTTTCAAAAGTCAGCCTTGTCCGATACTGGCTAAAAGGCGCCAATCACATGTCGTTATTGTTCGACTTTTGGTCCAGTACGTCAATTCTAAACGACTTTTGTCTTCCCTTCTTTCATAGTTATTAATAAGCGCGTGCATACCACACAGTGTATTTAGCAGGTTTACCAGAATATAGGTCAACTGTTTTTTCTACTGGTGGGTTGAATGGGATATTACGTGAAGTAAATCCTGTGGCTTCTTTGATGGCTGCTTCTGACTCATCAGTACCATCCCAACCAGCTAAAATCCAACCTGGTCGTTCGCCATTTTCTTCACATGCTGCTAAGTGAGCAGTTAATTGGTCCATTGTGTCAATATCAAAATGCTCATTTTCAGCACGGAAGGCTACTGCTTTATCGTATAGACGTTGGTGCATTTCATCAAAACGGTTATGAATTTCAGTTACTAGGTCTTGATCTAGTGAAAATGCCTCTTTACCATCAACATCACGCATTTTTATCATAACTTGGTTCTTTTCCATATCACGCGGACCAAATTCAATGCGCAATGGTACACCATGTACTTCAGATTCGTTGTATTTATAACCTGGTGAGTTATTTGAGTCATCAAGATTTACCCGTAATCCAGCATCTAATAATGTTGCTTTGATTTCTTGTAATTTCTCAAGTACTTGTGGATTTTTCTTGATATTACCAACAGGGATTAGTGATACTTGTGTACCAGCAACACGAGGAGGTAAAACTAAACCTTTTTCATCACCGTGAATCATAATCATTGCACCCACCAAACGAGTGGATGAACCCCAAGACGTTGTATGCACATAGGTATGTTGGTTTTCTTCATTCAAGAATTTAATATCAAAGGCTTCTGCAAAGTTTTGGCCTAGATAGTGAGAAGTCCCTGCTTGAATGGCTTTAGTATCTTTTGTCATCGCTTCAATCGAGAAGGTATCTACCGCACCAGCGAAGCGTTCTGATGGTGTTTTTTGTCCTTCATAAACTGGCATCGCAAATACTTCTTTAACTAAGTCAGTATAGTAGTGCAACATTTTCATTGTACGTTCGCGTGCTTCTTCTTCAGTTGCGTGAGCTGTATGCCCTTCTTGCCATAAGAATTCTGATGTACGGATAAACGGTAATGTACGTTTTTCCCAACGGAAGACGTTAGCCCATTGGTTTAACTCCATCGGTAAATCACGGTAAGAGTTAATCCAATCTGACATTGCATTACCAAATAAGGTTTCAGAAGTTGGACGTAATGCCAATGGCTCTTCTAATTTTTCCTCACCTGCTTCAGTTACCCATGGCAATTCAGGCGCGAAACCTTCTACGTGATCAGCCTCTTTTTCGAAGAAATGTTTGGGAATTAACATTGGGAAGTAAGCGTTACGAATACCTTCCTTCTTCAACATTTCATTGAAGGCCTCTTTATACGATTCCCATAATAAAAAGCCATCTGGTTTAAAAATCATTGTCCCGCGGGCAGGACCGTAATCCATCAAATCGCCCTGTTGAATCGCTTGTAAATACCATTTTGAAAAATCTGTTTGTTGTAAATTTTCTGCTGCCTCTTGCTTTGCCATTTTCATACTCCTTTAAATATATTTCTGTAACCAAAAAGAGCACCTCATCCATAAAGGACGAAATGCTCGCGGTGCCACCTTTTTTAATTGAAGATACAATAGCTCTCCAACTCTCTCAAAGACGATAACGGCGCCACCGTACCTTTTTCAAGGTAATTTTTACATGTAGTAGGTTCATATTGTTAGTGGGGATATGCTTACACCTGATCACATCTCGCTTAATCCTTAACAACATTACTAGTCTACAAATCGATTATTTATTCTCATAGCTTACAGCTTATATTTTGCTTGATTAACCCATAAAAGTCAATATCTCAAGTCTTTTCCCGTAAAAATAGTTTTATTAATCGAGCAAGTCAACTGTCAGATGACTAATCAATGCTTTCATTGAACTTCGCTTATCAGCACGACCAGCCTTACGGGCCTCATAACCGTTACATAAGTAAACTTCTTCATCCGTATGTGCAACAACTTCTGGTAAATGATAGTCAGGGTCAACATAGTCTTTCAGGACTACATAGGTTAGAAAGGCCGTTGCAGCTAAATAACGCTCACCGTTATGTTTTTCACCAATAACTTTGGCAAAAATCTCCATCGAACGTTTACCTGACCCCGTTACATAGGTTTCAACATGAGCAATATCACCTTCTGGCAAAGGCGCCACAAAATGAATATCATCCATATTAGCTGTCATTGTGCCATAAGGTGTCAACCGACCTGCAGATACAGAAGCCACATTATCCATGATATATAATATTTGACCACCATATAAATTCTTATAAAAATTGGTTTGGTTAGGCATAATTCGATGTGATTGTACTGCCTTTGTTCGTTTACAAGTTACTTGTGTCATCAATCTGACCTCCAATTAAGTATTTATTCCGGATCTTTTAAGTGATTTACTTAAAGGTAAGGATAGAATAGGTGTCAAAATCCCTGAAGTGACAGCTTCTAATAATCCATTACCACCAATAGTCACTAAGAATGTACCAATTAAAGCAGACGTTGGAATATTGAGCGCATTCGCATAAGATTCTGCTGAAAATAGGTAAATCGAACCCAAAACAGTAACGGTATTCACTATAGAGCCGGTAACACCCGTAATGATGAATTTGGTTCTATCTTTTACCTTACCATCAAGATACACAGCAATCCATCCTGAAATAAAACCAACTAGCATCCGCGGAATAACAGATACTAACGGATTTAAGAAAACGACTGACATGATATCGGGCACAATCGCTGCCTTTATCATCCGCAAAATTCCCCAAGCAGCGCCGAGGATAAGTCCTGTTTGTGGACCAAATAAACTCGCACCAATAATCACTGTTAAATGAATAATTGTTGCTTGAACTGGTCCAATAGGTATATAACCGATGCCAGGAACAAAAGTTTGAATAATTAAAATCGCCAACATCAAACTAATGACAGTTAATCTGGCGGTCCGTTCTTTTTGATGATCCATAATAAACCTCGATATCTAAATTTGTAGTATATGTGGCGTTATCATACCATGAATTCCCGCTACAATAAAAGGCTAACATTATGCTAGCCTTCCCTGTCATCTTGGTTAAATGCAAGATGTTTACCCTTCAGTATATCCACAAAACGAGCAGTTAATTTAGCAGTCATTCCCCATAAATGTTCCCCTTGGATATTGTAAAAATGAATTCCCCGTCGTTCAGATCGATCAAAATCATATTGCTTCCCACCTGGAATTAGGTCAAAAGGGAAATCATCAGCCACTTCTTGATGGTGGGCTACATAATGTACGTCAGGTTCCATGGCTTTCAATTTACGCAGTGGTACTGTAAAGATATGGTCTACTTCATATTTGTTTAGGGTTAATTGTGTTAAACTATCAATCACTAATTCACCAACATAGCAACCAATCATTCGTTTACCCATCACAATATAATCCATCTCACCAACAACTACAATTTTATCAGGACTGATACCTAACTCTTCTGTCGTTTCACGGATAGCAGCTTGTTCAAAACTTTCACCAGCCTCTACTCGACCACCAGGAAAAGCGGCATCCCCAGCTTGGGAAATGCCGATTGCCCTGTGTTCGTATAAAATATGCCATTCACCTTCGAGTTTCACTAAGGGAATCAAGACAGCATAGGCTTTTTCAACATCTAGAGGACGTGGTTCGTAGGTTTGAAAAATACGTCTAACCTCATCCATTATGATCGCCCTACTTTCAATCAAAGTTTATTTGTGACGATTTTGGTAAGCTTCCCAGTCTGCTGTAAAGCCTTCAATGCCTTTGTCAGTCAGCACATGTCCCCATAATTTAGGGAATAGGCTACCTGGAATCGTACCAATATGTGCACCTGCTAACGCAGAACCTTCAAAGTGCGCTATGTGACGGATAGATGCTGCAATGATTTCAGATTCATAACCGTAGATATCTAATACTTCACGTAATTCTGCAATTAATTTCAATCCATCTTGACCGATGTCATCGATACGGCCAATAAATGGTGAAATATAAGTTGCACCCGCTTTTGCTGCCATTAATCCCTGCGAAACAGAGAAGATTAAAGTCACATTTGTTTTAATACCTTCTTTAGAAAGTGTATTTACAGCTTTCAAACCAGCTTCAGTCATAGGGATCTTAACCACAACATTGTCTGCCCATTTAGCAATCTCATGTGCTTCTTCAATCATTTCTTCATAAGTTAACCCTGTAACTTCAGCAGAAACTGGGCCATCGATTGTGCTAGCGATATCTTTGATGACTTCTTCGAAATCGCGTCCTTCTTTAGCCACTAGAGATGGATTAGTTGTGACACCGTCAACTAGTCCTAAGTCATTAATACGTTTGATTTCATCGATATTTGCTGTATCTAAGAAAAATTTCATTTTGTTACGGCCTCCTGTTAGCGAATTCTTGAGTGATGTTTGGACAAAGGACCTGACTGACAAATTAGTCAGCTAAACGTTTAAATGTATTAGCAACATTTTCAGCTGTAAAGCCATATGCTTCTTGGATTAAGTCACCTTTACCTGAAGCACCAAAGCGGTCAATACCAACAATAGCACCATCTAAGCCAGTGTATTTCGTCCAACCGAATGAAGCACCCATTTCAACAGCCACACGTTTAGTGATGGCTTTTGGTAATACAGTCTCTTTATATGCTTCATCTTGTGCATCAAAAATTTCTTGTGATGGCATAGATACGACAGATACGTGGATACCTTCTTCAGCTAATTTCGCTTGAGCCGAAATCGCTAGGCTTACTTCCGAACCGGTCGCAATTAAGATACCTGTTTGCTCACCTGCTGCTGGAGAAATAACGTATGCACCTTTACGGACACCTTCTTCAGCCTTTTCTTTAGTCCCTTCTAAGACCGGTAAGTCTTGACGTGTTAAGACTAGCATCGTTGGTGTTTCTTCTGATTCAAGGGCTAATTTCCAAGCTACGCCTACTTCATTACCATCAGCAGGACGCAATACGTTTACGTTATGCATTGCACGGAAGGAAGCCAATTGTTCAATTGGTTCATGTGTTGGACCATCTTCTCCAACACCAATTGAGTCATGGGTAAAGACATAAGTTACTGGTAATTTTGAAATCGCAGCTAAACGAACCGCTGGACGTAGATAGTCAGAGAAGACGAAGAATGTACCAGCATAAGTTTTAGAACCACCATGTAAAGCAATACCATTCATCGCTGCAGCCATCGCAAACTCACGCACACCATACCAAATATTACGTCCTTGATAAGAGCCAGCTTGGAATTCTTCATCTGCATCATTCATCGTATTGTTAGAAGAAGATAAGTCCGCTGATCCACCCCAGAATTCTGGTAATGCTTTACCAATTTCTTGAATAGCTGCTTGAGAAGTTTTACGACTTGCTGCTGCTTTATCGCCTACTTCATAAACAGGGATGTTAGCTCCCCAACCTTCAGGTAATTTACCTGCATAAGCACGTTCATATTGCGCCGCTAAGTCTGGGTAAGCTGCTTTATAGTCAGTAAATAGCTTGTTCCAAGCTTCTTCTTCAGATTGACCACGAGCGCCTACAACTTCATTGAAACGGTCATAAACTTCTTGTGGAATATCAAATGCATCATAGGTCCAACCAAAGTTTTGTTTAGCAAAAGTGGACCCTTCTAAACCTAATGGTGCTCCGTGAACACCAGATGTCCCTTGTTTTTCAGCACCGAAACCAATGATTGTCTTAATTTCAATTAATGTAGGTTGATCAGTGTTCGCTTTTGCTTGCTCGATAGCAGTATTAATTGCTTCTAAATCGTTACCATCCTTTACTAGGATATGTTCCCAGCCGTAAGCTTTGAAACGATCTCCAACATTTTCAGTAAAGGCTTTGGAAGTAGGTCCGTCTAATGAAATGTCATTTGAATCGTATAAAGCGATTAATTTGTTCAGTTTTAAATGACCAGCTAAAGATGCTGCTTCTTGCGTTACACCTTCCATCAAGTCACCGTCACCAACTAGGGTGTAAGTAAAATGATCCACAACGTTAAAACCGTCTTTATTATAAACAGCAGCGTCATGTGCTTCAGCCATTGCCATACCTACTGCATTAGCAAATCCTTGACCTAATGGACCTGTTGTCGCTTCTACACCATCTGTTTCGTGAACCTCTGGGTGACCAGGGGTTTTTGAACCAAACTGACGGAAGTTTTTTGTATCTTCTAAAGATACATCGAATCCTGATAAATGCAGTAAGCTATAAAGCATTGCAGAACCATGTCCAGCAGACAATACAAAACGGTCACGGTTAGTCCATTTGCTATGTTGTGGGTTTTGACGAATGTGTTTAGACCAAAGAGCATAAGCCATTGGTGCGGCACCTAGAGGTAAACCTGGGTGACCAGAATTTGCTTTATCCACCATATCTGTGCTTAAAGCACGAATAGCGTTTGTTGCTAAAATATCCGTGTTGTCAAACATTCATTTCACTCCTTAAAATCTGTTCAATTTCTCATTTACAGCTGACAGCTTGTCATACTAATAGTATAACAAAGTTTATAATAAATCACTATTCATAGGGATGGGAACTTATTATTCACCCAAATTTTATTGAGCAGCAAAAACTAATTTTTCTAATGCTTTTGCAATCCCTTCATCATCATTGGATGCTGTCACATATTGGGCATTGTCTTTTAATTCGTCAATTGCGTTACCCATAGCAACCCCACAACCAGCCCATTTAATCATCGATAAATCATTCGCTTGGTCACCAAAAGCCATTGTTTCACTTTGATCAATACCTAAGCTTTCTGCTAATTTAGCTAAAGCTTCTCCTTTATCCACGCCTTTTGGCATAATTTCTAAGAAGAATGGCTCAGATTTCATAATCGAGTATTTTTCAAATAGACTAGTATCTAAAGTTGTGATAAAAGCATCTAATTTTTCTGGTTCAGCAGTAATCATCACTTTGGGCGCCATAACTTCTCCATCAAAGAAATCAACTGTTCTGATTGGCATCTCATTTAATTTAGACTCAATATCTACATATTGATCTTTAGGTGCATCTTGCACAATCACATATTGATCATCATGGGCATGCACATCCAAATCATGTGCCTTAGCTAATTCAACCCAACTTTGTAATTCATCGTTGGTTAAGGCATGTGAAAAGACGGTATTATCAGTTGCTACTTCTTTTACTAAACCACCATTAAAACAAGAAACAAATGGTACGATCTCACGACCAACTAAATCTGCATTTAGTAGTACACCTTTATAAGGTCTACCTGATGAGATCACCACATGGATACCTGCATCATGCAGTTTATGAAGCGCTTCTTTCGTCGCTTGAGACACCTCTTTTTTTGAATTTACTAAAGTTCCATCAATATCAAATGCGATTAATTTATACATCTATCCATTTCCTCCATCTTTTTTAAAATATTCTGGTAGTTTCATATCACCTTCATATGAAATAACAACTGGCTTATCTCCAAATGTTACACGACCATTCACAACCTGATAATTGGCTTTAGATATTTCATCTCTATATTCTCCATCAGGTATATTCAATTCAATTTCACTAGGTTGTCCTTCTTCTTTCAATTTGAAAATGCCAAACAAATGCTGCGTATAATAATGATAAGAAAGTATTACTGTTGAATCTCCAGCAGGCATAATCGTATAGTAGCCACTCTTACATACTTCTCGTTTCTTAATTTGTGACATACGATTGATTAATGGCGTTAAATCTTGTTGAATAGCCCAGTTAATCGTTTCACCACTTCGGAAGTTAAAATGTTCCTTTAATCCATATTCCTGTCCCATAAATATGCTTGCTATCCCTTTTTGGAAGAAGGCAAAAGCTGTCCAGTTTTCTAGTTCACTACCTGGTTTAACACTTTCTGCAAAACGTGGAAATTCCTCAAACTCTAAAGAACGCATACTTACGTATGTGTTTGGCATCATCAATTCTTGGAGATTTAAAGTACCCACAAAGTTTTCTAAAGACATATCTCCGTGATAAAAACGGTCCGTATAAAAGGATCCTGGAATTTGATCAACCACGTCAAAATTAGGATACAATTCCCCTTCTGTCCAATACAACATATTCATTTGTTGTAACTTCGTTAGGATTGATAAAGGCATGGACGCAGCCACCCAATAGAAATATGGATGCACATCTTCCACTTCAGCTCGTGCTGATGCCCAAAATTCAGGACGAATCAGTTGGGCATGGTTTGCTGCAAACCCATCCACAAATTTAGCCCAATATTTTAGATTTTCAATGATGTAATCCCATAATTTAGGATTAGTATAGTCTAAGTCATATGAGCTATCGTAGATATCCAATCGAGAAATCATTTCACCCTGTTCATTATGTAAGAAGTATTCAGGATGTTCTTTAACTAATTCCGAATCCTTTGCTAAATGAAATAATTGCAAGTTTAACATCACCTGCATACCCATTTCATGAATAGTATCCACTAATTCACGAAAATCGTCTAAGCTACCATACTCTGGTGATACCTCAGAGATATTTTTCACAATCATCGGATTACCTTCCAGATTATCAGCAACCCTCAAGTCAGTAGTTGGAAAGATAGACTGCAGTAAAATAATATCTACGCCCAAATCTTTTAATCGTTGAAGCTCCGGAATAATCGATTTGAATGTCCCTTCCTCTGTAAAATTACGAACAAATAACTTATACAGTGTTTTGTGCCGTAACGTTAAATTCGTTACTTTAGCCATAGCTGACCTCCTATTTAAAATGTGGCTCATTTTGTTATCTTCATTCTAGCATACGTGTATCAAATTGCTCACCATAACTATTCTTATTAATAGTAAAAAAGCTTTTTGCCGACAAATTAGTAAATCTTATCTAAACAAAACATTTTGCGAACAATTGAATAATAAATTAATAGAACATTCGTGTTTACTATTGATTTTTCTGATTAGGTCTTTATAATGATAGAAGTAGTTAATTAAATTCATAAAAGGAGCAAGAAAAGTGAAAAAAATAGAGGAATTTTTCCAATTGAAGGAAAATGGGTCAAACTTTTCAACTGAATTGATTGCCGGTTTATCAACCTTCTTTGCAATGAGTTACATTATTTTTGTTAACCCAGCAATTTTATCTCAAACAGGTATGCCTTACCAAGGTGTGTTCTTAGCAACCATCATTTCATCAGCTTTAGCGACATTATTTATCGGATTATTTGCTAACGTACCTTACGCATTGGCACCAGGTATGGGATTAAATGCTTTCTTTACTTATACAGTTGTTTTCTCACTGGGCTTTACTTGGCAAGAAGCTTTAGCAATGGTATTTATCTGTGGTTTATTCAACATCTTCATCACAGTAACTAAATTCCGTCAATTAATTATTAAAGCAATTCCAGATTCATTACAACATGCAATTGGTGCAGGTGTTGGTCTATTCGTTGCTTATATTGGTATTAAAAATGCCGGTTTCATCAATTTTACAACTGAAGCAGCAAATATCACTGCTGTTAACGGTCAACCATTTGATGCCACACAATCTGTTTTCGAAGGCGGTCTAGCAACAATCAACTCTACTGGGGCAACACTCCCAGAAATTTCTACTTTTACAGACCAAACTTCACTATTAGCCTTATTTGGCCTAATCCTAACAATCTTTTTATTATTAAAAAATGTAAAAGGTGCGATCTTAATTGGTATCGTCGCAGTTTCAGCTATTTACGTTATTTTAAACCCAGCTGCTTTAGCCACTGTGAACTTGGACCAGTCTGGTTTAGGCGCTGCCTTCCAAGACTTGGGTGTAACTTTCGGAGCAGCCTTTGGCAAAGAAGGTTTGCTGTCCCTTTTCGCAGATCCATCTCGTTATCCATTAGTTATCATGACAATCTTTGCTTTCTCTCTATCTGATGTATTCGATACAATTGGTACATTCATTGGAACAGGGCGCGCTTCAGGTATCTTTACCAAAGAAGATATTGATAATATGGATCAATCAAGCGTCATGAATACCAAATTAGATAAAGCCCTTTTTGGTGATGTGGTTGGTACTTCACTAGGTGCGATTTTTGGTACTTCAAACACAACTGTCTATGCTGAATCTACTGTAGGTATCTCATTAGGTGGCCGTACTGGTTTAACGTCTGTATTTGTTGCCATTGCTTTCTTCCTATGTGCTTTCATCTCACCTTTCGTTGGCTTAGTACCAAGCGCTGCTACTGCACCAGCCTTAATCATCGTTGGTATTATGATGATGTCAGCTATTCGTGAGATTGATTGGTCTAGCTTAGAAGTTGCAATTCCTGCTTTCTTTGCTTCTGTATTTATGGCATATGCTTACTCAATTTCATACGGAATTGCAGCAGGTTTCATCACTTACTGCATCGTGAAAGTATCACTTGGCAAAACAAAAGAAATTCATCCAATCTTATGGGCTGCATCATTCTTATTCTTAGCTAATTTTATTATCTTAGCCATGATCTAAATCATTAGATTAATAAGAATAGCTGTTCTTTATGACCAGGTTCTCCTGGTCTTTTTTTACTATTTTAGAAACATTTTTGTATTCTTATTTATGAAATTTTAGGTAAAAATACTTTGAATACTTATCAAAAGGCACTATTTAAGCGCTTTAATTTGATTTTTGCTAAAATTGTTTTGAAAACGATTTCTAAAACCTTTCCTTTTGACATCACAAACGCTAAAATAGGAACGTTGATAGATTTGTCTTGCCATATTTATTTTTTTACATTTAGAAGGAGCGAATATAATGGATAACAATAACATTGAGTATAATGCACCTAGTGAGATTAAATACATTGATGTTGTCAATACTTACGACTTAGAAGAAGAAGCAAGTAAAGTGGTACCACATGGTGGTTTTAACTACATTGCCGGTGCTTCTGGGGATGAGTGGACTAAACGTGCTAATGACCGCGCTTGGAAGCATAAATTACTTTACCCGCGTCTAGCACAAGATGTTGAAGCGCCTGATACAAGTACTGAAATTTTAGGTCATAAAATTAAAGCACCATTCATCATGGCACCAATTGCTGCACATGGTTTAGCACATGCTACTAAAGAAGCAGGTACTGCACGTGCAGTTTCAGAATTTGGTACAATCATGTCGATCTCAGCTTATTCTGGTGCAACATTTGAAGAGATTTCTGAAGGGTTAAACGGCGGACCTCGTTGGTTCCAAATTTACATGGCTAAAGATGACCAACAAAACCGTGATATCTTAGACGAAGCAAAAGCTGATGGCGCAACTGCTATCATCCTTACAGCTGACTCAACTGTTTCTGGTAACCGTGACCGTGATGTGAAGAATAAATTCGTTTACCCATTCGGTATGCCAATTGTTCAACGCTATTTACGTGGTTCAGCAGAAGGTATGTCATTAAACAATATCTATGGCGCTTCAAAACAAAAGATTTCGCCAAGAGATATTGAAGAAATCGCTGCTTACTCTGGATTACCAGTATTTGTTAAAGGTATTCAACACCCTGAAGATGCTGATATGGCAATTAAAGCTGGTGCATCAGGTATCTGGGTATCTAACCATGGTGCTCGTCAATTATATGAAGCGCCAGGTTCATTTGATACGCTGCCAGCTATTGCAGAACGTGTAAACAAACGTGTACCAATCGTCTTTGATTCAGGTGTACGTCGTGGTGAACACGTTGCTAAAGCTTTAGCTTCCGGTGCAGACGTTGTTGCTTTAGGTCGTCCAGTATTATTTGGTTTAGCTTTAGGTGGATGGCAAGGTGCTTATTCAGTACTTGACTACTTCCAAAAAGACTTAGAACGTGTAATGCAATTAACAGGTTCACAAAATGTGGACGATTTGAAAGGTCTAGATTTATTTGATAACCCATATGGTTATGACTACTAGATTTTTGTTGTAATTTATAGATAATTAGGTCAAAGAAAATGTAAATATTTTCTTTGGCCTTTTTTATTTCCCCAGTAAAGACGAACATTTAGCGCCTATCCCACTATTAGCAATTCCCCTCACCTTAGTACCTAGTCTTTGCATTCCTTAATAGACGTCCTTATAATATTTCCTAGAAGTAAATTGCAGAGAGGAGCGTTACCATGGGTATCGAAAGCCGTAAATCTACTGAGTTAGAAGACTTGTTTGCCTCTATCGTTAATATTGACGGTGATGGAGATGGCGATAAGGAGAAAGATGATCAAGAACAAGAAGCTAAAAATAATCAAACAAGTAAAGATCACAAATAAAAAATGATAAGGAGTGATTTACTTTCATGGAAATTACAATTTGGGCTGATTTCGTATGTCCGTTCTGTTATATTGGACAAACGCACTTGGAACGCGCAATGGCTAACTTTGCCCACGCAGATGAAATTACGATTGAGCACAAATCATTCGAATTAATGCCTGGTGCAAAATATGATCCAAGCAAAAACTTCTATGAAGCTTTTGCAGATTTAAAAGGGACTACTGTTGAACAGGCAGTGCAAATGAACGAACAAGTCATACAAATGGCTACTGCTACTGGCTTAAACTTCAACTTTTCTGATATGAAGATGGCCGACACCATGCCTGCACATCGTGTATTCCAATATGCGAAAACACAAGGTAGAGACGGCGAATATTTTAAAGCATTCTATACAGCTTACTTCGAAGATGGTGCATTAATTAGCGACGAAGATACAATCATTTCGCTGTCTAAATTAGTCGGTTTAGATGGAGACAAAGTCCGTGAAATTTTAGCTAGTGAAGATCAATTCCAAGCTGAAGCCACTGCTGATATCTTCCGCGCAGGTGAAGTTGGCGTTCAAGGTGTCCCTTTCTTTGTATTTAATAATAAATACGCAGTGCAAGGTGCCCAACCTGTTGAAGTATTCCAACAAGTGTTAGACCGAGTATATGCAGAAGAACAAGAAGCATAATACGATCTTATTGCTCGCTAGCTGATTAGCGGGCATTTTTTTGTAAAAAAAGCTAGGACAGCAGGGTCCTAGCCAACAACTACTTATATTTGTGAATTTGTGTCTAATGGATATACAGGTGTGCGCTCATTGATTTGCCAATGGAGCACGATAAAGGTCGCAATCCAAACAGCTGCAATATCCAATCCTAGACGAGCTAGTAAATCAAAAATGCCGACATCATAACGTAGATACATCATGGCATAATTGGCGATTGCAAGCCAAGCAAAAAATTGTAGGGCAAACTGGTTAGTCTTTCCAATTTGATTTTGACGGATAATAAACCGCTGTATTGCACCAAAAGATAAGCCAATCGCAAGCCCCATAATACCAGCCCAAAGAACAGCCATTGGTAACTGCCCATCATCTACTCCATAAATACCTAGGCCTAGATAAGCCACTAGCCGCATGATCGCAAAAACGAGTATGTAGACATGTAAACCTCTCGTATAGAAAAAGGGTTTTGGCTTATACATCAACCGTTGGCGAGCCATTAACCAGTAAATCAACTGACCTTGTATGATAAAAATCAACATTATTTTAATCGGATTGATCACCCAGTCTATATCCACTAAGTGTGGCAAGGGTTCAGCCCGGTAAACTAACAGAATTAACAATTCGGAGATGACATAAAGCATTACTTTCGTCCCTTTCGTTCCTGGCAAACGAAAGTCAATTAGATAGTAAGCATACGTCATGAATGTATATATTAGCAAATAAACTATAAATAAAGCTGGATAATAGAACCCCTGTTGCACCGCCAAACCATCCCCGAGGATTGCTTGGAAACTAGGATTTGGAAACCATAGCTCCAACATCACATGCAATAGGCTCATCACACTAGCTATGAATCCGCTATATAGCCATCTTTTATCTCTATTTCGCATATTCCCTCACTTCTCAAATCATTATGATTAACTAGCATGCAAACAAAAATAGCCAGCACCCAACTCATGAATCATCATTAATAAGTCTATTCTAACATGCTATAATAAAAGTGAGAACTATGACAAATTCAAAAAGGTGAACTATGGAATCAAAACGTACACAAGCAATTCAAAAATTTAATTACTGGGCATCGCGCATGATCTGCCCTATCTGCAAAAGCAATCTTTCTTTTAGCCATAATCAAGTCCGTTGCGATCACAATCACAGCTTTGACATTGCTAAACAAGGTTACATTAACCTTGCACCCAACCACCAAGAAGCACACTACAACAGCAACCTCTTCACTGCTCGCCAACGAATCATGCAAGATGCAAGTCTATACGCCGGTATTTACCCACAAATCATAGACCTATTAATTGAAAAAGAGGTAGACTTAACACAAGTTAAAAACCTAATTGACTTAGGCACTGGAGAAGGTAGTCACCTTCACCAACTAGCACAAACTTGGCAGGTACATGTGGCTAACAATCAAGAGCAAATGCCACAATTTCTAGGCTTAGACTTAGCTAAAGATGGCATCCTTTCTGCTGCCAAACACTATACCAACGCCCTTTGGATAGTCGCTGATTTAAGTAAATTACCCTTTAAAGATGGTCAAGTAGAAGGTACGCTTACTATCCTTTCACCCTCTAACTACGCTGAATTAAACCGAGCACTTTCAGACCAAGGTTGGGCGCTAAAAATCGTACCCGGCCCTAACTATTTAAAAGAACTACGGGAAATTATGCTACCAGTGGATGAACAAAAACAAAACACTTCTGCATCCATCGCTAAATTTAAAGCGACCTTCAACGACTTTGGTCAAAGTCATTATCAACAATATCGACCATTAAACAAAGAGCAGTTACGTGATTTAATTCAAATGACGCCATTAATGTGGCATGCAAATGAACATCAAATTACAGAAGCAATGGCATTAGCTGGTATTACTCTTGACTTACAAATTCTATTTGGACGCAAAAGAAGGTGAGACAAAAGTCGTTTAGAATTGACGTACTGGACCAAAAGACGAACAATAACGAAATGTTATTGGAGACATTTCGGAAGTATCGGACAATTCTGACTTTTGGAACCCAATTATAAATGTTCTTATATAGCAAAGAGAGGCTGAGATATTTTTGTCCCAGCCTCTTCTACTTTAGGTCGTTAATCATACTAATCTAAACATTTATTCTTCTACAAAGCCCGTTACCCGTAAAACATATTTACATTACAGAAGCGGCGCCACCATCAATGTTGAGTGCCACACCTGAAATATAAGAAGCTGCATCAGACACTAAGAACGTAATAGCATTGGCAGCTTCCACCGTTTCACCAATACGACCTAAAGGTGTATTCGCTGATTGGCTTTTAGAAAATTCTTCCCAAGTTTGATCAGGCGCATTATCTTGCCAACGTTTCTCGATTTGTTCACTGCGCACTAAACCAATAGAAACAGCATTCACACGAATATTATACTGACCTAATTCCTTACTCAATTCCTTTGTTAAGCCAAGACCAGCAGCACGGCTAGTTGACGTTGGTAATGAATTGGCTGGAGGTGTCTTACCTGCTATAGCGGTTAAATTCACTATAGCTCCTGAATTTTGTTTCTTAAAATATGGCAATACTTCACGGGTAAAATTCACTACACCAAATATTTTAATATTCAAGTCTCGTTGCCATTCAGCATTATCGACTGCATCGAAACTATGGGCAGATGAGCCACCCGCATTATTAATTAAAATATCAATACGACCAAATTGATCGATTGTCTCAGTAACTACTCTTTTAGCATCTTCTTCGACCGTTACGTCTCCAACGACATAATGGACTTTGCGACCGGTAATTTCTTGAATCGCTCTTTGCGCTTCAATGAGACGATCCTCACGACGGGCAACAATTGTCACGTCAGCCCCTTCGTTCGCTAATGACTTAGCTGTCTCAAATCCGATGCCACGGCTAGCCCCTGTAATAATCGCTACTTTTCCTGCTAAACCTAGTTCCATTGAAAGACCCCTTTCTAAATTGTATTTCTATATATATTATAATAGAAATATTTTTAAACCAAAATAAAACCCCTTACAATCAAGAAGACCCATGTCACAATAGACACAGGTCTCACTTCCGCATTGCTTATTAACCGATACCAAATTTGGCATTTTCTAAACTGGCTACATTCATTTTTTTCATTTTAAATAATGCTTCTAGTACCCGTTTCTTTTGTGCTTCAGTAGCTGTTTCCATGATTTGTAAATAGGCTTGTGGCACTATTTGCCAAGAAATACCATGATGATCTTTCAACCACCCCATAGACTCAGCTTCTTCGTCAGCTGATAATTTTTCCCAATAGTAATCTACTTCTGATTGCGCACCAGCAACGATTAGGAAGGAAATCGCTTCAGAAAATTCTTCATCACTACCAAATCCATGGTCCATAAAGACTAATTGTTGGTCGCCAACATTTAACTCGGCATAATTCACCTTAGCACGCGCATCTTGAGCTTCACCTTCTTGGTAATAATTGATGTGGCCTGGCGCTGCCTTTTGAAAAATCGTTGCATAATCCTTTAAAGCTTGCTCTGCTTGACCACAATATTGACCAGCAAATAATAGAGATACACGGATTTTATGATTTTTAGGCACATCCGGTGCCAACATAATTTGCCATGATAAACCAAATTGATCTTCTACCCAAGCATAGCGTTCGCTAAACGGGTAAGTATCTAAAGGCATCAAGTCTTTTCCACCTTTTGCCAATTTAGCGTATAAAGCATCTACTTCTTCGGCAGTATCTAGCGATACCATCAAGGAGAATGAGGGATTCATTTTAAAATCAGGACCCCCATTAAAAGCTGCAAATGCTTGATTTTCGATCGTAAAATCGTAAGCTACAGTTTCACCTTTAGGCATTGGGTAATGGATTTCACGAGTAATCTCACTTTGGTCAAAAATTTTAGTATAGTATTTAACTGCTTCTTCAGCTTGGTCGTTGAAACATAATTGGATCGCAATTTGTCGCATATTTATCGCTCCTTCAACATTGGATTCTTCCAACACTTATAAGTAAAGAATAAGCTAAAAATCACTGAATGTCGAATAAAAACGGCTAAACTTTTTACCAAGAAGCAATTATTGAACCTTGCCTTCAATTTCAGCTATTAAATCTACATCTTCAAGACTAGTAACCGTTTGAATCACTTGGTTAAGTGGTTGTTCTGCCAACATTTTTTGCAACTCTTGACTTTGTTCGTCTCCTGCATCATTATATTCAAAGATATAAGCTACAGTTGACAGCAAAGCATCGTAAGTTAAGCCACGTTCTTTTGCCTCACGAATTGGACGTATAAAACGTTCATCATAGCCTAATTTTCTAATCGGTGTACGAGCAACACGGGTGATGGCGTCAGAAATGTGGCTATTTTGGAAACGTCCCACAATTTTATTGACATAAGCTGCATGTGCTTCTTGGTCAAATCCCCATTTTTCAACTAATAAAGCCCCTGTTTCTGCTAAGACAGCTTTTAATTGTTGTAAGACTTTTTCATCTTCTAGCGCTTGATCAATAGTTTCATAACCAAAGTGTTTACCAGTATAAGCTGTTGTAGCATGCCCTGTATTCACTGAGAATAATTTACGCTCAATATAAGGCAGTAAATCATCTACGTATAATACACCGTCAAGTTCGATTTGAGTTCCTTTCATATTCGTTTTGTCAATTACCCATTCGCTGAAAGGTTCAACTGATACAAACAATGGATCTTCATGACTTTGCATAGGCACAATACGGTCAACCGCTGCATTGGGGAAACCAATATATTGGTCAACGTAAGCACGGTCCGCATCATCGAAGTAAGCAGATACTTTTTCATTTAAGAAGTCTGTTCCACCAATCATGTTCTCACAAGCAATAACATCCATTGGACGTGTATCGTCATTTTCTCGACGTAATTTAATCCCATTAGCAATTAATTCAGCAATGTAAGGTAGGATATTAGGCCCAATAGCTGTGGTCACAATATCTGCTTCAGCTACCGCTTGAGACACCGCTTCGGGATCTTTTCCGTTATTTATACCACTGAAATCAGTAACAGTTAAGCGTTGATGGGCATCATCAGCATATTCAATTTTATAACTATCACGGGCGTTTAAGGCATCAATTAACGTTTCATTAATATCTACAAAAGTGATGTCAAAGCCATTCTTATGTAAAATTTCACCTATAAATCCACGACCAATATTACCAGCACCAAAATGTACAGCTTTCATTTACGCTTCAACCTCCTTCAACATATCAATCACTTCTTCAGCCGTTTTTGCATCTCCTAGACGCACAACATTAGCTACGTCAGAACAGAAGACTGCAATTTTAGATAATAAATCTAAATGGTCATCGCCCACACCAGCAATCCCGAAAACAGCCAAAGCCAATTTTTCTTCCTTACCATCCTCAGAGAAATCGATACCCTTTGGTACTTGCACGAAAGAAATTGCCGTATGATTCACGTGGTTTTTACTCTCATCTGTACCGTGTGGAATAGCTACAAAATTCCCCATATATGTTGATACAATACGCTCACGCGCTATCATGGCCTCTACATAATCCGCATCAACCGCACCGTCTTGAACCAATAATTGGCCAGCAGCACGAATGGCTTCCTCTTTTGAAGAAAATGTATTGTTTAACTGAATTAACTCTTTTTTCAATTCCATTCAATCACATCCTTTTATGATTTTGTTTGTACCTGTGGTTATATTTACTTTAGTCGGGTTAGACGTTCACACCCTTTAGTTGAGATCCAAATGTCAGACTCGTGCCACTTCAGGATTAGGCTACGCGATTTTTAATCACTTCGTCTAATCCTTCCAGTTTATGAGCGAGTTAGTGCTTTAGCGCTTACTCGCTTAAATGCGTCAGAAGTTACGAGTCTAAACGCCCTGTCTCACACCCTGTTCAGTCGGGTTCGTCAGAGCAGCCAGGTGTCCGCTTCAGAAATAGCTTGCGTGATGTGCCATCACTACACCTATTTCTTCCACCGTCTCCTGGCTGAACGCTCTGTCTCACACCCTGTTATTCAAATGTTGTGGTTTCTTCTACAAATAGTGCACTCAGTAATTGTAAAACAATGGCTTTTGTGCCACTCTTATAAATCTCCGTATTCAAATCGTTATCAATAATAGAAGATGATATCTTACCTAACAACAATTCATTTTCCCAGGATAGTGGTTCGGGGGCCAATAATAATAAGATTCTTTTTAATTCAATTGTCATTCGGTCCATTCCCAAGATTTCAAAAGGTTGGTCTAGTTCATAAATAGAGAAGAAAGCTTCCTTTACATGTGGATTCGTCGAGTGGAATAAGGCAATATTTGAATGCGGAATCCCAATAGGCGCTTCCAAATAGCGTTCAACCACTCGTTTTGTCACTTGATTTGGATCATCTACTATCTGCTTGGACAAGCTCTTGATAATTTGTAATAAGCTCGCTTCAATTGTTTCCCTAGATTGGACTTGGTGAATACCAAATTTTTCTAGAATCTTATTGGCTGTATTCACTAATTGATAAAGCCGTTCAAACTGCATATCAGCTAACCCATGTGTCTGTTGACTCGATTGCGTTCGTTCTTTGGTTTGTGATAAGCGCTTAATTTCCTGTCGAATTGCCATAATTTCATCATCCAATAGTAGGGGAGATATCACTTGATAAGGATAGTTAAATCCAGCTAAGAAACTAGTGGATAAAATCAAATCATACTGATCATAATCCACCTTCGACATCTGCGAAACTTTCACAATATCTACCTGCTTCACTTCCGGAATCTTATTGGAAAAACGACTTTCTAAGATTTTGCTAGTCCCGAACCCACCAGCACTCAAGATAACAATTTTTAAATTACGTGATATCGGCTGACGTTCAATAGACGAAGCATAATGAATAATGATATAAGCCGTCTCTTCTTTTGTAAAAGTTACATCCCGAAAAACTTCCTTTAAAGAATGGTCTACTGCTTCATGCAGATTAGGATAGCCCGCAATCATCTTATCTAAGATTATATCATCACTTGAAATTGCTTGATCTAAACGCTTTAAAGCTGCATTTAAATGCGTCAATAAATCTTCAAACAAACGATTGTCCTGTCTAAAGTCATAACCGGTTTTAGTAGATACTTTTCTCGTTAGTTCCGCTACACGGTAGGATAACTCCGTATCAAAGTTATTGGAGAAAATATTTTGTGGACGATTAAAATTCATCCCTTCCAATTGACGCGCAAACATATGACGCTCATTGAAATCAATCACTAGTTTCATTTCTTTGGCAATAATCTCATACATCTGATGCGATAGCCGGATGAAATGACTGGACTGGTCTTTCACTAGAACTTCACTATAAATATTATGCCCTTTTTGGATACGAAAAATATTCACCATAAAACTGATGATAATTGTCTTTAATTGGTTATCTGGTAAGTTAGACAACTTATGATGAATCGCATCTGACTTAAAGACCTTATGTGCCATTTCATATATCTCTCTTGGTATTAATTGAATGAAAAAAGCGTCCTCTGAATGAGGTAACTGATTTTCTTCAGACATTTGATTAAAATAAAGAAAGAAATCAATTTCTTTAATATTGTAATCTAAGAGATTCACGATTAATTGGCGAATAACTGTTTCCTCGCCTTGAACTGTTAAGTCAGCGTGACTAAACGTTTCAATTTGGATATCATACTCACTAAGACTTGATTTTACACTAGCCATATCAGTATTCAATGTCCGTGTACTCACAGAAAAATCATAGGCCATAGCATCAACTGTACTTAAACCTTGACCCAATAAAACCATTAAGGCAATCGCATTTTGTCTTTGAGCCTTAGATAAATCACCATAAGGATGCGCATTGATATGATCACTCAATGCAGCTTTATCCTCATCGCTACCAATTAAGTAATAACCTTCATTTCTCGGCTTATCTAACCGCAAGTTGAGTGGTCTAAGCGACGCTTCAATATGGCTAATTTCACGATACACTGTGCGTTTGCTGATATCGAGTTCCTCTTGAATATCTTGCTGCGTCACACCTTTTGGGTATGCCAATAATAAATTCAAAATACTCTTTTCTCGCTCTGTAAAATACACTTCAATCGCTCCTTAGTCAAAATCTACCTGTTATTGATATGACTAATTTACCTTATCTAACAACTTGCTGTATTGGTTTTGCTCATAAAGTTTTATCACTTCTTCAAATTGAGCTTTTGGTGCAACTTCTTTTGCTGGTTTAGCAGTGTCCGCATCAACAATAATCAAAGTTTGCGGATTATTTTGTAATTGTGCAAATGGCACTGCTTCAGCTAAAAGGTCAGATCCCGATTTCTTCAATTCATTACGTAAGTTTGAAGCTGCCATAACTGAAGCTGATGGTTTATCTTCATGGAAAGGCACTTGAATTAAAGCTACATTTGCATGTACTTCTTCTTCAACACTAGACGCATCTGCTGTTTCAGCTACTGGGCTTGCTGCTTCTTGAGAGGCTGCTTGCATTTCACCTAAGATTTCATCATAACGGTCACCGTCTAGGAAATTCCCCACAGATACGTGAGATGCTAAAGGTGCTTGTCGCTTAGCTCGATCAGTTAATTCTTCTTGAGTGATCACCAGAACACCCGCTTGATTTTCTAATTTCGAAATAGCCGTATTCGTGATAGACATGTCATAACCTAATTTTTTCGCTTTCTTACGTAACAATGAGGCACCCATGGCACTAGATCCCATACCTGCGTCACATGCGAAAATAATGCTGTTAATATCTTCTGGTGCAGGAATTTCACCTTCAACTGACGCTGAGCCAGCATTTGTTTCCTCAGAAGATTGGCCTTTTGAATCTGCCTTAGCTGCTTTTGCTGCTGCTTGGCTTGCTTCAAAGTTATCTTCATCTTGTGCACGGTCCATTTTAATAATTGGCGCCGCTACTAAGAATGAAACAATTGTTGCTACTAAAACACCACCGATTACACCAATATAAGCTCCTGGTGCTGTCATGCCGATAATAGCGATCATTGATCCTGGTGATGCCGGTCCGGTTAAAGCTGCGTTTAATAATTGGAAAGTCAATGTACCTGAAACCCCACCAGCAATAACTGCTAAGAATAATAATGGTTTCATCATAACATATGGGAAGTAAATCTCGTGAATACCACCTAGGAAGTGGATAAGAATCGCACCTGGTGCTGAAGATTTCGCTGAACCTTTACCAAATACTGTAAAGGCCAATAGAATACCTAGACCAGGTCCTGGGTTCGCTTCTAATAAATAAAGAATTGAACGGCCAGTTTCAGTTACTTGTTGTGAACCTAGTGGTGTTAAAATACCATGATTCAACGCATTGTTCAGGAACAAGATTTTTGCTGGTTCAATAAACACATTGGCTAATGGTAATAAGCGTCTTTGAATAATCCAGTCTACACCTGTTGCAAAGATTGTTGTCATTCCGGAAACGAACGGCCCAACAGCGTAGAAGCCAAGTAACACTAATAAGAATCCAATAATTCCGATTGAAAAGTTATTGACCAACATCTCAAAACCTGATGGGATTTTATCTTGGAACTTTTCATCAAATTTTTTAATTAGCCAACCCCCTAGAGGACCTAAAACCATTGCCCCAATAAACATTGGTACTGTTGGTTGACCTGTCACAATTTCTGATGCACCAACAACTGCACCCATAGTAGCGATAGCACCTGTTACCGCTCCGCGTTGGCCATATACCATAGAACCACCAGTATAACCGATTAAAATAGGTAATAGGTAGTCACGCATTGGACCAACTAAGTTGGCTAATGCTTCATTTGGAATCCAACCATCTGGAATGAAGAGTGCTGTAATAATCCCCCACGCAATAAATGACCCAATATTGGGCATAACCATACTGGATAAATAAGAACCTAATTTTTGAATTGACGCCTTTAAACCTGAATCTTTGGTTTTCTCCGACATAAGCGTTCCCCTCCTTTGTTTAATACACCTCTATCTTATCTAGAATCGGAACCGGTTACAATTCATTAGGCATGTAAGTTTGGCACATTTCATCATGACACTTTTTCCTTGTTCCTGTTTCGACCTTTCTATGATAGACTGAAAATAAAGATTCGATCTTGATAAAGGCATATTTTAGGAGGATTATTTATGGATATTAAGATTTTTGATACTGCAAAAGAAGCATCTAAAGAGGTTTTTCATGAATTTGAACAAGCATTAGCCAATGGTGCAACAACTTTTGGTTTAGCAACAGGTTCAACACCAGAAGACTTATATGAATATATTACAGCTTCTGATTTAGACTTTAGCGATGCAACCGCTTTAAACCTAGATGAGTATTATGGTTTATCTGCTGACCACCCAGAAAGTTACGCAACCTTTATGAATAAGCACCTTTTCAGTAAGAAACCTTTCAAAGAAACTTTCATCCCTAATGGTTTAGCAACTGATGTTGAAGCAGAGCTTGCTCGCTATAACACATTATTAGATGAACATCCAATTGATTTACAAATCTTAGGTATTGGACAAAATGCGCATATCGGCTTCAACGAACCTGGTTCTTCTCGCGAGACAAAAACACAATTAGTAGATTTAACAGACAGTACTATTCAAGCAAATGCGCGCTTCTTTGATTCAGTTGAAGATGTACCAACACAAGCCTTCTCAATGGGATTAGCGTCTATTATGCAATCTAAACACATCTTATTATTAGCTTTTGGGGAATCTAAAGCGCAAGCTGTGAAAGATATGATTGAAGGTCCTGTGACAGAAGATGTGCCTGCAAGTTTATTACAAGAACACCCTAACGTAACTGTTTATCTAGATAGTGCAGCTGCAAGTTTATTAAGTAAATAAAGACTTTAAGTTACCTTTAAAATAAAAACAAATAGTCTATGACAAACTTGACGCCAAGTCTGTCATAGGCTATTTGTTTATAAAAAGAGTAGTAGGTTTTCTCTACTACTCTTCAAAAAAGCTATATTCATCTGTTTTATTCTACTGTTACTGATTTCGCTAAGTTACGTGGCTTATCTACATCCAAACCGCGGTCTAGTGACGCATAGTATGCTAGTAATTGCGTTGGAATGACTGATACAAGTGCAGATAACAATGGTTCTACTGCTGGGATGACAATATCGTCACCTTCACGGTCTAATCCTTCCATAGAGATGATTAATGTATTCGCTCCACGAGAACGTACTTCCTCAATATTACCACGAGAGTGAGCAGCGGTATTCTCTTGAGTGATTACACCAATTACTGGCGTGCCATCTTCGATAAGTGAGATTGTACCGTGTTTCAATTCACCTGAAGCGAAACCTTCAGCTTGGATATATGAAATCTCTTTTACTTTCAAGGCAGCTTCACGACTGACTTCGTAGTCAATTCCACGACCGATGTAGAAGGCACTTGCTTTATCAGTGAATAATTCAGTCGCTAATTCATGAATTTCATCTTTATCATCAATTATTACTTGAATAGCGTTAGCGATAATTGATAATTCATATTCCATATCGAATTGCGCTTCAAATCCTAAATCACGACGTAAGGCTTCAGCTAATACAGCCATTACTGCAATTTGACCAGTATATGCTTTAGTTGATGCTACAGCGATTTCTGGACCTGCATGTAATAATAAGGTGTAATCAGCTTCACGTGATAAAGTAGAACCTTTGACGTTTGTGATTGTTAGTGATTTATAGCCTAATTTATTCGTTTGAACCAATACTTGACGGCTATCTGCAGTCTCACCAGATTGTGTTAAGTAAATAAAGAATGGTTTTTCACTTAATACAGGCATATTGTAAGCAAATTCAGATGCGACATGCACTTCAACTGGGATATTTACCATTTTCTCAATGATATTTTTACCTACTAAACCTGCATGCATTGAAGTACCGGCACCGATAATATAAATACGGTCACTCGCTTTAATAGCGTCAATAATTTCTTGATCAACAGTCAATTCGTTATTATCGTTTGTATATTCTTGGATAATACGACGCATTACAGCTGGTTGTTCATCGATTTCTTTAATCATGTAGTAAGGGTATGTCCCTTTATCTAAGTCATTGGCATCTAATTGTGCAGTATATGGCGCACGTTCGATTGTTTCGCCAGCTAAGTCTTTAATTGTAACGTTTTCTTCAGTTAAAATAACCATTTCGCCGTCATGAATTTCAACGTATTGGTCAGTTAAATCAATTGATGCCATTGCATCAGAAACGATTGTATTGAAGTCAGATCCTTTACCAATTAATAAAGGCGATTTATTTTTCGCTGCAAATACAACACCTGGTTGTGCTGAATCGATTAATGCAAATGCATATGAACCCTCAATAATGTTTAAAGCTTTTAAGAACGCAGCTTCAGCATCCAAATCTTCAGTAAGGGCAAAGTGTTCGATTAAGTTAACAGCTACTTCTGTATCTGTATCTGAGTGGAAAGTCACGTCAGATAAGTAGCCTTCTTTCATTTCACGGTAGTTTTCGATAACACCGTTATGTACTAATGTGAAACGACCTGTTGAAGATTGATGTGGGTGGGCATTGCGAACACTTGGTTCACCATGGGTTGCCCAACGTGTATGTCCAATACCTGTATGGGCATCTAATGACATGTCTACTTCACTTTGTAGTTTAGCGATACGTCCTTCTTCTCTAAATAAATGACCATTTTGACCATTTCCATCGACAACGTATACACCTGCTGAATCATAACCACGGTACTCTAAACGCTCTAAACCATTTAATAATACCTCTTGAGCTGATCCATTTCCAATATAACCTACAATACCACACATGTTGCAGTTTCCTCCTAATTTGGCGACATAAAATTAGACCCTATCCGTATAGGTGTCTGATCGCATTTTTTATTTGGCTACTACGTACGTGGCGGTAATTTGATAAGGCAAAATGATGGTCTAGATCATTGATTGCCTTACTTTTTTCCCACCTGTGGATTGTACAACCCCTGAATCATCCGCCGAATATTTCGATCAATTCAGTCCTCGTCACTTGCTAAGCAAGCCTGGCGCTATCCTAAAAAAGCTGTTTAGGATTTTATTAAAAGTAATAGCTCTTTACATTCTATAAATACAAAAAGTTATTGTCAACCACTTTAGATGCCAACGACTATAACTTAACCTTCTCTTAAGAAGATATATAGGTCACCCGCTAACTATATTGCAAAAATACGAAAAGAGCCAGGAATAACCTGACTCTTTCCTATATATTTTAAATAAAGGTTTCTATAATAGAAGAAACTTTATCTTAGTACCAACCGTTTGCATCCCAGAAAGCTAAAGCAGCTTCCCATGAACCATAACGTTCAGCAACATATTTGTCAGCGGCAGCTTCTTGTTCAGCTGGAGATGCACCGTAAGCTACTAATGTAGGGTTTAATTGGTAACGACCATAGTATTGACCGTTAGTAGCAGTGTATGATCCACCTGACTCACGTTGTGCGATGATTTCCTTAGCTGAATTGCTAGAGTATGAAGTAGTTGTAGCAGTAGTTTCTTCTGCTACATAAGTTTCTTCAGCTGGTGCTTCATAAGTTGTTTCAGTTACTTCTTCTTCAGCTACATCGTAAGTAGTTGCTTCTTCAGTTGTAGCATCTTCTACTGTTACTTCGTTAACTTCACCAGTTGTTTCATCTTTTGTAAATGAAAGTTTAGTTCCTGGGAAGATTACGTTAGCATTTTGAATGTCATTGATGGCAACTAATGCATCTACACTTACGTTAGAAGCTTTAGCGATAGCTGCTAAAGTATCACCATATTGAATAGTGTATGAAGTCGTTGTATCATCTGTAGTTTCTAAATCAGCTGAAACTTCAGCCACTGTACGAGCAGACCAAGTAGCTGCTTCTACGTTGTTGTTGTTTGTAGCGGCGAATAAACCTGCTAATGCAAATGACGTACCTAAGATAATTTTGTTCAATTTCATTGATATAATACTCTCCTTATAAGAATACTGCTTTTAAATTTATTTTTAACTGTCTGCTGTCATCTTATTGATGACAAGCTGTTTACCGCATCTATATTGTGCGACTATATTCTAGATGGACACCACCTGTCTCATCCACAAGCAATATGTTAGCACAGGCTTTTTTTTTAGTCATGTAAATCAGGTATCTGTTAAAGCCTCTTAACTGCCTTGAAATTAAATCTGGCATTTTTGAAAACGTTGTGTAAATTTGTAACATTTCTGTAACAGAATAAAGCTAAGGTTATATATATAAAGTGATAAGAGTGATGTTTTTTACAATTTATGACAAATTATTTGAAAAATACACGTTTTTATTATGAATTAAATAAACAAAACTACTCAGAAGCCCCATATATACACGTTTAAATTTGTGTCAATTCGCAATAGTTCTGTAACATAACTTATATTATTTGCGAAATATGCTGTTTAAAGATCAGATAATACAAATATTTAGATAAGCTATCAGGTATTTACGTATCTCAAATCAATAAAAAAGACCAGGCGCTCGCCTAGTCTTCTTGTTTTATATTACTGGGATAGCTGGATTCGAACCAACGAATGACAGAGTCAAAGTCTGTTGCCTTACCGCTTGGCTATATCCCAATGTAATGGAGGGAGAAGGATTTGAACCTTCGAACCCGAAGGAACGGATTTACAGTCCGCTGCGTTTGGCCACTTCGCTATCCCTCCATATATCAACGTATCCTTGAGCATTAACCTCTCAAAAATATCGTACTTAAGTAGTATATCATCAGATATGATAGATTTCAATAGTTTATTTTAAAATATTCAAGACTTTTTTACCTCAGATAATATTGGCTTCATAATGACTTTCTCTACGTCTATTATATAGAAGGAAAATATTTTTCAGATATTGTATCTCTGATTTCTTAAGTTGACGATAGTCTCCTTCCTCTAAATACCCAATACTTAACTCACCTATTTTCTCCCGAAATAAATCAGTTACTTTAACACCACAAGCAAGAAACATTTTCTTCACTTGATGACGGCGTCCTTCTAAAATGGTCACTAAAGCAGTGGAAGTTTGCAAGCTAGTCGAAATGATTTCAAGCTTTGCCGGCTTACAGATAGTCCCATCGTCGAAGACAATACCAACTTTAAATTGCTGAATCATTCTTTCATTAATTGGACCATTTACAGTGACCCGATAGGTTTTTTGGATATCAAATTTTGGTTGTTGAAAGATGTAGTGAAGCTGTCCATTATTAGTAACAAAAACTAACCCGTGGGCGTCTCTATCTAAACGACCGGTTATGGCTAAATTTCCTGGATTTTCAGTTGTTTGAATCAAGTCAATCACCGTTGGATATTGTTGGTCTTTATTAGCTGACAGATATCCTTTTGGTTTGTGTACCAAGTAATAGGTATGGCCAAAATCACTACTAATGACTTGTTGGTCTACAGTAATCACGTGCCAAGCAGGGTCAACAACTGAAGCAAATTGAGTAGTTACAACTTGATCCACAGTCACAAGACCTTTTTTTAATAGTCGCTTGCTTTCTTTTCGAGTAACTTGTTTCGCATCCATAATCAATTGTCCTAGTAACATGACATCCCTCCTTCACTCAAGATTACTTATTGCTATTATTATAAACATTTTTGGGAAATATGTCTTATGTTTCTATCGATAAAAGACTGATATGGTATACTTTATAGTGAAAAAATTAGAATGGAGGATAGACGCATGCAAATAGATTGGTCTAGTATTATTTCCTGGACAAATGTTTTCAATCTTATTGATATTTTAATTGTTTGGTTGTTTATCTACCAGCTTTTGAAAATTTTAAAGAATACGAAAGCTTTCAATATTTTAAATGGCTTTTTTATATTCTTGCTGATTAAGATTATTTCCACGCTCTTTCAATTGAGAACGGTAGATTGGATTATGAATAATATCATCCAATGGTCAGTTGTTGGTGCGATTGTTATTTTCCAACCTGAAATCAGACGTGGATTAGATCATTTAGGTCAACAGTTCTTTGCTGGTAAACGTGGGACTGGTGCTCGTAACCCGAATGAAAAAATGGTACGCGATTTAGTTGAAGCTTGCGAATATATGGGTAAACGACGGATTGGTGCTTTAATTTCCTTACAACGTTCGCAACCCCTAAATGAATTTGCCGCAACCGGTATTCGATTAGATTCAGCTATTTCATCACAGTTACTCATCAATATTTTTATCCCAAACACACCACTTCACGATGGTGCAGTTATCATCCAAGATTTACAAATTACCTCTGCTGCTTCATACCTACCTCTTTCAGAAAACTCAGAAATTCCTAAAGAGTTAGGCACTAGACACAGAGCCGCAGTAGGGTTAAGTGAAGTCACTGATGCGATTACAATTGTTGTATCAGAGGAAACGGGGGGTATCTCGATTACAGAACGTGGCGAGATTACACGCGATTTAAGTCAAGATGAACTGTACACCATACTAGCGGATAACTTTATCAATATTTCTGACGAAGAAACAAATGATAATTTCTTAACCAACTGGTTTAACCAATTAACAGGAGGTGGCAAGTCAGATGATTAATAAGTTTTACAACAATCGCATTGCCCTGTTGATTTTATCCCTAGTCCTATCGATCTTAATGTTTGTCTACGTAAAAGCTGAGCAGTATTCTGAAAATCCAGTGAGTTTCTTTCAGAATGTAAGCGAAGCAACGACAGAAACTATATATAATGTGCCTGTTTATATAGAAGGAAACGTAGATGAGTATTATGTGACTGGGTTACCTGATACAGTATCTGTTAGTTTATCTGGTCCGAAAAACTTAATTGAACAAACACTTGAAGCTGATAATTTCCGTGTCATTACAGAAGATTTAACAGATCTTGGCGAAGGGTCTCATTATATTCAATTACAATTAGATAAAGTTTCAGAAGCAGTTTCTTATGAAATTTCCCCTTCTAGTGTCAATATCTCAATCGATTCCTTGCAAACTACTGAATATCCTGTTCAAGTAGAAATGTCCAATGAATCCGCTGTGGCAGATGGGTACGAAATTACAGATGTTAGCTTGAGCCAAGACAGCGTAACACTTACAGGTTCTACTTCTGATATTGAAAATGTTCGTCGTGTTTATACAGTAGTCAACATTCCTGATAACCTTTCCGAAGACTATACCACAACAGCAACTGTTATCACAGAAAATGCCAATGGTGATATCTTAAATATCAATACTGACCCAAGTGAAGTAGATGTAACCGTACAAGTTTCACCTGAAGGCGTGTCCGTACCTATTGAGGCCAATGTCATCAATGGTAGAGATGGTTATTCATATGAAACCACTATTTTAGACAATGAAAATACGATTTTATCAGGTGATTACGCTACTATAAATAATACGAATAGCGTGACAGCGACAGTTGATGTGTCATCTATTACTTCAACAACAACTATTGATGCCCCTATCGTACTACCTGATGGCGTAACAAGTGCAAACCCTTCTAGCGTCCGGGTCCAAGTAGTCCCAACTCATAACGAGTCTTCCTCAACTTCTAGTACTTCTTCAAGTAGAAGCGAAGATAATGCTAGTTCAGACACCTCTTTAAACGAGCGTGATGCAGAATCTACCACTAGTTCTGAAAATACCAGTAATAGTACAGAATCAAGCATTGAAGAAAATACCGACAGTGGTAGTGATACTGGTGAAAGCAATAGTTCTAGTAGTAGCGAGGTAAGCGTTATAACGGGGGTTAATGATCACTTGCAAAACGGTAACAGCAATGTCCAAGCTGACCAAATACATTCAACTAGCTCAGAAAGCGTCAATGGCTCTCCTAGCGCAAATATGTTTAATGGAATACTTGCTTTTTTAGCTAGTTTTTTCTAGTATTAACCAGTGTAAACTAGATTGCCTTTTTTCTAGACAAGAAATATATCTATGACTTTTGAATATAAAACAGAAAATGTTATACTATTACGAAATCGACAAGAAAATCGATAGTCACTTTCGAAAACAAAGGAGTAAATTATGAGAAAATATTTTGGTACTGATGGGGTTCGTGGTTTAGCGAATGAAGAATTAACACCAGAATTAGCATTTAAATTGGGTCGTTTTGGTGGTCACGTGTTAATGCAACATGCACCAGAAGAAGTAGAACATCCACGCGTTCTAGTTGCCCGTGATACACGTATTTCAGGACAATTATTAGAACAAGCATTAACTGCTGGTTTATTATCAGTAGGAATTGAAGTGCAACAATTAGGCGTTATTACAACTCCAGCTGTATCTTATTTAACTCGTACTTCTGGCGCAACTGCTGGTGTTATGATTTCAGCAAGCCATAACCCTGCTCCAGATAATGGGATTAAATTCTTCGGTAGCGATGGTTTTAAATTATCTGATGCTCAAGAAGAAGAAATTGAAGCTTTATTAGACCAAGAGAAAGATACTTTACCTCGCCCTTCAGCTGAAGGATTAGGAACAGTAATCGCTAACCCTGGTGCAGTTGGTAAATACCTTGAATTCTTATCATCAACTATCTCAGGTGACTTGTCAGGTATTAAAGTAGCAGTTGATGGCGCGAATGGTGCAACTTCTCCATTAGTAAACCGTTTATTCGCTGACTTAGGTACTGATTTTACAACCATGGCAACTTCTCCAGATGGTATCAACATCAACGACGGTGTCGGTTCAACACATATTGAGAAATTACAAGCCCTTGTAAAAGAAACAGGTGCTGATGTTGGTGTGGCTTTCGACGGTGATGGCGACCGCTGTTTAGCAGTTGATGAAGAAGGAAACCTTGTAGACGGTGATCAAATCATGTTCATCTGTGGTAAATACTTGAACGAACGTGGTAAATTAAATGATCAAACAATTGTATCGACTGTAATGTCTAACCTTGGCTTCCACAAAGCTGTTGAAGAAGCTGGCATGAAAGCACCACAAACAAAAGTTGGTGACCGTTATGTAGTGGAAGAAATGCGTGAACATGGTTACAACCTTGGTGGGGAACAATCAGGTCACATTATCTTTATGGACTACAACAACACAGGTGACGGTCTTTTATCAGCAGTACAATTACTACATGTATTAAAAACTTCAGGCAAAAAATTATCTGAACTAGCTAGCGAAATGAAGACTTACCCACAAGAATTAATCAACGTACGTGTAACACGTGAAGGTAAAACAGAAGCAATGAACTCCGCTACTGTACAACAAGTTATTGATGAAGTGAACACAGAAATGGACGGCAACGGCCGTATCTTAGTACGCCCTTCAGGAACAGAGAACCTATTACGTGTTATGGTAGAAGCACAAACAGACGAAGAAGCATACAACTATGCAAAACGAATCGCAGACCAAGTAAGCAAAGAATTCGGCGTAGAATAAAAACAAGGTGTGACACAAACCGTTTAGAAATGAACCGTTGGAAGATTAGTGTAGTGACTGACGCAGTCAGTTACAAACTAATCTGAAACGCAGTCATTTCTGGTTTGTAGAACCCGATTAACAGGATGTGACAAATGTCGCTTAGACTCGTAACAGTGGAAGAAATAAACGTAGTGATGGCACATCACGTAGCTTATTTCTGAAGTGGCACGAGTCTGACATTTGGAGCTCAACTAAACAAGGTGCGAGCGAGACCGCTTAGCTCAACAACACTGGAAGACTAATGTAGTGGCTGATGCAATCAGCTGCAAATTATTCTGAAGCGGACGCTTAGTTGCTCTGACGAACTCAACTAAACAAGGATAGCCACATACTTGTTTAGAATGTGACTATCCTTATTAACAAGGTGAAATAGCGTATGGCAATTGCCATACGCTATTTTTGTGCTTTTTTCATAAAAAATATATTCAAATAAACATTATTAGACTAGGGTCGTGATGAAAATATCGCGATCCTTTTTCCTGTCTAAAAGTACTCATTCATACCAGCTTTCCACAAGACTTTTTTCTCTTCCCTTATTAAGCATAGGGATTGATGACTATATTTTCATATAAAAAAATATTGACATCATTTTATTTAATGCGTAATATACGCTACATGGGGGGTAAATCGTAACGATTACGATTTACAAAAAAGGAGGATAAAAATGTCTAACTATTTATTTATAGTCATTTGTGTCATTATTATGTGGCCAATGCTATTTAGCGTACCTATTCTATATGCTAGCAGTAGTGAGGAAAGTAAAGTTTCTGACACTTTAGTCATGACCACAATTGGCCTGACGGTGGCTTTTTTAGCATGGTTTCTATTTGGCTATGTCTTATCTTTTCAGGGAAATGGCTATTTTGATAGTATTTCAAACTATTTCTCTTTAATACAAGCTGGTGATATTGATCTTATACTATCTATCCTTTTACAGGGATGTTTCTTTTTATATGCGGTAGGTATGTTTATCGGTACTTTAATTCATAAAGTAACCTGGCCCTTCTTTATCATCTTTACGCCACTTTGGTTATTATTCGTTTATGTACCACTCACCTTTTTATTATGGAATGATAACGGATTTTTAAATCAAATGGGAGCTATAGATTTCTCAGGAGGTATGGTTGTCCACGTTTCTGCTGGACTCACTAGCTTACTTTTAACGCATTATCCACCTCTAACATCAAAAGATGTGCCAGAACGCTTTAGTGATTATAGTCCCAACTATATGGCCACGATATTGATTTGTTTTGGTTGGTTTGGTTTTAATTTAGGCTCATTAGAAGCACTTGATACAAGTATGGGGTTAATCATCTTGAATACCATGCTCGCTATTTTTAGTAGTGCCCTAGGATTTCTACTGGTTCAAAGGGAAAAAGTGGCCATCGATGATTTATTAACGGGTATGACGGTAGGTTTGGTAACCTCGACGGCACTTGTCGGTTACGTATCGCCGATCACCATGTTAGGTGTAACCCTATTTAGCGGTGTAATTGTATGTCATTTAAGAAATATTAGTCAGATTGACGATCCTGTTGATTCATTTATCCTAAATGCAATCGGTGGCATAGTAGGAACAATAGGATTAGCCCTTTTTGCCGATCCTTCATTTACACCAAATGGTCAAGTTGGTTTTATTTTCGACTGGCACAGTAATGAATTCTTAATTGTGCAAGTAATGGCCCTAGCTGTTACGGTATTAATTACCTATATCGGGACAAAAATAAGTATGTTTATCACAAATCTTTATTTTAATAGAAAGAAGGCAATGAATGATGAATAATGCATTAGTAACCATTTTAGGGGCAGGTGCCGCTGGTATCGGTATGGCAACTACATTAAAAAGGTTAGGAATTGAAGATATACAAGTCATTGATAAAGGCCAGGTTGGTGCTTCTTTTAGAAAGTGGCCATCTAGCACCCATTTTATTTCCCCATCTTTTAATACGAATGGTTTTGGATTTCCAGATTTGAATGCTATCACACCTGATACGTCACCGGGTTATTTCAGCAATAATGAACATCCATCTGGAAAAATGTACGCAGCCTACCTTACAGAAGTCGCACAGCATTTTAATTTGCCTATTTATACAAATGAAGAAATTAAAGAAATTCTCTATACCAAAGATGGCTATCTATTAGCTAGCAACCACGAAGTATATAAGTCTAAATACTTAATTATTGCACTTGGTGATTTTCATTTCCCAAATATCAATGGTATCAAGGGTGGTGAACTGGGTATTCACTATACAGGTCTTGGGGACTATAGCAAACTAACTGATACAGATACATATGCCATAATTGGTGGTAACGAATCTGGTTTTGATGCTGCAATCAATTTAGCTAAAAATAAAAAGAAATCGATTATCTATACAGATAGCACAGGAATTGATTCCACTTCATCAGATCCAAGCTTGGGACTTTCTATTTATACAAGAAATCGGTATGAAGAATTTAAAGACTGGATTCAAATACAGAGAGGTGTAAGGATACAAAACATTATTAAAAGTGAACAAGGTTACCAAATGGTCGATAGCAACAATAATATTTACCATTCTATCGCACAACCCATTCTAGCTACAGGATTTGCCACAATTCAATCACCCTTAATCAAACACCTCTTTGAGGAATCTAATCAAAGACCTGTTCTAAATCATATAGATGAATCAACCATATATCCAAACTTATTTATGGTCGGACCGCAAGTTGAACATGAAGGCGTTATCCTATGCTACATTTACAAATACAGACAACGTTTTGCCGTCATAGCTGATGAAATCGCTGCAAGAGAAAATATTGACCTTGACCAAGACATGTTACAGTACTACATCGATAATCAAATGTACTTAGACGATCTTTCAGATTGCGGTACAGATTGCGTTTGCTAAAAATGAAAGGAGAATCATAATGGATTTAGGTAACTTCCGATACGATACACAATTTTTGATTGAAGGAGAAAACTTATCCAAACAAGCTATCCAAGAAACGATACAAGCGCAATTTCAAGGTGATTGCCTGCTCGTTGTTGGTGATGAAAATCTTATTAAAATACACTTTCATACCAACAAACCTGGAGATTTGCTAACTTATGGAAGTAGTATTGGAGAAATATTTGATATTGTTGTAGAGAATATGTTCAGACAAGCCGCAGGTAAAAAAGGCTAATACAACTACCAATTGACATCATTTCTTATAAAAGAGAGGCTGGGACAAAAATGTCTCAGCCTCTCTTTGCTATATAAGAACGTTTATCATTGGGTTCCAAAAGTCAGTATTGTCCGATACTTCCCAAATGTCTCCAATAATATTTCATTATTGTTCGTCTTTTGGTCCAGTACGTCAATGCTAAACGACTTTTGTCTCACCTTCTTTTTATTCACTAACTGTTGCCTATTGCTGCAAAAAGTTTTCTTACCACGTTTTTCTGTTATTCTACTTCATGATGGTGGTGGTCATGTTTCTCCATTTGTGCAATTAAATATGCCCGGTCTTCATCAGACATTTCTTCACGGTTGCGACGTAAAGTGAAATGGTCTGGTACTGGATCTAGCCCTCCTGGCACCATTGGGTTACAACGAATAATACGCGCTGTGCCCATAACTGCACCCTTGAATGTGCCATGTTTACTGATTGCTTGTATCATATAAGTGGAACACGATGGGTAGTAGCGACAAGTTGGGGGAAACATTGGAGAAATATACTTTTGGTAACCCCGCACCATTTTTACCAGGGGTTTGTCAGCCATAATACGTTTACCCCTTTTTCCCTTCAACCATTGGTAATAATAAACCATCAGCAATCTCTTGCGCTTTAGCGTCACCTTTTAGTATTCGTATAATGTCCAAGGCAAAATAAACTGCTGTAGCTGGTCCCCGTGAGGTCAATACTTTATAGTTTTCATCGTAGTAGGTGATGTCTTCATGGAAGGTTTTGTAATGTACTTGGTCTTCAAAGCCTGGGTAGCATGTCCCTTCCAAGTCTTTTGTGATGCCTGCTGCTTCAAGCACGATTGGTGAAGCACAAATACTCGAAACATATTTATCGTTCGCTACTTGTTTAGCAATCAAGTCAGTTACTCTTTTATCCTTGGCCAATTTCTCTGCACCTGGGCGTCCACCTGGTGTAATGACCATATCATAGCGGTCTGTATCAATATCATCTAGCAGTTTATCTGCCATAATCTCAATACCATGGTCACCAATTGTTGATAGGGTTTCGTTGATAGATATGATATCTATTGGGATTGCTGCCCGACGTAGATAATCAATAACTGTAATTGCTTCGACTTCTTCGTAACCTTCACCTAGTAAAATCATTGTGTTCATCTTAACCCCTCCAGTTTAATCTGCACGGTTTGCTTTCTCTATTTTACCTAAATTTTATGAATAAGAAAAGGATCGACACTTGGTCGACCCTCCTACACATGGTAATAGATACTAGGTATCCTTGTATGTTAGTAATTATTGTACTCTTGAACCATCTGTATACTCACCATTTTGGTGGGCACGACGGCGTTCTTCTGCACGTTTACGTTCTTCTTCAGTTTGTTGTTGTTGATAATCTGCACGAGTCATCACATCGTTAACATTCATGTTTACTTCAACAACTTTTAAACCAGTCATTTTTTCAACATTTGCTTTGACTTTTTCAATTGTTTTGTCAAAGGCTGCAGGAATATTTTTGCCATATTCAGCAATGACTTCTAAGTCGATAGCTACTTCTTTGCTACCTACTTCAGCATTCACACCTTTTGTTTGATCATCTTCAGAAGAGAAGAAGCTTTTCACACCAGATGTGAAATTTCCTTTTAACTCTAAAATGCCATCAATATCTTGAACTGAGTTATTCGCAATGCGTTCTAACACGCGAGGTTCAAAAGCTAAATTATTTTCGTGTTTTACTTGTTCGTTTGTTTCAACCATAATTTAATTCCTCCTAATATTTAGGTTGGTCACCCAACCAACTTCATAATAACCTATAAGTTAATGATAACGTGGATATTTTTGATTATCAACCGATAACCCTTCATTTACTTCATGAAAAATCGTAACCAAGCACGTAAATCCACTTGTCCATCAAAGTATGCACCTACCACAAAGCCGATTGCTGCGATAATGAAGACCAGTAAAGCAGTCCCAAAACTAAAGACTACCCAAAGCAGTGCAAAAATAAAGGCTGATAATAAGCCGATAATCCGCCCTTTATATTGGCGCCAAATCGCACGTTCTTCTTGTTTGTTTCGTTCTGACATATTATCCCTCCTCCTTATTGCACACGTGGTATCGCTTTTTGTTTCGCTTGTTTTTCAGCAACTACGACACTGCGGTCAATTTGATTGACTTTTACATTGACATCTTCTACGGGAATGCCCAATGAAACAGAGACAGTATCACGAACACGTTCTTGTACCCGACTAGCTAGATCAATCACATTCGCCGCTTCTTCTACCTGAAAGACAACTTTCACTTTGGTATCTTCTGGTCGTTTACCGAAACGTACCTTGGCTTCAGGAAATCTTACCCCTGCTACCCGTTGACTAGCACGAACTGCTGTATCTTCAACAGAGTGCTTGGTAAAACTTAACACACCAGCATCTGTTTTCACTTCTAAGTGGTCACGTTTCGCAGGTGCCACAACAGCTTGCAGAAAAACAACTAATACAACTAAAGCTACAAAGGCTAAACCAGCTATCATAGCCCATTGACCATAAGTATTGCCTAATATAGTATCTTTTACGAAAGGTGTTAGGTATTGAATTGGGTAAAATAGCGCAATGGCAAATAATAAAGTAACCAAGCCGAATAAGGTTAAGATAATTTGTAGAAACCTTCTAAAACCACCCATCAGATCCCTCCTAATTTGTTTATACACTATAGATGATTATCTATAGATTACAATAAAAGTTATGACAATTCAAATAATTCGCACGATAATTCGAATACGAAACAAAAGCTTTTCTATGTCTAATTAAAGAGGTTATATGATATAAAAATGAGGCTGGGACAAAACAAGTCTCAGCCTCTCTTTGCTATATAAGAATGTTTATCATCGAGTTTCAAAAGTCAGCATGTCCGCGATACTTCCCAAAATGCGCCAATAACATGTCGTTATTATTCGGCTTTTGGTACAGTGCGTCCTTCTAAACGACTTTTGTCTCACCTGCTTTTTTAATTAATTCACTTCGATTTGTGCTTCTGGGTTATTGAAAATTTCTTCATTTAGGGTACCTAAACGTTTTGAAGTTACAACACCCGCTAATATAGAATCATTTACATTTAAGGCTGTACGACCCATATCAACGATAGGTTCAATAGATACCATTAATCCAATGATTTCTACTGGTAAACCTAACGTACCAAATACGATTAACGATGCGAATGTTGCACCACCTCCGACACCGGCTACACCAAATGATGAAATAATCACTGTACCAATAATGGTTAACCAAACCATTGGATCAGATAAATCCATACCAACTGTTGGCGCAACGATTGCTACTAGCATTGTTGGGTAGATACCTGCACAACCATTTTGTCCAATAGATAAACCAAAAGTACCCGCGAAGTTAGCTGTTGCATCTTCAACACCTAAGGCTTCCGTTTGGGTTTGGATATTCATTGGTAATGCCCCACCACTTGAACGTGAGGTAAAGGCAAATCCTAATACACTAGAAGCTTTCTTGAAATAGTTGATTGGGTTTACCTTGAACCCTGCTAAAATCACTGCGTGGATTGCAAACATGATAATCATCGCTACATAAGCTGCGATGACGAATGTAGCCATGTTTAACAAGGCTTGGAAGCTTGATGATGCCATAGCTTTAACCATTAAGGCGAAGATACCATAAGGCGCCATTCTTAATACTAATGTCACGATGCGTGAGACAATAGCATCTAACATATCAATCATTTTCTTAAAATAAGAAGCTTCTTCTGGATGCTTTCTAGCGATACCTAGATAAGCCACGCCAACGATAGCTGAGAAGATGACTACTGCGATATTACTTGATTGACGTAATCCCGCTAGGTCTTCAAAGATATTAGTTGGAATAAAGGACAGAATTTGTTGTGGTAAGGTTGTATCAGCAATTTCCGCTTGACGCTCTTGGATATAAGCGATTCTAGCTGTTTCAGCTGCCCCCTGGGTAAATTCTGCACCATCTAAGTTGAATAACAAGGCAGTTGATAAACCGATAAAGGAAGCAATTGCTACCGTAACAATTAGAACAGATAGGACATTGAAACCAATTTTGCCCAAATTCTGTTCCCCTTCAACACGTGTAAAAGCACGGACTAGTGACACAAAAATTAAAGGTACAACCAGCATTTGTAGGAAGGATACGTATCCATTCCCAACGATGTTGACCCAATCTAAAATTGTTGTGGTTGTACTTGAATCGGAACCAAAAAGTAATTGCATAATAATACCAAAAACAATCCCGATGCCTAATCCGATAAAGACACGATTTGAATATTTCACGTGTTTCCCTGCTAAACGGTTTAAGAATAACAATACAAGTACAAAAATAGCTAAAGTAATAATGACTGCCATTTATTGTCTTCCTCCTAAATTTTGATAAAGATATTGTGTTGGTTATTGACCAACAGATCCAATCACGTCGCTTAACTGGTCATTCAAAATGCCAATGAATCGTTCAGCTTCACTAGAAAGTTTACGGTATTTATTTTGAATATAAATAATATGGTTCTCTTCAACATCTGTAATAGGAATTGTGGTCATCATATTGCGAAATGGCGAAGTTAAAATACCTGTACCCACTAGGATAGCATCGGTTTTTACTAAGACATTAATCGAAGTTGCCCGGTCGCTAACGTAAATGGTTGATTGTGTAGAGTCCTCTCCCAAGTCCAACGCCTCCTCAGTTAATTGGGCTGAGGAACCTTGTGTCTGTTCGAAGGTAACAGATGGATAGGCCAGCAACTCTGCTTGGGTTAGGCTTTCTCTACCTGCTAAGGGATGTTGTTTACCAACAAAAACATGGGGTTGAAAGGCCCCAATCTCTGTATAGCTCAACTCATTGTGGTTTAGGTATTGCTTAATGACCTTTTGATTATAAGCATTCATGTATAAAATGCCAATTTCAGAATAAGCATTTTTCACATTTTCCATGACATCAGTTGTTGAGGTTTCTAATAAACGATAATGGTGGGCGCGATCTTCATCATTCGCAACTAATACCGCAAAAGCTTCTGATACAAAGTCATAGTGCTGACTAGATACAGAAAACAGTTTTTTTCGGTCGGCATCTAAATAACGATTCTCCATCACCGACACCTGCGACAAGACATCGCGGGCATAAGATAAGAATTCGCTACCCTCTTCAGTAATGAAAATACCGCGTTTTGTACGTTCGAAGATTTGTAGATCATACATTTCTTCTAACTCACGAATGGCTGTTGATAAAGAAGATTGCGCCATGAACAGCCGTCTCGCTGCCTCACGAAATGATCCGCTATCAGCGACAACAACAGCATATTTTAGTTTTTGAAAGTTCATGGCTTTCCATCCTTCCCTTGTGAACTACTACACTCACAATTCCCTATATTACACTAATCAAATTCGTTTTTCACTATTACTGCTCACAGGCAACAGCTTTTTTAGACGCTAAATGCTTGTTTAATATCGGCCACTAAATCATCACTATTTTCAATCCCAGTTGAGATCCGTAAAACCTTATCAGTTAGACCATACTGTGCTCGTAATTCAGTTGGAATATCCGCATGCGTTTGTGTTTCTGGATAAGTAATTAAACTCTCAACACCACCTAAACTCTCTGCAAAAGTAAAAATCTTTAAGCTATTTAAAGCATCTCGGATAATGCTTGCATCTTTCACTGCGAATGTTACCATACCACCACGTCCAGAATAATAAACCTGCTCAATTGTAGGATGTTCCTGTAACGCTGCCACTATAGCTTTGGCATTTTTTTCATGTTGTTGCAAGCGAACCGCTAACGTTTTTAGCCCACGGATGATCAACCAACAGGCAAAGGGATCTAAAGTTGCCCCAGTTGTATTTAATTGGAAGGCTAATTTTTCATTGATTTCTTGACCTTTACTCGCAACTAAACCACCTAACACATCATTATGGCCCCCAATATATTTGGTTGCTGAATGAAGCACAACGTCCGCACCTTCTTCTAGTGGTCGTTGAATAATAGGCGTGTAGAAAGTATTGTCTACCACCACAATAGCACCTACTGCATGTGCGCGTTTAGAAATTTCTGCAATATCAAATTCCACCATCATAGGATTGGTAGGCGTTTCGATGAAGACTAATTGAGGTCCTTTTTCAATCTCTGTATACACTTCATCCTCTGTTAAACAGTAAGTAAAGTTGTAGAAACCTTTCTCCTCCATATGATGAAAGTAACGATATGAACCCCCATATAAATCTTGTAGCGTAACCACTGTATCTCCATGCGATAATAACCCTTCAATGACTAGCTGAATCGCTGCCATACCTGATGAAGTGGCGAATCCTTGTTCCCCATTCTCCAAAACGGCAATTGCTTCTTGCAAGACGTCACGAGTTGGATTGGCTGTACGCGTATAGTCGTATCCGGTTGATTCCCCTAAACCAGGGTGTTTATATGCCGTTGAAAAATATAGAGGCGTATTAATCGCACCATAAAGTTTGTCACTACGGTTACCAATTTGAGCTAGCAAAGTTTCAATATGTCGTTTCGTCATTATCATTACCGTCCTTCTATTAAAATTCAATTAAATTCCGTCATCGCTTTTCCCAATCATAACATGGTTTCAATGATTAAAATTTATGAATATGTGAACGGTATTGTTCGCTATTAACGAACACACTAATAACAAATATTCGCCATCTTCTCCAGAGAAAAAGGGCCATCAACGATTAAGCTGATAGCCCTTTTCCCAACATCATTATTGACCTATTTAAAATCTACATAAACTGTTACACCATTGGCATCTATCGCTGTCACATGGTTTACATCCTCATCAACTACTCGTCCATTCGCTTTAAGTTTTGCTACTATATTGTTGTACAATTCTTCATTATGGTAAGTTAGTGTGTAAGCTGCTAAACCAGTTTGATCTTCAGCATAAGGTGCCATTGATTCCGCCCCCCAAGCATTCACAGCAATGTGGTGGTGGTAGTCAGAATAAGAAGTGAAATGAACGTTGTTTTTAAAGCCCATTTGTTCTTCTAAGATCATTTCATCAGATAAGAAACCAAAGAACTCTTCTACTTTGTCTGATGACAAGTGTAAGTGCCCAATGATAGTACCTTCTGCAAGTAATGGTTGTGGTTCATCAGAGGAACGACTCGCTAATACCCCTTCTGCGTCCATTGGTTCAGTAACATCAGTTATCCCACCATCTGGACCATGTGTCCATTGGTCAGCAGTACGGTCAGCATAAATTTCAATACCATTATCTTCAGGATCTTGTAGATATAAAGCTTCTGAATATGAGTGATCTGAAGCACCGTATAGTTGTGTTTTATTTAATAGCATGCGGTATAACACATCACCTAAAGCTGCACGAGTAGGTAACAACCAAGCTGTGTGGTATAAACCATTTTTAGGTCCAGTGATTAATTTATAATCTGCTTTCCCATCTAAAATTAATTGTGGTGCATCTTGTCCCTTAAAACCTAATTCAACAATTCCTGCAGTTTCCTCATCTTTTAGTATTTCTAAACCAATAACCTCATTATAGTAGCGTTTCATTTTATTCAAATCTTTTACTCGGTAAGTTACCGTTGAAATGGTAACATCTTTAAAAAATTGTTTTTCCATTGTTATTTTCCACCTTTTTAGTTATTCATATACGGATTGAATATTTTTTCACTTTTTCACAACTTACTTTAACTTTTTATATGCTTACTAAAAGTAAGCCTAAAAATAGTATACTTTATCTTTTAACAAAGGTAAACACCTTTACTTCATTCTACAACTATTTTTATTTTTTTTGGTTATCCAAATAAAAAACCGAAAACTTTGCTAATCACAATGAAAAGCGATACCAAATGATTTATAATGAAATGGAATGATTGGAGAAATGGAGGAATAGATATGTTTGAATGGTTTGCAAGTGCTAACCCTGTATTACAAGCAACACTAGCTGGTGTCTTCACTTAGTTAATGACAACTTTAGGGTCAGCTTTAGTATTTTTCTTTAATGAAATTAACCGCCGTGTATTAGACATTATGAACGGTTTTGCTGCAGGGGTGATGATTGCAGCAAGCTTTTGGTCCTTGTTAGCACCATCCATTAGCTTTGCCGAGGAAGCTGGTTGGGGACGACTTGCCTTTATACCCGCATTAATTGGTTTTATTGTTGGTGGCTTATTCTTACGCCTAATCGATTACATCACCCCACATTTACATATGGGAAAGAATAAGATGGACGCTGAAGGGCCTAAAACTAAATTACCTGCAACCACTTTGCTCTTTTTAGCAGTGACAATCCACAACTTTCCCGAAGGTTTATCTGTTGGGGTAGCGTACGGTGCAAATGAATTTAATGCAGCTAGTCTCGCCTCTGCTTTAGTCTTAACAATGGGGATTGGTCTACAAAACTTCCCTGAAGGTGCAGCTTTGTCAATGCCTATCCGCGCTGAAGGGGCTAGCAAATGGCATGCTTTCCAATTAGGTCAAGCATCTGCCTTAGTTGAAATCGTTGGTGCAGCTCTAGGTGCCTTACTAGTCTCCCAAGTGACGATAATCTTACCGTATGCCCTAGCTTTTGCAGCTGGCGCTATGATATTCGTTTGTGTGGAGCAACTCATTCCTGAATCACAATCACACGGTAATTCAGACATCGCTACCATATCCTTACTGGTTGGTTTTGGTGTCATGATGACACTAGATGTCGCTTTAGGTTAGAAAAACTAACCATTATAAAAGTCATCACTCCCTTTACTGATCAGTGAAGGGAGTGATGACTTTTTCTTTATCTTCATTACTCAATGATTACTTTATATATGCTTAAAATTTTACATCTGCATCCTGCATCGCTTTTTGAATATAATCTACTGACTCTTGCAATTTCTTTTCTTCCCACGCATTTAAACTAACTGGTAGTCGTTTTTCAACACCATTTATACCAATAATACATGGCATAGAAAATGCTACATTTCCGTTATAACCGTATTCTCCACGTAAAGTAGTACATGCAGGATAGACACTACGTTCGTCAAGAACAACAGCCTTAGCCATGGTCACAGCTGCTTGCGCAACTCCTGCATTCGTCCAACCTTTACCATTAAATACTTCATAAGCTGCAGAAATCACATTTTTCATAATATCTTCAGGGCTTGATAGGTCAACTGCTGAATTGCGATCAAAATATTGGTCTAATTCACCGTAAGGTACGCCTTGGATATTCAACTTACTTAATACTGGAAAGGCTGTTGCGCCGTGTTCACCCATCATATAACCCACAACCGATTTAGGGTCAACATCATAAGCATTGGCGAACACATTGCGTAAGCGAGCTGAATCAAGCATAGTTCCCGTACCAAAAATCTTACCTTCAGGATAGTCAAACTCATTTTCTGCAATGTATAAAATCGTATCTAATGGGTTAGTAATCACAATGATAATAGCTTCTCTAGTATGTTCAACGATATTGCCCATTACATCACGAATCGTTTTTGAAGTGATTTTAGCTAATGTTGCACGGTCAGGCTCTGCGGTTGGATCATCGGGATCTGGTTTCATAGAATTTCCAGCTGCAATTATAATGACATCCGCATCATCCGTTTGCTCATACCCACCATGCGTTACTTTAATATTGTTCATGTAAGTGAGCGCACGTGCTTGTTCTTGGTCAACTGCTTCACCACGTGCAATATTTTCATCGATATCAATCACACCAATTTCACCAAAAACACCGGCTTTCATGGCATCTGCAAGTACGTATGAGCCTACATGGCCAACACCTACAACCACTAATTTATTTGTTTTCATATGATCCCTCCATTATTTCTCATTCAATTACATTAATTATAACCTACTTTGACGAATATTTAAGGGGAATGTGAGGAAATGATGAGAAAATATGGTGAATAAAAAAAGAAGCTGAGAAAAATCATCACTCCCAGCTCCTCATGTTAGTTGTCTCATTTTTTATCCTCAATCGCTCAAGTAAAGCGATCGCATTCAAAACCTTTATTTAATCACTAATACATGTGATTTCATATTACGTACTACATATTCAGATACTGAACCCATCATGGCACGTTCAATTGCTCCCTTACCAGTTGCACCAACAACTACTAGGTCTGCCTTGATTTTTTCTGCGAATTCTACGATACCATATCTTGCATCTCCCTTAATAATTTCAAGAGACACATTCTCAAGACCAGCTTCTTTCGCTTCAGCTTCATATGATTCTAAGACACTTAAAGCATCTTCCCGTAAGTCATTATATAATCGTGTAGAGGCATCCGGATTTCCGAGACGAACAAAGTCATCTAAAACATTCAACAATACCAATTCAGAATTGTTACGTTTAGCAATGGATAATGCCTCTCTAAAAGCCCGGTATGAAGCATCTGAACCATCAACTGGAATTAAGATCTTGTTATATGCTGTTACTGACATGATAAGCCCCCCTCTTGAGTAATTTAATATATCATTTCACAACTAGTACTGGAATTTTAGATAGTCGCACTGTATTTTCAGCTACAGACCCAACTAAAGCCCTTGTGACAGCACCTTTACCAGTTGCACCAATGACAACCAATTGGTAGTCACCTTCATTCGCAATTTTAGCTACTTCTCGTCTTGGGTTACCAAAAGAGGTAAAAGTATGAATATCATTAAAGTTACGAGCCTTTCCGTAATCTTCATATTTTTTTAAGGTTTCTAGGGTACGTTTTTTCATCTCGTTGATATCTGTTTCTGATACCCTTAAGTCACTAAATACATAGTCATCGGCAATTACTGATAGAACATCTATAGTGGCATTTGATCGCATGGCAATCTCAACTGCATCTCTAAAGGCTGCTTTACTATTTTCCGAGTCGTCCACTGGCACCAGTATACGTTGAATGTTATCAAGAATCATTTTCGCTACCTCCCTTACTTTCTTTTCATTTAAAGTATAACACAAAAATGGAATCGCTTACAAAAATAAGGTCTTTTTCAAAATAAAAAAAAGTATTGAAAAATATTTTTGTGCAAAAATGCTATAAACAAGGATAAAAGATAGTTTCGTAGTGAACCCAACAAAAATAAGTCAGCCTCAAAAATTTAGCGAAGGCTGACTTTTCTTGATGCTTCATATCTTTTTAAATTAGATTAAATACTACAAACTTCTTAGTTGAGTGAATGCCAAATCCTCTTCAGTTAAGCCTTTTAAGAAAGCTACTGTCACATCTACTGTATCTTGGAAGTCTTGATAAGCTGAAATTAAGTAATGGGTATGGGCATAGCGTGTCGGCATTCCTAACGTAATCACAGATACACCATTATTGGCTGTGTGAATGGCACCGGCATTAGTACCTCCGCCATCACGTACCGCTTGTTGAATTTGAATACCTGCTTTTTCGCTAGCTTCAACAAATAAACCATTTAGAAGGTCTGAAGCAATGTAGGTCGAATCACGATAACGCAATTGTGGCCCTTGCTTAACGCGCCCTTGACCAACTGTTGCCGATTTTGCGTAATCATCAGAAGGTGTCCCTTCAAACACGATAGCTACTTGTGGGTTAACACGATTGGTGGTGACTTTAGCACCACGTAAACCAACTTCTTCCTGTGTCGCAAACGCACCAACAAGATTAAATGGTAATGCTTTCACACCATCTACACCCAATTCGTTAAAGACAGCAAGCGTTGCTGCTACGCCTAAACGGTTGTCAAAGGCTTTTCCAATCATCATACCGTTCTTCTTATTTACTTGGAATTTAGTTGCTGGTACAACAGGTTGACCAACAGTAATACCGAAATCATTGATGACTTCTTCTCTTGAAGTAGCCCCTACGTCTAATTTTAAATCAGTTAGTGCGACTGGCTTAGCCTTTTCTTCTGCTGTCATAAAGTGTATAGGTTTACTTGTAGCAACAGCTGGTACATACGTTTTATGATCATTGGTTCTTACCATAAATAATTGAGATTGCGCTGAGGCTGCTGTCCATCCACCTAAAGCCTGCATTAACAACAAGCCGTTTTCATCAATTGCTTGAACCATGAAGCCTACTTCATCCATATGTGAATCTAACATAATTGTTGGTTTGCTTGGGTCAATATTTGTAAAGTTCATATACAAGTTTTTCATCGCATCTGCTTGTAAGCTAAAAGCCCCTTTATTGGCTTTTACAATATCAATTACTTGGTCTTCGTAACCTGGCGCACCATAAGCATTTGACACATCTTCTAATAGTTTAATATATTTCATGTTACACCTCTTAGCCTTTCTAATATATTTATTTTACCGATGTTTAGGGGAAAATGAAAGTGACTACCTTTCAACATGAAAAACCACCCCTATCTTTACTAACCAGCAAAGACAGAGATGGCGCTTTTTTATAAATTATTTATCCGCATTAATATGATCATATTTCTCCGGATTTTCGTTAAATTTCTTCACGACATATGGGCATAGTGCTTTAATTTTACGCCCTTTACTTTCAGCATCGGCCACTAGGTGATCAACTAGTTGAGCAGCAACACCTTGCCCGCGTAAACTTGGGTCCGTCCATGTATGTGTTGCAACGATAATATCGTTTGCTTTTGGCTCATACTCAATTTCGGCAATACGTTTGTCGCCCGCTTCATTAAAAATCGCAAATCCATTGGTGACTTCTTTAATTTCGTATCCCATCATTTACCTCCTCAACATATATGACGCTTCTATTAATTTTATTATAACAAAATATATGCATAAATCCTTAATATTTGGCTTAGTTGACCTTAATTTCCTTTAATCGGTATAATGAATTAAGCTTAAATGATAGGATATATTTTTAAAAAAGGAGTAACAATATGGGCTTATTTTCAGGTTTATTTGGTAACGCATCTGAAGCAGATAAAGAACGAGTTTCTGACACATTAGAAAAGGTATTAATTCCTGGTGAAACAATTGAATTATCTTACAATATCTTGCGCGATTTAGTGGTATTTACTTCATATCGACTGATTTTAATGGATAAACAAGGGATTACCGGCAAAAAACGTGATTTTATGAGTGTACCCTACAAATCAATTTCACGCTTTTCGGTAGAAACGGTAGGGAATTTTGATATAGATTCTGAAGTGAATATTTACTTATCTGGTAACGAACAACCTACAATCGCGCTACAATTTAAAGGTGGCGATGTCGTTTACGATGTTCAACGCGCCCTTGCTGCAGCAGTTTTATTATAGTAATAACTAAATAATAAAAAACTAAACACCAGTGACTCAACAAACGATACTGCCTAACGGATTAGCTTTTAGGCTTGTTGATGACCTGGTGTTTATTTATTGGTCTCTTATTTAGATATTTAGCTATTAACGGCTAGCACCGAGATACCTTTGGACCACCTCCTTAAGGTGGAAGAGTATTTAAATGCATCATCCGATTAACAAACGCGTGATTTATACTGTGTTGGTTGATAAAGATCATACATTTTCTCATTTTATCTTTCCTCCTAAAGGTGTGAAAATCCACAAAAAAAAGCGTCAGACATCAAGGTCAAACGCTAGGATTTCTAAACGATATTGTCAATGTAAGAACTGTAGCCTCAAAGACACAAGGGTATACAGCATCAGTAACCAATAACTGATCCAATAGTGTATGCCAAGTGTTCAATAAAAGATTCGTCATATGATACCTCACAAATTTGGCGAATAGTCTGAATTCAATTGATTGCTTGCTACTACAATTTTTACACTTTCATCATAGCATGACCAAATTTCCTTTGTCTAATATTTATACATTAAAAATCATGAGAAAATTGTTCGGTTTTTACCCTCACTTCATTGGCAAAGAGATTTTATTGATATATAATAAAACAGTATGCCAAAGAGGCAGAAGAGAATTTTGAAGGGACGATTATGTATGTCTAGAGCTGTAGGTACTGTTGTAAGAGGGTTACGCGCTCCCATTATTAAAGAGAACGATGACCTAGCAGGCATTGTAGTAGATACTGTTTTAAATGCTGCCAAAGAAGAAGGTTATGAAGTTCGTGACCACGATATTGTAACAGTAACAGAGTCTATTTTAGCTCGTGCACAAGGAAACTTTGCTGAATTAGATGCTGTTGTAAAAGATATCCAAAGTCAAACAAAAAGTGAAACGATTGGTATTGTAAACCCAATCCTTAGCCGTAACCGTTTCTACGCAATCTTAAAAGGTATCGCTATGTCAGCGAAAAAAGTCGTAATTCAATTGAGCTACCCTTCTGATGAAGTGGGTAACCGTTTAATTACACGTGACGAATTAGAAGAATCTGGTTTAAATCCATATACAGATGTTTTAACAGAAGCTGAATTCCGTAGCCACTTCCCTAACTTAGCACATGAATTTACTGGCGAAGACTACGTTGAATTATACAAAAAATGTGTTGAAGAAACCGGTGCAGAATGTGAAATCATTTTTGCTAACCACCCACAAACCATTTTAAACTTCGTGGACACAGTAGTTATTGCCGATATCCATAACCGTAAGTATACACGTCGTATACTAGAGAAAAATGGTGCTAAAGAAATTATTGGCTTAGATCAAATTTTAAACCATTCAATTGATGGCTCTGGTTTCAATGAAGACTTTGGTTTATTAGGTGCTAACCTTTCCGGTAACAACAGTTTGAAATTATTCCCGCGTAACGCACAAGCATTCGTTGAAGATGTTCAAAAACGTTTATTAGATGCGACTGGTAAGGTTGTTGAAGTGATGGTTTATGGTGACGGTGCTTTCCAAGATCCAGTTGGCCACATTTGGGAATTAGCTGACCCTGTTGTATCACCTGGTTTCACTAAAGGTTTATCTGGTACCCCTGACGAAATTAAGATCAAGTATGTTGCAGATAACCAATTTAGCGACCTATCTGGAGAAGAATTAACAGAAGCAATGCGTGCGTATATTAAAAATCATGACCAGATTGATGAAGCTGGCCACAATACCTCATTAGGAACAACCCCTCGTAACATTACTGACTTAGTGGGGTCATTATCAGATTTAACTTCTGGTTCTGGAGATAAGGGTACGCCATTTGTCTACATCCAAGGTTACTTTGATAAATACTCTGATTAATTTATAGAAAAATAACGTTCAATACCTTTTGATCTTTTAGGACATGACACGTGTCATGTCCTTTTTGTATACTCAAAAAACCAGCTGTTGGGAGGACAGCTGGTTAAACTTGCCATCTTTCGTTTTGGGAGGAGAAAGATTTATGAAGAAAAGTTTGGTTTGTTTATTGGGTATGATTATATAATAGACGATATTTTTGAAGATAAAATGAAGATTCATTCAAAATGTATGTTGTTTCTATGATTTTAAAATTATAAATTTCTAAAGCTAATTTCTCAATTCATTCATGAAAAAACCAGCCGTTGGGAAGACGACTGGTTTACTTTTATCTTTCGTTTGGGAGGAGAAAGATTTATGAAGAAAAGTTTGGTTTGTTTATTGGGTATGCTTATATATTAAGCGATAGTTTTGAAGATAGTATGAAAGAATCAATCTTTTTTGTGGTTTCTTTGTGATAATTTTTTAAACAATTTCTAAAGAGCAACCTATTCAAAAAAAAGCCTATGATAATCACATCATAGACCTTTCTCTAAATGATACATAATGTCATATTCTCAACGCGGCAAAAATTGCGAGTCTAGACGACATTTGTCTCATCCTTTTTAGTCGAGTTCCAAATGTCAGACGCGCGCCGCTTCAGAAATAACCTACGTGATATGTCATCACTACGTTTATTTCTTCCACCGTTGCGAGTCTAGACGACATTTGTCTCATCCTTTTTAGTCGAGTTCCAAATGTCAGACGCGCGCCGCTTCAGAAATAACCTACGTGATGTGCCATCACTACGTTTATTTCTTCCACCGTTGCGAGCCTAGACGACATTTGTCTCATCCTTGTGTTAATGTGTTTTTCCACCAACAATTTTCATATCTTCTTTTCCATCGTAATCCACGATAGCGGTAATTGCTGCCTCAATACCACGAACAATATCTTCTAGAGCCATTGATGGTGTATTTGGTCGATCTGTAACTTGTTCTGGTAAGAATGGGATATGCATAAAACCAGCTTTAATCGCTGGATACTCTTTATTTGTTAAGTATAGAGAGTGGTACATAATATGATTGCAGACAAATGTTCCAGCAGTATTGGATACTTCTGCAGGTACATTAGCCTCTTTCATATAAGTAACCATCGCTTTAATTGGTAACTGACTAAAGTAAGCAGCTTCTCCGTCTTCTTTGATTGGTTCATCAATCGGTTGTTTACCTTCATTATCTGGAATACGTGCGTCATCTTCATTGATAGCTACACGTTCAGGTGTTAAAGCAAAACGACCTCCCGCTTGACCAATATTCAAGATATAATCGGGTTGGTGTTCTTCAATTGCACGTTTCTCTACTTCTGCACTTTTATTAAAGACAGTTGGAATTTCTAATTTGATAATTTTCGCACCATTTATTTCTTCCGGCAAACGTTTTACCGCTTCAATCGCTGGATTAATCGTATCGTCACCAAATGGATCAAATCCTGTTACTAAAATTTTCATCTTTATACCTCCTAAAATGCCCAAGTATACATTAATACAATATGGACAACAATTAAAGCAATAGCAATTGGTGCTTGTCGTTTAATCACACCATACTCACTCTTCATTTCTAACAATGCCACAGGTAAAGCATTGAAATTACCCGCCATAGGTGTTAATAATGTCCCACAATAACCAGCTGTCATTGCTAAAGCACCTGCAATCGCTGGGTTAGCACCCTGCATAATCACAAATGGAATACCAATACCTGCTGTAATCACTGTAAAAGCAGCAAATGCATTTCCCATTATCATCGTAAAGACAACCATCGCGATAACATACATTGTTGCACCTAAAAACTGGTTTCCTTCAGGCACTAAGTTACCAAAAATTGACGTTACTATTTCGCCAACTCCCGCATTCACAAAGATGACGCCTAGTGCTGCCAATAATTGTGGCAAAATAGCTGTTGATCCAACTTGTTGTACATTTCGATTAGATTCATGTAAAACTTGTTGGAATGGTGCACGGAAAATAGCCATCGCCAGCACTAATGCAACAATAGCCCCGATACCAATAGCACCCGCACCTGAAGCAGGTACAAACTGCGCAAGCACTAATGCTGTAACCGCCATCACAATAACCGGTACAAACACAAGGTTTCCAAAACGGTCAGCATTAACTTCTGCACGCGTCTCATCCTGTTCAAAATTACCTGTCACAAAATGTTTCACCAAGGTAATAATTGCCAATAGTAAGACTAAAATACCAGAAATAATTGCTGGTAACCATTTTCCTAAGGCAAACAAAATCGCTAGGTCAAACCAAAATAAAGCCGTTCCAATGCGTTTATCTTGGTCAGATCTTAAAACTTTATAACCAGTAAAGGCGAACTGCAAGCCGATTAAAATGTAGAAGAATTCTAGTAAGTTTGTAAAGAACATTTCCATCTTACTTACCTCCCTTACGGTATTTACGGTTCATTTTTTGATCGAATACATAGTTATAAACTGCTGTTAAAATAAAGGTGATAATAGCAACTGGAAGTGACGCACGCGCTACATCAATTGCCATTACTTCATATCCTAAAGATTCTAGCGTTCCTGCAATCAATAAGGTACCTGCACTGGCTACGAAAGTATTTTGTGCATAGAAGTTCCCAACATTCTCCATAGCAGCAGACTGTGCTTTAATTTCTTCTTTTGTATCCTCATCAATTTCACCATTTTTAGAAATAGCTGCCGCTTCCGCCATAGGCTGTACTAAAGGTCGTACAAATTGTGGATGACCACCAATACGAATTGATAAAAATCCGGCTAATTCACGTAAGAATAAGTATAAAGTTAAGAATGACCCCGTTGTCATCCCTTTAACATTGTTAATCAATCGTACTGCTTGATTTTTCAAACCAAACGTTTCAGCCAAACCAATCATTGGTAAGGTTAAAATAAAAATTGTCACCAAACGATTATTCACAAAACCTTCTCCAAGCATTACCAAGAAATCAGTAATCGAAATACCCGATACTAAAGCAGTCGCTAGTCCAGCGATTACAACAACCGCAATGGTATCTAGCTTCACTGCAAAACCAATAATTATAATTAGAATACCAATCAACGGCAAATAATACATGATTTCCACTCCTTTTTATCATCAATCTTAATATCTTTCTATTTTATCATTTTTATGCAATAATTTGTAAAAACTTACAAAATAATTTTGTATTTATATATTAAAAAAGGGGGTAAGTACTATTTAAACAACGGTTCCCACTACCATAAACCTTAGTCACTCTCATACTAATTTGACGAAGAACCAAAAAAACCGCTAGCAAAAACAAATGTCTAAGCTAGCGGTTTTGATTTGATTTGCATGGCAACGTCCTAGTCTCACAGGGGGCAACCCCCAACTACATTCGGCGCTAAGAAGCTTAACTTCTGTGTTCGAGATGGGAACAGGTGTGACCTTCTTGCCATCATTACCACACAGTTATTTTATACAAATATACAAAGCTACCAACGGGATTTGAACCCGTGACCTCCGCCTTACCAAGGCGACGCTCTACCAACTGAGCTATGGCAGCAAGTTGGTATATAGGTACAAAAAAACTCCGCAAGTAGGACTCGAACCTACGACATCTTGATTAACAGTCAAGCGCTACTACCAACTGAGCTATTGCGGAATAAAAATATTGCATGGCAACGTCCTAGTCTCACAGGGGGCAACCCCCAACTACATTCGGCGCTAAGAAGCTTAACTTCTGTGTTCGAGATGGGAACAGGTGTGACCTTCTTGCCATCGTCACCACACAATATTTATGTATTTATGAGCATTTTGTTCGCTCAAAACTGAATCTGTAAGTCATCGACCATTCCATCATACAATCTATTATCCATTGGATAAGTCCTCGACCGATTAGTACTAGTCCGCTCCATACATCACTGCACTTCCACTTCTAGCCTATCTACCTGATCGTCTCTCAGG
>NZ_PNHQ01000013.1 GCF_002871935.1 Aerococcus viridans
ACTTAATGATAATGGAATCCTCGTTTTTTTGCGAAAAAAATTGGACCAATGACTTTTTTAGTCATCAGTCCTATATATTGTAGAGCCTGAAATTGAGCGGTTGATAGCTACAGGTATCAACCGCTTTTCTTATTGTATAAGATCTGATATTTATGATAAGATAGCTCATAATACATTAAAATTGGATTGGGATGAAATGAAAAAATGAAAGTAGTAAAATTTGGAGGATCATCAGTTGCATCAGCTGAACAACTGGTGAAAGTAAAAGATATCGTAATCAGTGATACTGACCGTAAATTTGTCATTGTTTCTGCTCCAGGAAAGCGTGACAAAGCGGATATTAAGGTAACTGACTTGTTAATTGACTTAGCTACTGAGATTTTACATGATAGTGAAAATGCATCAGCTACTTTTAACCAAATTGTTGATCGATTTAGAGATACGGCTGAGGGGCTAGAAATGGATTTAGCTATCATAGATAAAATTTCAAAACAATTGAATGATTTAATTAATTCAGGTATTACAGCACAACCTGCATATTTTACGGATGCTATTAAGGCCTTTGGTGAGGATGCTAATGCCCAGTTAATTGCAGCGTATTTTTCTGGTCTAGGTTATGAGGCTTCTTATCTAAATCCTCAAGATGCGGGTTTATTTTTGTCTGATAATCCAGGGCAAGCACGTGTATTACCTGAATCTTATCAAAATTTATATAAATTACGTAAACAGGATGGTATCATCGTGATACCTGGTTTCTTCGGCTATACCAAAGATGGAAAATTGGTGACCTTTTCTCGTGGAGGTTCTGATATTACCGGTGCAATCGTAGCCAACGGTGTAAAGGCTTCAATGTATGAAAACTTTACGGATGTTTCTTCAATTTATGTGGCAAATCCAAGTGTCGTCCATAATCCAGTAGCGATTGAACAACTCACTTATTCAGAAATGCGTGAGTTATCTTATGCAGGATTCTCTGTTTTCCATGACGAAGCGTTACAGCCCGCCTTTATTGCTGATATTCCTGTAGCTGTAAAAAATACAAACGAACCACATGCACCTGGCACTTTGATTACACGAACTCGTCCCAAAAATAATTTAGCTATTTCAGGTATTGCATCAACTAGTGGATTTGCTTCTGTTTATATCAAGAAATATATGATGAATAGAGAAGTTGGATTTGTACGTCGTGTATTATCTGTATTAGAGAGATATGGTGTTTCTTTTGAACATATTGTTTCTGGTATTGATGATATTGATGTCATATTCAAAGAGGATGCTTTATCAAAGAAAGAATTAGAGGAAATGATAGCTGAAATCAAAGCTGAAACTGTTGCAGATGCTGTCGAAAAAAGAGACAATTTAAGTCTTTTGATGCTTGTGGGTGAAGGTATGATTGAGAATATCGGGAATACTGCAAGAGCAACCAAAGCCTTGTCAAATGCTGATATCAACTTGGAAATGATTAATCAAGGATCATCTGAAATTTCTGTCATGTTTGGTATTATTGAAGAACGAGAAGATGACGCTGTCCGAGCTATATATAAGGAGTTTTTTAACTAAATTTGTAGTTTAGAAAAAGAAGGTGAAACAAAAGTCGTTAGAATTGACGTACTTGACCAAAAGCCGAACAATAACGAAATATTATTGGCACATTTTGGGAAGTATCGGACAATATTGACTTTTGAAACCCGATGATTAACATTTTTATATATCAAAAGAGGCTGAGGTATTTTGTCCCAGCCTCTTTAGATTAAAATTTTACAGACAACCTATGCATTAAATAGTAAGAAATATAAGAACACTATAATACCGAGAGCGATACGGTACCAACCAAATACTTTGAAGTCATTTCTTTTAATATATTTCAAGAATAGCTTAATCGTTAAAACGGAAATAATAAAAGCCACAACCATCCCAACCAAGAGTAACCATATTTCTGTTCCAGTAAAAACAAAGCCATTTAAGAAAGCTTTAATTAATTTTAATGCAGAAGCACCAAACATAATGGGGATACTCATAAAGAATGAGAAGTTCGCAGCCAATGGTCTTGACGTACCGACAATAGTTGCACCTAGAATTGTTGAACCTGAACGTGATGTTCCTGGGACTAGTGAAAGTACTTGGAATAGGCCAATTTTAAACGCATCCATATAAGACAAATCGGTCATAGTATCTATTTTTACTTGTTTATTTTGGTTGCGATTCTCAATCCAGATAAACCAAATACCATAAACAATCAAAGTAATCGCTACTACCGACCAAGTCATCAAGTGGGCTTCCATCCAAGAGTCTAATAGTAACCCAGCAATCACAGCAGGTAAACAACCAACAAATACCTTAAACCAAGTCATCCAAGTTTCTTCTTTTTCAGCTTTAGACTTACTTGGGGCAAATGGGTTTAATTGGTTAAAGTTTAGCCATACTACAGCTAGAATAGCTCCAACTTGAATGACAACGAGGAAGATATCCCAAAATTCTCGGCGGACATTTAAAGTAATAAATTCTTCCAAAAGAATCATATGTCCAGTTGATGAAATAGGTAACCATTCAGTAATCCCCTCTACGATACCTAATAAAATCACCTTTAATGTATCTAACATTTATCAATTTCCCTTCATTCTTGTTTAATTTATTTCTCAAATTAGTATAAATGAAAATATCGGATAAAACAAAAAAACATTATAAATTTAAGAACTCTTTAAAGTTTAGAAAGGTGAAATCCCTTCATAGAAGTATTGTCATTATTTTTATGGTTGTGATATGATTAATCTAGTTAACAAAATGAATACTTAAGGAGCGAGCCATATGTTTAATTTTTTTAAGAAAAATAAGAAGAAAGAAACTACAAAACAATCGAGTAGTTCTCAATTAGCAGAAACTTTATTTGCTCCTGCAACGGGCGAATTTAAAGCTATTGATCAAGTGGATGATCCTGTGTTTTCACAAAAAATGATGGGAGACGGTTATGCTGTGGAACCTGAAACTGGAGATGTGTATGCACCGGTTGCTGGTACTGTTATGAGTATTTTCCCAACTAAACATGCAATCTACATTAAAACTGATGATGATGTAGAAGTCTTAGTTCATATGGGGATTGATACTGTTGAATTAGATGGTGCACCATTTGAGGTTACTGTAGCTGAAGGTGATCAAGTAAGTGTTGGTAGTAAAATCGCGAATGTAGATTTAAACCAGTTAGCTTCTGCTGGCAAAGGAAAATTTATCGTTGTAGTATTCACAAATTTAGAAGACTTTTCTAACTTACAATTAACTGCATCAGGACATGTAACGCATAGTGCAGAAGTAGGTACTGTAACAGCGGATCATTAATCCAAATATACATGATTAATATACCAAAGAAGGTGAGACAAAAGTCGTTTTGAATTAACGTACTGGACCAAAAAACGAACAATAATAAAATATTATTGGAGACATTTGGGCAGTATCGGACAATGATGATTTTTGGAATTTAATTATAAACATTCTCATATAGCAAAAAGAGGCTGAGACATTTTTGTTTCAGCCTCTTTTTTTATTTAACCTAAAAATTTGTATAATCGTTCGTATTACAAATGGTTAAAATACTTAATTTTAAATAGAAAATGATAAATTAATAAAAAATACGAACTATTTTTACAAAAACACTTTACTTTGTCTAAATTATGCCGTAATATAAATCCTGTAATAAGCGAACATTATAAAAATTTAAAATCATAACATTCGTTATTTGGAGGAGAAACATGTCTACAAAATTTAAAAACATCGTTTTATTAGCTGGTTCTGTATTTGCTTTAGCAGCATGTCAAGGACAAAACGCTGGTACTGAATCTAGCAGTTCTGATGCTCAAGCAGGGGCTTCGTCTTCTACTGAAGCTACTGGTGATTATGCCATTGGTATGATTACTGATGAAGGTGGAGTTGATGATCGTTCGTTTAACCAATCAGCTTGGGAAGGTATGCAAGCTTGGTCAGAAGAAACTGGCAATAAGGTACAATATTACGAATCAACAGATTCATCTGATTTCGTACCAAACTTCAATACTGCGATTGCAGATGGTTATGACATTATCTTCGGTATGGGCTTCATGTTAGAAGATACTTTTAATGAAGTAGCACCTGCTAATCCAGACCAACAATTTGCCTTTATTGATGGACAAGTGGATCAACCAAATGTTGTTTCTATGACCTTTAAAGATCAAGAATCTGCTTTCTTAGCAGGTATAGCTGCGGCATCAACATCTGAAACTGGCAAAGTCGGTTTTGTGGGCGGTATGAAAACACCTGGGATTGATCGTTTTGAAACTGGTTTTAAAGCCGGCGTTGCCTATGTAGATGATTCAATTGAAGTAGATGCACAATATGTTGAATCATTTGGTGATGCAGCAACTGGTCAACAAATTGCGAATGCTATGTATACAAGTGGTGTGGATGTCATCTATACTGCAGCTGGTGGTTCAGGTAACGGTGTATTTACAGAAGCTCGTAACCGTTTAGAAGCTGATAGCGAAGCAAACATCTGGGTGATTGGTGTTGACCGTGATCAAACTGAAGAAGGTGAATGGTCAGGAGGCAACTTCACTTTAACTTCTACAATTAAAGATACAGGTTCAGCAATCGTTGCCATTACAGAGCAAACTATGGAAAACGAGTTTCCAGGTGGGGAATTGGTTGAATATGGTTTAGCAGATAAGACAGTTGATGTCACTAAAGGTAACCTGGATGATGAAACTTGGGCAACAATTGAAGATGCGAAACAACAAATCATTGATGGTGAAATTGACGTTCCAGAATTTTCTTATTCAGCAGAGTGAGGAATATAGCAAAAGAAAATTGCGTCAGTCAAATTGACTGACGCTTTTCCTATGATTGGGACAGTAGGTTAGAAAAGAGGAAAATAAACGTGCAAAATGAAAATGTCATTGAAATGCGTGACATCACCAAAATCTTTGGTAATTACAAAGCGAACGACAAGATCAACTTCAATTTAAAAAAAGGTGAAGTTCATGCCTTATTAGGGGAAAATGGTGCTGGAAAATCAACACTAATGAATATTTTATCTGGTTTATTATCACCAACATCCGGTGAAATCTTAGTAAACGGTCAAGTTGCAAATATTAGTTCTCCAGATAATGCAAATAAGTTAGGCATTGGGATGGTTCATCAGCATTTTATGCTGATTGATAAATTTACGGTTGCAGAAAATATTGTATTAGGAAAAGAATCCACAAAATTTGGTTACCTAGATGAAAAAGCCGCTTATGACAAAATTAAAGAATTATCCAATCAATACCAGCTAGCCGTAGATCCGGATGCATACGTTGAAGATATTTCTGTTGGTCAACAACAACGAGTAGAAATTATTAAAGCTCTCTACAGAGGAGCAGATATTTTAATCTTTGATGAGCCAACAGCCGTATTAACACCCCAAGAAATTGAAGAATTAATGCATATCATGAAAGCTATGACACTTGAGGGCAAATCAATTATCCTAATTACGCATAAATTAGATGAGATTACCACTGTTGCTGACCGTTGCACAGTTATTCGGCGTGGTCAGAGTATTGATACTGTAGAAGTTGCAAAAACAAATAAGCAAGAATTAGCAGACATGATGGTTGGTCGCCATGTTAACTTCAAAGTAGAAAAACAACCAGCTAAAACGGGAGATGTTATTTTACAGGTCAAGGACCTAGTTGTGAATGAGTCTCGCGGATTACAGGCCGTAAAATCTGTTGATTTTGATGTACGAGCAGGAGAAATCTTGGGGATTGCTGGGATTGATGGAAATGGGCAAACAGAATTAATTCAAGCAATTGCCGGTTTGAGAAAGGTAGTTTCAGGAAAAGTATCGTTATCAGGGAAAGATGTGACGAATAAACGTCCTCGAAAGATTACTGAAGCCGGATTAGGACATATTCCAGAAGATCGTCAAAAGCATGGGCTATTCTTAGAATGGTCGATTGCAGAAAATATGGCGATGCAATCTTACTATCAAAAGCCGTTTTCAAAGAACGGTCTGTTAAACCATCAATTTATCAATGATCATGCAAAAATTTTGATTGGTGAATTTGATGTGAGAACGGAAAGTGAAGCAACTTTAGCGGGTGCTTTATCTGGTGGTAACCAACAGAAAGTTATCATCGCGCGCGAATTAGACCGTAATCCAGACTTATTAATTGCTGCGCAACCGACTAGAGGATTGGATGTTGGTGCAATTGAATTTGTCCATGATCGATTAGTACAACATCGGGATGCTGGGAAGAGTGTATTATTAATGAGTTTTGAGTTAGATGAGATTATGGGCGTAGCTGACCGGATTGCTGTCATGCATGATGGGAAAATAAATGCAATCGTCGCTGCTGAAGATACAAATGAAACAGAATTAGGTTTACTAATGGCTGGTGTATCCTTAAAAGAGGCACGAGTACAAAGTCACTTAAATCCTGTAGGACAAGACGCTATAGATGAAGGAGTTGAAACAGTTGAAAGCATTTAAATCGCGTACCCTTATAGAGAAATTGACAATTCCTTTTATTTCTATAGTAAGTGGTTTTATTCTAGGCGCCTTAATTATGTTGTTTTTTGGATATAATCCAATAGCTGCGTACGATGCCATGATAATGACAGTATTATCAAGTCCATACTTTATTGGTGAAGTATTAAGACAAGCGACAGTGTTAACGCTCACCGGTCTGGCCTTCAATGTTGCTTATCAATCAGGTTTCTTCAATATTGGTTTGTCTGGACAATTACTAGCAGGATGGCTATCATCGGTTTCATTTGCTTTAGCATTTCCGGATGTACCGAAAGTGATCATGGTACCTAGTGTGTTAATTATTGGCACATTATCAGGTGCTTTATTCGCATCAATCGCAGGGGTATTGCGTGCTTATTTAGGAACAAATGAAGTCGTAGTGACGATTATGTTGAACTATATCATTTTATATTCAACGAATTATTTGATTCGTGAAGTGATTGGTACGGGGAATATGACTGAAAAAGTTGGAGAAAATGCTTCTTTAGCACTTGGCTTCATTACAACGATAACAGGTGGTTCTCGTCTAAATATGGGGATACTCATTGCAATAGTTATGGTGATTTTATATGGATTTGTGATGAAACATACAACGATGGGATTCGAATTAAAAGCTGTCGGATTGAACAAAGAAGCAGCAGAGTATGCCGGCATTCACGTAGAGAAAAATATTGTTTTAGCTATTTTTCTATCTGGTGGATTAGCAGGTTTAGCAGGTGTCATTCATGGAATCGGTACGTTTGGTAATTTATATACCTTAACTTCACTACCTTCTGAAGGTTTTAATGGTATCGCTGTCGGGTTACTAGGTATGGGAACACCTTTAGGCACTTTCTTAGCTTCTATTTTGTTTGGTATTTTAAACATTGGCGCTTCATTTATGCCAAATCGAGCAGGGGTTCCTGATGAATTAGCGAGTGTGATCACTGCAGCAATTATTTTCTTCATTGGTTCGTCTTACATCATTAGTTATAGTTTAGAAAAATTTGGAAAAAGTAAAAAGCAAACGATAAAGGGGGACCAATAATGGAATTAAGTACGATCTTACAACTAATTGTGTCATCAACCTTGATGTATGCCGCACCCCTTATTTTCACAGCTATCGGTGGCACTTTTTCTGAGCGATCAGGTGTGGTAAACATTGGTTTAGAAGGGATTATGGTCATGGGAGCTTTTGCCTCTGCCGTATTCAATATTGCTATGTCTGCCTCCTTGGGTTCTATGACACCTTGGATTGGGTTATTAGTAGGGGGATTTGTAGGTTTAATTTATTCAGCTATTCATGCTGTTTCTTCGATCCATTTCCGCGCTAATCAAACAATTTCAGGTACAGTTTTGAACTTAGCAGCACCAGGATTATCTGTATTCCTAGTTAGAGCCATATACGGGGCAGCCCAAACAGGTCCATTGGCTAAACCTTTTGTGACATATAACATCTTAGGGTTGAATAACATTCCAGTGATCGGACCTATTTTCTTTCAAAATACCTCTGGACCAGCTTATTTAGGCATTTTACTGGCAATATTGGCTTGGTTTTTACTCTTTAAGAGTCGTTTTGGTTTACGCATACGGTCAGTAGGTGAACATCCAGAAGCTGCAGAAACGCTAGGTATTAATGTTAACGCAATGAAGTATGCTGGGGTGCTTATTTCAGGCTTACTCGGTGGTATTGGAGGGGCCGTTCAGTCCCAAGCAGTGCAGAACGAATTTTCTGTGATCACTGTTGCTGGTCAAGGATTCATGGCTATGGCAGCTATGGTTTTTGGAAAATGGCATCCAGTAGGTGCTTTGTTAGCTGCAATCTTCTTTGGATTCGCACAAAGCTTATCTGTTACAGCTAACTACATTCCTATTATTCAAGATATCCCGTCAGTGTATTTAGATATAGCACCTTATATCTTAACAATTATTGTATTGGTAGTGTTTATAGGTAGAGCGCAGGCACCTAAAGCTTTAGGGAAAACCTTTGTCCAATCAAAATAAACCATTTATTTTATACTTTAGAAAAAGGATTTGGCATGTACCAAATCCTTTTTCTAATTGCTATGTATCTTTATTCAGGTCTCTCTAAAATATAAGGTTCGGTAATATCAGTATATAGGTTACCTGCTAGTCTTGCTACAGGCGCCAAACCATCATAAAGTATGTAACCATTTTCTATATCGTATACAGATTCGTCTAGGTGGTAGTCAGTCACTTCAAGAATAAACATATCGGTGATGATATGTTCATCTCGGTCTCGAATAGGGATGTATTGGTATACCTTGACTTCTAAACGTATTAAAGCATCATGAACACCTGGAACAGTCACACTATTTGAATCAAGGATTTTGATATCTGCTAAAGTGAGTTCACTGACATCAGCAGGTACTTTAGCAGCTGTTGCATTCATTTTATCAATGAATGTTTTGCTAACAATATTTATTACGCCTTCAGGATGATTCAGCAAATTGCGCGCTGTATCCTTAATGGAGAAATCTTCTTTTCTAAGTATAGCCACTGAGATAAGGGGCATTTTTTGCCCAGCTCCGCTAGTAAAAGAAAAAGGTGCCAAATTGATGACACCCGTTTCCTTATTCAAACTAGTAATCCAACCGATTGGTCGCGGAACAATGGCACCAGATAGCAATTTATACTGTAATTTTTCATCAATTTGATTAGCTGCTAAATGATACATTAATAAATGAGCTCCTTTAAACCGGTGTTACACAAACGATTTCGTTAATACTTGTATTGTCAACGTAAGATAGTAAACCACTTGTTTGATTACGAGTGAATAATGAAATTTGTGGTTGGAATTGATGACCAACAATTACAAAGGATTCGTCCGCATTGAAGTTGAAATCGCGTGGGAAATCTCCTTCAGTTGATATGTTTTGGATTTCAGTCAAGCTTTGACCATCTTCAGATACTTCAAAGACAGTGATAGAGTTGTGCCCACGGTTTGAAACATATAAAAATTTATTGTCATGAGAAAGACGGATAGCTGCTGATGAATTGAATTCAGTCCAATCGCTAGGAATTGTGTGATAACGATTACCTGCAATTAAACTACCATCTGATTGAATAGTTAACACTTCCACTGTGTAATCTAATTCACCAAGTAAGTACACAATTGGTTTAGAGTGGTGGAAAGCTAGATGACGTGGACCAGTACCTGGCGCAGCTTTATATACACTCACTTCTGATAATTTATAATCATCAGTTAGCTGGTAAGTATGCACTTCATCCGTTCCCAAATCACAAGAAAGGATGAACTGATGGTCGTTTGTTGGATGAATAAAATGTGCGTGTGCAAAATCTTGGTTTTCATGAGGACCAACAGGTGATGTATGCTGGATCAAATCAGTAAGTGTTAATGTACCATCTTCATTCACTTTGATTACAGCTAATTCGCCTTTTTTATAGTTTGCAACATAAAGTACACTCGTTTCTTCATCATACGTTACATAGCATCCATTTTCGTTGAAAACCTTAATACGATCTTTTAAAGAGAATCGTCCATCAATAATTTCATAATGGGCAACTCCAGGTTCGTCACCATCGCTTAAGGTAAATAGATGTTGTCCATCATTTGATAAACTCATGTAAGTAGGGTTACTTTCTTCAATAATTAATTCACTTGCCTCGAAAGCTTGCTTATCAGCATTAAGCGTTAAGGTATGAATGCCTTTATTGTCTTCTCGCGTATAGCCAGATACATAAATCGTTTCCATAATTAAAATTCCCCTCTTTCTTAAGATAACTTTATTATACAAGAAAACGCTCTTTTTAAAAGTAAAACTAGTTTTACTCTGATTGTATTGGCATATATGAATAAAAATATTTGTTATAATGGACATATGTAATATAGGAGGGGTCGTTATGAAAGATAAATTTCATTCAGAAGAAATACAGGATATGAATAAACAGCAATTAGCTGAAAATAAACGTACTTTTGCCAATTCCTGGTTCTTTAAATATATTTTGAATAACAAATATACTGGCAGCTTAATGATTGGGATTTTAATTGTCATATTTGTGAGCTTGTTTACGCGAGTATCGTATCTTTTAGACCCAGTAATTTCTTTTATTCAATATGTTTCTTTACCGATAGTTGTTGCGGCTATCTTTTATTATTTGACAGTTCCCTTAGTTAATCAAATTGAGAAAAAAGGACTAAATCGAACTTGGGGTTCAGCAATTGTACTTTTATTAATTGCGGTTGTTGTAACAGGGCTATTAGCTTTAATTCCAACGGTAGTAGATGAAGGGCGTAACTTAATTGATAACTGGGATACTATCTGGGCGAATTATCAAAATCGCTTGCAATCATTCATTCATGGTGATTGGTATGATCAAGTGGATCTAGTCTTGCAATCTATTATGGCCAATATACAAGACTTATCATCCTTCAACTGGGAAAGTATTGCAAATTCAGCAATTGCTAGTGTGTCGTCTATAGTGGGTACAGTCACTCGTGTAACTGTTGCTTTATTCACAGCACCAATTATTCTGTACTATATGTTACGTGATGGTCATAAAATGCCAGCATATTTAGCACAATTTTTACCGATAAAAATCCGTAAATCAACCCTAAACCTAATTAGCGATATGAATCTCCAAATTAGCCAATATATACGGGGACAAATTATTGTGGCTATTGCTGTAGCTATTATGTTTGTTCTTGGTTATTCAATTGTTGGTTTACCATATGGGGTTATTATTGGTATTGCCGCTGGATTTTTAAATGTTATTCCTTATATAGGATCTTTTCTAGCTATGATTCCTGCCATTATTGTGGCTATTGTGATTGGTCCTATGATGATTGTGAAAGTGTTGGTTATATTTGCAATTGAGCAAACAATTGAGAGTCGAGTCATTTCGCCACAAGTACTCGGGTCAAATATGGCTATTCACCCAGTAACTATTATGCTGCTATTGATTTCAGCAGGAAGTATTTTTGGCGTGGTAGGTGTTGTATTTGTTATTCCAATTTATGCGGTAATCAAAGTCATTCTTAAACACTTCTTCTCGTGGTATAAACGCGTTTCAGGTTTATATGCTGAAGATGAAAGTATCTTGGATGACTTTAATTTTGAGGAGACACCCGGAAAGTAACAATTATTTGTTTATTTAATCAAAAGGGCGTATAATTTTAAGTTGAGGCAATATTCAAATTGTTTGCAATATTAGTTATATAAAGGAGGAATTATATGTGGCGTTTGATTAAACGAATTCCACCGTGGGCGATGTTTGGGGCAGTTGTTTTTGCCTTAACACAAGCCATAGGAGAGTTATTATTACCGACGCAGACTGCTCGCATTATCGATGACGGTGTTGCAGCAGGAGATATGCAAGCTATCTATCGTATTGGTGGGCAGATGATCTTAATTACGATGTTAGTGATTATTTCTGCAGGTATATCTGTATACATTTCAGCACGTACGAGCCAGGACTTGGGTAGAAAATTACGAAATGAAATATATGCTAAAGTTTTACATTTTTCAAAAGAAAATATGGGAGATTATGGCGAGGCATCATTGATTACTCGTTCTTCAAACGACATCCAGCAAGTTGAAGTCACTGTGATGATGATCATGCGGATGGTTTTACTATCTCCAGCGATGTTATTGGCTGCAGTTGTAATGGCGGTGTTAGCCAGTCCTGAATTAAGTTTAGTTTATGCAGTTTCTGGTCCAGTATTGGCCTTTTTAATTTTTATCATTTTACGCATTGTGTCACCTTACTTTAAATCTATGCAACGAAAAGTCGATAATTTAAACCTGATTTTCCGAGAAGGGTTAACTGGTGTACGGGTAGTAAGAGCCTTTAACAAGTCTGATTTTGAAGTTAATCGTTTTGCAAAAGCCAATAAAGATTATGCGGATACAGCGATTAAAGCGATGTTCCGGATGTCTTTTTTAATGCCTATCATGACAACGATTTTGTCACTGACTAACATCACCTTATCTTGGCGTGGTGCCCAACTAGTAGCAGCACAAAAATTAAGTGTTGGTGTTATCCTTTCGTTCGTGAACTACTCATTTATTATCATGTTCTCCTTTATGATGTTAGGTATGATTTTTGTAATTTTGCCACGTGCGCAAGTATCAGCCCAACGTATTAATGAGATTTTAGATACAGAAATCACCATCCATTCACCCAAAAATCCCATCACTATTGATCGCCAAACTCCAGGAGAAGTAGCCTTTGAAGATGTTGCCTTCAGATTCGGTAATGCAGAGCATAATGTGGTTGAGGATATCAACTTCCAAATTAAACCAGGTGAAACCTTAGCCATTATTGGGGGGACCGGTTCTGGGAAGACGACAATCGCTAATTTATTATTACGTTTTTCTGATGTAAGTAAGGGTGCAGTTAAAATAAACCATCATGATGTACGTGATTTATCATTGAGTAATCTACGAGACCTTGTCGGATACGTACCGCAAAAAGCGAATCTATTCTCTGGAACAATTCGAGAAAACTTAAAATATGGAAATAGAGAAGCAACAGATGAGGAACTATGGCATGCCTTGCGTATTGCACAATCAGAATCGTTCGTTCGGGAACTACCTGAAGGATTAGATGCTCATGTTGCTCAAGGCGGCAATAACTTCTCTGGTGGTCAAAAGCAAAGGTTATGTATTGCTCGTGCGATTGTAAAACAAGCCAATATCTATCTTTTTGATGATTCATTCTCAGCTCTAGACTACACAACTGACCGTAATCTAAGAGGCGCCTTAAAAGAAGTTACTGAGAATGCTGCTACGATTATTATTGCACAACGAGTGTCAACTATTCGCGATGCGGATACAATCGTTGTTCTTGATAAGGGTGAAATTTCTGGTATTGGTACGCATGATGAACTGATGTCAAACGATATTTACAGAGAAATTGTTGAATCACAAATTAAGGGGGCGGACTAATGGCGAATAATAAAAATGAACTAGCAGGACGCCGTTATAAACCAAAAAACTTTTGGTCAACCTTAGGTCGCTTCATAAAATATATGGCGAGCAGAAAGTGGACTTTCCTACTAATTATCGTCCTTATTATTTTAGCCACGGCATTTCAAATTGTATCACCACGTATTTTAGGTCAAGCGACTACCTTAATTACCGATGGTGTAAGTAATGGTTTACAAAATGTGAATGGTCAAGAAATGTATGTAATTGACTACACAGAATTAGCAAAAATCTTAACAAAAGTGATTGCTTTCTATATGTTAAGTGCTTTATTTAATTTTTTACAAGGGGCTTTACTAAGTCGTACAGCCCAACGTGTTATTGAAGATTTAAGAAATGATATGCGTAAAAAATTAAATCGTTTACCAATTTCATTCTTAGACGCTACACCAAATGGTGAAATCATGTCACGTGCTATCAACGATGTTGAAGCGATTGCTATGTCCTTACAACAAACTTTACAACAAGTTTTAATGTCAAGTACCCAGTTTGTTTCAACTTTAACTATGATGACTTTAATCAGTCCAAAAATGACATTAATTGCGGCTGGTACGATTTTGCTTTCAACGATTGTGATGTTATCTATTACACCAGTGTCACAAAGATTATTCGCTGCACAACAAAGAGTACAAGGGAATATGAACGCATATATTGAAGAAAATTATTCGGGTCAAATTGAGAATAATGCTTTTAATCAAAATGAACGAAAAATTGCCGAATTCGAAGAGAAATCAGCAGAATACTATGCAGTATCTTGGAAAGCCCAATTTATTTCAGGAATCTTAATGCCGTTAATGAACTTAGCTAAAAACTTTGGTTATGTCGCAGTAGCGATTGTCGGTGGTTTTTCAGTAGCTAATGGTGCTATGGTCATTGGGGATGTTCAAGCGATGCTACAATATGCGGGTATCTTATCAGAACCTTTAAAACAAACAGCTAATATGATTAACCAATTACAACGCATGGTGGCGGCTATCGAACGTATTTTCGAGTTTCTTGATGTTGAAGAGATGGCGCAAGTTTCCTCAGGACAACCTGCAATTGAAACGAATTACAAAATGATTTTTGATCACGTACAATTTGGCTACGAGCCGGGAGATGAAAACCTATTAATGACCGATTTCAACTTAACAGTTGAACCAGGCCAAATGGTAGCAATTGTAGGTCCAACTGGAGCTGGTAAATCTACGATTATTAACCTGATTGAACGCTTCTATAATATTTCTGGAGGGTCAATCAAGTACGATGGTGTTGATACTAGAGATATTGATCAAGAAGTGTTACGATCAAGAATGGGTATGGTATTACAAGATACTTGGTTATTTAATGCTTCGATTGCCGATAATATTGCATATGGATCAAATAAAGCGAATGTAAGTCGTGAGGAGGTAGTGCGTGCAGCTAAAGCAGCTCACGTAGATGATTTCGTTCGAACATTACCTGATGGATATGATACGGTTATAAACCAAGATGGATCGAATATTTCACAAGGTCAACGTCAATTAATAACGATTGCCCGTGCATTTATGTCTGATCCAGAAATATTGATTTTGGATGAAGCAACATCATCTATTGATACCCGTACAGAGAAATTAATCCAAAAAGCGATGAATCAATTACTTGAAGGTAGAACATCTTTTGTTGTTGCTCATCGATTATCAACTATTCAAGACGCAGATAATATTATTGTCTTGGACCACGGAGATGTCATCGAGACGGGTAATCACGAAGAATTATTAGCACAGAAAGGATTCTACTACAACTTATACAATTCACAATTTGTAAAAGGGGAAGTTGAATAAAATAATATAGTTAGCAAAAAATGCGATCCGTAAAACTACGGGTCGCATTTTTTGTAAAGGAATAAATAGCCTATTATTCTAGTCGGTACCAACAATTGGTTAGTTGGAAAACCAGTAAAATGATATCTTGTTATGCCAAAAACGATTTTTTCCATCAGGGTTAGCTGTGAGCGTTACTATATTGTTGGAAGCCTAAATTTGAACAACTAATCACACGTTTAACAATTCTTAATAATAGCTGATAGACTTTACCAGATTAGTTTTCTTGTGAGAATCTTGACGCCATATTCTTGATGGCTAAATTGACAATTTCATTGGTTAATTGTTCGTTACGGACTAATAGTGGGCCGTGGAAGTATGACCCAAAGGTATTTTTGTACATTACACCTTCTGTTTGGTCTTCGCCATTGTTACCAAATCCAGTAATAACTTTGCCTAAGGGCTGTGTATTTTCTCCAAGAAAAGTACGACCATTATGGTTTTCATAACCATAGTAAGTTTGACCAAATCTTTCATTTTCAATCACAATATCACCGATAAAGCGGTTATTATCTTGATTTAATGTGTAATGGTCTAAAGCACCAATACCTTCCAATCGCTCACCTGCAGCATTAATGTAGTACTTTCCTAATAATTGGAAACCACCACAAATACCAATTGTCACACCCTCATTTTCAATATATTCAGTCAGGGCTTCTTTTTTTAATTGGATATCTCGAGCAACAATTTTTTGTTCGTAGTCCTGGCCTCCACCAAAGAAGACAAGGTCAAATTTTTTAGGGTCAAACTTGTCGCCAATGGATACCAATTCTGTTTCTACGAGTACATTTTGTTGCTTGGCTGCATGTTGAAGCATCAATAAGTTGCCATTATCACCGTATGTATTCATTAAGTTCCCATAAAGATGGGCGATTTTTAAAGTTTTATCCATTAACTCATGCGCTCCTTCACGTATCCTGACTCGGCTAGTTCTTTTCTAATTGCTAGCATAGCTGTATAAGTTGCTAGGATATAAACTTTTTTGGTAGGGGCTTTCTTAACGGTTTCAATAACTGCATTTGGATTATCCAATTGAATTAATTGGTCTTGGTTAAAGCCAGCAACTACCATACGTTTTGTTAAATCGGCTACTCGAATGCCTGATACATAACTTGCTTCAATATTATCCATTTCTGCTAATTTCTCAAAGTTCCCATCCCAAATCCATGAAACATCTTGACCATCAGCAGGGCGGTCGTTTAGCACTGTGATTAAAGTATAAGGTGCTTTTTCTAAGAGACATAACTCGATAATTTGATTTAAACCTACAGGATTTTTGATTAAGTTGATGCGTAGGTCGTGACTTTCTACATCGATTGCTTCTTGTCGACCAAAAATACGTTTAGCTCCCTGTAAACCTTTAGCAATTGCTTCTTGGCTTACCTCAAAGTAACGACCAAGTGAATAAGCGGATAAGGCATTATATACATTATAAAGGCCGGCAACTGGGATACTATATTGGTATCCATCAATCGTAAATTTAGCTGATTCAGGTGTTAATTCATTGATTTCTTCGACTTGATATGTCAGTTCTGGACGATGAACACCGCAGTTTGGACAGAAGTAATCCCCCAAATTGCTATAAGTAATACTGTGGTAGTGTAGGACATGTTCACAATTTGGGCAGATAACACCATCAGTGTTATTATCTGCTAGGAAATCTTGTGACTGATCTTCAGCATTGAAACCAAAGAATACTTGTTTGTTGTCAACTTTTCGTGAAGAGAAAATCGGTGCATCACCATTTTGCATTAAAATTGCACTTTTCGCTTTAGCTGCACCTTGTAAAATGAAATCATATGTTGTATAAATTTCACCGTATCGGTCCATTTGATCACGGAAAATGTTGGTAGTTAAAATAACTTCTGGTTTAATATGTTCTGTAATATGACGTAAAGATGCTTCGTCCACCTCAAGTACTGCTACCTTATCTTTAGATTTATTAGCTGAATCTTCGATAAATGAAGACACGATACCTTGCAGCATGTTTGAACCAGAATTGTTGGTCATGACATGTTCAAATTTTTGTTTTAAAATATTTACTGTTAAGGCAGTGGTAACTGTTTTACCGTTTGTTCCAGTAATGATTACGACACGATAGTTTTCACCTAAGGTTTTTAAAATATTAGGATCAATCTGTTGTGCAATTTTACCAGGTAAAGAAGTACCACCACTTGTAAATTTCTTTAATAATTGTTGGCTTGTACGCCCAGCAACTGTTGCTAGATGACTCTTAAATTTCATTTTGGCACTCCTCAAATCATTTGTTTTGCGCTATTTAAACGAACGCTCAGTGAGATAATTTTACCATAAGTGCGTAGTTTTCAAAAAAAAAACATGTCATTTAAAAATTCTTTAAACTTTTATCGCAAATCCTCATATATTCTAGGAAATAAAATTGACTAGTAGGGGGAATAAAAGTAAAATAAATAGCTAGTATATTGATATTAAAATTATGGGAGTGTTTGGATGGCTCAGTTATTTTTCCGTTACGGTGCGATGAACAGTGGTAAATCCTTTGAAATCATTAAGGTAGCACATAACTATGAAGAACAAAATAAACATGTCTTGGTGTATACAAGTGGTGTTGATAACCGTGCAGGAGTAGGTAATGTATCTAGTCGTGTGGGGGAAGAGAGAAAAGCACGAGCTATAATGACGGAGACAGATGTGTATGAAGATTTAACGACATATATGCGAGAGAATAATCAAAAGATTTATTGTGTTTTAATTGATGAAGCCCAGTTTTTATCAAAAGAACACATTTATCAATTAGCCCGAATAGTCGACGAACTAGATATACCAGTAATGGCTTTTGGTTTGAAAAATGATTTTTTAAACAACTTGTTTGAAGGTTCTAAATACTTATTGCTGTTGGCTGATAAGATTGAAGAAGTTAAAACGATATGCTGGTTCTGTGCAAAGAAAGCAATTATGAATATGCGTGTGGCAGATGGTAAACCAGTGTATGAGGGTGAACAAGTACAAATTGGTGGAAATGAAGCTTATTATCCTGTTTGTCGTAAACATTATCACCGGCCGCCGTTAAAAGATGGTAAAATTTATATTGAGCGTAACATAAGCGAATAAGATCCCTATCATTTTTCAGAAAAATAGGAGATAAAGTAAGTTTGAATTAAAGTAGTAGAAAAGAGTTGAAAAAATGTTTACAGATCAATTAGATTCATTTATTGCACGCTATGCGGAAGTAACTGAATTAATGAGTGACCCGGATGTCATTAATGATAATCAACGTTTCCGTGCGATTTCAAAAGAAGAAGCTGATTTAAGACCAAAAGTTGAAACATTCAGTCACTATAAAAATGTAATACAAGAAATAGAAGATACTGAGGAATTGTTAGCTGAGTCCTCAGATGATGAAATGACAGAATTAGCGAAAGAAGAATTAAAAGAGTTAAAAGAAGAACGTGAAAGCCTTGAAGAAGAAATTAAACGTTTAATGATTCCTTCTGATCCAAATGATGATAAAAACATCATCATGGAAATTCGTGGGGCAGCTGGTGGAGATGAGGCGCAATTATTTGCCGGTGACCTGTACGAAATGTACAGTCGTTATGCCACAAACCAAGGTTGGCGCGTTGAAGTGGTGGAGTCATCTAGTAACGATATTGGTGGTTTTAAAGAAATTACTTTACAGATTCAAGGTGACAATGTATATTCAAAATTAAAATTTGAATCAGGTGCTCATCGTGTACAACGTGTACCAGATACAGAATCTCAAGGGCGTGTACATACTTCAACTGCAACAGTTGGTGTTATGCCGGAACTAGAAGATATTGATTTTGATTTGGATGATAGCGACATCCGAGTTGATATTTTCCGCGCTTCGGGTGCAGGTGGTCAGCACGTTAACAAAACTTCTTCAGCAGTTCGTTTAACACATGAACCAACAGGCATTGTTGTATCTATGCAAGACCAACGTTCGCAACAACAAAATAGAGAGAAGGCAATGATGATTTTACGTTCACGCGTATATGAAAAGATTGCTTCAGAACAACAAAATGAGTACGATTCTCAACGTAAAAATCTTGTTGGTACAGGAGATCGTTCAGAACGTATTCGTACCTATAATTATCCCCAAAATCGTGTGACTGATCACCGAATCGGTTTAACTATTCAAAAATTAGATCGGATTATGACAGGTGAATTGGACGAAATCGTTGATGCTTTACTATTAGCCGATCAAGCCAATAAGTTAGAGGAGTTAAATGATTAATCAAACGTATTTAGAGGTCCAAATATGGGCCTCTTCTTTTTTAGAAGAAAATCACCAGGAACCAGAAATTGCTTACCATCTATTGTTAGATTTAGCAGGTTTTTCTGTGTCAGATTGGGTACTTAAGCAAAATCATACTATGCCTAGCCATTTAAAAGCTGCTTATCAATCAGCTATAAAACGTGTGGTTAACGAAGATTATCCTTGGCAATATTTAGTTGGTAAAGCATGGTTTTACGGTGAACCATTTAAAGTTTCACCAGCAACCCTTATTCCAAGACAAGAAACTGAAGATTTAGTGTCATATATTATCGATTTAATCAATAAGGGGCAGATTGCTAACAATGCACGCGTATTAGATATCGGTACTGGAACTGGTATTATTGCTATCACATTAAAACAACGCTTTCCAAATTTGCAGGTAACAGCTACAGATATCTCTGAAGAAGCCTTATCAATTGCCCAACAAAATGCAGAGGAAAAGCAAATTACTATCGATTTTCGTTTAGGTGATCTTTTTAACCCAGTTATAGGTCAGCAATTTGATCTCATTATTTCAAACCCACCGTATATAGGATTGGATGAAACGAATATGATGTCTAAATCTACTCTATTATTTGAACCAGAACTGGCGCTATTTGCTGAAGAAAATGGCTATCAAATTTATTGGCGTATCTTCGAGCAATTACATCATTACATAGCTAAGCCAGGTTATTTTATCGGTGAGTTTGGTTACCGACAGGGGAATCTGTTAGTTGAAGGTGCTATCAGCCGTCTCAAACTGCCGGATGCTACAGTATCTATTGAGCAGGATTATACAGGTAATGATAGAATTCTTGTTATCCATCATTCGTGATTAGAAATAGTATGATAAAAGTCAAAAGTATTTAATATGAAAGGCGTTATGGCTATATGACAAAAATTATTCAATCTGAAGAAATTGAAATAGGCGCTAAAATGTTACAAGATGGTCAACTGGTGGCATTTCCTACTGAAACTGTTTTTGGTTTAGGCGCAATTGCGAATAATGCTGACGCAGTTAAATCTGTGTATTCAGTAAAGGGGCGACCTAGTGATAATCCATTAATCGTACATATTGCAGACCCTGAAGATATCTTCGATTATATGATTGATGATGATAGTGTCCGACATCATTTAATCGATGATCTTACTAAAGCATTCTGGCCGGGGCCCTTGACCTTAGTTGTACCAGTGAAGCCAAATACATTTCCTAGTGTAGTAACCGGCGGTATGGATACAGTCGGTATACGCTTACCAGATCACGCCACTACAAGAAGTCTTATTCGGGCAACTGGCTTTCCAATCGTTGGCCCTTCAGCAAATATTTCTGGTAAACCTAGTCCAACACAAGTCGCACACGTTATGCATGATTTCGATGGCAGAATTGGCGGTGTTGTAAATGCTGAACCCACACGAATTGGCGTTGAATCTACGGTGTTAGATTTAACGGATCCAAGAGGCTTGGTTATTTTAAGACCTGGTTATATTACGAAATCTATGTTGGGAGCAGTGGTAAAGAATATGCCTATTTATCTGGGAGGTACCATTGCAAACAATGCAGAGGAAGCACCAAAAGCACCAGGAATGAAATATATTCATTACAGTCCCGATCAACCAGTTTTAGCTGTTTCCTCTGAAAAGCTAGCGCAAGTGCTATCAGAATTAGCCGATCAGTCGATTAAGGTAGGACTAGCAACTAGTGTACAGAATGTTGAAAAATACAAAACACTAGTGGAGTCAGTAGTATCTCTTGGACCAACGATAGAAACCGCTACACAACAGCTATTTGCTGTCTTAAGAACGTTTGATGAACATAAAAATATCCAACAAATTGTTGTAGAATTGTATCCCGATACCGAAAAAAATGGGGCTTATCGTAATCGTTTGATAAAAGCGAGCTCAACCGTGGTAGAATAAAGTTAGATAATAGAATTGGATTAGGTAGATTCCAAGGAATATTTATCAAATAATAAAGCTGGAGGCAGATGCATGAGTAACGACATTATTTTTGATTTGTTAAACGAGGAAATGGACCGTCAACAACATGGTATTGAATTAATTGCAAGTGAAAACTGGGTTTCGAAGGCTGTACGCCAAGCGCAAGGTTCGATTGCAACTAATAAATATGCTGAAGGATACCCAGGTAAACGTTATTACGGAGGTTGTGAAGTAATTGATAAAATTGAAACGTTAGCGATTGACCGTGCTAAAAAGCTATTTGGTGCTACTTATGCTAATGTTCAACCACATTCAGGATCACAAGCTAATATGGCCGTATATGACGCTTTCTTAGAACCAGGGGATTTAGTCCTAGGTATGAACTTAACTGATGGTGGGCATTTAACTCATGGCTCTCATGTAAATTTTTCAGGTAAGAAATATAACTTTATTGCGTACAACGTAACGAATGATGAAGAATTCATTGATTACGATGAAATTGACCGTCTGGCTAAAGAATATCAACCTAAATTAATTGTAGCGGGTGCATCAGCATACGCACGTACAATTGATTTCGAAAAGATTGCAGCCACTGCTAAAGCTATTGGTGCCTACTTTATGGTAGATATGGCACATATTGCCGGTTTAGTTGCAGCTGGTCTACATCCTAATCCAATTCCATATGCGGATGTAGTAACATCGACAACACACAAAACGCTTCGTGGCCCACGCGGTGGTTTAATCTTATCCGCTAATGCAGACTATGGTAAAAAGATCAATTCCGCGATTTTCCCAGGCATTCAAGGTGGACCATTGGAGCACGTCATTGCAGCAAAGGCTGTTGCTTTTGGTGAAGCTTTACAGGATGATTTTAAAGACTACCAAAAACAAATTATTAAAAATGCAAAAGCTTTTGAAAAAGTTTTCCATGAAGAAGGTATTCCATTAGTATCTGGTGGAACTGATAACCATCTATTATTGCTTAAAGTCATCGGATTTGGTGTTACAGGTGCTGAAATTGAAACAGCCTTGGATGAGGTAGGGATTACCGTAAACAAAAATACCATTCCAAACGAAAGTTTAAGTCCTTTCAAAACAAGTGGTATCCGAATTGGTACACCAGCAATTACTACTCGTGGCTTTAAAGAAGCAGAATCGGAACAAGTTGCACGTATGATTGCTAATATTATTAAAAATCCGCATGATGAAGCGGTTCGTGATGATGTTATGGCAAAAGTTGAAACTTTAACGAAAGCATTTCCATTAAACTAAACAATATTTAAGGACTTGACGGCCTAGGTAACTTGCACTAGGCTGTCAAGTCCTATATAATATTTAGGGTTTAAGCAAAATTAATCAAGGAAACATAAAATCTTAAAGCGAGGTATATATTCATGAGTAAATTAGTTGTAATTGATCACCCTCTAGTCCAACACAAAATGGCTATGTTACGTGATAAAGAATTGGGTACTAAAGATTTTCGTGAATTGGTAAATGAAATCACCATGTTCTTAGGTTATGAAGTCACCCGTGATTTGCCAATGAAAGAAGTTGAAATTGAAACACCTTTAGTAAAATCAAAACAAAATGTGATTGCTGGGAAAAAATTAGCGATTGCACCAATTCTTCGTGCTGGGCTAGGTATGGTAGATGGTATGCTATTATTGATGCCTGCTGCTAAAGTAGGACATATTGGTATGTTCCGTGACGAAGAAACTTTACAACCACAAGAATACTTCTTCAAAATGCCCCAAGATATTGAAGAACGTGAAGTGATTGTAGTTGACCCTATGTTAGCTACGGGTGGTTCAGTAATCATGGCGATTGACTCATTGGTAAAACGTAATGTAAAACCAGAAAACATCAAATTCGTTTGTTTAGTTGCCGCACCAGAAGGTGTAAAAGCGCTGCAAGATGCTTATCCAGAAGTAGATATTTTTACTGGTGCACTTGACGAAAAATTAAATGAGGACGGCTACATTTTACCAGGTCTTGGTGATGCAGGTGACCGCCTATTTGGAACCTTATAATTGTCATCTATTAGAAATATATGCTACTCTTGGTGTACAAAAATAAACATCAATATTTGAAACAGATAAATTAATTTAGATAGGTGATAATGAAATGACGGAAAATATGATTGTTAAGGGTGGCAGAAAATTAAAAGGACATGTAAGGGTTGATGGTGCTAAGAACGCTGTTTTACCACTACTGGCTGCCACGTTATTAGCAAATAAAGGGAAAAGTCGTATAACAAACGCCTCATTACTTTCAGATGTATATGTAATGAATGATGTGTTACGTAATTTGAATGCCAAGGTAGATTTTGATGAAGAGAATAACGAAATCCTTGTAGATGCTTCCGGTGATTTAACAACGGAAGCGCCATTTGAATTAGTAAGTAAAATGCGAGCTAGTATTGTTGTAATGGGACCTTTATTATCTAGATATGGTCATGCGAAATTTGCAATGCCTGGTGGTTGTGCAATCGGTTCTCGTCCCATTGACCTACATGTAAAAGGTTTTGAGGCCTTGGGTGCAAAAGTTACGACTACTGCAGGATATGTGGAAGCACGTGCCGATAAATTAGTTGGTGCAAATATCTATTTAGATTTTCCGAGTGTAGGTGCAACACAGAATATTATGATGGCTGCTGCGCTAGCTGAGGGTACTACGGTTATAGAAAATGTTGCCCGTGAACCTGAGATTGTCGACTTAGCTAATTTTATCAATAAAATGGGTGGGCGTGTCCAAGGAGCTGGTACAGATACCATTAAAATTATTGGTGTTAAAAATCTAGAAGGGACTGAACATTCAGTCATTCCTGACCGCATTGAAGCAGGTACTTTTATGGTGGCTGCTGCAATCACAGAAGGTGATGTTTACATTGAAGATGCAATTTCAGAGCATAATCAACCTTTGATTTCAAAATTAAAAGAATTGGGGGCAACCATTACTGAAGATGTATCTGGTGTACGTGTTCAAGGCTCTCCTGTTTTACATCCGACAAAGGCAAGAACATTACCTTATCCTGGTTTTCCAACAGATATTCAATCACCATTTACAGTAGCACAAATACTAGCTGAAGGTAGTTCAGAAATGGAAGAAACAGTTTTTGAAAATCGTTTCATGCATTTAGAAGAATTGCGTCGAATGAATGCTGATTTTAATATTAATGGAAATACAGCCATTATGAACGGTCCTTCAGAATTACAGGGTGCAGCAGTTGCAGCTTCTGATTTACGTTCGGCAGCGGCTTTAATCTTAGCTGGTTTAAGGGCTGAAGGTATGACAAAAGTATCTGAGTTAAAATACTTAGACCGTGGCTACCATCAATTCGATCAGAAATTGCGCGCCCTAGGTGCTAATATTTTACGCGTAGACGTCGATGAGAAATCGGACGCTGAAATTGCTAGCTTGTTAGATTAGTTAGGTAGTGAACAAATGAAACAATATCATCAATATATAAATGAACCATGGAAAAAATTATTGTTTTGGGGATTACTTTTATTACTTGTAGTTTTTTTACTATTTGTCGTTGGTGGTTTGATTGGCTATAGCATTTCATCAAATCAATCGGCTTTTAATTTTTTAAATCCAGATAGCTGGAACCATGTATTTTCATTTATTCGTTAAGATATCACTTTATACTTGAAGAGCTAAGAACTAGATGCGTGCTAGTTCTTAGCTTTTTTAATCATGAAAATATATTTTTTGATCGTATTCAAAGCCGTTTTTTCGCTACCATATGTTACAATATGCTAGATATGAGGTGAGTTTATGGACGGCATTTTGCCTTTATGGAAAGAACGTGGCATGACAAGCCATGATAGTGTATTTAAAGTAAGAAAAATATTGAAAATGAAGAAAGTCGGGCACACAGGGACATTAGACCCCAATGTAGATGGTGTCCTACCGATATGTTTGGGTAAAGCTACTAAGCTGGTTGAGTTATTAATGGATAAAACCAAAGTTTATACTGGAGAAATTACCTTAGGTTTTGCAACTACCACCGAAGATTTAGATGGTGAGGTGATAGCAGAAAAAGTATTACCATCTGCTTTTACTGATACAGAAATCCAAAAAATGATGGATGAGTTGACTGGACATATTGTCCAAATTCCACCTATGTTTTCGGCAATAAAAGTTAAGGGTAAACGACTTTATGAATATGCGCGTGAGGGCATTGAGGTTGAACGACCTGAACACCCTGTTTTTGTGCATAGCTTTAAATTAATGGGGACGTCTCGTTTTGTTGAAGGTAAGCAAGTATTTGCCTTTGAGATAACTTGCGGTAAAGGGACTTATGTCCGTACTTTAGCAAGTGATTTAGGTAAGAAATTAGGCGTACCAGCTACGATGACTAGCCTTACTCGGAAAGCTTCAACCCCTTTTTCAAGAGGGGATTGTCTAACCTTATCAGACTTGGCAAAAGCGGTAGAAGTTGAAGATTATTCTTGGTTAGTACCAATTGAATCAGCAATGTCTGCATATCCAGAGTGGCATTTGCCAATTGAAGATAAAAATTTAGTGAAGTTAGTAGAAAATGGATCAGTACTAGAAATCAACACTTTACCACCATCACTAAGAAGCCAGCTACCTGTGACAGCATACATAGACGGCAAGTTAAAAGCTCTTTATGATGTTCACCCGAGTAAAGACGGTAAGATTAAACCAAGTAAAATGTTTTAAAGATTGGACGACGATACTGAATGAAAACAATAAATTTACACCATCCTTTTGAACAAGCAACAGTTTATACCGGAGACATTGTGTTAGCTTTAGGCTTTTTTGATGGCGTCCACAGAGGTCATCAAGCGGTGATTAAAGCAGCACGAGATGAGGCAGACCGCTTGCAATTACCACTAGCTGTAATGACTTTTAATATGGCGCCAAGAATTATGTATCAACAAATTAGACCTGAAGAGGTCACTTACTTAACAACTTTAAAAGAGAAAGAACGCTTAATGACGCATCTAGGAGTGGATTATTTATATGTTGCTCAGCTGACGTCAGCTTTTTCTGCATTGAAACCACAGGAATTTGTTGATCAGTATATGGTAGGGCTTCATGCCAAGTCAGTTGTTGCCGGATTTGATTATACTTATGGTAAAAAAGACCTAGCTAATATGCATACACTTAAAGAACACGCAGCTGGTCGCTTTAATATTATAGAAGTAAATAAATTATCAGAAGATACGAATAAAGTAGGATCTACTGAAATTAGACAAGATCTAAATACTGGTAAAATTGATAAAGCAAATCAACAGTTGGGTTACATCTATTCTAACGATGGTATTGTAGTTCACGGTGAGAAAAGAGGGCGAGAATTAGGTTATCCTACTGCAAATTTGATGATCGCTACAGAGTCATTGATCCCAGCTGAAGGCGTTTATATCGTTGAAATGTTGCTGAACGACCAAGTGTTTCCTGGTGTTGCTTCTATTGGGAATAATATAACTTTTGGAGAAGGACGTAAACGGACCGTAGAAATTCATCTTCTAGATTTTAAAGGTGAGATATATGGGGAATACGTGACGGTATATTGGCATCAATATTTACGACCTGAGCTAAAGTTTGATGGTATTGATGGCTTAATTGATCAAATGGACCAAGATGCGATTCAAGCGAGAAAATATTTAGAAAAATTGCAAAATTTGACAAATGATAAAATTAAATAAATATATCAATTATTAAACGCTATGGACTTACCTATAGCGTTTACTTTTTTATTAAGTATGCAAAAATCAACAAAAAAGAGTGAAATGTTGATATTATAGGATTTCAATCTTAGGTTTGTATAGATATTATTAGACAAATTTTAAATTAGGAGTACAATATAGTAGAAATATAGAAAATATTGGAGGAATGTCAAATGGCATATTTAGACCGTGCTAAAGAAATTTTTGATGATGCAGTAAAAGTTCGTCGTCAATTACACGAAAATCCAGAAGTTGGTTTTGAATTACCAGAAACTACTAAACTAGTAAAATCAAAACTAGATGAGTTTGGCATTACATATGAAAACGTAGGTAATACTTACGGAATCACCGGTACATTAGGTGACAGTGCTAAAGGTAAAACTTTATTATTACGTGCCGACATGGATGCACTGGCAATTACAGAAAAATCTCAATCAGTATGTACATCTAAAAATGAAAATGGACACTTATGTGGACATGATATGCATACCACTATTTTATTAATGGTTTTAAAAATGTTAAAAGAAAATGAAGACCAGCTTGAAGGACAAATTAAGTTCTTATTCCAGCCAGCCGAGGAAACTTTAAATGGTGGACGTGTAATGGTTGAAGAGGGTATCTTAGAAAATCCTACACCTGATGCCGGTATGGCATTACATATGTGGCCAAATGGTGATAAAGTAGATGTTGAAATTCACAAAAAAGAAGCGCTGGCATCTGCTTTGAACTTCCGAATTACTATTAAAGGTGTAGGTGCTCATGGTGCCATGCCCAATAATGGTGTTGATCCAGTTTTCGTAGCAAGTCAAATCAACAATGGTGCTAATGGTATTTTAGCGCGTGAATTACCATCTAATAAAGGTGCTTCACTATCTATGGGGTATATTAGTGCACCAGGTGGCGCTATTAACGTTATACCTGATACAGTAGTTTTAGAAGGTACTTCACGTTCATTATTCCCAGAATCAGCAGCACATGTTTCAAAACGTTTACCAGAAATAGTTGAACATATTGGTAAAGCTTTTCGTGCAGAAACGGAATATGAAGTAATGGCGGATTGCCCTTCCTTAATCAACTCTGAAGCTATGGCTGACCAAGTTATGGTATCTGCTAAAGAAGCCTTGGCTGGTAAATATGACGTAATGAATGTTCCGCCATATTTAGCATCAGAAGACTATGCGCATATTGCTAGTAAATTGCCTGAATCTACATATTTCTTCGTCGGTTGTCCATTACCAGATGATAATGGTGAAGTTTATCCAGTTCACCATCCATTAGTACAATTCAATGAAGAAGCTCTAATTGTTGGTTCTGCTACATTAGCAACATCTGCTACTAACTGGTTACGAGATAACAAATAAAATATCGATACAAGTTTATAGGTAAGGGAAAACACCTTCATATTAGTACTTTTATTTTTCGGAAGAGACGTCAAACATATAATATGATTGATGTCTTTTTTTTAATGAATATTTTTTAACGCACAATTTATAGCGAGGTTTTGTAATAAGTAACTTTTAAATGCTAAAAATAGTCAAAATAAAGTTTGACTATTATTGACAAAAGGAATGAAGGGTGTTATATTATAAACATGTTAGCAGTCGGAGTTGTTAAGTGCTAATGAGGTGATTAGATGTTAACAAAACGACAAAGTTTGATTTTACAGGCGGTAATTGACCATTACTCAAAATATCAATTACCAGTCGGTTCGAAAACTTTATCTCAACATCAAGAAATAAATGCAAGTTCAGCTACGATACGAAATGAATTAGCCAAACTTGAAGATTTTTCGTTGATTTCAAAAACCCATTCATCTTCTGGTCGTGTACCAGCTGAAGCGGGCTATCGTTACTATATTAATCATATCATGCCATATTATGGTGGGTTGATTGATTTAGAGCTTGAGGAAGAGGAAGATGCTTTACTTAGAGAGATATTCCATGATCCTTATAACGACTTGAGTCAAGTGATTAAAAAAACGGCTGCGACCCTGGCCTCGCTTTCAGAAAGCGTCGTAATTTCATTAGGTCCAGATATTGCAACGCAACGTTTAGCTAACTTTCAGGTGCTGTCACTTACGGCAGACCAGGCAATGGTCATACTAGTGACAGATAAAGGCGTTATTCGTAATCAAATTGTGACTTTCAATGAAGTGGTTACGCCACAATTAATTGAGAGAATAGCAGAAATAATGAACCAAGAACTTGTCGGACTTGAACTTGCAACTGTGATTAAGCGACTGCAAACACACTATTTAAAAGATATTGAACAAATGAACCATTCTAGTGAAGCTAGTGATCAGTTAATCTACAGGTTCATGAATCAATTTAATAGTGAGGGTATAAGGGTAAATGGTCAAAATTATTTATTTTCTTCATTAGCTGAATCGGCTAATGGTACTAGTATTCCTCAATTGAGTCAATTACTAGAAGACCAGTCAGTGATAGCTTCATTGATTAATACCACAGACCAAGGTATCCAAGTGAGGGTAGGTAAGGAACTCAAAGATCCAACCTTGGAAAATATGAGTTTAATGTCTACAAGCATGGGTACTGTTAAATCAGGTAAGCTAATTACTTTTGCTGTACTTGGTCCTGAAAGTATGTCGTATATACGTATGGCACAACTTTTCCAAAGTATTTCAAAAGAAATGGCAAGATACCTGGACAATTATTATAAATCTTAGGAGGTCTATCAATTGACAAAAATGGACGACAATCAACAAGATTTAAATGTTGATGAAGAAATCAGCGAAACTGACGTTCAAGATGAGCAAGCAGAAGTAGAAACAGAAACGGTGGTGGAGGATAGCGAATTAGCTTCTCTTCAAGCTGATTTATCAGCCAAAGAAGACCAAATTATGCGTCTATCTGCTGAAATTCAAAATATGCACCGACGTAATCAAACCGAACGAGAATCAGCTTCTAAATATCGATCACAAAGCTTAGCAAAAGGTATTCTGCCTGCAATCGATAACTTGGAACGTGCGCTAGAATTGGCACAGGACGATGAGTCATCTCAGCAATTAGTGAAGGGTATTGAAATGGTACATGCGAGCTTACTACAAGCCTTAGCTGATGAAGGTATTGAAGTAATTGATCCTAAAGGAGAAACTTTTGATCCAAACTTCCATCAATCTGTAAGTGCTGTGCCAGCCGAAGAAGGTCAGCAAGCTGAGGAAGTGGTTGATGTGTTCCAAAAAGGGTATGTATTAAAAGATCGTGTTCTACGACCTGCGATGGTGACTATCGCGCAATAGATTAGGTACATAGCTACTAGTTAACAAATATACTCATTTAAATTGATAGACTATTAAAAAAGGAGACATGTTTATTATGGCAAAAATTATCGGAATTGACTTAGGTACTACTAACTCTGCAGTTTCTGTATTAGAAGGTGGAGAACCTAAAATTATAGCTAACCCAGAAGGTAATCGTACAACACCTTCAGTTGTATCATTCAAAAATGGTGAGCGTCAAGTTGGGGAAGTAGCGAAACGTTCAATGGTAACTAACCCGAACGCAATCGCTTCAATCAAGCGTCACATCGGTGAAGACAACTTTACTGTAGAAATTGAAGATAAAAAATATACACCACAAGAAGTTTCAGCGATGATCTTACAATACTTAAAAGGTTATGCCGAAGACTACTTAGGTGAAAAAGTTACAAATGCAGTTATTACTGTACCTGCGTACTTCAACGATGCACAACGTCAAGCAACTAAAGATGCTGGTAAAATCGCTGGTCTAGAAGTTGACCGTATTGTGAACGAACCAACAGCAGCTGCATTAGCGTATGGTTTAGATAAAGTAGATGCAGATGAAAAAGTGTTGGTATTTGACCTTGGTGGTGGTACTTTTGACGTATCTATCCTTGAGTTAGGTGATGGTGTATTTGAAGTATTATCTACTTCAGGTGACAACAACTTAGGTGGGGACGACTTCGATAACGCAATTGTTAAACACTTAATCGCTGAATTCAAATCAGAAAATGGTATTGACCTATCTTCTGATAAAATGGCTATGCAACGTCTAAAAGATGCTGCTGAAAAAGCTAAAAAAGACTTATCTGGTGTAACTTCTACACAAATTTCATTACCATTTATTACGGCAGGGGCAGAAGGTCCACTTCACTTAGAAGTGACTTTAACACGTGCGAAATTTGATGAATTAACTTACGATTTAGTTCAACGTACTAAAAAACCAGTTAAAAATGCTTTATCAGATGCTGGATTATCTAAATCTGACATTGATCAAGTAATCTTAGTTGGTGGTTCTACTCGTATCCCAGCTGTTATTGACATGGTTAAACAAGAAACTGGTAAAGATCCTAACCGTTCAGTTAACCCTGATGAAGTAGTAGCTATGGGTGCTGCAATCCAAGGTGGGGTAATCTCTGGTGACGTTACTGACGTTGTATTACTAGATGTAACACCATTATCATTAGGTATTGAAACAATGGGTGGTGTGTTCACAAAATTAATTGACCGTAACACTACAATCCCAACTTCTAAATCACAAGTATTCTCAACTGCGGCAGATAACCAACCAGCAGTAGATGTACATGTATTGCAAGGTGAACGTCCAATGGCTGCAGACAATAAAACATTAGGTCGTTTCCAATTAACAGATATTCCTGCTGCACCTCGTGGTGTCCCTCAAATCGAAGTTACATTCGATATTGATAAAAACGGTATCGTTAATGTAAAAGCAACTGATAAAGGTACTGGTAAAGAACAACAAATTACTATCCAATCAAACTCAGGCTTGTCAGACGAAGAAATCGACCGTATGATGAAAGATGCTGAAGCAAATGCCGAAGAAGATAAAAAACGTAAAGAAGAGGCAGATCTTAAAAATGAGGTAGACCAATTAATTTTCCAAGTCGAAAAAACAACTGGTGAATTAGAAGGTAAAGTTGACCAATCTGAAATTGACGAAGCAAACGCGCTAAAAGATGAATTGAAAGCAGCGCAAGAAACTGAAGATGTTGAAACAATGAAAACTAAAAAAGATGAATTAAGTGAAAAAATCCAAGCTTTAACAGTTAAATTGTATGAACAAGCAGCACAAGAAGCTGAAGGTCAAGCTGACGCAGGTGATGCTTCAGACAATGATGGCGATGTAGACGCTGACTTCGAAGAAGTTAACGACGACAAATAATGCATAAATTAGAAACCCTGTCTTCTTTGAGGGCGGGGTTTCTTATGTTATGATAAACTACATAACGCATGATTCAAGGGGGAGTACAGCGTGGCTGAAAAAAGAGACTATTATGAAGTCCTTGGTGTGTCTAAGACCGCTAGTAAGGATGAAATAAAAAAAGCTTATCGAAAATTATCAAAAAAATATCATCCAGATATTAATAAAGAAGCAGATGCTGAAGAGAAGTTTAAAGAAATATCTGATGCATATGAAGTCTTAAGCGATGAACAAAAGCGTGCAGCCTATGACCAATATGGCCATGCAGCTACAGACGGTGGCTTTGGTGGCGGTAATTACCAATCTTACGGTGGCTCTGGCTTTGAAGACATCTTTGAACAATTCTTTGGTGGCGGAGGCGGCGGCTTTAGCGGTTTCGGTGGTGGCTTCGGAGGCGGCCGTACTGCTAATCCAAATGCACCGCAACAAGGTGATGACTTACAATACAATATGGACCTAGAATTTGAAGAAGCAATCTTTGGAACTGAAGAAACTGTTTCTTATCGTCGAGAAGTAGACTGTAAAGTATGTGAAGGTTCTGGTGCGGAGCCAGGTACTGCTGTACATACATGTCCTACTTGTTCAGGTTCCGGTGTTGAAAAAGTTTACCAACAAACTCCATTAGGCCGTGTTGTTTCTCAATCTGTATGTCATGAATGTTCTGGTAAAGGGAAAATCTATGACCAAGCTTGTCATCACTGTCATGGTGCAGGTCGTGAAACTGAAACGCATAAAGTTAAAGTAAATGTACCTGCAGGAGTAGAAGATGGTCAAAGCATGCGTCTAAACGAACAAGGTAATGCTGGTAAAAATAATGGACCAGCTGGAAGCTTATATGTTGTTTTCCATGTAAAACGATCTGATACATTCGAACGTGAAGGATCTGAGATACGCTATGTATTACCAATTAACTTTGCACAAGCAGCTTTAGGTGATGAAATTGAAGTTCCTACCGTTCATGGTAAAGTTTCTATGAAGGTGCCAGCTGGTACGCAAACAGGAACTAAATTCCGTTTACGTGGTAAGGGAGCACCTAAATTGAATGGTAATTCAAACGGTGATCAAACAGTTACTGTCAAAGTTGTGACGCCTAAGAATCTGAATGAAGAACAAAAAGCTTCATTGAGAGCCTTCGCAAAAGCATCAAATGATGAAGTTAGTGAAGAGGATAGAGGCTTCTTTGATAAGTTAAAAGATGCATTTTCATAAGCAGTAAAAATGGTAGCAGAAGTCAAATTGACTTTTACTACCATTTTTTAGCTCTGTTTTATGTGATATGAACTAGAACCAAAAATCACCACTCATGTTAGCAAGCTCATAAAAACTATCATCACCACCTAAGGCGATAGCTTCTTTGGCCATTTTCAAATCCTTATCTGAAATTTCACCGACAACATTTAAGAAAGTATAGAAATGTTTTAAGGCCGTTTTATATGAATTGAAGTCTGCCTTTGAAGTTGCTATATGCTTATCTAAAATAAAAGCACTTAAAAAGTGTACAATTGTATCGAAGTCATCGGTATCATCAATTGGTGTAGTAGGGTAATAATAATTTAGATAATCTTGGATATATGTTCTAGCCCTAGACTGATGTTTGCGTACGCTTTTTGGGCTTAGACCTCGTACTTTTTCTAAATACGTAGAAAAAGCATCGAGTATGATTTCATTATTGCTGATTAACTGATCTTGGAAAGCATCCTCGTCTTCATTTTTGATCTGTTCAATCTCATGATAGGATTGCCAGTTCTTTTGAACAATGGATTGGTTGCCATTTTCACTATCAGAATTTTTCAATTTTTTCTCTATATCAGTTATTGGTGTAAATTGAAGTGGCTGGTCAAATGCCTTACTAGTTTCATCTGTAGCTGCAGGCTGACTAAGTGTTAATATAGTATTGTTCAGCATAAGCATCATGCGTAGTGGATATTCTTGGCTAAGATCGACACCATAAGTAGATAGGGCGAGTACTGTTTCATTTAAAATGCCTATGATTCTACGATCTGTCGTGGGGCCAATTGCCAAAGTCGGATCAGTGTTTAAATAGTCATGAATTTGTTCTTGTGATATGGCACATAATTCTAATGATGCCGATATACCAACTCTGACAAGTTCTTCAATCTTTTTCTTCTTTGTTGCGTTGACATCATTGATGATAACAACTGCAAGCGTTTGATTATTAATGAGACATAGAATTTTCTTTCTATTTTGGGTGAAATATTTACCTGTCCAAGTAAATAATGGGTTTTCTGTAGCATAAGCTTGACTGTTTTCTTTTGTCATTTGTTCATCTATAGCGTTAAAAAGTGGTTCAGTTTTTTTGGTAATTTGAATGAGCATATATTTAACCTCCGTTGTCAAAGACTGAATAGTAACATAAGTTTATGCAACATAATTTTATCATTCATCTATTGATTAATATAGGGTCATCAGCTAGGTAACCACAGATAGTCTTGGAAATGATAAAGTAGGCAAAATGTTGTGGTAATGGGGTAATTTTGCTATAATGGTAATTGCTGAAAATAAGAGGGGGATGGAAAATGGATATCCAAGAAATGAAAGCAAGACAAGAAAAAATCAGAAACTTTTCCATCATCGCGCACATTGATCATGGTAAATCTACGCTAGCAGACCGCATCCTACAAAATACAGGAACGGTTTCGGAACGTGAGATGCATGACCAATTATTAGATTCTATGGATCTTGAACAAGAACGTGGTATCACGATTAAGTTGAATGCAATCGAATTAGAATATAAAGCGAACGATGGGGAAACCTATATTTTCCATTTAATTGATACACCTGGGCACGTAGACTTTTCATATGAGGTCTCACGTTCTTTGGCAGCCTGTGAGGGAGCTGTATTAGTGGTGGATGCGGCGCAAGGTATAGAAGCACAAACGCTGGCTAATGTGTATTTAGCTGTTGAAAACGATTTGGAAATTGTACCAGTCATCAATAAAATTGATTTGCCCGCTGCTGATCCAGAAAATGTAAAACAAGAAATTGAAGATGTAATAGGTTTAGATGCTTCTGAAGCTGTGTTAGCATCTGCTAAAGCTAATATTGGTATTGAGGAACTATTAGAGCAAATCGTTGAAAAAGTACCTGCACCGAGTGGAGAAATAGAAGCGCCTGTCCAAGCATTAATTTTTGATTCGGTTTACGATCCTTATCGAGGCGTTGTATTAAGTGTCCGAGTTGAAAATGGTGTCATTCGTAACGGTGACCGAATTCAAATTATGTCAAATGGCAAGACTTTTGATGTCACAGAAGTAGGGATTATGTCACCCAAACCCATTCCTCGCGATTACTTGATGGCTGGTGATGTTGGTTATATCACTGCAAGTATTAAGTCAATTCAAGATACACGTGTGGGAGATACTGTTACTTTGGCTAATAATCCTGCAACTGAACCTTTGGCAGAGTATAAACAATTAAACCCGATGGTGTATTGTGGTTTATATCCAGTAGATTCGGCTGATTATGTTGATTTACGTGAAGCTTTAGAAAAACTACAATTAAACGATGCATCTCTTGAATTTGAACCAGAATCTTCTCAAGCATTAGGCTTTGGTTACCGTTGTGGTTTCCTTGGTATGTTACATATGGATGTTATTCAAGAGCGTATTGAGCGAGAGTTTAACATTGACTTGATTGCAACGACACCTTCTGTAATTTACCATGTACATCAAACGGATGGTACTACGGTAGAAGTTGCTAACCCATCTGAAATGCCGGATCCAACATATATTGAGTCTATTGATGAACCAATTGTTAAGGCGAATATCATGGTACCACAAGAGTATGTGGGGGCAGTGATGGAACTAGCACAACGGAAACGTGGAAACTTCATCACGATGGATTACTTAGATGATATTCGTGTTGATGTGAAGTATGAGTTACCATTATCAGAGATTGTTTTCGACTTCTTTGACCAACTGAAATCTAATACAAAAGGTTATGCTTCGTTAGATTATGAAATTGGTGGTTACCAAAAAGCGAACTTAGTGAAATTAGACGTCTTATTGAATGGTGATGTTGTAGACGCATTATCTGTCATCGTTCATAGAGACTTCGCTGAAAGTCGTGGTCGCGTTTTAGTAAACAAATTGAAGGAAGTTATTCCTAGGCAACAATTTGAGGTGCCAATCCAAGCAGCAATTGGCCATAAAATTATTGCACGTACGAATATTAAAGCCCTTCGAAAAGATGTTACTGCCAAGTTATACGGTGGGGACGTCACACGTCGTCAAAAATTATTGAAGAAACAAAAAGAAGGTAAGAAACGTATGAAAGCTATTGGTTCTGTTGAAGTACCACAAGAAGCTTTCTTAGCCATCTTAGATATGGGCGAAGAATAAAAGATAAACTAAACCAAGAGGCTGGGACAAAAATGTCTCAGCCTCTCTTTGCTATATAAGAACGTTTATAATCGGGTTCCAAAAGTCAGAATTATCCGATACTTCCCAAAAGTCTCCAATAATATTTCATTATTGTTCGTCTTTTGGTCCAGTACGTCAATTCTAAACGACTTTTGTCTCACCTTCTTTTTTTAATACATACTTTTATAATTGCCTTAAAGTGCACTCTAAGGTGTATATTAATATCTGAAATGAGATGTGTCATACCAACTTATCACATCTCATGGCACAAAAAAACACTTGATCAATGGAGGCTTTTAATGAAGGATGTATTACTTATTAGTTGGTGCTGGACAATTAGGTATGGCAATTACTCGACGGATCGGATTTAACCATAAAATTCTAAGTGGAGATAAAAACTTTGATCAAGCGATTGCAATCGCTGATACATTAGAAGGGGCCGGCTTTGATGTAGTTGCCACTGAAATTGATATTGCAGATAAAACTTCTATCCTTAGTTTTATTAAAAAAGGGCAAAGTTATGGCGAAATCAGCTTATTCATAAATGCCACAGGTGTCTCTCCTAGACAAGCATCTATCGAAACTGTACTCAAGGTTGATTTATATGGGACTGCTGTTTTGCTAGAGGAGATAGGGAAAGTGATCAAAGTAGGAGGTGCTGGGGTAACAATTTCTAGCCAATCTGGTTATCGGATGCCAGCATTAACTACAGAAGAAGATCGTCTGCTAGCGATGACACCGGTAGACCAGTTACTTGATTTAGATATTTTAAATCCTACAAATATTGATGATTCGCTACATGCCTATCAATTGGCTAAACGTGGGAATGGTAAACGCGTGATGGCTGAAGCCGTTAAGTAGGGGAAAAAGGGTGCTCGTATAAATGCTATCTCACCGGGGATCATCGTCACCCCCTTGGCACTTGATGAATTTAATGGGCCTCGTGGAGATTTTTATAAAGACATGTTTGCTAAAAGTCCTGTTGGCCGTCCAGGTACGGCAGACGAAGTTGCAAATCTAGCAGCAATTTTGATGGGAAGCGAGGGTGCTTTTATCACAGGGTCAGATTTCTTAATTGACGGTGGTACAACGGCAACCTTTTATTACGGAGAATAATTTCAAGAAAAGAAAGGACGTAAATAAATGAAAGCAGCAATTTTTAATGAGCCGGGAAATATGAGTGTTACAGATATGGCAAAACCTAAAATTCAAGCGCCACACGATGCGATTATTCGAGTAGTCAGAGCTTGTGTTTGTGGGTCAGATTTATGGTGGTATCGTGGTATTTCAGATAAAACTAAAGGAAGCCAAACTGGACATGAAGCCATCGGTATTGTAGAAGAAGTTGGATCGGCAGTAAAAAATGTCCAAAAAGGTGATTTTGTTATTGTACCTTTTACAAATGGTTGCGGACACTGTGCAGCTTGTAAAGCTGGATTTGACGGTGACTGTGCTACTTTCACAGGTGGCGCATTAGGTTTTCAAGCTGAATACCTGCGCTACGTATCGGCTGATTGGGGCTTAGTTAAAATACCTGGGCAACCTGGAGATTATTCTGCTGATATGCTGAAATCGTTCACAACTCTTGCGGATGTAATGGCTACAGGTTACCATGCAGCATTTACAGCTGAAGTAAAACCAGGAGATACAGTAGTAGTTGTTGGTGACGGTGCAGTTGGATTATGTGGTGTTATCGGTGCTAAGTTATTAGGAGCAGAACGTATTATTATGATGAGTCGTCATAAAGATCGTCAGGAATTAGCGATAGAATTCGGCGCAACAGATATTGTCGCTGAGCGTGGTGATGCGGGTATTCAACGTGTTATGGCATTAACTGGCGAAGGCGCTGACGCTGTTTTAGAATGTATTGGTTCGCAACTAGCTGTAGAAACTGCTGTACAATTAGCTCGTCCAGGTGCGGTCGTTGGTCGAGTACGCGTTCCCCATATCGATGAGTTAGATACCAATAAATTATTTTGGAAAAATATCGGTCTTCGAGGTGGTCGTGCTGCAGTAAGCACTCATGATCGTTCTGTCCTCCTCGATGCTGTTTTAGAAGGACGAATTAATCCAGGTAAGGTATTCAATATGGCATTTGAGTTAGATGACGTACAGGCCGCTTATGCAGCAATGGACGAACGTAAGGCCATTAAATCGCTATTAGTTATCTCAGAATAATTTCTGCTAGCATCACGCCTATTGGATAATTAATTACAAAGGCTCTAAATTGTCTTTACCAATATTTAGGATTATACTATATATGTTATTGGAAATGTGGTTAAACAATAGGAGGTTTTATTTTGGAAAAAGCACAAAGAATTAAAATCTTACAAGATATCGTCAAAATTAAATCGGTAAATGCACATGAAAAAGACGTTGCAGATTACCTTGCAGATCTATTTACAAAATATGATATAGAAAGCAAACAAGTTGAATATGCAAAGGGCCGTAATAATTTAGTTGCTGAATTTGGCACTAATCAAGGCGGAAAATTACTTGCTGTTTCCGGTCATATGGATGTTGTTGAAGCTGGTGACGAATCTGAATGGGATTTTCCACCATTTTCAGGAGAAATTGATGGAGATAAATTATACGGTCGTGGTACTACCGACATGAAATCAGGTCTAGCTGCTTTAGCAATTGCTATGTGTGAGTTAAAAGAAGAAGGCATAGATTTAAACGGTCGTATCCGTTTTCTAGCTACGGTGGGTGAGGAAATTGGCCGTATAGGATCAAAACAATTGGTTAAAGAAGGCTATGCTGATGATATTGATGGTTTAATCATTGCTGAACCTTCAAGTTCTATTATTGCTTACACCCATAAAGGGTCTATGAACTTTACAGTAACTGCTAAGGGTAAATCTGCACACTCTTCAATGCCTACTGAGGGAATTAACGCAATCAACCATATTGCTGACTTTGTTTTGCATTTTAATGGGGCTATGGATAAAGTAGTAAATGAATATGAAAATAGTGAATTAGGTCGCGTTGCTGCATCGGTTACGGTTATTAACGGTGGAGACCAAGTCAATTCAATACCTGCACGTGCTACGATTGAAGGTAATATTCGAACTATACCAGAATTTCCAAACGCTGAAGTGAAGAAAGTGATTGATAATATTCTAGATGAATTAAATCAAAAAGAGGATTACAATCTATCAATTACTTATGATGTAGATGATAATGCCGTGGAAAAGGCAAAAGATTCAAGTCTGGTACAAATTTTTGATAAATTAACAGCTGACGATGTGAAACCTGGGGGTATTTCGCCTGTAACTGATGCTGAAGCCTTTGCAAGTATGGATAAAGATTTTGACTTAGTGATTTATGGTCCAGGTGAAGAAAATCTACCACATCAACTTAATGAGTATGTTTCTATTGAAGATTATTTAAGTAAAATCGATATATTCAAAGAAGCGATTAAAGAATACTTAAAATAGGCTAAATTAAAAGCTAGAGCATCTCTTGTTCTAGCTTTTATTTTCATATAACCTTGTTTCAGTGCCCAAATCCATTTTATCTTAACATAAGGTATTTGAACAAATAATAATCCTTCACTAAGCATTTTAAAAAGCTTTATCATACAGTATCTTTCTTTTTAAAGAATAAACGGTATAATAAGATAAAATAGTGAACAAAGGGTGAGTGTATGATTTTATCAGGCAAAAAAATTGCTGAAGAGCAGGGGAATGGTATTAAGATCAGCCCATTTAATGAAAGTCAGGTTAATCCAAATTCCTATAATTTGAGACTATCTAACGAACTGGCTTATTATGAAGAGGGTGTATTGGATATGAAAAAAAAGCCAACCCTTAAGTCTATTCAAATTCCTGAAGAAGGCTACCTATTGGAGCCAGGTAAGCTATATTTAGGACGTACGGTCGAATATACGGAAACAGACAAATATGTACCGATGCTTGAAGGTCGATCATCTATTGGACGTTTAGGTTTATATATCCATGTAACTGCGGGATTCGGTGATATTGGCTTTTCAGGTTATTGGACTTTAGAAATGCATTGTTTACAACCAATTCGCATCTATCCGAATGTTGAAATCTGCCAGATTTACTACCATACAATTAACGGTGAATACGATCTATATTCATCTGGGAAGTATGCCAATAACCAAGGAATTCAAGGGTCACGTTTGTATCAAGATTTCATTTACTAGAATCTGTTTTAAAATATGAATATTTTGTGAAGAAAAGCCAGTAATATGGCTTTTTTGTGAAAGTGAGTTCACTTTGACCAAATTTGACTTTGAATAAGTTATAATATATTTGTAGTTAAAAAGTTTAGTTAGTGATGAATGTAATCTAGCTAATAATTAATATATTTAGAACAATAATAAGTAGGAGTGCATATATGAGCAGAAACAAAAAACAGAAAAAGAATCGGAAGAAAGGATTGAATTTTGGAAATTCACCTAGTGGTAGCAATTTCAATTTCATGAATGGCTTTTGGTGGATTGTTTTAATCATCCTTGGTTTAAATCTTCTTTTCCCGGCTATTACCGCTATGCGGGTAGAAGAGGTGCCATACTCTTCATTTGTTAGCCAAGTAGATGCGGGTCAAGTTCAAAGTGTAGAAATCAATCAATACGATTTAACCTGGACAGCTGAAACTGATGGTGGCAGTCAAGTATACACGACTGGTAAAGTAGACGATCCAGAATTAGTCAGCCGATTAGAAGCTAATAATGTTACATACCAAACGGAAATTTACCAACCAACTTCTCCTATTTTCTCTTTCTTACTTACATTTATTTTACCTTTTGCAATTATCTACTGGTTAATGCGTAAAGTAATACAGAAAATGACTGGAGCTAGTGATTCCAAGATTGACCTTTCAGGTGGAGGCGGTTTTGGAGGTATGAATTTTGGTAAATCAAATGCAAAGATTTATGTTAAATCTGATAACTCACGAAATTTTAAAGATGTAGCTGGCCAAGATGAGGCTAAAGAATCCTTAGTTGAGGTTGTTGACTATCTAAAAGAACCAAAAAAATACCAAGCAATTGGTGCCCAAGCGCCACGTGGAGTTCTATTAGTAGGTCCTCCCGGTACAGGTAAAACTTTGATGGCTCAGGCTGTAGCAGGTGAGGCTGGTGTGCCATTCTTCTCTATCGCAGGATCTGAATTCGTTGAAATGTTTGTAGGTCGAGGGGCCGCAAAAGTGCGTGATCTCTTTAAACAAGCTAATGAGAAAGCGCCATGTATCGTCTTTATTGATGAAATTGATACGATTGGTAAATCTCGTGATAATTCATATTCAACTAACGACGAACGTGAACAAACTTTAAACCAATTACTAACTGAAATGGATGGGTTTGAAGGTGATCAGGGTGTGATCATCCTGGCAGCCACCAACCGTCCTGAGTCGCTGGATAAAGCGCTCTTAAGACCTGGCCGTTTTGACCGTCAAGTTTCTATGGAATTGCCTGATTTAAAAGGACGAGAAGAAATTCTTCGTGTTCATGCTAAAGAATATAAGATGGGTTCAAATATCGATTATCGTTACATTGCCCGCGCAACTGCTGGCGCATCCGGTGCAGACTTGGCCAATATTATCAATGAAGCTGGTTTACGTGCTGTTAGAAATAATCATAATGAAATTAGTCAAATCGACTTAGACGAATCTGTTGATGTTGTATTAGCAGGGCAAATTAAGAAGAATGATATCCTTTCTCCAGAAGAACGTCGTGTAGTATCTTATCACGAAATTGGGCATGCGCTTGTTGCAGCTCAACAATCAGGTTCAGCACCAGTAGAGAAGATTACGATTATTCCTCGTACATCTGGGGCTCTTGGATATACAATGCAAGTAGAACAAGGCGAGAAATCACTTTATACTAAGCAAGAACTATATAATCAATTAATGACTCTTGCTGGTGGACGTGCAGCCGAAGAAGTGGTCTTTGGAGAAGTGACTACTGGGGCCTCTAATGATATTGAAAAAATGACTAATATTGCACGATCTATGGTAACGCAATATGGTATGTCCGATACTTTTGGTATGATGCAATTAGAAAGTCGTACAAATCGATACTTATCTGATAATACACAGAGTCAAGTATCAGGAGGTACTGCTGAAAAAGCGGACCAAGAGGTGATTGAACTCATTAAACGTGCTCATCAAGAAGCTGGCGAAATCTTGATGAATAACCGAGAAAAATTAGATGAATTAGCTGAATACCTTATTCAGGAAGAAACAATTACCGGGCAACAATTTATGCAAATTTTAAATAAATAGAATCAAAAACGTTCGTGAATTTTCACGAACGTTTTTGATTGCAATTTTTTATAAATACTGCATTAGTAATAGGGCTAGAATGATACCAATAATTGAGGTAAAAATCCTTTGTTTATGATAGTCCCTTGTTTGATTATTTGGTGCTTCAATGGGTTCAATAACACCGTCAATCTCGATAAATCCGCCAGCTTGAGCATGCTTATCCTTTTCTCTCCATTGCCATAAGTGATAGGTACTGCGTATGAGCAGTAGGATTGAGAAAATGAGTAATAGGGTAGGGAATATTTGAATAAATAATTGCGTAAAGAATATGAAAAGCATGATTAATAACATTATAACTGCGAATAAAGCAAAACAGCCTAGGCCTGAAGAACCATTATATACATAGACCCGTCGTTTATTATTCATGAATGGTCACCTCCAATGGACACTTTTTATTTTATTATAGCGAATGATCACATTTATTGAAAATGATTCTATTGATTGTTTAGTCATTTAGATAAGAATCGTTAAAGCATACTGATTACACCTGGTATATGGTAGAATAGTACAGAATGAACGGAGAGGACAGGGTTATAAATGAAAGATTACAAAGCATTAAATTGGTCGAAAACATATGGTATGAAACAATTATTAAATGATGTTTCTTTCTTAATTCGAGAGGGGCAACACGTTGGTTTAGTAGGTGCCAATGGATCGGGCAAGACAACTTTATTAAATATCATTGCAGGAAAATCTAGTTTAGATAAAGGTGAGATTGAGCATCCAAAAGATTTTACTGTAGGGATTGTGACCCAAGATCCAGAGCTAGACGAAAACCAGACAATTTTTGAGGCGGTATACCATTCAGAAAGCCCAATTGTCCAATTAGTAGGTCAATACGAAGAGATTACCTTAGATTTACAATTGAACCCAGAGAATAGCCAGCTTCAAAAGAAATTTCAAGCAATTGAACAAGAAATGAACGCACAAAACGCTTGGACTTTAGATACAACTATCCAAACGATTCTATCTAAGTTGGGGATTCATGATTTAACACAAAAAGTGAAAGTATTATCTGGGGGACAACGTAAACGTGTTGGATTGGCAAAAGTTTTAATTGAAGAACCAGATTTACTACTAATGGATGAACCTACTAACCATTTAGATTTCGAAATGGTTGAATGGCTAGAAAACTATATTGCTAATTATAAGAAATCTGTTTTGGTTGTAACACACGATAGATATTTCCTAGATCAAATTACCACTCATATTTTTGCTTTAGACCGCGGAGACTTGAAGCAATATGAAGGGAATTATCAGACTTACTTGGAAAAATTACAGTCTGAACATGAAATTGAAGTGGCTACTATGGCCAAACAAAAGAAATTATATAAGAGTGAATTAGCATGGATGCGTAAAGGGGCCAAAGCAAGAACGACTAAACAACAAGCACGTATTCATCGTTTTGAGAACTTAAAAGAAAAAGTCAGTCAAAGAACAGATGATAGTGAATTAACAGTAGATTTAGATACACAGCGCTTGGGGAATAAAGTATTGGAATTTGATCATTTGACGGTGGGATATCCAAATAAGCCATTAATTGAGAACATCAATTTATTATTACAGAATAAAGAACGAATTGGTATTATTGGGGATAATGGTGCAGGAAAAACAACTTTCTTGAATACGATTGCCGGTATTCAACCACCATTATCAGGTGAAGTAAAAACTGGCGAAACAGTTCGTATTGCCTATTTCCAACAAATACCTACGGATTTACCTGAAGATAAAAGAGTGATCAATTATGTACAAGAAATCGCTTCTGAATACGTATATGATGATGGAACACAAGCCTCTGCTGCTCAAATGTTAGAACAATTTTTATTCCCACGCGAATCGCATGGTATGTTAATTGGGACTTTATCAGGTGGTGAAAGGAAACGACTTTATCTGTTAAGAATTTTAATGACGAGACCGAACGTATTACTACTAGATGAGCCAACCAACGACCTAGACATTGATACTTTATCTGTATTAGAAAACTATCTAGAAACTTTCCAAGGAACAGTTATTACAGTTTCCCATGACCGCTATTTCTTAGATAAGGTGGTTGAAAAGCTAATTATTGTCGATAGTGTAGACAATACAGTACAATTATTCTATGGTAACTACCATGATTATAAAGATGCAATGAAGGCAGCACAAGCTAACCAAGTAATAAACAGTAGTTCATCTATTCAATCAAATAGTCAATCAGCTGAATCGAAATCAGAAGCTACAGCTAAGCCTAAGCGAATGTCTTATCAAGAAAAGAAAGATTGGGCAGTAATAGAAAGTGAAATAGAGCAATTAGAAGATGAAATTGAAGCAATAGACATAGCTATGAATGAAAACGGTAATGACTACAGCAAATTGAGCGAATTGCAATTAGATAAAGAGAGCAAAGAGAATGATTTGCTTGAAAAAATGACTTACTGGGAGTATCTATCAGGTTTAGAAAGTTAATTAAATGAAAATCGACAAATAGGAGGAAGAAATTTTGGCAAAGCAATACTTAGATTTTCTACAACATATTTTAGATAACGGTCAAGATAAAAGTGACCGTACTGGCGTGGGTACTAGATCAGTATTTGGTTATCAAATGCGATTTGATTTAAGTGAAGGTTTTCCTCTATTAACGACCAAAAAAGTACCTTTTGGCTTAATTAAGAGCGAGTTGCTGTGGTTTTTAAAAGGAGATACGAATATCCGTTATTTATTGGAAAATAACAACCACATTTGGGATGAATGGGCTTTTAAACGTTGGGTTGAATCAGATGCTTATCAAGGTCCAGATATGACAGATTTTGGTTTACGAGCAGAATCAGATCCTGAATTTCGACAAGTTTATCAAGCAGTAAAAAACGAATTTTGTGATCGTATTTTATCAGATGATGATTTTGCTAAAGCGTTCGGTGAATTAGGAAATGTATACGGTAAACAATGGCGCAACTGGGAGACACGTGAAGGCGGCTCAATTGATCAAATTGCGAATATTATTGATCAATTGAAAAATAACCCCAATTCTCGACGGATTATGTTATCTGCTTGGAATCCTGAAGACGTGCCTAATATGGCATTGCCACCTTGCCATACAATGAGTCAGTTTTATGTTCAAGATGGGAAATTGTCTTGTCAACTTTACCAGCGATCTGGGGATGCATTCCTGGGCGTACCATTTAATATCGCTTCGTATGCTTTATTAACGCATTTACTAGCTCGAGAAACTGGCTTAGAGGTTGGTGACTATGTACATACATTTGGTGATGCGCATATTTACAATAATCATTTTGATCAAGTGCATGAACAATTAAGTCGAGAACCACGCATGCTGCCAACATTAGAAATTAACGGGGAAGGGAAATCAATTTTCGAATTAGAAAAAGATGATATTGAGGTAAAAGGCTATAATCCTCATAATGCAATTAAAGCGCCAGTAGCGGTATAATAATAGATAACAACTAAAAGTTATTTCTGGTACGAATAGATAAGGAGGAATGACGATGTTAATTGCCATCTGGGCACAAGATATCAATCATGTAATTGGAAAAAATGGTAAGTTACCTTGGCACCTACCAAATGATTTGAAATTTTTTAAAGAGCAAACAGTTGGGAAAACTGTTGTAATGGGCCGTAAAACATACGCAGGAATGGATTATAAGCCATTACCAAATCGTCATAACATGATAATTACCCGTCAAAAGACACCATTCGATTCTAATTATAATCAGTCAGATGTTGAGTTAACAGATTCCATTGAAAAAATTTTGTTGTTAGCTGAAAAAGAAGATGTGATTATTATGGGTGGCCAATCAATTTACAAATTATTCTGGCCATATATCTCTGAATTGCGTGTTACAACGATCAACCATGAATTTGAGGGCGATGTACATTTTAATCCAAATCTAGATGACTTTGAAGCTTATGAAGTGATTGAAGGTGTGGTAAATGAAAAAAATGCGTACCCTCACAAATTTGTTTTTTATCGTAAACGAATAGGAGAGTAGGTTATTTGGTGAATCAATCCAAAACGTCAAACAATAAACGATTAAATCCTTGGAAATGGGCCTTTTGGCTTTTACTTTTAGCAATTACTAGTGTAATCATAGGCTTTTATTTGTTTATTCAAACGAGTACTCGAGAAGAAACAGCTACACCATCTTCAAATACAACGACTAATGTAGCTGATGATGTAATCACGGCTGAAGCGGATCTTTCAACCATGTCATTTAATCAACTAGTAACCGCTGTAATTGGTGGGGATAATGTACCTTACCAACTCACTGTAGGCGATCAGGTTTCTTTTTCTGGGACGTTAGATGCATTAGGCACTGAAGTTGTCTATACTATGGAAGGGCAACCATCAGTGATGGAAGACGGTAATATCGCAATCGATGTAACAAATATTGTTTTAGCTGGTTTACAGTTGCCGACTTCAACGGCATTAGCTCTTTTTCAATTAACGTTACCGACTGACTTACCATTACAAGTTTTAGCCAGAGAATCACAGATCATTATACGCTTAGATCAAGTATCTAATGAGATGGATTTTACTATTCGTGCCAGTGATATTGACTTGGCAAACGGTCGAATCAATATCTTCTTAGATGTACCTTTATCATATATAACGTCTCAAATCGAGGCAGAAGCAAATAGCGATCAATAGTTTTCAACAACCATTTAGAAAGAGTGATGATTACGCAGTCCTTTTATCATTATGTTCAAATATTTAGAAATGCCGATTTATTAGATAGAGACCAGCAGGCACAGTTTGCTGAGCTGGTCTTTTTAGATGGCGACTTCCCAAAATCAGCTAGTGATTTTGAAACGATTAGCAATTATATTGAATTAAATCAACGCTATTCTGATTACGTATCGACATTTGATGAAGTTTGGCAGTCCTATGCAGACAAGTATTTTATGTAGGATGAAATATTGGATAAATATTTAAAACCAACATGTTTATCAGAAAGTAGTGAACTATATGTCAGAAAATGAAGATTTAACTGAAAAAGAAAGCAATAAAAATGAAATGAATGAAACAGAATCAGATCAACAAATGACAGATCAGAACAAAGATACTCACTCTCAACAACAATTAAAAAAGGATAAGTCTATAAAACGACGTGGTGTGTCCTGGTTTGTTTATATGCTTAGTATTTTTCTTGTGGGCGTCGGTACTTATTTAACAACTTCGTATGTATTGACTGGTTATATACCTGGTCAAAGCTATATTACGGGGTCTACTGCTGCAAATTTAACTACTAGTGAGATTCAGAAGATTCAATCTGCATTTTCAACTATCGTAGGTGATTATGTAGAAGATGTTGACCGTGATGCTGTAGTTGATGGCGCCATATCAGGGATGACTGATGTTTTACAAGACCCTTACTCACAATATTTAACCGATCAATCAGCCCAACAATTAGATGAAACGATTGAAGGGGCCTTTGAAGGTATCGGGGCTGAAATTATGGAAAAAGATGGCTATATTCAAATCGTTAGCCCTATTAAAGGATCACCTGCGGAAGAAGCTGGTTTGATGGCTAATGACATCATTACTGCTGTAGACGGGGAATCTATTCAAGGTTATACAGCAACTGAAGCTGTTGCCTTAATCCGTGGTGAGTCAGGCTCTGACGTAGTCTTGACTATCCAACGCGGGGAAGATACTTTTGACGTCACAGTAACTAGAGATACTGTCCCAATTCAAACGGTTTATTATGAAATGGTAGAAGGACACGAACATACTGGATATATTCAAATTACTAGCTTTTCAACACCAACTTATGATGAATTGGTAGCGGCAATTGAGGACTTACGTGATCAGGGTGCAGAGCAATTTGTTTTAGATGTGCGCGGTAATCCGGGCGGGTTATTGACTTCAGCTTTACAGATTGCGAATATGTTCCTAGATGACGGGGATATCATCATGCAAGTGCAAGAAAAAGATGCTGATCCTTATGTATACAAGGCCTCGGATGCTGATTATGGTGATTTTCAAGTGGATGAAGATGTTGTTGTATTAGCGAACGAAGGTTCAGCTTCTGCTTCAGAAATACTGGCTGCAGCTTTACAAGAATCAGCAGGGATACCTGTTATTGGTAGCCAAACTTTCGGAAAAGGAACTGTGCAAAATGTCTTTTCTCTGGAGTCAGATTCAGAATTAAAAATCACAATTGCTAAATGGCTAACGCCTAAGGGGAATTGGATCAATGAAACAGGTATTACACCCGATATCGAAGCTAGCTTACCTGACTATGCGTCATTAACACTAATTGATACCAGTCAAACCTATCAAGAAGGCGATTCATCGGAAGCTATCAAAAATATTGAAGCTATTTTAGTTGCCTTGGGCTATCAAGAGCATGAAGCAGATGGTGTTTTTTCTGAAGATACAAGCAATGCTGTTGTTGCCTTCCAAGCTGATCAAGGCTTATCAGAAACTGGTGTGATTGATAAAGAAACCGCAAGCGCAATGATTTCAGCAATCCAAGCATTAATTCAAAGTAATGATACCCAATTAGGCAAAGCAGTAGAAGTTCTGGAAAAATAGGTCTAGAAGCGCTAAAATAATAAGGTACTACAAAATGGTAGTATATGTGGTAAAAGAACAGGCAAATAGGCCTAGAGTAAAGGATTGACCTTATGAAAAAGTTTTTTGATGAAGTATTTTCGATTGTAATTTCTGTCGTTATTGCACTGGTTATTTTCTGGGTAGTCAGAACATATTTATTTTATCCATTTAGAGTTGATGGTGATTCTATGGCAAATACAATGATCGATGGGGACCGGTTTGTTCTTAGTTTAACCGATGAGATTGACCAATCTGATATCGTTGTCTTTCCGGCACCAGATGGCTCTGGAGATGAATATGTTAAACGGATTATTGGGGTTCCTGGTGACACAGTAACCTATAAAGATGATGTGTTATACATTAATGATGAAGCAATTGATGAACCTTATTTAGACGCTATTAAAGAAGATTATTTTGAACGATTCCCTGAAGATACAACTTTCACTAATGACTTCACCCTTGAAGAAATAACTGGCGAAACAACTGTTCCAGAGGGTAAATACTTCGTTTTAGGTGACAACCGAGAAGTATCTCATGACTCACGTTACTTTGGTTTCATTGATGCTGATAGCGTAGAGGGAACCACGCATTTTAGATATTGGCCATTAGCTGACTTTGGTAGTGTTCAATAAGAGATAAAATAATAAAAAGTTGGCGTTATTTGCCAACTTTTTTACATGAAAGGAGCTTAACTATGGCACATATTCAATGGTATCCTGGCCATATGGCTAAGGCAAAAAAAGAGGTTCAGAGTCAACTAAGTGCAGTTGATATTGTATTGGAAATTAGGGATGCACGTATACCGACTGCTAGTATGAACCCAATGCTAGACGAAATTATTAAAAGTAAACGGCATATGATTGTTTTAAACAAAAAAGATTTGGCAGACCCATTGCAAACGAAAGATTGGGTTAAAGCTTTAAGTGGCGAAAATAAAATGGCTATTGCGATTGATGCAAAAAAAATGAGTGATATGAAATTATTCCGTCAATCTTTAAAAGAGTTCACCCAAGATATTCAACAAAAATGGCGTAATAAAGGTATTTTACATAAGTCTATCCGCGTAATGGTGGTTGGGATTCCAAATGTTGGTAAATCAACCTTTATCAACCAGTTTACGAAGCAAAAAAAGGCTCAAGTAGGGAATAAACCTGGAGTAACCAAGGGACAACAATGGATAAAAATAGATAAAGATTTTGAGCTATTAGATACACCTGGTATTCTATGGCCAAAATTTGAGGATCAAGAAGTCGCAAACAAACTAGCACTCACTGGTGGGATCAAGGATACCCACTTTTACAAAGATGATGTGGCACTATTTGCCTTAGAATTCTTCTTACACTATTATCCGGATGCCATCAGTAGCCATTATCCAATTAAATATGAAGATGTGCACCCACCGTATCCTGAACTTTTGATGGATCTAACTAAAAGTATGGGCATGTTAGAAGATTATGATAGAGCAGCTGACAAAATTATTCGCGACTTTAGAGAAGGTAAATTAGGGCGCATGACTTTAGATCGAATTGAAGAAGGCAACATCCTAAGAAACGAAGAGGTTAGGGATTAAATGAAGAATGATGAAAAGATGCTATTTGAACTAGCTGATTTAGCCAATTTAAAAATTAGTGAAATTCAAGCTTATTTAACCTCTAGTGATGTTGACCCTAACTATGTTAAAGCACTAAGAAATGATAGTCGTAAAGGCGTGCAAAATGCCTTATTAAGGTATGATAAAGCCCTTCAAAAACAGGAAGCAATTCTCGATCAAATTGAAAAACTTAAAGTTAGAGAAAATGAACTCCGTCAACAAGGCTACCAATTCATCGCTGGGGTGGATGAAGTAGGAAGGGGACCTTTAGCTGGTCCTGTTGTCGCAAGTGCTGTTATTTTGCCTGCTGACATGCCGGCAGTTTATTTCAATGACTCTAAACAATTGTCGCACGCAAAACGTCAATCCTTAATAGCGGATATTGAAAAATATGCTATAGCAAAAACAATTGGCATTCAATCAGCTGAGGAAATTGATCAAACTAATATTTTAATGGCAACAAAGCAAGCGATGTTATCTGCACTAGATCAGTTATCACCATCTCCAGACTATGTTTTAATTGATGCGGTATACTTAAATGATTACCATCAGGCGCCACAAGAAGCGATTGTAAAAGGCGATGCAACAGTATACACTATTGCTGCCGCATCCATTTATGCTAAAGAATACCGTGATAAGCTGATGGCAAAATATGCAGATCTCTATCCGGGTTATGGGTTTGAAGCCAATGCTGGATACGGCACAAAACAACATCTTGAGGGTTTAGAGAAATATGGACCAAGCCCCATTCACCGAAAAACATTTGCCCCTGTTAAAAATTACCTATAATTTACTTGGATTAATTTCGCCACCTCTACGTATATACATATAAAGGGGTGGTTTTTTGTTATTTGAAATTGAAAATCCTTATATTGATCTGATGCTTAAGAATGAAGAAGATATTTTAGCAATGATTGAATCAATGTTAGTCTATGCCTTTGAATCTGGTATATTTTCTTATAAAGAATTGGCTACTATTATCCATGCACAAGTAACAACAATTGAGCAGTTAGAAAGACATATTTATGAGTATGTAGATCAAAAAAAGATACAAGCTTGGCAACGGTTTAAGCAAAAGTATTCACTTGCTTATTTTAGGGACTTATATCGTCGCTATAATATTCATCCGGTCACCATACTTAACCCACACTCATATCCAAAACCATTACTTCAAACTTATCAACCGAATTTGGTTTTATTTTGTCAAGGAAACTTGCCCATTTTTCAAAAATCTAGCATTTCAGTTGTTGGATCAAGAAATATGTCTACTTATGGAAAAATAGCAATTGAACAACTAATACCAGAATTAAGCGAAACAAGAGTAATTGTATCTGGGCTAGCTAAAGGTGTAGATGTCTATAGCCACCAAGTCGCTATGAAAAATGGAGAAACAATCGCAGTAATCGGTACTGGATTACTAACCGTTTATCCTAGTGAACACCATAACATCCAACAGTACATAGGACGGCATCATTTATTAGTTTCTCCTTTACCCAATCATGCTAAAATTCAACGTTGGCATTTTCCTTATCGTAATTTAGTGATTGCAGGTCTAAGTCAGGCTACTATTGTTGTTGAAGCAGCGGAAAAATCAGGCTCTCTCATCACTGCAAATTATGCTTTACAAGAAAATCGCCAAGTTTTTGCTGTTCCAGGTGCTATCAATCATTCCTTATCGTCAGGGTGTAACCAATTAATTTATGACGGTGCAACCCCAGCATTACAGGCTTCAGAAATTCTTCATGACTTATCTAATAGTATATAAAAAATAAAATTTCTGAATCAAATTCATTTTCTTCTATTATAAAACTAATATTTATCGCTTGCTTATTTTATCTTTAGGTTATATATTCATTTGTAGCAATTTATTTTCATATTTGACAAATGCTATTAGAGTAGCATAATATGTAAATCGATTTAGAAATGGATATCAGAAAGGAGCTTGTCGTTGGCATATAAATATTTAGTAATCGTAGAATCTCCGACGAAAGCCAAAACTATAGATAAGTACTTAGGCAGAAATTATAAAGTAGTAGCCAGCAAAGGGCACTTACGTGATTTACCTAAATCGCGTATGGGTATTGATGTTGAAAATAACTATGAGCCTGACTATATAAACATCCGTGGTAAAGGCGACTTAATTAAAGAATTACGTAAAGATGCAAAGAAAGCAGAAAAAGTTTTCCTTGCAAGTGACCCGGACCGCGAAGGGGAAGCAATTGCCTTCCATTTAGCCCACATCTTAGGTTTAAATGCTAAAGATCCAATTCGTGTGACCTACAATGAGGTAACCAAAGAAGCTGTTAAAGAAGCGATTGCAAATCCGCGTCCAATTAATATGGATTTAGTTGACGCACAGCAAGCGCGTAGAATCTTAGATCGATTAGTAGGGTATAATTTGTCACCTATGCTATGGAAGAAAGTGAAGAAAGGTTTATCCGCTGGTCGGGTACAATCTGTCGCTTTACATATGATTATTAACCGAGAGAATGAAATTCGTGCTTTTAAGCCTGAAGAATATTGGACAATTGAAGGTTCTTTTATTAAAAATCGGAAAACCTTTAAAGCCAATGCATCTAAATTTAAAGGTAAAAAGCTAGATTTAAAAAATGAAGATGATGTTAAAGCATTTATGGCCGAAATCAAGAGCCAAGACTTTACAGTGGAGAATGTGACGGAAAAAGAACGTAAACGTAATCCACAAAAGCCTTTTACCACATCATCCATGCAACAAGAAGCTGCAAAGAAATTGAACTTCCGTACTCGTAAAACGATGATGGTTGCTCAGCAACTGTATGAAGGGATTAAGTTGGGTAGCGGTGCCCCAGTAGGATTGATTACGTATATGCGAACAGACTCTACTCGTATCTCTGATTCTGCTAAAGCCAGTGCCAAATCTTATATTACGGATACTTTTGGAAAAGAATATTTAGGATATCAATCAACAAACAAGCAAACTCAAGGTGCTCAAGATGCCCATGAGGCCATTCGTCCGTCAGCAGCAGACCGTACACCTGATTCAATTAAAGATTACTTGTCTCGTGATCAATTCCGCTTATATTCACTCATTTGGTCACGGTTCATGGCTAGCCAAATGGCACCAGCAGTCTATGACACAGTATCTGCAGATCTAGTACAAAATCAAGCGACTTTTAGAGCGAATGGGTCAAAAATTAAGTTTGAAGGTTATCAAAAAGTCTATACAGAAGCGAACAATAAAGATAATATCTTACCTGAATTAGTAAACGGTGAGACTGTGAAATCTAAAGATTTAGAACCAAATCAACATTTCACACAACCACCTGCTCGCTATACAGAGGCTTCTTTAATTAAAAAACTTGAAGAAGACGGTGTTGGCCGTCCATCTACCTATTCACCAACAATTGAAACATTAATCAAACGCTATTATGTTAAATTAGAAGCTAAACGCTTTGAACCAACTGAGCTTGGTGAAATTGTCGATAAAATGATCGCTGAATTCTTCCCTAAAATCGTAGATACATCTTTTACCGCCGACTTAGAAAAAGAATTAGATGACATCGAAACAGATCAAAAAGAATGGGTTGAAGTGATTGACGCCTTCTTTAAACCATTTCACAAAGATCTTGAAAAAGCTGAAGCTGAGATGGAAAAAATTGAAATTAAAGATGAGCCAGCTGGTTTTAAATGCCCAGTTGATGGTGGTGAAATGGTGATTAAAATGGGGCGTTATGGGAAATTCTATGCTTGTGCAAACTTCCCAGAATGTCGTCATACAGAAGCCATCGTAAAAGAAATAGGCGTAACTTGTCCTAAATGTCATGAAGGTCAAGTTGTTGAACGTAAATCGAAGAAAAACCGTATCTTCTATGGCTGTTCTCGTTACCCAGACTGTGATTTTACAGACTGGAATAAACCTGTAGCCCGTAATTGTCCAAAATGTGATCATTACTTGGTTGAGAAGAAAATTCGTGGTGGTAAACAAATTGTTTGTCCAAACGGCGATTATGAAGAAAACGTTCAAAAAGGTGAAGCAGCAGAAGACTAATTTACCTGAATACTTGAAAAAAATTAAGCAAAATTTGAAAACATCCTTTTTATTATGGTACATTAAAACCATTAATAGAGAGGGTGTTTTTTAATGCCGGCAACAAATGTTAAGGATTTATTTAGGGACTATTTGACGCATGAAAGACAATATTCCGTCGATACGATAAAAGCATATTTAGCTGATTTAGAAAACTTTGAGACTTTTATAAAAGAGGCTGGAATCCCTGAGTATGATCAAGTTACCTACCGTGATATTCGGATTTATTTAGGCAACTTACAACGTGCAAATTTATCCAGAAAATCTATTTCTCGTCATTTATCAAGTTTGCGATCAGCATATAATTTGCTACTCGATCGCGGTTACATCAGTGAAAATCCTTTTAATTACGTAAAAACTGCTAAACATGGTCTTAAATTACCTGATTTTTTCTATGAATCAGAAATTCAAACGCTGTTCAACTCCGTACAAGGTTCTGATCCCATTTCACTTAGAAATAAAGCATTACTAGAATTTCTATATGGGACTGGTGCTCGTGTGAGTGAAGTAAGAGATCTTACCATAGGACAAATAGACCTAAACGCAGATATCGTGTTGTTACACGGTAAAGGGCAGAAAGATAGATATGTCCCCATCGGTTCTTTTTGTCACGATGCCCTAGTCGAATATTTAGAAAATGGTAGAAAACAGCTGATGACTAAAGGCAATTTGAACGAAGAAGAACATGCGTTCGTATTTGTTAATTACAGAGGGGAACAATTAACCAGTCAAGGAATTGCTTATATTTTAGATCAAATTGTTAAAAAATCTGCCACTACTTTGTCTATTCATCCTCACAAACTACGTCATTCTTTTGCTACACACTTACTCAATAACGGGGCGGATATTCGAACAGTGCAAGAGCTACTAGGTCATGCAAGCCTATCAACTACACAGATTTATACGCACTTATCAAAAGAGAAACTAAGAGATAGTTACTTACAATTTCATCCGCACGCTAAGTTGACAAAAGAGCGTCTCCAGGATTAGACTGATTAATCTGGAAACGCTCTTTAGCATTAAAAAATGAAGTTAAATTAAGCAAAAGTAGTTTTAAATAACTTTAGTTATGCTTATTTTTTCTTATGTTTGTTTAAACCAAAAGGTACTTTAGATTCTGTTCCTTGACGAATACGTTTAATATTATCTTTATGACGTATAACAACAAGTGCTAGGACTAAAGCAGTCACTAAGGTTAAGACCCAATCTTGATAAAGCAAACTTAAAATGGTTGCGAATGCAATTGCAAAAATACTGGAGAAACTTACCATACTTGTGACAAATAAAGATACGAAGAATGATGCGATAGAAATCAATGCAAATAATGGATGGTATGCTAATACAACACCAAAGGAAGTTGCGACAGCTTTTCCTCCCTTAAATTTTAAGAATAGCGGAAAAGAGTGACCAATAATAGCCATGCCACCAAATAATAGCGGATGTAAACCGGGTTGTAGCCAATTAGCTAATAATACAGGGATTGCACCTTTTATCATATCGCAGATAAAGACTAATATTCCCCCAGTGGTACCAAAAGCACGGAAGGCGTTTGTTGTTCCAATATTTCCGGAGCCAAATTGGCGAATATCTTTTTTATAAAGGAGTTTGCCGACAACTAATCCAAAGGGAATTGATCCTAATAGATAAGCGACAACAAGTAATAGAATCGTTAACATATTTTAATTCCTTTCAATTTATCTGTAGGGTTCTTATATTATATCATTAATTCGAACGAATAAAGATACCATTTGGCAAATCCGCAGTTTTAATATATGATGAAAAAGATTGAAAGTGGGGTAAATAATTTGGCCAAACCAACAAAGCAAAATAATAAATCAACTTATGATGAAAGTTCGATCCAGGTATTAGAGGGCTTGGAAGCTGTTAGAAAACGTCCTGGTATGTATATCGGATCAACTGATGCACGCGGTTTACACCATTTAGTGTATGAGATTGTCGATAACTCGATTGATGAAGCCCTGAGTGGTTATGCTGACCACATCACAGTGACACTTGCCAAGGATGGATCGGCAATAATTGCCGATAATGGTCGGGGAATGCCGATTGGTAAGCATACCAGTGGTAAACCAACAGTAGAAGTTATCTTAACTGTTTTACATGCTGGTGGTAAATTTGGTGGTTCAGGTTATAAAACATCAGGGGGCCTTCATGGTGTAGGATCTTCTGTAGTAAATGCCTTATCAAGCAAATTTATTGCTACCGTCCATCGTGATGGAAAGGAATACTATCAAGAATTTACAAATGGCGGTAAACCTAGCAAACCTAAAACAAAAGCTTTTAAGACAAAAAATACGGGGACTAAAATTCAATTTTATCCGGATGCAGAAATCTTCGGTAATATTAAATTTGACCCAAATACAATTCGAGAACATTTACGTGAATCTGCTTTCTTATTGAAGAACTTACGTATCGACTTCATTGATGAAGAGAATGAAACTGAAGAAACTTTCCATTACGAGGAAGGTATAAAGGCTTTCGTAGACTACTTGAACGAAGATAAAGATGTTTTACATGATGTGGTCTTTTTCCAAGGGGTAGAGAACGAGATTGAAATAGAATTAGCCTTTCAATATAACGATGGTTACTCTGAAACTGTTCTGTCATTCGTAAATAACGTCAGAACTGCTGATGGTGGTAGTCATGAATCCGGTATGCGGACTGGTTTAACAAAGTCATTTAACGAGTATGCCCGTAAAGTAGACTTACTGAAAGCAAAAGAAAAAAATCTTGAGGGGTCTGATGTGAGAGAAGGTTATACAGCCGTCTTATCGTTACGAGTACCTGAAGAAATTTTACAATTTGAAGGACAAACGAAGTCTAAGTTAGGTACACCACAAGCTCGTTCAGCTTCTGATAAGATGATATCTGAAAATTTAGCTGTTTATTTAATTGAAAATGGAGAAACTGCTCAAATGCTTGTCCGTAAAGCTTTAAAAGCACGTGAGGCAAGAGACGCTGCGCGTAAAGCAAGAGAAGCTTCACGTGGTGCCAAAGGTAAACGTAAGGAAGTGTTACTTTCTGGTAAACTTACACCCGCTCAAGGTCGTAATGCGAAAAAGAATGAACTTTTCTTAGTTGAGGGGGATTCTGCCGGTGGTTCTGCTAAACAAGGCCGTGACCGTAAATTCCAAGCAATCTTACCCCTACGCGGTAAAGTATTAAATACGGAAAAAGCAAGTATTCAAGATATTTTAAAAAATGAAGAATTAAATACGATTATTTATACTATTGGTGCAGGCGTAGGTGCTGAGTTTGAAGTTGAAGATGCTAACTACGATAAAGTCATCATCATGACCGATGCAGATACCGATGGGGCACATATCCAGGTGCTATTGCTTACCTTCTTTTTCCGTTATATGAAACCTCTAGTTGAAGCTGGAAAAGTTTATTTGGCTATGCCACCTTTATACAAAGTCTCTAAGGGCAAAGGGAAAAATGAGGTGATTGAATATGCATGGACTGATGAAGAATTAAAAGCTGTGACAGATAAGGTTGGGAAAGGTTATATCCTACAACGGTATAAAGGTTTAGGTGAGATGAATGCCGAACAGTTGTGGGAAACGACAATGGATCCAGAAACACGTACTTTAGTGCGCGTATCGATTGATGACTTATCTTTAGCTGAAAAACGCGTATCTGTTTTAATGGGGAATAAGGTAGAACCGCGTCGTAAGTGGATTGAGGAAAATGTAGCATTTACAATGGACGAGGAAGATACTTTATTAGAGAATGCCTCAGATACAGAGCATAGCGACAAAGAGGAAGTTGTTGAAATTTTAGAAAATCAAGCGCATATACATTCAAATGGGCATCCAGATAATATAGCTGGGGAACAAATTAATTTATTTGATGAAGATGGTGATTATTAATGGTTGAAATTCAAAAATTAACATTAGAAGAGGTTATGGGAGACCGATTTGGACGATATTCTAAATATATCATTCAAGATCGAGCCCTACCTGACATTCGAGATGGATTAAAACCCGTACAACGTCGCATCTTATTCGCAATGTTTCAAGAAGGAAATACATCTTCTTCAAACTTCCGTAAATCCGCAAAAACGGTTGGTAACGTAATTGGTAACTATCACCCACATGGGGATTCATCTGTATATGAAGCTATGGTCCGGATGTCTCAAGACTGGAAGAACCGAGAAGTGCTAGTTGAAATGCATGGAAATAATGGATCAATGGACGGAGATTCTGCAGCTGCCATGCGTTATACGGAAGCCCGTCTATCTAAAATCGCTGATGAACTATTACGTGATTTAGATAAAGATACCATTGAAATGATCCTTAACTTTGATGATACAGCTGAGGAACCTACCGTACTGCCCGCAGGTTTCCCAAATTTACTCGTAAATGGAGCAACTGGGATCTCAGCTGGTTATGCAACTGAAATTCCACCACATAATCTTGGTGAAATTATCGATGCCACAACTTATTTAATCGATCATCCAAATGCAAGTGTCGACAAGCTTATGGACCTTGTTCCTGGGCCTGATTTTCCAACTGGTGCAATCATTCAAGGAAAAGATGAATTAAAGAAAGCTTATACTACAGGTCGAGGTAAAGTAGTTGTTCGTTCAAAACACCATATCGAAACCGAACGTAGCGGTAAAGAGAAAATTGTGATTACAGAAATTCCTTATGAGGTAAATAAAGCCAATCTAGTTCGACGAATGGATGAATTACGATTAAATCGCTCTATTGACGGTATCCAAGAAGTCCGTGATGAAACTGACCGTAACGGACTACAAATTGTTATAGAATTAAAAAAAGATGCTAGTGCAGAAGCTATTCTTAACTATTTCTATAAAAATTCAGATTTACAAATTAACTATAACTTCAATATGGTCGCAATAAACGATCAGCGTCCAGAACTAGTCGGCATTAAAGAAGCACTAACTGCATATATTGGTCATCGTTATGAAATTATTCGGCGTCGTACAACATTTGATTTGAATAAGGCACAACGACGCTTACATATTGTTGATGGCTTAATGAAAGCTATGTCGATTCTAGATCAAGTGATTAAGACAATTCGTAATTCTAAAAATAAAGCAGATTCAAAACAAAATTTAGTTGAGGCTTTTAATTTTTCAGAAACACAAGCAGAAGCAATTGTCAATTTACAATTGTATCGTTTAACCAATACAGATGTGACCGCCTTGGAAAATGAGCGTCTACAATTAAATGAAGATATCGCATCTTACCAAGCAATCCTATCTGACGATAAGGTTCTATATGGCCGAATGAAATCAGAATTAAAAACAATCAAAAAAGCTTATGCATCAAAACGTCGAACTGAAATTCAAGATGAAATTCAGGAAGTAGTCGTTAAGAAACAATTGCTAATTCCTGAAGAGGATGTGGTGGTTGTCGTTACACGTGGTGGTTATATTAAGCGGTCTAGTATACGATCATTTAAAGCTTCCGGTGTTGAAGAAGTTGGTTTAAGAGATGGAGATCATGTTCAATTCCTAGAGAAAATGACCACCTTAGACCAATTAGTCTTTATTACCAATAAAGGTAACTACATTTTCCAACCAGTATACGAATTACAAGATATTCGTTGGAAAGACTTAGGTGAGCACGTTTCGCAAAGAATTACATTTGCAAGCAATGAATCTATTATTGGTGTATTTAAATATGACGAAAATAGCAAAGATAAATTATTGCTCGCTTCATCAGCTGGTATGATTAAACAAACAGCTTTAGCTGAATTTAAAGAGTTCCGTGGCCATAAAAATAAATCTTCCTTGGCGATGAACTTGTCTGGTGATACCGACCAAGTCGTTGGGGTGTATCGAATTAGTAACGAAACTAACCAAGATCAAGCTCAAGTGATTTTAATTACCCACTTTGGTTTCACCTTGAGATATAGTATCGATGAAATTTCAATTATCGGTGCGCGAGCTAAAGGTGTTAAGTCAATCAATCTAAAACAAGATGATTATGTGGTTGGTCTATCTTATGCAGCCATTCCAGATGATAATTTACAGTTGATGATGGTGACACAAAGAGGACATATGAAACGATTGAAATGGGCAGAGATTAATCTACTTGGTCGTGCAAAACGTGGCTTAGTAGCGCTTAAAGAACTCAAATCAAACCCACATCGTTTCGTTAATACTTTTGAAGTGAAGGATACCAAGCAATCGTTTGAAATTGTCACGAATCAGTCTTATCGAGAACTTTTTAGAACGGGTGATGTCCCAATTGCTAATCGATATTCTAATGGATCAATGCTGGTAGACGAGAAAGAAAACGGTCAGATAAATGCGGTTACACCACTTATCGACTTCACATCTTTTGATCCTGAAAAACAAATTTTTAATTAAGAAAACAACGCCTGCCAAATTTATATTGTTTTGGCGGGCGTTTTGTTATAGGCTAAATTTATAAAAAACGATAATTACTTAACTTAGTATTGATAACTAGATATTAATAGCATTCTTCGCTATAATGAAAGAGATAAACATTTGTTCAATTTTCTTATGACATAGAAAGTGGAGAAATGATAAAGGAGAGTTTTATGGAAGAAGTAGTCATTGTTGCAGCTAAACGTTCTGCAATTGGAAAATTTGGTGGCCAATTCAAGGATATTTCAGCTGTCGATTTAGGTGTAGAAGTATTAAAAGCAACATTAGCATCAATTCAATTAGATCCAACAAAAGTGGAACAAGTATTTTTAGGAAATGTTTTAAGTGCTGGTCTGGGGCAAAATGTTGCGCGTCAAGTAGCTTTAAAATCTGGTTTATCTAACGAATCAACCGCAGTTACGATTAATCAAGTCTGTGGGTCAGGATTGCGAACAGTTATGATGGGCGCACAAGCCATCATGTTAGGTGATGCTGAAATCGTAGTAGCAGGGGGTACTGAAAACATGACCCGAGCACCATACATTATTGATTCTGCACGTTGGGGTCAACGTATGGGCAATGGAGAAATCATTGATACCATGCAACGTGATGGATTAACAGATGCCTTTTCTAACGATGCTATGGGAATTACAGCTGAAAATATTGCTGAACGTTATGGCATTTCTAGAGAAGCTCAAGATGAATTTGCAGCAGCTAGTCAAATCAAAGCTATAGCAGCAAAAGAAGCTAACCGTTTTGCTGAGGAAATCGTTCCAGTAACTATCCAACAAAAAAATTGTAGTCAAGTTATAACAGAGGATGAGGGTCCGCGCACAGGTATTACACCGAAACGATTAGGCAAGTTGCAACCAGTATTTAAAGAGGATGGTACAGTTACGGCAGGAAATTCTTCTGGTATAAACGATGGTGCAGCAATGCTTGTATTAATGTCTAAAAGCAAAGCTGATGAATTAGGTTTAAAACCAATGGTATCTATTGCATCATATGCAACTGGAGGAGTGGATCCTTCAATTATGGGAACCGGTCCAATTCCAACAACTTTAAAAGCCCTGGACAAAGCAAATATTACAGTAGATGATTTAGACCTAATTGAGGCGAATGAAGCATTTGCTTCGCAAGCACTTTGCGTTACTACCAGCTTAGAATTGCCTGCAGATAAGGTTAATGTAAACGGTGGTGCGATTGCCTTAGGTCACCCAATCGGTGCATCTGGCGCTCGCATTTTAGTTTCGCTGATTCATGAAATGCAAAAACGTCAATCTGTATATGGCTTAGCTACATTATGTGTTGGCGGCGGTCAAGGTGTGTCGTTAATCGTCAAACAATCCATTTAAAAATATTCTTTAAGCACATGATTTGGACTTAAATTTATACATGTTAAACTATAAGTAACCATTATTAATTTGGAGGGAGCAATTTTATGACTATTCCAAGCTACACTGCCCACGACGGGACACAAGTACCGCAGATTGGTTTTGGTACCTATAAGCTGAAAGGTTTTAATGGTGTTGATGCTATTCAATCAGCTCTAGAAGTGGGGTATCGCTACTTAGATTCAGCTTATAATTATGAAAATGAAGCAACTGTAGGGGAAGCTATCCGTCGTTCAAGTATTGCAAGAGAAGATATTCAAGTAGCTTCAAAATTACCTGGTCGTTATCATAAATTTGATGATGCCTTAGTGACAATCCAAGAGTCATTATTACGCGCTAACTTAGACTATTATGACTTTTACTTGATTCATTGGCCTAATCCAAAAGAAGACCATTACGTGGAAGCCTGGCAAGCACTCATTGAAGCTCAAAAACGTGGATATGTAAAACATCTTGGTGTAAGTAATTTCTTACCAGACCATATCGACCGTATCGAACGTGAAACAGGTGTACTACCAGTAGTCAACCAAGTAGAAATGCATCCTTATTTCCAACAAAAAGAACAAAGAGCCTATCATGAAGAAAAGGGTATTATTACCCAATCTTGGTCACCATTTGTTCGTGCCAATGAAAAAATTGATAAGTCTATTCTTGAAAATGAAGAAATTAAAGCAGTGGGCGATAAATATGGTAAAACAGCTGGCCAAACAATCCTACGTTGGCAGACGCAAATGGGGGCCATGCCAATCCCTAAATCTAGTAAGAAAACACGTCAAATTGAAAACTTAGACTTCTTTGACTTCAAGTTAGATGAAGAAGATTTAGCAGTATTTGATCGCTTAGACAAAGTGAATGGTCGTGCAGCGAATCAAGATCCGGCTGTATATCAAGAATTTTAATAAAGTCTATTTTAATTTGATATTTTATTTATAAGAGGAGTTTTTCGTTTTTTTCGAAAAATTCCTTTTTTCAATTTAATCTATGTTAAACTATCAGTATCATTTCATTCAAAAAGGAGCAATAAACGTGAATAAAATTTTAGTTTTCGGTCATCAAAACCCAGATACAGATGCTATTACCTCTGCTATCTCATATACATATTTATTAAACCAACAAGGAATTGAAGCAGAAGCTGTTGCCTTAGGGAAAGTTAACGAAGAAACGGCATACGCTTTAAAAGAGTTTGGTCAAGATGCACCACGAGTGATTGAATCCATTGGTTCACAAACAGACACGGTTGCTTTAGTCGACCATAATGAATCGCAACAATCTGTTAGTGATTTAGCTGAAGTTCAAGTGCACTCTGTTGTAGATCATCATAAAATTGGCGACTTCACTAGTGCCTCTCCATTAACTTTTATTGCAAAACCATATGGCTGTTCTCAAACAATTATTTTTGAATTGTTCCAAGAAGCAGGTATTGAGATTCCAAAAGAGATTGCAGGTTTAATGCTATCTGCAATTATCTCTGATACTTTATTATTCAAATCACCAACTACTACAGAAATGGATAAAAAAGTTGGTTTAGCCTTAGCCGAAATCGCTGGTGTAGATGTTGAAAAATATGGTTTAGCTTTATTAAAATCAGGTACAAACGTAGATGCCAAATCTGCTAGCGAGATTGCAGACGGTGATGCAAAATCATTTGAAATGGCAGGGAAACCTGTACGTATTGGCCAAATCAATGTTGTAGACGTTAATGATGTCTTAAAACGTAAAGAAGAAGTCATTGCAGCGATGAAAGAATTAATAACAGCAAATGAGTATGCTGCATTCTTATTAGTAGTGACGAATATTTTAACAAGTGATTCAGAAGGTTTATTAGTAGGTTCTGATGATTTTGTGCAACATGTTGAACAAGCTTACGGCGGTCAAGTCATCGACAACCAGATTAACTTACCAGGTGTTGTATCGCGTAAGAAACAAGTAGTACCACCATTACAATCAACATTTTAATGGATGCTTTACTAAAAAATATGAAGTGCCTTTTGAACAATTTGTTTAGAAGGCATTTTGTGCATTTTTATCGCTAACTTTTATCGGTTCTATGATAAATAGTGTTGGTGGGAAATTCTTAGGAATTTCCGCCAGCACTATTTTTGGGTATACAAAAAGGCCATGAAATCCTAAAATAAAGTAAATCACCACAATATACTTGAAAGAAGGAAAATTCATGACCTATTCACCTATTATAAAACAAC
>NZ_PNHQ01000014.1 GCF_002871935.1 Aerococcus viridans
CTTGCACACACTAAGCTAGCTATAATCCCTAATGGACTTAAACGAGTATTACGCACATTTATTAAATTACAGCGCTTTATTGGTAACACCTTCAAATATAAACATCTAACGAATGGCCGTATTGAAGGTCTTAACAATAAAATTAAGGTGTTTAAACGTATTGCTTATGGATATCGGAACTTTCAAAACTTTAGAACAAGGATATTACTTACGAACAAACTATATTTAAATGGGCTCCCTATTACGCAAGCAGCCTAAGGGCTGCTTGGATATGGAGATAAATATTTATATAATGGATAATGGAAATGAATGATAAATAAAAAAACCAAGCAATCAATGATTACTTGGAAATTATTCTCATCAGTCCGATTTGACGAAGAGCCAAAATAAAGACAAAAAAGAAGCCGAGAAATTACGGCTTCTTTTTTGTCTTTTCTTTGAATAGTTATTATTTATTTAATAGGAATTTAAGTTCAGCTAGACGCTGCTCAAACTGCGCAAAAGTTTCCTCAATGTAAGTCGCATTCGTCATATCAATTCCTGCCTTTTGCATCACATTAATCGGATAGTCAGATGAACCAGATTTCAAGTAGGTTAAGTACTTATCTACCGCGCCATCTTCACCCTCTACCAACCGTTTAGCTAGTGTATTCGCAGCAGAAAAACCTGTTGCATATTGATAAACATAGTAATTCATATAGAAATGAGGTATACGAGACCACTCTAAAGCAATTGTTTTATCTTCACCAATTGAAGGTCCATAGTATACTTTGTTTAGTTCAAAATAATTTTCACTTAAGAAATCCGCTGTTAGTGGTTGACCCTTAGCATCAGATTCATGCATGAACTGCTCAAATTCCGCAAACTGTGTTTGACGGAAGATGGTTCCTTTTACGCCATCAAGATAGTGGTTTAGAATATAAATCTGTGCATCCTTATCTTCAAGTGTATCTAATAGATATGAAGTTAATAAATTCTCATTTGTTGTAGAAGCTATTTCGGCTACAAAAATTGAATAATCGCCATATATATATGGCTGGTTACTTCTCGTGTAGTAAGAATGCATTGAGTGGCCTAATTCATGTACTAAAGTATACAAGTCATTTAAAGAATCTTGCCAATTTAGTAGGATATATGGATTCGTATCATAGGCACCTGATGAGTATGCACCTGAACGTTTACCTTCGTTTTCGTATACATCAATCCATTTTTCATCAAAAGCTTTCTCTAAATCTTTTAAATACTGGTCACCTAAAGGCGCTAAAGCTTTAAATGTGATTTCTTTTGCTTCTTCATATGTAAATTTAATTGGTGCATCACCAGTCAAAGGTGTATACATATCCCACATTTGCAAGTCTTCAATCCCTAGCATATCTTTTCTCAATGCAACGTATTCGTGTAGTAAATGTGTATTCTTTCTAACTGTGTCTACTAATGTGTCATAAACACTTTCTGGAATATTATTATTATCTAAAGCTTTTTGACGAGCTGAATCGTAATGACGAATCTTTGCTGTATAATTATGTCCTTTTATATTACCGGACATTAATGAAGCATTGGTATTCTTAACACTTTCATAGCTAGCGTAGAGTTGTTTAAAAGCTTTTTCACGCACTAAACGATCAGTGCTCTCTAATAAAACACCATAGGACCCATGTGAAAGCGTCACTTCATTACCATCTTCATCTTTCACTTTACCAAACTTTAAATCCGCATTGTTTAACAGTGAGAAAGTTGAAGATGCATTTCCAAATATCTCACTTGCACCGGCTAACAATGATTCTGCTTCTGGTGATAATACATGTGCTTTTTTAGCAAATAATTCCCGGAAGAAATGACCATACTCAGCATGGTTTTCTAATGCCTTTTGTACATCTTCCGATACTGATAAAACTTCCGGCTCGAACCAAGAAATCTTTTCACTTACTTGTGCAAGTAAAGCACCTGCTTGGCTATTATACGTTAGATATTTGTTATTATTTGTGTCTTGGTCATGTTTTAAGTGCGCATAAACGTATAATGTTTCTAATTCACGACTAACAGCTAAGAGAGCCTCCAATACAGTAATTACTTGATCGACTCCTTGGCCTAAAGTTCCTTGATAAGTCTGAAATGCTTCCGCTTTACTAGGGAACGCTGCTAAGGCAGTTTCAAAAGCTTCGTCATCTGGAAAGATCGTCGTTAAATCCCATTGAAAAGCACTATCTACTTCATTTCTAGGTTTTGCTTCAAAAATTTTTGCCATGATTTGCCTCCATATTTTTAATAGTATTTTCATTTTAACATATGGAGGTTCTTTTCAACATTAATATGCTAACTACTTTCGTAATGCGCAATCAGCCACATCAACCACGAAACAATGATTTCTTTAGTAAAAAAAGGATGCTCAATAATCAATTGTTGATCTTGTAATAATTTAACAAATTGTCCGAAATGCATCTTCTCTTTAGCATCATCATCTTGATGATACATACTGAGATAAACAAGTATTATAGCCCAATCAGCAACTTTTGAAAAAATACTTCTTGCCTGATAAGTAAATAACGCAACCGGTGCGTCTTGTATATAGGTATGTCTTTGGTAAATAATTTCTAACACTTTCTTTTGATTAGATGTTGGTCTGACCAATACTTGCTTCATAAAGTGGTTTAAATCTTTAGGTGGGGATAGTTTTATTGGTTGTTCTCCTTCAAACAATAAATGGGTAATAAAATCCCCCTGTTCATAAATATAGTGTTCATTAAAATAGCTAATATATCTTTCTATTGATAAGCAGATTTGTCTTTGGGCCTGACCATATAGATTGAGTGTCAATAAGATAACTTTACTCAATCTTTCATGCCAAAATGGTAAGTATAAACCATATTCATAGGAGTATCTCAAAAAGGGACGTATTGCATTCAAAGTTTTGCTAACAGGAAATATGTTATTCTTGTCGAATATTTTTTGATAGCTTGACTGATAACCTAATAACCACAACACGCGACAATTTACCCTTTGGTAATCAACTTCTCGTCTATATACATCTTCTGAAGAAATCTTCGTATATTGAACTTCAATCGTTAGATTATGACTAATATTTGTTTGGTAAGGTATGTATATATCGGCTCTTCTAAGCTGATTTTCAATCAATACTTCCAACTCACATTCAATATCTAAATCAATCAAATGATTATATATCACAGTTTTTTGCTTCAAATGTATGTCAGATTCATTCACTTTATCATGATCTTTTACTGATCGGGCATAATGAGCAAAATGGGGTCTAGTATCTTTTCCATTTTTAAAATATACCGGTCGTTTGCATTGGCTACAAACGTATTTTTGGTTTATTGGTAGTTTATGACCATTTTCATCTATAAGCTCTTCTGCAAAGACAAATGTGCCATCCTCTTTTTGTGCAAATCTCATCCCTTTGCCTCCCCTCTCAATCTTTTATATACGTTATAGCACATTAAAAGCGTCTTGATATTGTAAAAAAAAGAGGCTGGGACAAAAATACCTCAGCCTCTCTTTGCTATATAAAAGATATTTATCATCGGGTTTCAAAAGTCAGCATTATTTGACACTTCCCAAAATGCGCCAATAACATTTCGTTATTGTTCGTTTTTTGGTCCAGTACGTCAATGCTAAACGACTTTTGTCTCACCTTCTTCTGAGCTTATCTAAAGCCAATCGCCTTTTCCATAGATGCAAGTGTTTCATTTGCTACCTTATTTGCTTTTTTAGCACCTTCTGCTAAAATGTCATCTAATTCAGATGAATCCATTAATTTTGCATGACGTTCTTGCATCGGTTCTAAAACAGAAATGACGACATCTGCTAAGTCTTGTTTGAATTTACCGTAACCAGCATTTTGATATTCAGCTACTATATCGTCAATAGAACGGTTAGCAAATGAAGAATAAATCGTTAATAAATTGGAAATTCCAGGTTTGTTTTCCTTATCGTAAGAAATTTCACCAGATGAATCTGTCATTGCTGACTTGATTTTCTTCGTAATCGTTTTAGGATCATCCAATAAAGAAACAAAAGATTTTTTGTTGTCATCTGATTTACTCATTTTCTTAGTTGGTTCTTGTAAACTCATGATTCTACCACCTTCTTTAGGTGCGTAAAACTCCGGCATTGTTAGTATGGGTTTTTCCTTTTTACCTGTGTAACGATTATTAAAACGTTCTACAAAGTTTCTAGTTAATTCAAGATGTTGCTTTTGGTCATCTCCAACCGGTACTAAATCGGTTTGATATAAAATAATATCAGCAACCATTAATGGTGGATATGTTAAAAGACCGGCTGAAACTGATGCTTGTTTAGCAGACTTATCTTTAAATTGCGTCATACGCTCTAATTCACCTAAAGCTGTATTACATTGTACAATCCACGCAGCTTGAGCATGAGCAGGCACTTGGCTTTGAATAAAAATGGTTGCTTTTTCTTGGTCAATACCTAAGGCAATATACAAGGCAGCTAATGATCTTGTATTGCGACGTAACTCCTCAGGATCTTGCGCTACTGTGATAGCATGTTGGTTCACGACACAGTAGTAAGCTTCAAAATCATTTTGTAATTCGATAAATTGCTTCATCGCTCCGACATAATTACCGATTGTTGGTGTTCCACTTGGTTGTACACCAGAAAAAATACGTTTTGTCATCTAAAAATCCCCTCACTTAAATTCTATATTAGTATAGCATATTTCTGCTAGCTTGTTGGTATCTCGCTTGTGCTTATTAGCTTTAGTTACTTCTTGTAATAACTTATTAATGATACGTCAAAATTGGTTAAAAAAACATAGTAAATTCACAAGCTCTATGGTATACTATATTTATGTTAGTTAAGAATTGTTTTTCATACAAAGGAGAGATACACATGGTAAAATTATACATATCACCAAGTTGTACTTCATGTCGCAAAGCACGAGCATGGTTAGAAGAACATGAAATTCCTTATACCGAAAGAAACATCTTTTCAGAACCATTAACCGAAGATGAAATCAAAGCTGTCCTACGCATGACAGAGGAAGGCACTGAAGAAATTATTTCTACTCGATCAAAAGCATTCCAAGAATTAAATATCGATCTTGAAGAAATTCCTTTAAATGATTTATTTGAATTAATCCAAAATAATCCTGGTTTGTTACGACGCCCTATTATTTTAGATGATAAACGTTTACAGGTTGGTTATAACGAAGATGAAATTCGTCGTTTCTTACCAAGAAGCGTTCGTAAACTTGAATTGCAACAAGCGTTACGCTCTTATGAGGAACAAGAAGCACACGCTAATTAATTTAAAAAAACAAGATAATCACGATGGAAAGAGTGCAATTTTCTGTACTCTTTTTATTTTCTAGAGTAAATTACTTTAACTTTCGCATCAATTAGTTTACACTACATAATAATAGATTGGGGTGATTACGATGGAAATGGAGTATATTAACGAAAATACTATCCGAGTATTTATAGATACTGATGATTTAATTGAACGGGGTATCTCGTTTATGGATATCATGAGCAACCAAAACGAAGTTGAGCATTTTTTCATGAGTATCCTTGAAGAGGTCGACGTGTCACAAAAATTCCAACACACTGAAGCGATCACTTTCCAAGTAATGCCGAAAAGAAACGGTATTGATTTGTATATTAGTAAAGGCTTTGGCGATGATAACGAGGAAGATAGTGCTTTCCAACAACTAATGGAGACAATTGGCGAGCTAGAAGATGAAGATAAGGCTAAATCAAGTGAACGTCAAAGTATCTTAGACGACCAAGCTAAACAAGATACCAACAGAAAAAAAATAGCTAGTGCAGGAACTGTGGAACCCCGTGTCCCTAGAGAAATTACGCTAGCCTTCCGTATATTTGAAGATTTCCTTGCTTTTGCTCGTGACTTTAAAGACCAGTATGCACAAGTAGATCTATATTTATATAATGAAGTCTACTTCGCACTAGTAAAATTTGAAGCTAACGAGTTATCTGATAGCGAGATTGAGGACTTGGCTTTCTTAGCGCAAGAATATGGTGAAGTATCCACACTAAATGCTGGATTAATTCGTGAACGCGGACATGAAATTGCTAGAGGCAATGCAAGCGTTCAAGTACGCCGAGCATTTGGTTAAATAGAATAGTTGAAAACAGTTAACCCTAAAGGTTGACTGTTTTTTTATTTAATTGATTACTACCCGTATTTTTACTTTTTTTGCACTCATCGTAAAAAGGACAAGAGTCTATACGAATCCTGTCCTCCTATAAAATTCAATTAAAGAGATGCTAGGTCAGCCAATTCCTCAGCTGTGACATTACCAAAATAGCTTTTAATATTCATACCATTAAAAACTTCAATCAAGTTTTCTCGACTATATTCTTGACCAATTAAAGCATTTTCAACATCAGTAATTTCACCTAAACCAAAGAAATCACCGTAAATTTTACATGCTTTGATTTTCCCTTTTGAGATATTAAACTGGAACTCAATTTGTCCAGCTGCCGTTCTTTCATCGCGAATAATTTCAAAGTCAGGATTTTCACCGTAGTTCCAGTCATCATTATTGGTGTATTGTTGACGGAAATTTTCAATCCATGCCCAATCATCTTCAGTCAAAACATACTCTTGGATATCCTCAAGATTTTCTACATCAAAAATATTACGTAATAAAGCTGATCTGAAATCAGACAAGGTCATATTTTGAGACGCAGCATCCATATGTGGCTTAATATTCGTTACGCGACTTCGGATTGATTTAACCCCTTTTGCTTTTAATTTAGCTGCTTTAGGTTTCAACACTTTAGTAGTTTCTTCAATATCTACATCAAACATCAGTGTACCGTGGGCTGTCATGCGACCATTCTTAGAATACATCGCATTACCAGAGAACTTTTGGTCACCGATTACAAGGTCATTTCGTCCACGTAACTCAGCACCTTCAACACCCATTTTTTTAAGCGATTCAATAATAGGTTCAGTGAACTGCTTAAAGTCTCTAAAGGAATTGCCATCATCATTTGTAATAAAACAGAAGCAAATATTGCCTAGATCATGGTAGACGGCACCACCGCCTGAAAAACGACGGACAACGTGAACATTATGTTCCTTAACATAAGGCTCGTTAATTTCAACATGCGTATTTTGATTTTTCCCAATGATAATTGAAGGTTCATTAATATAAAAGAGTAAGATTGGTTCATCTAGTTTCTTTTCATTTAATAAAAAATATTCAATCGCCAAATTGTAAGTGGGATCAAAAATTTCTTTGCCGTTACGTTCATTTTTAACATAATACATAACTAACTACCTCTCTATTTTAGACTTGATTTCAACTCGTTATAAGTAATATTTTAATCTAAAATTTAGATAAATCAAACTCGTAGGTATATCGCGGACTACCTGAAGCCATATATAGTAGACCTGTTCTAACAAAACCATTTCTTTTTAAGGTTTTCTGCATCATGATATTATCTGGATGTGTATCAATTCGTAATGCATCAATATTATTTAATATCCCCATCTTTTTAATATCCAAAAACATCTGAGTAGTCACTTTACTTCCACGTAAATGTTGAGAAACCATCACACGGTGAATGGCCAAATAAGAGCCTGATACAGTCCACTCACCTTCTGCAAGGTTTTCATACAATTCATCATAAGTACCCAAGACACAGAAGCCAGCAATGCCACCACTATCCCGGTGTTCCCAAACAAAGGCTTGATTGTGCATAATCGCATCTAATAAAATTTCACTGGATATCGTACCATTCTGCCATTGATCTATGCTATTCATTGCAAGTAAAGCTATCGCATCCTCAAGCATATCAGTTAATTGTGCCATGTCGCTCTCAACTGATCCGCGAAGTGCTAGTCCCATATTTATCTGACTCATTCATGTCTTCTCCTAAGTTCATTTTTTTCTTTAAATAAATTCAACTTATTTTATCAGATTGTATCCTTAGTGCATAGTTAGAAAATTACCAAAAATAAAGATGAAATTAAATTGACTTTAACAATATTGCAATAAAAAGAGGCTGGGACAAAAATATCTCAGCCTCTCTTTGCTATATAAAAATGTTTATCATCGGGTTTCAAAAGTCAGCATTATCCGATAATGCCCAAAATGCACCAATAACATTTCGTTATTGGCCGGCTTTTGGTCAGTACGTCACAATTCTACACGACTGTTGTCTCACCTTCTTAACATATCGCTATAATGCTATTTTTGCAAATTATTGTGCCGGCTCAGTTTGACCAACAACTTCAGCAAAGTCAGCTTGAATATCATCATCATCCGTCCAAGCTGATTGATCAGCACCTGAGGTTACTTCATCAATTTTAGCTGCAGTTTCTTCTGATTGGTAAGCATCCACAATTGTTTGGATATCTTCATTTTCGACATCTTCAGATTTTACAACAACAGCGTTTTTATATTGGGCACCAAGTGAACCTAAGTCATCTGTATCTAAGAAAATAGCATCCTCTTCAGGAACTAAACCTGCGTCTACAGCATAGTTTGTATTAGCGATTACTAAATCAGCATCTGCGAGTGAGCGAGGCACCTGAGCAGCATCTACTTCAGTAATTTCAATATTTTTAGGATTGGCTGTGATATCTTCAATACTTGGTGTAATACCTGCAGCATCATCAATTTCAAGGATACCGGCTAATTCTAATAATAGTAAAGCGCGACCACCATTTGTCACGTCATTTGGGATAACCACTGATCCACCATCAACTAAATCTTCGATACTTTCAAGTGAGTCTGAATAAGCACCCATTGGAGAGATGTAAGTATAACCAACTGGTTGTAAGTCAGCATTATCGGATGCCACAAATTCAGCTAAATAAGCTAAATGCTGGAAAGCATTTAAATCTAGGGATCCATCAACTAAAGCAGTATTTGGTGTAACATAATCAGTAAAAGTTTCAACATTTAAAGTTACACCTTCATCTGCTACACGTTCAGCCACATCTTCCCAAACTAAACGTTCAGTATCCCCAACGACACCAACCGTATATTCAGCTTGCTGCTCTGTTGCTGAATCAGCTGACTCTCCCTCGGTACCAGTTGTACCACATGCAGCTAAAGCAATAACTGAAGCAAAGATCGTTGCAGATAATTTAAATTTATTATTCATCATATTCTCCTCCAAAACTTGATTAGTGACAGATTAGTTAATGTTCTACTTTTTTAACCAAGCGATCAGCGATAGCTTGAGAAATAAAGACGATAATTAAAATAATGATTGTTGATACAATCGTTACGTCAGTTTGGAATCTATTGTATCCACGAGTGATAGCTAAGTTACCTAGTCCACCACCACCGATAGTTCCGGCCATAGCTGTTAATCCAATGACATTAATAATAGATAATGCAGATACTCGGATAATACCTGGTAAAGCTTCTTTAAGATAAACTCTAAAGACAATATCTCCTGTTGATAAACCCATTGCTTGTGCAGCTTCAATAACGCCCGGATTTACCTCAACCAAAGCATTTTGAATTTGACGAGCATAAAACGGCACTGTTGCTACGACTAGTGGAACAATTGCCGCTGTTGTACCAATTGAGGTACCTGCAATAAATCTCGTAACGTTTACTAGTAATGCAATCATAATAACAAATGGAATTGACCGGAAAATATTTACTAATTTATCTAAAATACCATAGATAGCCGCATTCGCTTTTAAGCCATTCGGTTGTGTAAGGACTAACCAAATCCCTAAAGCTAAACCAAGGATAAATCCTAGAACAGCCGTCCAGATGGACATGTACAACGTTTCGATTGTGGCTTCAATAAACTCATCAGGAATCCCCGCTGCATTAGGTAAGATACTTTCAATAAAATTCATTATGCATCAACCTCCCCTTGAATGTAATGGTGGCCTTCAATTTTGTATTCTTCAACTGTAATGCCTTCGTAGCCAATATAATCAATGGCTTCTTGTACCTTAGTAGCCTCGCCACTTAGGCTTAACAATAAAGTACCTACAGGAATATTTTGTAAGATTTCAATATTACCGAATAGAATATTGGCTTTAACTGAAAATTGTGTGGTTAATTGAGAAATTAACGGATCACCAGTTGAAGTACCTGAGAATGTTACACGGATCACACGGTCATCTGGATGAATATTTAATAATTCCGGATTGTTCAAAACTTCTTGGATCCCTTTCTCAATTGGCGAAGCAGATTCAATAAAGTCTTTCGTTAATTTTTGCTGTGGATTTCTAAAGATATTAAATATTGTATCTTGTTCAACAACAACGCCATGTTCCATGACAGCAACACGATTACAAATCTCTTTGATTACATGCATTTCATGTGTAATAATCACAATCGTTAAGTTTAATCGTTCATTCAATTCTTTCAGTAATTCTAGAATAGAGGATGTCGTTTTGGGATCTAAGGCTGATGTCGCCTCGTCACACAATAAGACATCTGGATCATTAGCCAAAGCTCTTGCAATAGCCACACGTTGTTTTTGTCCACCAGAAAGTTGACTTGGATAAGCATCTTTACGATCTGCTAAGCCTACTAATTCTAGTAATTCGTGAACCTTTTCTTTCTTCTCATCTTTGGATAACTTAGAATCCTTCAATGGAAAAAGGACATTTCCCTCCACTGTTCTAGCATTCATTAGATTAAAGTGTTGAAAAATCATACCAATTTTTTTACGAGAAGCACGTAATTCAGCTTCAGATAAAGCATTGATTTCCTTATCATTGACAATTACTTGTCCTGAAGAAACAGGTTGCAAACGGTTGATAGTGCGCACAAGCGTAGATTTTCCCGCACCTGAATAGCCGATAACGCCAAATATCTCCCCTTTTTCAATAGAAATATTGACATCTTTTACTGCGTCAACGATGCCATTTGGTGTTTCAAATTTTACCGCGACATCTTTTAAGTCTATAATTGACATTAGTTTCACCTCTACATTTTACTTTATAAAGTTTCCTTTTTTATATTCAATCGGTTCATTCTATCATAAGATGACATCATTTAGTTTGATCTTGATTGATTTCCCCTTAAGGTAATAGCATTCCTTTGATTCCTCTATCTTCAATGTCCAGTTTGAAAAATGCCATCATTATTATTCCTACCATTTATTTTAACAAGTAATCATTAGTTGGGATAATACGAATATAACATAACTATTGATAGCTTTTTTAGATCACATATTTGTTTACGTTTCTTTAATATAAAAAAGCCCAGTAGACACTCGCTAAAAAGCTGATGCTACATGGACTTTAAATAAATTATTTGTTTAAAGCTGCTTTCGCTTGTTCACAAATTGCTGCAAATGCGTCTGCATCGTTAACTGCTAATTCAGCTAACATTTTACGGTTCATATCGATGTTCGCAACTTTTAAACCATTGATTAATGTGCTATAGCTCATTCCGTTCATACGAGCAGCTGCATTAATACGTGTAATCCATAAACGACGGAAGTCACGTTTCTTTTGACGACGGTCACGGTATGCGTAAGTGTATGATTTCATAACAGCTTGTTTAGCTGTTTTGTATAATTTAGACTTCGCACCGAAGTAACCTTTTGATAACTTAAGATATTTTTTACGACGACGACGTGTTACTGTTCCACCTTTAACTCGAGCCATTTAATTTCCTCCTTTTAGTACTGTTCAGCCCGTGACTGAACGCTTAGATAATCTTATTTGTAAGTGTCCATCATTTGAGAAATACGTTTCATATCTGATGAATGAACTGTTGTCGCTTGTTTATGTTGACGACGTTGTTTTTTAGTTTTACCGTGGAAACGGTGAGAACGTTCTGAATGACTACGTTTTAATTTACCTGTAGCAGTCTTTTTGAAACGTTTAACTGAAGCGCGGTGAGTTTTTTGTTTTGGCATGTTTTTTCCTCCTAAAATTGTTCAATTATTTGTCAGTAGCTGGTGCCATTTGAAGAGACATTGAACGTCCCTCCATTTTTGGTCTTTGCTCAACTTCTGCAATATCTTTAAGCTCTTCTGCAAAGCGTTCTAGCACTTCGCGTCCAATTTCTTTGTGCGTAATAGCACGACCACGGAAACGAATTGACGCTTTAACTTTGTCACCTTTTCCAAGGAATTTACGAGCTTGACGCAATTTTGTTTCAAAATCATTTTTTTCAATCGTAGGAGATAAACGCACTTCCTTCAGATTGACTTGTTTTTGATTTTGACGTTGTTCACGCTCTTTCCGTTGTTGCTCATAACGGTATTTACCATAATCCATAATACGGGCAACTGGCGGTTTGGCGTTTGGTGATACTAGTACCAAGTCAAGTCCAGCTTGTTCAGCTTTATCCAAAGCCTCGTCTTTACTTAACACACCTAGCTGTTCACCTTCAGAATCAATTACACGAAGTTCACGTGCACGGATATTTTCATTTACGAACACATCTTTTGCGATAGTAATACACCTCCATTGATGCTTTATAAAGAGAATTTTTTCTGCAAAACTGCATATATCTGTATGAAAGAGAAATTTCACATAGAAAAAACGACGGATAGTACAAACTCTACCCGTCATATTAAGCACACAGATCGTGTCTGTGTGAACTGAATATCTATCAACCAGAGGACGTAACTTGTCAACTCAGGTGAGAAACGGGTGTTTCTGCTTCTTTTCTCAACCTCCATAGTGTAACATCCTTACATCAACTTGTCAATCATCTCTTTTAAACTCTTACTTTAGTCAATTCACGAATTGGGCGTCCTTTTTCATCATAAACAAAATCCTTTACACGCTCTCCATTCCCCATTGCTACTAATAATAAGTCTCGATAAGGTTCTGCCAATTCTTCAAATAGGAAAGTTTCATCATCTAATTGCTCTAGTTTGCGTTTACTGTCGATCTCACCAGGACTTCTCAACTTATATTTTTTTGATGGTAATTTATCTAGTACTCGTTTTTCAATGCGATAGTAGTAATTATCATCACCATATGTAATTTCGAGCGCACCAGAGTTAGTTCGTCTTTTATTTACATCGGTATAATTTTCTTGATGAAGCGTCCACCAGCTTTGAATGCCCTCTAAAGCCTCTTCCTCGCTAGCATATGATCCATGTTCTTTTCGAACACCGTCGCGTCGATTTTCCCAGTAGTTTGTGTAAACTTCAACCATATACATCACTCCTATTTATTTGATACCTCTATCATAAAGGAAATGACAACTGGATGTAAACGTTTTCTATGAATATTCATCTTTTCTTCATTAAGTCTTAATCAGGTAGAATCCAATATGTTTCATCTGAATTATGATTGATTTCTTCAATTTGTGCCTTAAATTCATCCGAATGATATATATCCACTACCGCTTGCACCCAATCTGCTTCTGCCGTTTCCGGGTCTGAAACAACTGCTTGCAATAATAAATCTTCACGCACATCCTCGGCTAATAACATTGTAGAGAAGTCAACACCCGCATCATAGGCAATGGAACCCGGGATAATAGCATAAGCTAAATCTTCCAACGTTCTAGGAATAGTTGCTGATTGCATAGGGATTATATCTATACCTTTAATATTTTCTGCAATATCATCTACCGTTAGCTTTTCTAGGTTTGCGTCATCGTTAAAAGTAATCCAACCAGCTTTTTCTAAAACGAGTAAGGCTCTTGTATAATTTGACGGATCATCCGGAATACCAACACGGTCTCCACTTGATACTGCTGTTAAGTCATCTTTCGTTCCTGGAAATAAACCTGTTGGCACTGTTGGAACGGGCGTAACAGCTGTTAAATCTGCGCCTGCTTCTTGGTTGAAGTTTTCTAGATATAAAGAATGTTGATCCACATTTAAATCAGCAGAACCTTCCTGTAAACCCACATTTGCTGAACGTAAGTCTGTAAACTCAATTTGTTCAACTGTATAACCTTCTTCTTCTAATTTAGGCGCAACTTGATCTAAAAATAACACACTATAAGGACCCGGAGAAGTTGCCACTCTAATCGTTGCTTCCCCACTATTCTCACTGGCACAAGCACCTAATACCAAAGTAGATAAAGAAAACAACCCAATTTTAACCAAAAATTTCATCATATCCATCCCCCATATTACATTATTTTCTACGACAACTTGATTATAGATATATTTAACAAATATTGATAATATCTAAGATAAATCACTACTAATCGTTTAAATCTATAACAACTATTAAAAGCATATTAGATTTGCTATAATTTGAATTAATCTTATTTATTATAATTTTTGCTAAGAAAAAAGGGGTTTTTTCATGCATACACGGTGCCAATTTGCTAACACGACAGAAATGATTGCCTATCATGATAACGAATGGGGACAAATTAAAACAACAAGCCAGCAAGTCTTTGAAGCGCTGTGTTTAGAATCTATGCAGGCAGGTTTATCTTGGTCTATCATTTTGAAAAAACGACTTGCACTTAGACAAGCATTTGCCCAATTTGATATCACTCAACTGGCTAAGTTTGATGAAGCAGATATAGACCGATTAATGACGAACAAAGGTATCATTCGCCACCGGAAAAAAATTCAGGCTATGGTAAATAACGCTCAGTGTGCTTTAGCTATTGAAGATGACCCAGAATTACCCGACTTTAAACACTATATCTATGAAACAGCACAGCAATTACTTGAAGATTATGATTGCAATGAAGAAGAAATCAATAAAGCCTTTATGAAATTATTGAAAAAACGTGGTTTTAAATTTATTGGGCCTACTACCATTGAATCTTTTTTAGAGACCATTGGTGTCTATAACCACCACGATCTACAATGTTACCTTAGATAATCATGATATTAATATCATGATGACTTAGATTTTACATATTTTTATTACTAGTCCTTTATAATGGGAAATAGCGAATGATAAACACAATATATATAAGGAGAGTTTTATGCCGTTAAATATTAACCAACAAAAATGGGATCCTTTTGTTGTCCAACGTTTAAACACAGTTATACAGGAATCCGCATCTGATTTAGGTACAGATAAGGCTGATACTGAATATGCTGTGTTTGATTTTGATAATACAACCATCATGCACGATATAGAAGACCATTTAATGATGTATATGATAGACCATTTAGCCTATAAAATGACGCCTGATGAGTTCTATGAAGTATTAACAAATGGACCTATGAATTTCAATCAGCCTATTTTTTCCAACTCACAAAATAAAGCTACCTATCTTGATTTGGCTAATGATATTATTGCGCAATATCAAGTCTTATACACAGATTATATCTCTTTAGATGAGAACGAACGTTTACCACTAGAGCAAGTAAAAGAGTGGACACAATTTGATGAGTTTGCCACAAAGCTGCGGTTATTTTATCAAAAAGTAGGTAGCGAATTTCAAAGAACGCCTGGTAAAAATTCACCTATTTATTGGTTTAAAGGCTATACAGTAAATGAGTTTAAAGACGTATCTATTGCTGTATTCGAAGATGCTTTAGCTAAACCTATTGCACTTCGTCGACTATCCTCTAGCCCACATATTCAAAGTAAGGTTGGAGAAGTTGAAGCTACTATCCAACAAGGGATCCGGATTGCTGACGAAATACTCAATTTATGGCAAGCATTAAAAGATAATAATATTACAATTTATATCATTACAGCGAGTCCAATTGATTTAGTTCGTTCAATCGTAACCAAGCCCCCCTTTAATTTAGATGCAAGTCAGGTCTTTGGCCAATGCTATGATGTTGATCAAGAAGGGGTGATAGATTCTCGCCTAGAAGCAGGAACATATATTACTAAAGGTCTAGGAAAAGTTGAAGTAATCAAAAACTTTATGGTAGAAACACACGGTAAAGAGCCAGCCATGGTGTTTGGCGATTCAATGGGGGATTACCCAATGATGACACAGCTACCTTCTGTTAAACTATCCGTACTATTTAATAGATATGCTAGTGACCGGACACAACAATTAGTTGCGAAAGGTATCAACATGTACAATCAAAAAAATGCAAATCTAGTGGTACAAGGACGCGATGAAAATAAAGGCACACTGCGTCCGAACATGGCAACGATTCCATTAGGTCAATTAGAGCCAGTGTTACAAGTAGTTGAATAATGTTTTAAGAAAAAAAGAAGGCTGCGAAAATATCTCGGCCTTCTTTTTTGTATATTCAAATTTTAAAGGTTAAACGCATGACAGCTTTTAGTCGGGTTCGTCCCTCCAGAAAGGTCTGCGTTTCAGATGAAGTTGTTGTTGACTGTCTCATCTACTGCCTTCATCTTCCAACGGTTCCTTTCTTAGCGTCGGGGCTCGCACCCTGTTTTAGTCAGGTTCGTCCCTCCAGAAAGGTCTGCGTTTCAGATGAAGTTGTTGTTGACTGTCTCATCTACTGCCTTCATCTTCCAACGGTTCCTTTCTTAGCGTCGGAGCTCGCACCCTTTATTTATATGCTTCGATGTCTTGTTCTAATTGTGCTAAGAATTCATCAAATGGCATTGATGATGTTTCTTTGGAGCCGTAGCGACGTATTGTTACTGTGCTTTCAGCTATTTCATTGTCACCAAAGACTAATTGATATGGAATTTTTTGTGTTTGGGCTTCACGGATCTTGTAACCCATTTTTTCGTTACGATTATCTACTTCAACACGCATACCCGCAGCTTGCATACGACGACGAATTGCTTCAACATGGTCACCGTGTGCTTCATCGTTAACTGGAATTAATTTAGCTTGGACTGGTGCTAACCAAGTTGGGAATGCCCCTTTATATTCTTCAATTAAGTAAGCAACGAAGCGTTCCATAGTTGAAACAACACCACGATGGATAACTACTGGACGATGAGTGTCTTGACCATCTTGACCAACATAAGTTAAGTCAAAGCGTTCTGGTAATAGGAAGTCTAATTGAACAGTAGACATGGTTTCTTCATTACCTAAAGCAGTTTTCATTTGAACGTCTAATTTAGGACCATAGAATGCTGCTTCACCTTCTGCTTCAAAATAATCTAGACCTAGATCATCCATTGCTTCTTTAAGCATTGCTTGTGCTTTTTCCCACATTTCATCATCATCAAAATATTTATCCGTATTGTTTGGATCACGGTAAGATAAACGGAAACGATAGTCTGTAATATTAAAATCATCATAAACTTGTTTGATTAACTGAATTACACGGGTGAATTCTTCCTTAATTTGGTCTGGACGTACAAAGATATGCGCATCATTTAAAGTCATTTCACGTACACGTTGTAAACCAGATAAGGCACCAGATTTTTCGTAACGGTGCATCATACCTAATTCCGCAATTCGAACTGGAAATTCACGATATGAGTGAATTTCATTTTTATAAATCATCATGTGATGTGGGCAGTTCATTGGACGTAAAACTAATTGTTCACCATCACCCATATCCATTGGTGGAAACATATCTTCATGATAGTGGTCCCAGTGACCAGAAGTTTTATATAATTCAACATCTGCCATAATTGGTGTATACACATGTTCATAACCTAAAGAAACTTCTTTATCTACGATATAACGTTCGATAATACGGCGGATTGTAGCACCTTTTGGTAACCAGAATGGTAAGCCAGAACCAACTTCAGGATTTACCATGAAGATGTCTAATTCTTTACCTAATTTACGGTGATCACGTTCTTTAGCTTCCTCACGTTGCTTGATAAACTCTTTTAAGTCACGTTTTTCAAAGAAGGCCGTACCGTAAACACGTTGCATCATTTTGTTATCTGAATTACCTCTCCAATATGCACCGGCAACAGATAATAATTTGAATTCTTTAATATAACCAGTTGATGGTACGTGAATTCCACGGCAAAGGTCGGTGAATTCACCTTGTGAATATACTGTTAGCGTTTCATCTTCCGGTAAATCTGCGATGATTTCCAGTTTATATTCATCATCCGCAAAGATTTCGTTCGCTTCAGCACGTGTCACTTCGCGACGTTCAATTGGATAATTTTCTTTTACAATTTTGGCCATTTCCGCTTCAATTACTGGTAAATCTTCTTCAGTAATTTGTTTTTCTTGGTCAGTATCATAATAAAAGCCTGTTTCAATAGCTGGACCGACACCGAATCTAATGCTTGGATACAAACGTTTCATTGCTTGTGCCATTAAATGAGCAGTAGAGTGACGTAAGATGCCTAAAGCATCCTCATGTTTAGGATCTACAATTTCGATAGCGCCACCTTCATTAATTGGTGCATTTAAGTCGACCAATTCACCGTCAATTTTAGCTGCTATTGCGCGTTTTGCTAATGAGTTACTAATTGATGCAGCAACGTCACGTCCAGTAACGCCTGCTTCGAATGATTTTTTCGCCCCATCTGGGAATACTAATTCAATCATGTTTTGCCTCCCTTTCCCTTTTAAAAACAAAAAAGCCCCACCCTAGCCTATAAGACTAGAATGGGACGCTAATAAACAATATGCGTGGTTCCACCCAATTTTAATAAAATATGCAAGGCATATCTTATCCTCATATGCTGATAATGGGGGCAACCCTTACACCTTATTAAATGTGCTCTCAGCCATTTACTTCGATGCTATCTAAAGAGTGGTTCGCCATATGATATTGCAAGTTTTTCACTAACCAACTTGTCTCTAATGTCCAACCCTAAAGCTTGTCTCTTATTTTCGATATCATTATCTTATTCCAAAATAAGTATAAGCATCACATATATAATTGTCAAATCAAAATTCATATAAATGTTCTTATGAAAAGAAGACGAGTATATACCCGCCTCCTTTATCAGTGAATACTATTGTACGCGTGAACCGTCAGTGTATTGACCACTTTGGTTTGCTTGACGTCGTTGTTGTTCAGCAGCACGTTTTTGTTCGTTTTGATCGCGTTCATATTCAGCGCGTGTTAATACATCATTCACATTCATGTTTACTTCAACTACTGTTAAGCCAGTAATTTGTTGAACATTTTCTTTTACTGCTTTCGTCACTTTGTCGAATGCTGCAGGAATATCTTTTCCATACTCAGCAATAACTTCTAAATCTAAAGCAACTTCTTTCTTACCAACTTCAGCATTAACACCTTTAGTATCATCTTCACCACTAGTGAAGAAACTCTTAATTCCTGAAGTAAAGTTACCTTTTAACTCTAAAATACCATCAATGTTTTGGACTGTATAGAAAGCAATTTTTTCCAATACACGATCTTCAAAAGTTAAATCGTTAGTGTGTTTTACGTTCTCTGACATGTAAAATACCCCATTTCTTTTATTGTTATTTTATATCTCATAAGTTGTATCTATCATAGCAAGATTACGAACTTAACTCAAGTAATATGATTCTAAAAATTGAAAAATGAGAACCAACTTTCCAAGTCAATTTGTCCGTCAAAGTAAGCACCTGCAATGTATCCAATTGTTGAGAATACAAGAATGAATAATGCAGGTCCAAAACCTAACCACATCCACATTAAGGCAAAAATGAATGCAATCAGGCCCCCTAAAATACGATTTCTATACGGATACCAGCTACGCGGTGGTTGTTTCATATGCTATGTGCCCCCTATCAAAGTTTAGTTCAAATGAACATTTATTATCTAACGCGTGCCTGTTTATGACCGCGCGTTTGCTGATGATTTTGTTCTACGTCATATGGTGCAGCAGTCACTTTCACATTTTGAATACTTGTTCCTAAGACACTTTCCGCAGCAAGCTGCGCCTTTTCTGCAATTTGATTGGAAATCGTCTGTACATCATTGTGCTTGTCTACAGCGTAGTCAACAGTTACTTTAGTATTTTCTGGTTTTCGACCAAATTTCACAGTGACATTTTTACGTGATGCCTGTTTCACGTCTAATAATTCACGATGTACCGCTTGTACCACTGTATCACGATTAACTTTAACCTCACCATAATCATTAGACACATTTAAAGTACGTGACTTGGCGGGTGCAACTATGCTCCATATTAAGGCTACTGCGAAGTAAATAAAGCTAAGTGCTAACAGCACAATGACTGCATTTACGAGCATTTGATTGGACACAATATTGTGGTCAACAAAATCACTTAAATAAGGTATTGGGTAAATAACTGAAGCTGTTGCCACTACTGCTAATAAAACTAAGAGTGAAAATAGGATTTGAAGAAATTTTCTTAATCCACCCATTCACTCACCTCCTTTTTGGCTCTCTATATGATATAAGTATAGCTTATCATTTTAAAGTTAATTGGACAAATAATTTGCCATAAAAATGGCCAAAAAAAAGAAGGTATTAACCGTTACGACGGTCTCTACCTCCAACATAAATTTCTTCACTTAAATATTTAATACGTTCCATAATACGTGCGGATTTGGCCACATCGACACCTTCTCGAGTAGTTGTTAAAAATTCTTCCAACTCTGCCATTGAGAAATTAGAGGTAAAGAAAGTGGATAATTGCTCTTGCATCCGGTACTGTAAAATCACACCTAGGACATCGTCTCTTACCCATTCACTATTTGACTCAGCACCAATATCATCCAACACTAAAACTTCTGCCTGTTTAATCTCATTTACCCTTTGATCTACTGTATTCGTGCGAATACGTGATTTCAGATCTACCAACAGTTCTGGGTAATGAACTAATGTAGATTTCACCCCATGCTCAGCTAGAGTGTTGACTAAAGCTGCTAGGATGTGCGTTTTTCCAACACCAAATTGGCCATGTAAATACAAACCTTTATGATAGATATTCGGTTTACTTGTATAGGCTGAAATAAATTGTAGACTTTTTTGAATTGCTTCAAAACGATCTTGATAGTCATCTGTTGTCATCTTTTCAAAAGATGCTGACCGCAAACTTTTGGGCATAGATAACATGGTGACACGCTTGTTCAATTCTTCCGCTTCTTGTTGTTGAATAAAAGCTTCAGTAGGATGGTAATCTACATCAATGTAGTTAACATTCATTATTAAATTAGGTGCATATTGGATAAACTTCTTTTGTCCTAGCGCATCATTCCCATTTTCTCGTGCAAATTCATATAATTTTGAGAATGATTTTCTCACAATCTCATCTTCAAAATTTAATTGATATTTTGCAAGAAAAGCCTGCACATCTGGGTCATTTTGGACAATGCTTTCGATTTTAGCTTGTCGTTCCTTGAAAATCGGATTGCGGTTAAATTGTTGTTTAAGCGAGTCTCCTACATTTTTCATTTGTTTATTATCAGCCATACTTACTCACCTTCTTTTGTATTTAATGATTGCAACAATTGTTGAATCTCAGCTTCTTGCGCACTTAGAGATGCTTTATTTTCTTGTTTAGTTGTCGCTTCTTTTGATGCGTCTTGTTTATTCACTTTTGGTGCACTTACCGGCTTTTGGTATTTATCCTGTCTTGAATCAGGATCTAACCATTTCGGCTTAACAGAAGCCTTTTGTGTTTGGTAACGCCCCTTGGCGATCCGATTTTTTTGTCGTTTTTCATAATTTTCAGCACTTTTTTGTTTACGTTGTTTCAGGTATATCATGGCCTCTTCAGGCTCAATAACCTTATTTTGACGCCAATCATCCGCAACACTTTCCAAGTAGGAACGAGTTAACCGGGGCTGCTCAAGTTCCACTAAACAAAATTGCACCATCACATTTAGGGTTGCAGGCTGAATCACACCCAATTCAATCAATTCCGTGATTGCTTTTCCTTCAGACTTCGTTAAGTAACCACCTTTTTGTTCCTTAATTGACTTCGCAAAGGCAATTGGGGGATAGTTTCTCGCCAATTTGGAAAATGACAATTCTTCTTGTGTTAGGCCTTTCTCTAACCATACTTGATCTGCTTGATCAACTTGCTGTCGCTTGGCTGTCTCACTAACAGTAATCCGGTCTGTTAAGCGAGCTTTTGTTCTTTCTACATGCTCTTCACCCTCTTGACCAGCTTGCTGGCTAGATTGATTTAAAGCTAATCGCTGCAATTTGCGAACATCGATTTGATTCGTCCGTAAATCCGTAGCTGATAATGCCAATTCTTTTAAATCTACTTCATCAAATCCATAAAGTTGATGTAGGGTTATAAACATTTCCTTCACTTCATCTGTAATCGCTTTTTCAGAAATAAAAGACGACTGTAGTAATTCTTTCAAAGTATTCATATCTAGACTTGAACTCGTTAAGGTAGTCGCTTTAGTAGCTGGATTTTTTTGCATCAATCTAGCTTCAATTTCATCTGAAATGGGATAGTACTGACTTGGTAATCGATAGACATCTTGAAAAGTAGCGGTCACTTCAGTCCAGTCTGTTGACGTTAATTCAACTGGCTTCTTAGCTGAAAACTTATCGAGCATGAATTGATATCGGTCTTGGCCTAAACGATCCATTAGTAAACTAGACATAATTGGATCAGAAAAAATATGCTTACTATCTAAAGGAGCTTGTAACTGAAAAATTGTCGTCACTTCATCTTGACTATGATGGTCACTTTTTTCATAGACTTGCAGTAAGCCAATTGCTTCCAAACGACGTCTGGCCTTCACATACTGCTCTTTACCGACCACCATTTGTTCCATTAAGTCAAAATGGCGTAACGGTCGTGAGACGAAATCCCCTAATTGAATATTGGCATAAAGTGTCTGATAAAATGCATAAGCTGTGCCACCGATGATTGGTTGATACAAATGTAGTAAAACTTGTTGGTCAATATCTGAAATCCAGTGAGGTTGGGTAATTTGCACAAACCCTTTTGGATCTAAATTTTGCCATGGGTATGCCATTATGATTACCCTCCCTTCTAAAGCATATTTTAGTCTATGTCCTCGTCTAAATCTTTAGCATCATCTGCATTGTCTACTGGATGAAACTGATCATCATGATCGTTTTGTGCATTCCGGCCTCTTAATCGTTCAATTTCTCTTAAAAAAACAGTTGGATCTTCAAATCGGCGGTATACACTAGCATAACGGATATAAGCTACTTCATCAATATCCGGCAAAGCCGCCATTAATAATTCCCCAATTTCAGAAGCTGGCACTTCATTTTGACTACGAGATCGTAATTCAGATTCCACATCTTGGGCTAGCTTTTCAAGTTGATCTGCCGATACAGGTCGTTTCTCTGCCGAACGAATCAACCCACGCAAAACTTTCTCATGTGAGAATTCTTCTCTCGTTCCATCACGTTTGACCACCAACAATGGTGTTCTTTCAATCCGTTCAAAAGTTGTAAAACGAGCACCACAATCTAGACACTCTCTACGTCGACGAATAGATCGATTATTCTCTGCTGGTCGACTATCAATTACTTTTAAATTAGTTGAACCACAATTTGGACATTGCATATATTTAGCACCTCTACTTTCATTTTTATATACGTGAATAATTTCTCGATTCATTATAGCACAAAGCCTGATATCCCCCTTATTTAAGCGGTTGGAAACCAGAAATGCCAAGCCAAGCATCTAATTGTTGATGTGTATCTGTAATTGAACCAGTATTATCAATTACTACATCTGCCATCATCACTTTCCGTTCAATCGACATTTGACTCGTCATGCGTTGAAATGCTTCAACCGGCGTTAGATGATCACGGTTAATTAGCCGGTCTAATTGAATGGTTTCTGACACATAAATCACCATAATTTGATCACAAGTATCTTCAAAGCCATGCTCAAATAATAGGGGGATATCCATCACAATCAACTCATGCCCAATAGCCTCATATTTATCTTTTTGACTATCCAACCAGTCACGTATAGGTTGGTGTAACAATTCATTTAATTTTTCACGTTCCTTATCATCACTGAAGATAATCTTGGCTAATTTTTTGCGATTCAATACACCATTTGGAAAGACAATATCATCCCCAAAATGTTGCTTTACTGCTTCTAACCCTGGTTGACCAGGTTCAACCACCACTCTGGCACCATAATCGGCATCAATCACTGGAAAACCTGCTGTCTTAAAGAATTTACTTGCTGTTGATTTACCTGTTGCAATACTGCCGGTTAGTCCTAAAATATGACTCATAAGACCTCCATTATTAACTTTTCTATTTAATAGTAATTTATTCATGTATCGTTTGGCAATGTGGACAATAGTGTGTCCCTCGCTGTGCCACTTTTATCTTTTCAATAGGGGTACCACACCGTTGGCAAGGGTTATCTGTTTGACCATATGCTTTTAAATAATTGGCAAAATGACCATTCTCACCAAAAGTATTCGTATAAGTACGAATAGTCGTGCCACCAACTGCGATTGCTGCTTGTATAATGTCACGACTAGCTTCAATAATAGCTGTGATTTCATGATCATATAAAGATGCGCCAATTTGTTGTGGGTGTACTTTTGCTTCATACAAGATTTCATCTGCATAAATATTACCAATCCCTGCAACAACAGACTGATCCAATAATACCGCTTTTATTGGCCGCTTTGTCCGCATTAACCTTGCTTTGAAATCTTCAAAATTTAAGTCCGCTGGCTCTGGACCTAAATTTAATTGTGCGATTGCTGCGTCTGTATCCGCCTTATCGACCATATGGATGCGACCAAATTTGCGCACATCTCTATAACGGAGATCATTGCCATCTGTTAAGTGACAGATAACATGTGTATAGGGATCAACAGGGGTGTCTTGCTTTTCATACAAATACTTTCCTTCCATCCGTAAATGTGCTATCCAAACAACATCAGTCCAATAAAAAAGCAAAAATTTACCAATACGACCAACCTTCATCAATTGTTGACCTGGCATTCGGTTTTCAAAGGCTTCGAGTCCACCTTCAGCTTGCACAATTCTCGGCCAAGTTACCGTCACAGATGCTACTGTCTTTCCAACAACAATTTCTTCTAAACCACGTCGAACAGTTTCGACTTCTGGCATTTCAGGCATCACTCCACCACTTTCTAACGTAACTCCTTCACATATTTTAATGCAAAATACACATATTGGAAAGATAGTAGACAGACAAATCTTTCCAGTAGCTAACTAGGCTTAAACGCCTATCTTAGAGAGGATGAAAAGAGGTGCTATTCAATATGAACTGCACCTCTTACCAATCGTTATTTTGCTTCGTACCAGCTTGCGCCATAATTCGACTCAATTTCTAACGGCACATCTAGTTGGGCTGCTGATCCCATAATTTCTGTGACTAATTTTTCTAGCGTTTCAATTTCATCTTTTGGTACTTCAAAGACCAACTCATCATGGATTTGTAATAACAAATTCGCTTTTAACTTATTTGATTTAAGTGCTTCATCCATTTTCACCATAGCAATTTTGATAATATCAGCTGCCGTTCCTTGAATCGGTGTATTCATCGCATTTCGTTCCGCAAACGACCGCACATTAAAGTTCTTCGCATGCAAGTCTGGTAAATAGCGTCGACGATTAAAGAGTGTTTCTACATAGCCATCTTCCTTAGCTTTTTCAACGACATCTGTCATATAAGCTTGAACACCTGGATAATTCTCCAAATAAGTATCAATAAAGTTTTTGGCTTCTGGTCGAGAAATATTCAAGTTTTGACTCAATCCATAATCAGAAATACCATAGACAATCCCAAAGTTTACTGCTTTCGCATTTCGTCTCATATTAGGTGTTACTTCGTCTCTTGTTACGTTATAAACCTTCATAGCTGTAGATGTATGGATATCTTCATGGTTATTGAAAGCTTCCTGCATATGCTTATCACCTGAAATATGCGCTAAAACCCGTAATTCAATTTGTGAGTAGTCACTTGAGAAAACCACCCAATCATCATGACTTGGTACAAAAGCTTTACGGATACTCCGTCCCTCCTCAGAACGAATCGGAATATTTTGTAAATTCGGATCAGCTGATGACAATCGTCCAGTTGACGTTAAGGTTTGTTGGAAACGAGAATGAATTTTACCATCATCGTGGATAAATCCTTGTAACCCCTCAACATATGTTGATTGTAGTTTGTTCAACTGACGATAATTTAAAATTAAATCGATAATAGGCGCTTGTCCTGCTAGTTTCTCTAAGACATCTTGAGCAGTAGAATAACCAGTTTTTGTCTTCTTAATCACCGGTAAGCCCATATCTTCAAACAGAATGGTCCCTAATTGCTTAGTAGAATTCACATTAAACTCACGGCCTGCTTCTTTCCAAATATCCGCTTCAAGGCCATCAATAATCTCTTGGAATTCCGCTTGCATCGTGACTAATTGCGCCTTATCTACGGAAATACCCAGAATTTCTAGATTAGCCAACACCAATGCCAATGGTAACTCCATTTTTTTGTATAGATCAGTCATTTTATTGGCTTCTAATTGTGGACGAATCGTTTCTTGTAATCGTGCAATCATATAGACTTTACGCGCAATATGATCATACATAGTTTGTTGATCTTCAGGTACACTACGTTTAGCACCCTTACCGTAAATGGACTCATCATAAGATAAATCTTCCATATCAAATTCACGAGCAACTTCCGCTAAGTCATTGGAGTTATCACGAGCATGTAATAAATATGAACCAATTAAGACATCATCTACAACACCCACAAAGTCGATATCTACATAGTCCAACATCACTTTTGTCCGCTTCGCATCAAAGACAACCTTCGTCATCTTCTCATCCGTTAACCAGTTTTTAAACAAGTCGGATTGCAATAAGCTTGCATCACCAGCAAAGATTTCTGACCCATTTGTCCAGGCGACAGCCACAATATCTGAATCATGATAGTTTTTACTCAAGTTTTCCAGATATATCGCATAACCATCTTGGACCGGTTCACTTGGGAAATGATCTGTTGTTAAATCTTCAACAGATGCCACATATGTATAATCCACATCCTTCCAATCTTCTGTCAATAAGTCAGCTTGGTTTGAATTTTCTAATAGGCGTGACATAAATCCATTAAAGTTCATATCCTTATAAAATGACATTAATGGTTCAAGCTGTTTACCTTTATATGGTAGGTCAGCTAGTTCAATCGTTACTGGTGCATTCAGTTCAATACGAGCTAATTTTTTTGAAAGGATCGCATTGTCTTTTTCGTTGATAAGATTTTCTTTACGTTTTGATTTCTTCATGTCGTCAATTTGTTCATATATAGCTTCCATTGATCCATATTCATGAAGTAGTTTTAAGGCTGTCTTTTCACCAATCCCAGTTACACCTGGGTAGTTATCTGAAGAATCACCCATTAATCCCTTCATATCAACAATTTGTTCAGGTGTAATACCCATCTCTTCCATAATAGAAGCCGGTGTATAAGACCGTAGTTCCGATACTCCTTTTCGAGTGATATCCACTCGAACATTATCACGTGCTAACTGCGTTAAATCCTTGTCTCCAGAAATCACCACAACATCAAACTCTTCAGGATCAACAGATGTCGCAAATGTACCGATAATATCGTCAGCTTCATAATTGGTCAAGTCATAGTGGGCAACACCAAAAGCATCTAATAAAACATTGAAAAATGGCATTTGCTCTCTAAATTCAGATGGTGTTGATTGACGCCCACCCTTATATTCATCAAAAAATTCATTTCTAAAAGTCGTTTTTCCAGCGTCCCAAGCCACTAAGGCATGCGTTGGCTGTTCTTTTTCCAAAATATTATTCATCATTTCATGAAAAGCAAATAAGGCATTGGTATGCATACCATTCTTATTTACAAATGAATCAATATTATGGATAGCAAAAAAAGAACGAAAAGCTAGAGAAGATCCGTCAAAAAGGACAAGCTTCTTCTTTTCTTTATTAATACTCAATTGAGTCGCCTCCTGAAATTCGTTGGAATACACCTGCATCAATCGTATCTGTATCATTTTTTAGGTGCTCTTGTGGTGGTAAAACGGTTAACATAGCATCTAATACACGGTCGTCGTCAGTCGCATTGGTATACTTCCCTATACAGTGAATTGTCACAAATTGTTTTAATTCTTCTACACGAATAACTTCAAATTCAAAAGTAATGATTGAATTATGTGGAATCGAGTGAATAATGTTAATATTCATTTCTACTAAACGTGACCCAGGTCCAGGGAAGTTCATAGATACCGTACGGGTGATAATGCCCATTAAGGCAATTGGTGGTACCACAACATCACCCGGTGTAAGTCCTGCCTTATGTGACGTTTGTTGTAGATATGCGGGATTTGAATCAGCAGTTACGCCCATATATAACAAAACATCTCGCTCTCTGATAGATTCAGTTACCCGAAAAGTATCTCCAACCTTTATAGATTGAAGTGTTTTGCCTATTGCAGCAAATTCTTGAGTCTCTTCTAAATTATGTTCTACCATATGTGATACTCCCCTAGCTTATTTTATGTGATCTCCAACGTTTATTTGTTGCGGTAATCGCAACAGTCTCCTTCATATTTTAACAAAGATATTCATTATATGCGACAAATACCATAGTGCACTAATCTAAACAATTATACTGGCTATATGAAAAAAGCCATGACCAACATGTCATAGCTTTTAAAACTGTTTTATTTGTTTTCTAAGTAAGTAGCTAACAAGTCAATATATAAGTTAACGAATGTTAGATACTCATCTTTGTCCACGTATTCATCAATTTGATGTGATGTTGTTGAACCTGGACCAAAAATAATAATCGGATAACCAGCAGGTTTATTAGCCACAAAGTTTGCACCATCAGTACCTCCCGTCATTGGCACTACAGCTAGGTCTTGATTTAAATATGTTGCACCTAAGCTTTTCGTTAATTGAACTAAATCTGAATCTACGCCACCATTTAGGGGTTTTAAATCAAGAGTGAGTTGTAAATCAAAATCTGCACCTTTATCCAAGAATGCTTGATAGACCTCATTAAAAACACCTTTTACAGCTTCATTGTCAAATTCAGGTACAGTACGAATATTGAAGACAACTTCCGCATGGTCAGGAATCGTATTCACTTGATCACCACCACGGAATACAGTCACATTAAAAGTTGGTTGTTTCAATAATTGATCTAGTTCTTGATTGCCAACTTCATCTCCTTCAACTGCACCGTAAAGGTTTAATACAGGTGAAAAATCTAATTGACCAAAGCTAATGTCCTTAGTTGCTTCTCTGAAAGCTTCTTTAAATGCTAAAGCAAAGTCCATTAATGGGTCAATTGCATTTATCCCACCACGAGGTCTAGAAGAATGAACCGATTTACCGCGTGAAGATACGACGAAGTTCATTGATCCTTTATGAGATGGATGAATCATACCTGTAGTTGGTTCTCCAATCACAATCGCATCAACATCTGTCAGATATCCAGCATCTTCCAATTGAATAGAACCAACCGCACCATTTTCTTCGTTATAAGTCGCTAATAGTCGTAAAGTACCCTTCTCAAGTAAACCTTGTTCCTTAATTTCAATCATGGCAATCACTAGTGCAGCTAGTCCGCCCTTCATATCTGTTGCACCACGGCCAAATAATTTGCCATCGCGTTCCGTCAACGTATAAGGATCAGACGTCCAAGCTTCCGCATTTCCAGCAGATACGACATCCATATGACCAGAAATTGCTAAAACTGGTGAACCTGAACCAATTTCTGCTATTAAGTTCGCACGACCAGGAATCCCTGTTGGAATTACTTTTGACTCTATACCATATTTGTCTAATAAAGCCGCTAAATAGTTCGCCACATCTTCTTCATTACGGTCAACAGTCTCAATCGCCACAATATCACTTAAAATTTTAATTTTTTCTTCATCAGTAAATACTTTTGCTACTTTTGTCAATCAGAACACTCCTCATTTTTCTGCCAATTCCTATGGCATTCATCTCTACCGTTCATTCTAGCACGAATTTCTGATAGTAAATAACAAATTGCCCACGAGTTTTCAATCAGGAGTGTTCGCTTTTATTGAACTAAGTGTGTGAATAACTCTCGCAACTGAATGAAGCTAGTTTTAGGTTAAAACCACCATTCATTTAGAAATCGTTTTCATAAATCGTTTATTATGCTAGAATAAAGTTAACATCGAATTTTAAAATATGAGAGGAGTGAATAAAATGGCAGCTATCCATTATTACTTTGTCCGTCACGGTGAAACAACCGCCAATGCAGATCAACGCATTCAAGGTTGGACGGATTCCCCAGTCACACGTACTGGTATGCGTGTTGTAGACCAAGTAGCTGATACTCTAGCAGACATCCCTTTTGATTTAGCATATACGAGTGATTTAGACCGATGTGTTGAAACTGGTGAACGCATTTTAATGAAACAAGATCATGATATTCAACTATTTACAGTTGAAGGTTTTAGAGAATACAATTTTGGTGGTTTAGAAGATCAAGATATTGAAAAGGTATGGCCAAAGTCCATTGGCCAATTGGTTGACGACATGCGTATCAATCAAATTCCTTCCACCCAATACGTGCCATTGATTATTGAAAATCTTGTTGCACGTGACGAAGAAGGAAATTCAGAAGACTTTATTACATTTTGGCATCGCATTGAAGAAGCCATGTTGGATATCCATGACGATGCCTTAGAAGTCGGTATGGAAACCCAAAAACAAGATATCAATGTTTTAATCATTAGCCACGACATGCCTATTCGCTTCTTCTTACATGAAGTACTAGCTGAATTTGACCTTAAAGAAGACTTAGATTATGGCCATTATGCCCATGTTGTCTATGCTAAAGGTGCTTACGAACTAGAAGAATTTAACCAAGTATAACGCCATACAATTCATTCACATAAATAAAAAAGGTGGGGTTGCTGAATAAACCACACCTTTTTTGGATACTTAAACAAATTTCGACGCAAAACAACTATTCATATATACCCGCCCTAATATAAGGTATATATGGATTATATATCTATCCTTCTTCATTTCTAAAACAGTTAAAAATATTCGTATTCCTTAACGTCTATGATAAATATGAATGGTTAGGCCACCTATCACATCAACTTGGTCTAATTGTAAAGGTATACTTTCATTTAATTCATAAAATAAAGGTTTACCTTTACCTAAGATAATCGGTACAGTCCCAATAATGTACTCATCTATCGCATTTGCTGCCATAAATGTTTTCAATACAATTCCCCCACCATATAAGTAAATATGGTGACCTTGCTTTTTCTTTGCCAACATTAATTTCACAATTTGTCCTGGTTTGACAAAATGGATATTCCCCTCATTAGGTCGTTTTTCATTTGTCACCACATAAATTGTTTTACTTGGGAAATCTGCTGCAAAACCAATTTTATAAGATTGATGTCCCATTACTATCAAGTCATACATATCGAAAAAGGTTTCGAGTGAATACGGTGAATCACCCGTTGAGATATCTTTTAAGTGAGGACCTGGTATACCTTCAATAAAATCAAATTGATCATCTGAGTCAGCGATATATCCATCTACACTCTGTACAATACTTAAGGCAATTTTACCCACGATTTCTCCTTCCTAATCAGCTTTTATTGCCAATGGTTATTGCGCTAATCTGAATCCTGAAATCCGGACATCGTCTCTTTCCGCTTGTGGTAGTTGGTCGCGTAAACTAACAACTGATTGCCCTAGAATAGGGACCTGCCATGAACCAACGATATCTGCAGCCGGACATAAGACAAAAGCACGTTCATGCATCCGTGGGTGCGGTACTTGTAAGTCTGGTGTGTCAATAATCTCTTCGTCTATAAGTAAAATATCTACATCGATGGTGCGGGGACCATTTTTAATTGTTCGAACACGCTTTTGATCCTGTTCAATCTTTTGACAAAAAACTAATAAACTATCTTCATCTAAATCTGTTTGAATATGAATAACCATATTTAAAAAGTCTTCTTGGTCAAGATAACCTTTAGGCACAGTCTCATAAATTGGTGAAATGCTCTTCACTACCATTGATTCATGCTGTTTAAAAGCTGCTACTGCATTTTTTAAGTGATCTAATTTAGGGGCGATATTTGATCCTAAGGCAATTAATATGTCACGTTGCATCTTTATTTCACCTCATTTATTTGGTCAAACCATGCACGGTCACGTTGGATTTCAATTGCAACACTATCATAGATGCCACGAATTGGCGGATCAGGTTTTACTATTTTAATGGTTACTGCTTCAACAAAAGAAAAGTCAGATAAAATGCGTACTGCTAATTTATGAGCTAACCGCTCTAATAATTTTACTGGAGGTTGATGGACCACAACATCTTCAATCACAGTATAAACATCAGCATAAGACACCGAATCGTACATATTGTCTGATTGCCCAGCTGGACCTAAGTCAACAGTTAAGACAGCATCCACATTAAAACGTTGTCCTAAAGTTGTTTCCTCAGCTAACAAGCCATGATTGGCGTAGAATTGCAGGTTATTTAAATATATTTTGTCCCTTGTTGCCATCTGACTTCCTCCTCATCGCGCTAGGGGCGCTACTTGTCCACGTTTAATGGCATCCGCAACTACCGCTGCTTCCTTGTTTACTTTCACATTGTGGACACGAACCATATCAGCACCCGATAAAATACCCGAAACAGTAGTAGCTGCAGTAACTACGTCCCGCTCATTAGCCGGCACATCCACTAATTTCCCTAAGAACCCTTTCCTTGAAGTGGCTAAAAGGATAGGCATACCAAAGCTAGCTAATTCTTGTAATCCTTGAATTGCCAACAAGTTGTCATCCGCTGTTTTTGCGAACCCAACCCCTGGATCAAGAATTAATTGGTCATCACGCATACCTTGTTTACGGGCAATCTCAATAGATGCTTGTAAGTCCGTTTTCATTTCATCCATCATATTTTGATAGGGTTTATATGTTTCACGGTTATGCATCAAAATCAAGGGGGCATCAAAGTCAGCACAAACCTTCGCAATTTCAGGTTCTCTAGTTGCTGCCCATTGATCATTGATAATGTCTGCGCCAGCTTCTAAGGCTTGACGGGCTACTTCAGCTTTCCAAGTATCCACTGAAATGATAACATCTGATACTTCACGTATAGCCTTCACGGCCGGCACAACTCGCTTTAATTCTTCTTCAAGGGTTACTGGTACATGACCTGGGCGGGTTGATTCCCCGCCTACATCAATAATATCTACTCCCTCTGACACCATCTTCTTCACTTGGGCAATCATATCATCTGAAGCGAGATACGCACCACCGTCCGAAAATGAATCAGGCGTCACATTTAAAATGCCCATGATCCAAGTGTGGTCGCTTGGGAAATTGAAGGTTTTATTTAATCGTTTAATATACATCTACTCACAAACTTTCTACTATAATTGCATCATATCTAAAGCCTCTTGACGGCGGTCACGATCGTTATAAACACCACGTGTTGCATAGGTAACCGTTTTACTACCCGGCTTCTTAATGCCTCTTAGCGTCATACACATATGTTCTGCTTCAAGGACTACATAAACCCCTTCAGCCCCTAATTCATTTGCTAATACATCCGCGACCTGGTTGGTCAACCGCTCTTGTAATTGTGGTCTTAAGGCAAAATCTTCTACAATCCTAGCCAATTTAGATAAACCAATAACTTGACCGTCTTTTGGAATATAAGCGACATGTGCTTGGCCAATTACCGGTAATAAGTGGTGCTCACATGTTGAGTGAAAAGGGATATCCTTTACCAACACAAATTCTGATGCTGATTCAGAAAATGTTTTTTCTGTATGTATTTTAGGATCTCTAGTTAAGCCATCAAATACCTCTGCATACATCCTAGCTACTCGCTCAGGGGTTTCAACTAACCCTTCACGGTCCGGATTTTCGCCAATAGCAAGCAATATCTCTCTGACTGCTTTTTCAATTCGTTTCGTGTCCATTTTGTCACCTTTTTCCATTTTTTTAATGTTCTACTATACTTTTATGCCTTATTTTGAATCATCTCTCGAAGATAGCCCACAAAATAGAATGAACCAAATATACATAAGACATCTTCGCTATTTAAATCTGCTATTGCCATTGCGAAGGCTGCCTGATCTGACTCAGCCAGTGCAACAGTTACGCCAGTTTTTTCCACCATAGTGGCTAATGCCTCAGCAGGTAAGGCACGATTTGAATGAGGGGTAACTGTAATAATCTTTTGAAAGATGGGCGCAATCTCTTTGACAACATGTACGACATCTTTATCGGCTAACATGCCCATAATCGCTACTCTTTTCCCTATTTTTTCAGTTGGATAATGGGTTAAAAGTGCCTCCTTCAATGACAGGATGCCATCCATATTATGTGAGCCATCTATAATAATGGCCGGATTTGTTGCAACTTGTTCAAAACGTGCTGGCCAAGTAACTGTCATAAGCCCCTGTTGGATAGCTTGGTCTGAAATGGTGATGCCTTGTGCTTTCAAGGCATAGGTAATTTCAATTGCTAGGGCGGCGTTATTCACCTGATAAGGCGCCTGTAAATTGAGTTTATACTGGTGTCCTTTATAATTGAAAATTTGCAATCCCAGGCTATCGTAACCTACTAGTTCAATATCGGCTGGTTTGACTTCATGTATAGGTACTTGAAGCTGGTCAGCTTGATGTGCGATGACCTGTTTTACCTCATCAACTTGTGGATAGACGACTAAGGGAACGTCAGTTTTTAATATACCTGCTTTCTCACCAGCAATTTCTGTTAAAGTGTTGCCGAGAATTTTCTGATGATCTAAAGCAATTTTTGTGATAACGGTGACCAGTGGTTTCTCGATGATATTGGTTGCATCTAATCTCCCGCCTAAGCCAACTTCTAAGACGACAAAGTCTACTTCTTCAGCTTCGAAGACCAACCAAGCGAGTCCAGTAAATACTTCAAATTCAGTATAGTATTCATCAGGTGCTAAGGCTGCTGTCATCCGATCAACTTGTTTCATCAATTGGTCATCCGTCACTTGCTTGCCATTAATTTGAATCCGTTCGTTAAAGTCTACCAATGATGGAGAAGTAAATAAGCCGACTTTATAGCCTGCCTGCTCTAGGATCGTACTAAGCATTTTAGCTGTAGACCCCTTACCATTAGTTCCAGCAATATGAATCGTTGGTAGTTCGTTTTCTGGATGGTTAAAATGAGCCATTAATTGTTTCATTGACGCTAATCCTAACACCATTTCGCCTGCGGGTGCTAGGGGCAACTTTGCTTGAAGTGATTCGTATCGCAATGATTAAGCCTCTTTTCATGATGATTTAAACGGATAATTTGATACCAGTCCAATTAAGTATAGCTAACTTTTATTTGTTAGTCATCAACGGATGCCTATTTTTCAATAGTTCGTGTTCTAAGAATAACTATTCTAATATTAATCAACTGCTATTGCTTGAGAAATCAACGTCATTATATTACAACAGGTGTATATTAGTTTGAAACCGAAATATTAGTTCTAAAAGGAGATGAAAGAATGGGATTATTAGTAGACGGGGTCTGGAAGGACCAATGGTATGATACCAAATCAACAGGTGGACGTTTCGTCCGGAAAGATTCTCAATTCAGAAATTGGGTGACTAAAGACGGCTCACCTGGACCATCGGGCGAAGGTGGCTTTAAGGCAGAACCAGGACGCTATCACTTGTATGTATCTTTAGCTTGTCCTTGGGCTAGTCGTACGTTAATGATGCGCAAATTAAAGGGTCTAGAAGACATGATTTCTATTTCAATCGTCAATCCAATTATGTTGGAAAATGGCTGGACTTTTGCGCCAGATCAAGGGGTTATTGCTGATCCTATCTTAAATGCTGACTTCCTATACCAAGTTTATACGCACGCTGACCCTAACTATACGGGTCGTGTAACTGTACCAGTTTTATACGATAAGCAAAATGATACGATTGTGAATAACGAATCGTCTGAAATTATGCTGATGTTCAATACTGCTTTTGATGACATTGGTGCTATCGAAGGTGATTACTATCCTGAAGCACTGCGTGACCAAATCAAAGAAATGGATGATTACATCTATCCAAATATTAATAACGGTGTCTATAAAGCCGGTTTCGCAACAGATCAAGCTGTTTATGAAGAAGAAGTTGGTCATGTATTTGACACCCTAGAAAAAATAGATGGTATCTTAGCCAACAATAAATTCTTATTGGGTGATCAATTTACCACTTCCGATATCCGCTTGTTCCCAACACTAATCCGCTTTGAGCATGTTTACTATGGTCATTTTAAATGCAATATTAAACATTTAACTGACTTTGAAAATGTTTGGCGTTATACGCGTGAAATTTACAATATGCCAGGTATATCTGACACAGTTGATTTTTACCATATCCAACATCACTACTACGGTAGTCATCCAACTATCAATCCGAATGGTATTATTCCAGCTGGACCTGCAATTAGTCTAGATATTTAACTGGTTGAAATGTAAATAAAATCAATAAAAAAACTGGTGTTTACTGATAAAAGTACACCAGTTTTTGCTTTCATGATAAGTGCATTTATCCTTTCATACTGTCTTCTTTAACGTTTAATAAAAGGAAATTGTAATGTCTCTTTTTAGCATGCTGTAAGTTAGCTACTATTTAGTATCTAAAATACTCAATTGCTTATACTGCGATATCATCATCCTACTTTTTTATCCATAACCTAATCTGCTTGAATATACTTCGCCATCAGTTTCTTAAAGTCTGGTAGTACATCGGTTTCAAACCAAGGATTCTTTTTCATCCACCGCTGATTTAAGGGCGATGGGTGCACTAGCGGAAAGTAATTGGGTAAATAATCTTGGTAGTGTCTAACCGTTTCTGTTAAGTTTTTTTGCCGTTCTTTTCCTAAATAATGTTTCTGTGAATAATTACCGATTAAAATAATTGTTTCTAGGTCTGGCATTTCTTTCAAAATTTGAGGATGAAATTTTTCCGCAAATTCTTTTCTAGGCGGTTTATCTCCTGTTTTGGCTTTACCTGGATAATAGAAATCCATTGGTAATTGGGCAATGAGGTCAGTCTCATAGAAGGTCTCTCTTGAAACGCCCATCCAATCCCTTAAACGGTCTCCAGACTGATCATTCCAGAAGATTTGGGTTTCCTCAACCTTCTTACCCGGTGCTTGCCCAATAATGGCCACTCGGGCATTTTTTGAAGCATAAAAAACTGGGTCAATCCCTCGGTCTGTATAATCTTTATTATAAGGATCATCAATAATTTCTTGTTTAATATCATCAAAAATTGTCATCATTATCCTCCTATCCAATAAATGATTGCCATTTAGTGAAAATTGTCCGCAAATCATCCGGTAAATAGGTCAGTGTTTTGATCACAAGATCATCCGGTATATCCTGATAATAAGCTGAGGCTATAGCCCCTGTCATATTAGCGATTGTATCTGAATCTCCGCCCACTGATACCGCATTACGGATGGCATCTTCAAAATGATTGCTTTCCAAAAAGGCTTGAAAGGCTACCGGGATAGACCCGGCACAAGAAACATCAAATTTGTAAGTTGGTCTTATCTCATCCAAGCTAAAATCAAGTGGATAAAAATCAGCCATTTTACGCGCAATTATCGCCTTATCTTCCTCTGATTTAGCAGCCACAACTGTCTTTGCCATAGCCTGTGCACCATATATACCTTCTTTGGAATCATGGGAAACTGACGTAATCAAATCCACCAAATGGGCGCGGTCTTGCTTTGATAAATCTAAATCAGCTACTGGTGAAATACGCATGGCCGCCCCGTTTCCGTATGAGCCATAAGGTTCTGGATTATCTGAACGTAACCACTTAGAAAAGTTTAAGCCATAGCCAGCCAACGGATAAGCGCTACCTAATTTTTGCATAGACCTTATCATCAGCGCTTGAATCGCCGTATCATCTTGACCTAGCTGTAACTTTTGACTGATCATGTCCATAAGTGCATCTACAACCGCCAAGGTCATCACTGTATCATCAGTGAACCGATTCTTTTCAGTAAATAGTTCAAATGCTTTGTCCTTATGATTGTGCCGTTCAAACCGTGACCCCACTACGTCACCAATAATCGCGCCAATTACTGCAGTCGTCATTTTCCCATCTCCACAAATATCATTATTCAATCAATTATAACATGCACAACTTCAATGGTTTGTAAAAAGCAGGTAAAGGAAATATACTCTCACCTGCTTTCATCATGATATTGTCTAAATTGTTTAGATTAAATCTTCTGACTCAGCCAAGAATTCTTTCACATCTTGAGCCGCTAAATCAATCGCTGCTTGCCAGAAGTCTGCTTTCGTTAGATCAGCATTTAAATGTTTCATCGCTAAATCTTCAGTTGTCATACGACCGGTATCTTTTAATAAGGCAATATAACGTTCTTCAAACCCTTCAGGTGCTTTCAAGTATTCAGCATAGATCCCTAAACTAAACATATAGCCGAATGTGTATGGGAAGTTATAGAAAGGTACATCATCGATAAAGAAATGTAACTTGCTGGCCCAGAAGTGTGGATGTAAGTCATGAATAGCTCCACCAAATGCTTCTTCTTGTGCTGCAACCATTAACTCATTTAAACGACTCTCTGAAACAAACCCTTCTTGACGTTCAGTATAAAAGGCTGTTTCAAACAAGAAACGCGCGCGGATATTCATAAACATAGCAATGGCATTTTCCATTTTAGCGTTTAATAACTGTAGACGCTCAGACTTATTTTTAGCTTGTTTTAAGTTCGCATTTGCCACGATGGTTTCTGCAAAAGTTGAAGCAGTTTCTGCTACGTTCATTGCATAAGCCTGGTTGGATGGTGCTTCACTTGTTAACACATCTGAATGGAAAGCATGGCCTAATTCATGCGCTAGCGTCGACGTATCATTTCTTGAACCAGTAAAAGTCATAAAAATACGCGTTTCATTTTCATTAATAGTTTCTGTACAGTAGCCCCCTGGACGTTTACCAGGACGATCTTCTGCTTCAATCCACCGTTTATCGATAGCTAATTGGGCAAAGTCTGCTAGCTTATCTCCAAAAGTTCTAAAGTTTTCTATCACAAAGTCCGCTGCTTCATCATAAGTAAAGGTTGTTGGTTTCGTATCTGGGAAATTTAGCGGTGCGTCAACGTCCTGCCAGTTTAATTCATCTAGACCAAGCAACGCTTTTTTACGGTTTAAAAACTGTACAAAGATATCTTTATTGTCTGCAACAGCTTGCCACATCGCTTCGACAGTTTCAGCTTGAATACGGTTATATTCTAATGGTTCTTCCATGAAGTCAGCGTAGCCATGCGCTTTTTGAGTAGTTAAACGGTAACCAGCTAAATGATTTAATACATCCGCAAACACCGGACCATATTGAGCAAATGTCTCTTCCCAAGCAGCAAAAATCTTCGCTCTATTTTCAGGGTTTGGGTCAGCATACATATTATTCATCGCTTGTCCCACAGAATAATCATGATGGCCATCATCCAGGTCAACCGAAATCGTCATCACTGAAGCGGTAGTAGAATAGGTATTTGACCAGCCTGATAAACCATCGATTTGTAATTCTGATAAAAGGGCTTCTGCTTGATCATCTAACAAGCGTTTAGCATCGCGGCGCGCTTCTTCAAGGGTAAAGGCAATTTCCGCTAAGCGTGGTTCCGCTAAAAAATCTTGGAATGCAGCATCTGAAAGAGTCGCCAATTGTTTATTTAAACCTTTACGCGCAATTTCATAAGCTTGGTTTAAAGTCGCTACCTTATTAATCGCTGCTGAAGCGGCTTCATCACGCATATCTGCGTCACTAGCCATTTGGGCATAAGTCATTAAGGTTGTATATTCATTTAAATACTGATCAGCTTGATCAATGATATCTGCAAAAGTGACGGATGCATTTTCTACATTCACATCAAAAGCCTGCATCACCTTGATTAAATCATCACGCTTTTCAACTAAACTAGTTAAAGCTTCCTTGAATGCTTGACCTGTTACCCCGCCTTGATACATGGCGTTTAAGTCCCAAGTGTCATTATATTTCATCTAAAAACCCTCTCTACTTGTATTATTTTCACTATCATTATTTTACCCCTCTTCAAGGTGTTGTCAATGAACCGCATTTTTTACAAGCTTAGTCTAATGGGGTGAATGAACGAAGTGATGATTGACTATACGACATATACGAAAAATGATAAAAAGGGATGCGATACTTAGCGCACATCCCCTTATATTTTTTAACGATATACTGATATACTGCTTATTTATTTTTCCGTCTATTTTCAAGCTCAAAGACAAATCCAACTATAATAATGGCTGCAAAGATAAAACGAAAAGCCGTTTGAAATTGTTCTGGATTTGGTACTGTTAAAATCGTGATCATATAAACCACGAAGAAGATGATTAGGGCGGCACGCCAACCTAAGTCTTTGAATTTTTGCCACATATAGATAAACCTTTCTAATGTTATCCGTCATTTAGACAATGGGAGTAGTCTAGAACATGTTTTTGATTTTTTCGATATTTTTGATTTCAACTGATAGTGTCCCATCTGGATTATTTTTAATTTCCACTACTTCTGGGTCATTAAATAAGTCTAGTGGAATGGATAATTCTATGCCATTTTCAAACTTGAATTTTTGTCTTTGCATATTGTTGCCCAGTAATTCTGGCATATAGGGTGTTTCATCAGCTAAGCCTTGTTCATTGGTTTCTTCGAAGTAAGCTTGTTTACGTGAGAAATTATCACCATACATCACTTCAGCAATTGCTTGATTATCGATAGCTTGATTTTCATGAATCGTATCATGAAGGATCTGCTTCACCTCAGCTAAATCTTGATAATCATCTTCTCCAAATTTCTTGGCTGTTTTAGCAACCGCCTTTTTGATGATATTAACCGATTCTTTCATACTTGGATTGGTTTGAATATCTAGAAAAATTTCGCTCAGATAATTTATTCGTTCACCATATTCCTCAATGAGATGCTTCTTCTCGATTAAGAAATATTCTTCTGTTTCCATACAGTATAGAAATCCTTCGTCAATCGCTTGGGTTGGACTTGGTAAAATCGCACGATTAATGATTAGATCATTCTTTAAATTATCTTGATCATATTCAACATAGTGGGTATAAGACTCATTATGGTTTAATTTAAACATACCCACAAAATACGCTTCATCTAGCCAAAATCCCGTCCACAACAAATCTGATGGTTTAATATCCGGATTTAATTTGGTGAAATTGAAGAAACGGTTGGTCAACTTTTGTGTACCATGCAAGAAATTTTCCGATTGATTCATACCCACTAAAATTTCTTTAGCAGGACTTCTATCAGGTAGTTTTCCTACCTTTTGTTGCGCTGTGTACATGATTTTGCTCATCATCTTTTCGATATATTCCACCATGTATTGTTCTTTATGGTCCAAAAGTGTCTGTGATAGGACGGGCTCGTTAGTATTCGTATCGAAAATATGTAGTACTGCGGCATCAATCCTTAACATGTCGTATCCCTCTTTCTTTAGCATTCCTTCCTATTTTAACTTATAATGGGCTTGTAAGATAGAAAAGTTCATATATATTTCTTTAATTGGTATTTATTTGACAATGATTATGGAAAGGATGTAGCAACAAATGGTAGCTAGTAACGAAAATTTACCTCATCAACCCAAGAATATTATTTTCATGGTATCTGATGGGATGAGCGTTTCACTCGCATCAGCCTATCGAGAGTATTTACATCAAGATGTCGGCCACTTTCGAAAATCAAGCATCTTTAACAAATATTTGGTGGGCCAACAATCTACTTATTCCTTTGATCCTTGGGCGACAATTACAGATTCAGCAGCATCCTCCACTGCTATGGCTACAGGCGTTAAAACCATGAACGGTGTTATTGGGCTAGACAAAAAAATGAATCGGGTAGATTCTGCTTTAGAGATCGCTAAAGCCAACAAAAAGAAAACAGGGATTGTAGTGACGGCTGAAATTAGCCATGCTACACCTGCTGGTTTTGCAGCTCATGTTGAAAGTCGCTTGGATTATTTTGATATTGCTGACCAATACCTTGATGATACCCTTGATGGTCAACAAAAGATTGACGTGATGCTTGGTGGTGGGCGTAATCATTTTATCCGACCAGACCGTAACTTAGCGCAAGAATTTGCCGATTTAGGTTATGACATCGTCCACACTAAACAGGAGTTATTTAATTCAAATAGCCCACAAGTACTGGGCCTTTTCTCAGAATTTGGGCTTCCAATGGCGATTGATCGATGGTCTAACGTAACGCCAAGTTTAGCTGAAATGGTCCACTCTGCTATTCGTCGTTTAGATACTGGTGATGACGGCTTCTTCTTAATGGTTGAAGGCAGTCAAATTGACTGGGCTGCCCACCATAAAGATATCGTTGGCATCATGAGTGAAATGGATGATTATGCTGATGCCTTCCAAGTAGCTATTGATTTTGCAAAACAAGATGGTAATACATTAGCTATCTCTACTTCAGACCATGCAACTGGTGGGATGACCATGGGGGCTAACAATATTGATTCATGGTTGCCAGAATTTATCCGAAATGTAAAAGCCACCCCTGAGCATATTGCCCAGCTAACACAAGAAACGAATGATTGGGTAGAAGTTATTCGTCGTAACATTCAGTTCGACCTATCTGCTACTGAACAAAATCAATTACGGTCAATTTACTATACATACGTCTATACTTACGAAGAAAAAGTAGGACGTTTAACACAAGCCATCCGTGATATTGTTGACCGCCGTTCAAATACAGGTTGGACTACTGGTAACCATACTGGCGAAGATGTGAATGTCTATGCTTACGGACCTGGATCTAACTACTTTAGCGGTTGGCATGAAAATACTGAAAATGGACAACTACTAAAAATATTAGCTGCTGGACTTCAGCCTGAAGAATATAATAGTTAAGAAAAATAAGCAGTAGCACCATTATTTCGGTGCTACTGCTTATTTAGGCATTTATTTTAAATTTGGAATAATATCATTTTTCAAGTATTCACGGAAACCGTCTGCTGTTTCTTCGTGACGTAAGGCGAATTGAATGCTGGCTTTAAGTAAACCTAATGGTTCCCCAACTTCATACCATTCACCTTGATAGTCATAAGCTTTTAAGTTATCTTCATTTGCAAGAGAGTTGATGGCATCTGTTAATTCAATTTCACCGGAAAATGCGTTCACTGGTATAGCTTCAATAGCATCAAAAATCTCAGGAGTTAAGATATAACGTCCCACTGCCGCTAATTTTTCTTCTGTTTCATTTTGTGGCTTCTCTTCAAACTTATCAATATGATAAATGCCTGCTTCACCATTCCCAGAAGTTGTCATAATCCCATATGCAGATGCTTCTGATGCTGGAACAGTTGCTCCTGCCACTAATATATTGCCATCTTCTAGATGTTCTTGATAGCATTCAATCAGCTGTTTAGATAAAGGGCGTTCTCCCTCTGCATTAACCATGATATCGTCACCCAAAAGTAATAAGAACGGTTCATCACCAACAAATGATTTAGCTTGGAAAATAGCATCTCCTAGTCCTTTTGGATAATGTTGACGTTTGAATTGGATATTCAATAGTGAAGTATCCTCAACCATCTTCAATAATTTATCTTTGTGTTTTTGTTTTAAGTTATCTTCTAAATCGAAGTTTGCATCAAAATGGTCTTCGACTGAACGTTTATTACGTCCAGTAATGATTAAAATCTCTTCAATACCACTTTCAATCGCTTCTTCTACAATAAATTGAATCGACGGTTTATCCAAGATTGGAATAATTTCTTTCGCCATTGCCTTAGTTGCTGGCAAGAAACGAGTGCCCAAACCAGCAGCTGGAATTACTGCTTTTTTAATCTTTTGCTTAGCCATAATAGCCTCCTTGATTATACTGTCTTCATATTAGCATAATTTAGCGACGACGCGATAGGTAAAACACTACTTTTCAAAAAAATTATACCTTCTCATATCATTTAAACAAATCCATTCTTTCGATAATCCAGTAAATAATCACTGATAAAATCACTGATCCTACTAAAATGATTGAAAAACCATGAATATTGTCCTCCAAGGGTAGTGCCACGTTCATTCCCCAAAGGCCTGCTGTAATAGTTGGTACCGTCATAATAATTGTAATGACAGTTAATCGTTTCATGACATCATTTAGATTGTTTGAAATGACATTTGATAACATATCATTTAATTTATTAACCACTAACATATCATTTTCAATCATTGTTTTAGCTTGATTCATTTCTATTTGTACTCTATTTAAGACCCGTTCATGGTAGCGGGTATCCTTTTCAATACGGGTGAAATACTGATTGATTTTATCCAATGTTTTCGCATTTTGATGAACAGCAGTAGAAAGATATACTAGTCCTTTATTTATATTAATTAAGGCATATGATACATTGTTCTTAGTAGAGTGACGTGCTTCTTCCTCAGCTTGTTTGATTAGTCCGTGTATATTAGTAACTGCATCAATATGCGCTTGAGCTACTTTATAAAACATATACATCACAAAAGCATATGAAGAAGTTAATGGAAAATCAGATGGAAAATTTAATCGTTGAATATCTAGCATAAACGGCACATTGGTATGGTTCATAAACGTCATTACGACATCTGTCCCCATTACAATCACTAATGGTGCTGTACGATAAGTATTTTCACTAATCACTTCATGACCGTATGGATACTGAATGATGATATAGGTAAATAACTCTCCCGCTTCATTACGGTAATACTCAATCCAAGAAGTTTCAAACTGGTCATAAATATATTCGCCAAAATGAACTGGTAAATGATAGTCTTCTAGCACTTTCCTAACTTCTACTTTATCTGGATTTTCATAATGTAACCAGGTTAAAGCGTTGACATCATTCGCTAAAACATCTTGAAATCGTTCTTCTTGGTCAAATTGTAAAATTTTTCGATAAACCATTTTTCGTTCCACCACCTTATATATCATCCCAAGCAATTTACAAAAAGGCCAGCACAAAGCCGACCTTTCTAATTATTATATTTTAGTGAATTGTTGATTGGCTATCTGCCAAAAGCTCTTCATATGCATAAGCAAATTTCATAATATCGCCAGCCCCCATAAAGATCATGACAGCATCGTCATAGTCTAATAATGGCGATACATTCTCCAACGGCAATACTTCAACAGGCTTAGTCACTTTATTTGCTAAGTCAGTAACAGATACTTGTTTATTATCTTTCTCACGGGCAGAAGCAAAAATTTCACATAAATAAACATCATCTGATAAATCCAAAGCACCCGCAAATTCATCCATTAGTGCAATTGTACGACTAAATGTATGTGGTTGGAAAACAGAAATAATTTTTTTATTTGGATATTTTTGACGAGCAGCGTTAATTGTCGCTTTAATTTCTGACGGATGGTGTGCATAGTCATCAATTAAAGTCATATCACCAATTTTCTTTTCTGAGAAACGACGTTTTACACCACCAAAAGTCCGTAATTCTTCAGCAACCCGATCAGCTGGGAAATTTTCAAAATAGCAAAAACCAATCACTGATAAAGCATTCATCACATTATGTTCACCAAATGTTGGAATATCAAAATGACCATAATATTCACCCATCACATGCACATCGAAATGAGAACCGTCAGTCGCTAAATCAACATTGGAAGCAACGATATGGTTATCGCCACCTTCAAGACCGTAATACCAAACCTCTAAATCAGATTGATCTGCAAATTGGCGAAGGTAAGCATCACCACCGTATGCAATTACCTTTTTCTTCACTTGGTGTGCAAAAGTAGTATTAGCTGCGAATACTTGATCGATATTTTCATAATAGTCTGGATGGTCAAAATCAATATTCGTAAAGATCGCGTAATCTGGATAGTAAGCTAAGAAGTGTTTACGATATTCATCTGCTTCTAATACAAAGTATTCAGCATCCTCTTGCCCTGCACCAGTACCATCGCCGATTAAGAAATTTGTAGGGTGTAAACCTCGCATCACATGTGCCATCAAACCAGTAGTAGATGTTTTCCCGTGGGAACCCGTAATCGCCACACTCGTATAATCTTTAATTAATTCTCCAAGGAAGAAATGGTAACGCATCACATCGAGACCGAGTTCTTTAGCACGGACAACTTCGGGATGGTCATCACCAAAAGCATTACCACAAATCACAAACATTCCTGGTTGAATATTATCAGCATTAAAAGGTAATAATTCAATTCCTGCTTTTTCTAGACCTCGTTGGGTAAAGAAATAAGTTTCTTGGTCAGAACCTTGAACTTTATAGCCCATATTGTGCAAGATTAAGGCCAAGGCACTCATACCTGAACCCTTAATCCCAGTGAAGTGATACGTTAATTCTTTATTCATTCTCGTTTAAATCTCCATTTCCTCGATTAGACTTTGCTTGTTTATTTCTTAAATATGGGGTATTTTCTGACTGATCTTTCCCTGGAAAATAAGAATAATGTCCTGACTTTGCTTGTTTTCCAGGCTGGTGAAAGCTAACCCCTGGTTCATCTGCCATAATACTTTTTAAACCTCGGTTTAAATGTCCACGTTTGGGCATAGTTTTTCTTTCAGTTGATGCTTCTGAAATCGGCATTGTTTGTCGCTTCTCTTGAAATCCTTTAGGTTCAGAAATAGCTTCTTCAAAATGAAATTGGCTTCTCCCTTTAGATCGGGCAATTTTAGCATCCTGACGACTACTCGTCCAATTTGACGGCAATTCACTAGGTTGAAAAGGTCTACGGAACTGATAATCCTGATACTCCTGCAACTCTTGACGTAACCGATCTAACTTTTGTTGACGCTTGTTGTCAACATTCACTGCCTTAAATACTTCTTGATCAGCTGAATCATTAGCTAATCTTGTTTTTGAAGAGTCTTGCCGGCCATAGTTAAAATGCCCATATGACGACTGATGGCGTTGTTTGTGATCTTGCCCGGATCGATAGTAAGCCATCTGTTGGGGGTCTTGATTTTCTCTATTCGCATCGTATGCCTTTTTAGGCGGGATTTGTCTTCTAGAAGATGCATCTTCCCCTTGGTTATACCAGTTCATGTAGTTGGGGAAAGTAATTGGATTGTTATTTTTCTCATGTAACAAAGCATTATTCTCCTTATAATAAAATGGCACAAAATGCTCAAGCTGATTATTCGTTCTCTCTTCTATTCGCTGCCATTTGTCCTTAGAATGTCTCAGTTTGTCATGCTCTTGACGCAACTACTCACCCCCAACACTTTACATGTATTATTTATTTATGAGGTTACTTAATATCTCATTAGGCATCAACGAAATGCTCACTATTAATTTTATCAAATGATGTCCCAACTGGCACGTCATTTTTAATTTCTAGGATACCTTTTCGTTCATGTTCAGGATCAACGCCTAATTCAAATGCAGAAGTTAACATACCGTAACTTGGAACGCCGCGCAATTCACCTTCCCAGATGACTTGTCCATTTGGCATGACAGCACCCGGTAAGGCTGCTACAACAAACATTCCTTCACGGACATTAGCTGCACCACAAACGATTTGTACAACTTCATCCGGCCCAATTTTTGTTTGGGTGATATGTAAGTGGTCAGAACCTTCTAAAACTTTCACCTCTAATACTTCAGCCACAACTAGACGTGGATTATCATTGAAAGGAATGGTATCAAAACCTTGCTCATAAAGCGATTGGTTGATTAAATCTAGTTGTGTTTGACTTAAGTGTACTCGTCCCTTTCCTTCGATTGATATTAGTTTAGAAATATTTTGAATGTTGTAACCCATGGTTTCTTTTGATTCACTATTATAAATACGCGTTACATCGCCAACAGTTGAAGTTGCAATACGATTTCTCGCTAATGTGCCTTTTGAAAACATGATCACGTCACCGACGCCATCTCGGTTATATATACTAATCCACATATTCGTTAAAATCTCCTTCATATATCCATTTTAATATAGGATTAAATAAAACTTACGACAGTAACCAATAAAAAAGCCTAGTCATCAACTAGACTGGTAATGTCCTATTAAAAAGTATCATATTCCACTAAATTATATACTCATAGTAATAAAAGTGCAAATATTAATAAAGAGGCTCAAATCATACCATTTATACAGCCTCAATTTTCACAATCCCATTATCCTAGTAGGTCAAACTATATTTTGTTAACTATGATTGTTATAATACATATATCATCACTTATCGAAATAGTATTACTTATTCAACCTTCAGACAATAAAGGAGCGATTATATGTCTAATCAATACGAACTGCAAAATAAACGTAACGATATCCTATTAGCTAGCTTCCTATTTGGTTGCGGTTTAGTTATCGGTGGTGTTGTAGGTGCTTTAGTATCTGACCACTCTAAAAAAGTGGATGGTAATGATGTCCTAAAAAAAGCGAAAGCCTTATTCACTGACCCAGGTACCATTGAAGGTTCTTGGATTGAATTACAACCAATCGAAGCAGAACGCTTTGGGCAAAAACAAGAAGTTTTCTACGGTGGGATTTCACGAACCGAAGACAATGAATTGGTTCAATATGAATTTATGGCTGATCCAAAAACAGGTAACTTTTTAGACTTTTATAAGTTATAAAAGTTATCGCATATAAATAAGGGGATGTGACGTAAAGGTCACATCCTCTTTTTGTTATCTTATAATCGTAATGATATTTGGCTTCTTCTAGTAGATTGACCTATTATATATCACTACATTTTGATTACTTTGCTAAAAAGTCAGCATTACTTGATTTTTGTCCAACTTATCTATTCTAAGCGGCATTAGCACATCGTTTTATTTGAATTTTGCTAACATATAGTTGATTCTAAAACCCCGGGCCGAGAATTTTTCTTCGTACTCTGTTTGTACATTACCCTCGATATCTGACTCATGCAAGTTCAATGAAATTTCTAAGAAATCCATCCCATATTGAGACATTGAGGTGAGTGAATATTCAAATAAACCTTGATTATCCGTTTTAAATTGCAATAATCCATCTGTTTTTAATACATGTTTATATTGGTCTAAGAATGTTTTAAAAGTTAAGCGACGTTTAGCGTGCCGTGCTTTTGGCCAAGGATCAGAGAAATTTAAGTATAACTTAGCAACTTCTCCGTCTTCAAAATAATTAGATAATTCAAGGGCATTTCCTAAAATAAAGCGTAGATTCGGAAGTACTTCACCTTTCAAAGCTTTCTCCATTGCCATCACTAAAACTGACTCTTGTAGTTCAAGACCAATGAAATTAATATCTGGATAACGGCGTGCCATCTCAATAATAAATTGTCCTTTTCCAGTCCCCACCTCTAAGTGAATAGGATGGTCATTATTAAATTCTGCTTGCCATTTTCCTTGCATCGTTTCTGGTTCTAAAATGACATATTCTCTATGGTTTGCCATAGCATCTTTTGCCCATGGCTTATTTCTTACACGCATATTTTCCTCCTCATCAAAACTATCTAGTATGATTCATTCCAATAAAAAAGACCGGAAGGCCCGGTCCCTTTCAGTTGACTGACACTTGTTACATTTCTCCTACTTCCTGTAGGTAGCGGTTATTATATATATGTTTTAATTTTAATATCTTATGGTTCATGGCCATCATCCGGTTCTCTTGATAATCTTTTTTGATCATATTCAGGAGATTTAACATGGAGTACCATTCAATACGTTGATAAATATCATACGTAATACGTAATCCATATAAATCAAACCAAGCATCCCAATTTTTAAAGTCAACATATTGTACCAATAACTGGCTGATATCTAATATTGGATCAGCAATTTTAACCATTTCCCAGTCTACTAGATACAATTGGTTATCCTCAGCACGAATAAAATTACGACGGTTTAAGTCCCCATGACATACCGTTTTGCGTGCACCATCAACTAAATGACGCGTGTCCCACAAACAATTCTCCACACAAGTTAAGAAGTGGTGGTTACGTAATTCTTTTGATAGATTACTTTGATAATCTTGTAAAAAACGTTCTGGTTCATAAACATCACCATCAATTTTCACTAACATATTGTATAGATTATCTGAATGGTGATAACGATACATCAATTTTACAACGGGCAATTGGGCTACTTCAAAATGTGATAAGACATTACCATAAACCCAATCCTGGGCCGTCATAATATCCCCACTACTTTCGCGCTTAGTCCATTTCAACTTGGGTGCAAAACCTTCCATTGACAAGATCGTTAATAAAGGTGAAGAATTTCGTTTTAGAAATACACGTTCATCGTTGGCATCATTATAGCCAACATAAGCTTGGCCAGTATCGCCTCCAATAGGTTCAAGAATCCACTCACGATCAAATTTGTATTCCAAAACCATTCCTCCTCTCGTTTACCCAAGTCATAAAACTTCACTGTATAAATGAAAAAAGTGAGCAGCGACTCCCTTTTGAGATGCTTACTCCTTTTTTCTTAAGTACTAGTTATTTTAGTTGGAAATCCTTACTTAGTCAACTAACTTAGCGTATTCTAACCTTTTTTTCTTTGTTACGCATAAAGCGCGCTAGATAAAAATAAACGAAGAATAACCCGAGTATAATGGTTGAAAGTAATAATGTGCCAGTAAAAATCCAGTCATGTGTAAATATGCTTGCAATTAAAAATAATACAATTTGCGTACAAATTGGTTGCATCATCATTTGTTTAAATCCAGTAAGTTGTGAACTTTGATTAATTGGATAGACCTGTAATAAAATATGTTGGTTTATTTTCTTAGCCATCGGTAAAATTTGAAAATGGCTAAAGTATTGAACTAGTAATAACACTAGTATATTCAACCAGTGATTATTTGTGACAAATATCAAATATAATATCCCTATCAAAGTCATACGGGACCATAGAGGGAAATAATCACTTGACCGCCAAAAAGCTCGACTATACAGATAAGCATATGGATTATCACTACGATTCATTATTTTAATTAGTCCGTCTAGATGCTTGCGACGTTTACTAGATACAGCATCTTGAGGCATATTGACAAATAAGGCTAAGCCACGTTTAATCTGTTGCTGGCGATTTTGTTCCATAGAAACAAGCTTATGCCAATGCCAGCCCTTCTTTTCCTCTGAGAAAGGCTGAATACCAGTAAAATGAACTACAATCAAATATACTAAAGCGATAGCTAAACAAAGATAGGGCGTAACATAAGAAGCTAAAAGTACTGTTATAAATAACACAAAATAAAGCATTACTAGATGAAATTGAATCAAACGCTGATTTGTATAACGCCAACTTTCAAGAATAATACTTAGATGTGCTGACTTAAAACAAATAAGAATGACCGCTAACACCAGCAATTCAACAATTGAATACCCCGCCATCATTACCAATAACGGGTATGATCCAGCCACCAATAAAATGGTGATGATACTTGGTAATAATAACGAGTGGTTTAAAGCTGAGCGAAACCACTCATTAAATTTAGATTCTATAGGTAATAGAAAGACCAAGTCACTAGCAATAATATGAGAAGCAACACCAGTCAAGAGAAGGCCCACTGTCATGATCAAAGCCCAAAGTAAATGTACCCAAATACCGACTAGACCTTGAGATAATGTAGATAACCAATTTGAGTATTGATAAGCTAAAGCCCCAAATAAAAAGAAAAGCACAATAACAGCGTGATCATTAAAAATATACTTCGCATTTTTAAAAAATAAATGATAACCCGCTTCTCGGCGCTTATGATAGATATCAAGCAGATGCATGATCATCTGCCCCCTTTGCTAAACGCAAATATAAATCATCTAACGTTGCTTTTGGCATTTGATATTGTTGACGAATTTCATCTAGTGTTCCAGCTGCTACTAATTCCCCATCCGCTAAGAATAAGAAACGGTCACAATACTGTTCAGCTGTTGCTAAAACATGCGTAGTCATTAATACCGAAGCACCATCTTCTCGTTTCGCCTTTAGTAGGTCTATAAAATCATGAATAGCCATCGGATCTAATCCAAGAAAAGGCTCATCTATTACATATAATGAAGTATCTACTAAGAAAGCACAAACAATCATTACCTTCTGCTTCATCCCTTTTGAAAAGTGTATAGGTAACCAATCTAGCCTTTTATCCAAACGGAAATTTTCTAGTAACGGTTGCGCATTCTTTAGCGCCTCTTCCTTACTTAATCCATAAGCCATCCCAGTTAATTCAATATGCTCTCTTAGCGTTAACGTTTCATATAATACTGGCATTTCAGGAATATAAGTGAAGGCTTGACGATACACATCAGCATCGTCTGTTAATTGATGGCCATCAATTGAAATCTCGCCCTTCATTGGCCGCATCAAACCAATAATATGCTTAATAATGGTTGATTTACCAGCACCATTTAATCCGATAAGTCCCACAATTTCACCTGATTGAATATTAAAATCAATATCTTTTAAAACAGGTTGACTTGAATAGCCTCCTGTAAGTCCTTTAACTGTTAATGTCATTAAGTTCATCCCTTTTAATTCACTTTGTCTTTAAATGTCGAATAGATCAACTCCAATTTAGCATATCACTGAAATTGTTCCCTTCCCATCATTTATGTTAAAATTAATATAATTATAGCCTTTAATTTACCATTATTTATAAATAAATGCGATGAATTATTATGGCGAAAGTTAGCCTATTATTGAAAGCGAGGACTATTCATGGATAATTGTATATTCTGTAAAATTGCAAACGGAGAAATCCCAACAAATAAGGTCTACGAAGACGAAGTAGTTATGGCCTTCCTAGATATGAGCCAAGTGACAAAAGGTCATACCTTACTTGTACCTAAGAAACACATTCAAGACATCTTTGGTTATTCTTCAAATGATGCTGGCGCTGTCTTTAAACGGATTCCTTTAATTGCGAATGCCCTAAAAGATGCCTACCCAGATATGCAAGGTTTAAATATTTTAAATAATAATGGTGAGATGGCTTATCAATCTGTATTCCACTCACATGTCCATCTAATTCCTAGATACAACGGAGAAAAAGATGGCTTCGGCTTAAAATGGGAACCAGCTGAAGAAGGCACATACTCAGACAAAGACTTAAGTAATATTGCCAAGACTATCAACCAACAAATCGAGGGATAATAATGAAAAAATTTATAACTGGTCTCCTATTTGGTGCTGTTGCAGGTGCGGGCTATGCCTTATTAAAAACACCTCATTCTGGTACAGAAAATAGAGAGCGTTTAAAGAATTATTTTGACGATGTCACTTATGCAACCAATGATTTAACTGGTTCAATCGCACAAGCTCAAAATGCAGTAACAGATTTAGCCCAACAAGGATTATCCTCAGCAAAAATTGCTCGCGATGAAATTACCCTTGCGCTGAACGATTTCAATCAATCTACTACACCACAAATTTCTGAAATCCAAAAACAAGTGGCAAAATTACAGCATGACTTATCTGCCGCTGACATTCGTTCAAACGATGAGCATACGAATGATTAATCTAGCATTAAATATGAAGTTTTCTTGATTAATCTTCTGAATCATTGTGTATTGCTTTTTTGATATGCTATATTAAGACTTGTATTATGAAGTTTTGACAGGAGTGAATCAAGAAAATGAATATTAGTAAGAAGTTCAAACTTACTTCAATTGCCTTATTAAGTACTTTTGCCCTTGCAGCATGCTCAACTGGTTCAGGTGACGGTTCAAGCGCTGTTGCAACTGGTGATGGTGTAGAAGTGACCAACGAAGAATTACAAGCAGAATTAAAATCAACATACGGTAATACTGTATTACAAGAATTGATTATGGAAGAAGTTTTTGTTAATGAAGTCGGTGAAGATCGCGCTAAAGAATTGACCGAAGAAGCAACAACTGAAGTTGAAGCCCTTATCGCTAATTATGGTGGAGAAGATGCCTTCAATTCTGTTTTAGCATCATCTGGTTTCTCTGACCGTGAGGACTACGAACATCAAGTATACTACTATAAGCTAATGAGTGAATCTGTAGCTAAATATATCGATATCACCGATGAAGAAATTCAAACCGCTTATGATGAGTATACTCCACCATTCACAGTTTCACATATCTTAGTTGAAGATGAGGAAACAGCGAAAGACTTGATTGCACAATTAGATGACGGTGCAGACTTTGCGGAATTAGCAAAAGAAAACTCAACCGATACTGCAACTGCTGAAAAGGGCGGTTCTCTAGGTGAAGTAGATGCAGACTCTGGTTTAGATGAAACATTCTATGCTGCAGCTGAAGAATTAGCGGAAGGCGAATATACAACTACACCAGTTGAAACAAGCTTTGGTTACCACATCATTAAAATGGACGAAAAACCTGAAAAAGGTAGTTTAGAAGAAGAAAAAGATAAATTAAAAGAATCAATTACTGCTGATAAATTAACAGATTCTACATTAGTTGCCGGTATCGTTTCTGATATTCTAAAAGCGCACAATGTCGATATTAAAGATAAGGACTTAAAGACAGCTTTAGATGATGTAATCATCTCAGATGAAGAGCAAGAATCTATGGATGCTGAAGCTGAGTCTGCTGCTGCTGAAAGTGAATCTGCGGCTAGCGAATCTGCAGCATCAAGCGATGATGCCTCTGAATCTACAGAATCTTCTAGCGAATCCTCTTCTGAAGAATCTTCAACTGAATCTTCTGCCTCATCAGAAGCAAGTTCTAGTGAATCGGAATCTTCTGCTGAATAAACGAATGAATATACCTAAATGAAAAGCCATCCGAATTCGGATGGCTTTTTTGATCTGTTCTTTTACTATAAGTTGTTATGGCGCTACAATATATAGGACTGATGACTAAAATGATATGCTCCCCCTAAAGTAGACACTTAATAAAATAAGTCTGCTTTAGAGGGGATTTTTTTATGAATAGAAAAGTATATTCTGCAGA
>NZ_PNHQ01000015.1 GCF_002871935.1 Aerococcus viridans
TTGTATTTTGTAATTAAAAAAAGACTAGATAATTCTAGTCTCAAAAAAACTTATTTTTTTATCTGTCTACTTGACAGGGGTCAGTTCAAAAAAGGCATTGGTCCAATTTTTTTCGCAAAAAAACGAGGATTCCATTATCATTAAGTTAACCAAAACTAATAGATAGGAGATCCTCGCATGAATATTTTTATCAAAATTACCCTACAATTGAGAGATAAAAATATGATCTTCGATACTGAAAAACTAGTTAAAGAAAAGAAATTTAAAAATAGATTATCACCATTTTATTCAAAAAATGGTAAATCTTTGTCTGTTTCTTCCAATATTTGACTAGCATCATCATTTTCTTGGTCCATCAATACTTCAGTCTGGCCTTTTGGTTTGTAAAATGCTCGGTTATCCATGCCAAAAATACGTGCTGAGAATTCACCAGGCGCCGTATGATCTAAAGCAGTGGTCATCATTTGAATAGAAGCATCTAAATTATCTAAATGATGCAGTATTTCAGCTTCTAATAGATGTGGTGACACCGGACTCCCCCACTCTTGTTTACCATGATGTGCCAATACCATATGTTTTAATAAGACAACGTCTTCACTGTATTGATCAAACCCTAGTTTATCAACAGCAAGCGTGATCATCTCATCCACGATTGAAATATGTCCAATCAAGTTGCCTTCTACACTATATTCAGTAGACATAGGATCTGTGAATTCAACTGTTTTACCAATATCATGGATAATTACACCAGCATATAGTAAATCCTTATTGATATTATCATATTGATTTGCTACTGATTGCGCCAACCGTAACATAGATATGGTATGAAAGCCCAGTCCACCTACGTACGCATGGTGGTTTTTTTTAGCTGCTGGATAAGTAAAGAAATCCCAGGATACTTCACGTAATAAATAACGAACAATCGCATCAATTGTAGTATTTTCAATACTCTCGACAGTAGCCAATACTTCATTGACCATTTCCTGTCTAGTCATTGGACCGCGTTCAACGTAATCTGAAGGATCATTAGGTTCAGAATCGTTGGCTAAGCGTAAGCTGTTAATTCGAACTTGTGGTTTACCATTGTAAAGTTCTCTTTTACCGGCTAAGGCCACTACTTGACCAGATGTATATTGTTCAATATCTTGTTCAGTCGCTCCCCAGAATTTGCCTTCGATTGAGCCAGACCGGTCTTGGAAAGTGAAAGATATGTATTTTTTTCCATTCCGGTCTTCTCGTACTTCAGCTACTTTAATCAATACATAGATATTAAAGTTTTGATCTAGCGCTACGTCAAAAATTTGTAAATTGTCCATCTCTTTCCTTTCTACAGCACATGTTGCGCTGGTGCTTCTACAAGATCTAATAAGGTATCATCTACCGTAAAGAATATAATTTGGTGTGAAGACGCAAATTTTTGTAGGAAGCGGTAAATATTTGCTCGGTATTTTCTGTCTAAATGTGAAAATGCTTCATCTATAATAATTGGCAATTCAATATTACCAAGCTGTGCATCTATAAAGGCAAAACGCATAGCTACAAATAACAAAGCTTTTTCACCGCGAGACAATTGATTCACCGACATTTCAGCATCATCAGCTAGACGGACTGACATGCCCTCTTCACCAAATGTTAAACTGGTAAAGCGACTATCAGATAGGTCAAGCAAGAATCGAGAAGCATTTGTGAGTACACGTTCTTTAACATCAGATGATTCACCTACAGTAGCTTTTTCAAAAGTTGCAATGGCTAGTTTGTTAGCTGCCCATTCAACAGACAACTGATAAGCTTCATCAATTAGTGCTTGATAGGCTTGCAGTAAATCTGGTGCCATACCTTCATTTGCAATTTCTTGAATTTGACTACGTTTATCAGCGGTTGACTGTGTTAACTCAGCAATTTCTTCTTCCATATTCGTAATTTCTGTTCGTAAGTCTGTTAATTGTTGACTAACAGAACGATCTTGTTGTAAGTAAACGGCTAAGTCTAAATCTAAATGATTAGCTAAAATATCATGACGATTTTGTTTCTGTTTCATTTTCTTTTGTTGGTCAATAGCAGCTAATAATTCTTCACCTGATGGGTAGTTATATTGGTCAAGAATGCGCTCTTGGTCCGCTCTAATAGCAGACAATTCTGCCTGTAATTGTTGACGTCTATTGGCACGACTTTGTTCTTCATACGATGCATAGTCCTGGTCTGCTTGCTGACGCCTTAAAGCTAGATAATCATCTTCAAATTGTTGGAAGTAAATATCTTCACTTAATTCACCTTCTGCTAATGTTGCAGCATAATCTGCCCATTGCTGTTCATGGGCTTTGCCGAAACTAGAAACACCCAGGGTCATTTCTAATTGTTGAATCTTATGGTCTAAATTAAAAATTTCATCAACATAAGTATCTTCCAACCATACTTGAGAGGATATATTTGAAGATCCACCTTTTTCGGCTAATAGTTTATCTAATTCGGTGACAATATCTGTCGACTCTGCAGATAAGTTGGCCAATTGTTCTTCTTGAATTTCTTTGTTACGTTGAACTTCATTTAGTTCAGATTGGATATCTTGTAAGTCTAAATCATAAGCTTCTACTTTATTTTCATATTGTGTTAATTTAGCATTTTGGACCACCATACCAATAATCAAAATAAAAATACCTACAATAGTAGCTGCTACTCCTGCACCGAAAAAGAAAGTAAGTGAGCTTACAAAATAGCCGACTAATAAGATAATTCCTATACCTGTAAGTACACCACCAAGTAAACGAATCCACCGATCATTTTGGCGACCATTTGCTTCAAGCTCTTCCAGCTCATAAGATAATTGTGTATATTCATCTTCAAGTGATTGCGCTTTTTCTGCTAAATTATTCATATCACTTTGGCTATGATTATAGAAAACACGTTTATTTTCTAACGCTTTATATCTTTGTTGCCAATAAGCTCTTTCCTCAGCAGTTAATTCATCTGGCAACTCTGACATGTCTTCTGCCCCAAGTAAGGACATTAATCGCTGTTTTTCATAGCGGCGTTCAATCAATTCTTGACTGAATTCTTCATTTTGACGCATTCTATCTCTAAAAGCACGTGCTTCAACAACCATTTGTTCACTGATATTAGGATGGTTAACAATCCAATTCATACCTGCTGAATGACCACTAGTACTTTCATCAGCAATCAACTGACTCTCAGTTTCATCGGTTAGCTCAGCTAATTGTTGGTCAATGTGTTGGCTTTGATTTTCGTATTGTAACCACTTATTAGCTAATTCAGGTTCGAATTCAATAAAGTTAAAATGCTTAAGTTCATCATGTAATTGAAGATATTCATTCATAGATGTTGACTGTTGATTAGCGAGCTCTAACTGTATTTCGCCACTAGTTGCATCCTTCAAGTTGGTTTGTAAACGATTAAGTCTGCTAGTTTCTTGTTCATAAGCTTGGCGTAGATCAAAGTAATCTTCTTCTTTATCTTGTGCTTTGTTCAGACGACCTTCTGCTGCTTCAATCTCTTGAATCTTTTGGTTAAGTAATGGCTTCTTTCCATTGGGTTTAAAGATTTCATCAGCATCTTTACGCATACTCGGCGTAATATCTGTTAATACTTGGCGTCCTGACATTCCAATTGACATCAAGCTTTTAGCAAAGTCTTCTTCATCATCCCAAACAAAATCCATTAAGTCGTCTTCAGAAAAGCCAAAATAAGCAAGATAATCAGATTTACTTAAATCATTCCACAAAAATGAAACGTCATTTGCAACTTGTTTTTCACCTTCATTAATCGTATAAGTTAATTTTTGTTTGCCATTGGTTTTTGTCCGTTCAATCATGACATCGCCATATTTGGTATTGGTTAAGTATAAACGGCCACCGTATTTCACATTATCATTCGTATCATAATTTCTCGCATTCTTTCGGCGCGTATTTGGAAAGCCAAACATGACACTTAATAAAAATGACATGAGGGTAGTTTTTCCCGAACCATTTAAACCAGAAAAAACATTTAAATTAGGGGTGAGCTGGAAGGATTGGTCCACCCATTTTCCATACCCAAATATTTCAAATCGTTGAATATGCATGGCTAAAATCTCCTTTGTTCCTGGCTATAACTTGCTTGTTCCACAATAATTTTTTCTTTTGCCTTGGCTAATATATCAGCTTTAAATTGATCTTGATCGATTGTAGCGCCAATCAAGCGTTGCCATTGTCCATTCTTTCCAAGGTCTTCAATTACTTTTTGATATTGCTCTGTATCAGAAACTATATTTTCAAAAGCTTGTTTCATACTTTCGTTAAAGACTGGTGACGGTGACCACACAGCTTGATCTTTCACCTCAACATTAAGTGAAACAAGATAAACTTTTTGCTCACGATTGGCATTTTGATTCCTTAACGACCATTGCAATTGCTCCAATAGTTCGTCAGCATAGGTATTCCACCAGTATAATGCTTCTTCATCACCATCAGTCATAAAGGTCAAACGAGAAATGACATTTACTGCTTCATCTTTCGCATACATAATATGGTCATGTAGCGCCGTTTCAATTGTGCTTCTTAAAGTATCTAGGCTATTTATTGGTCCTAAGTCACGTGTTGAATGTTGGAATTGCCATTCCGCCGTTTCAACAAATTCTAATTCAGCTGGCTGTCCTTTACTTAAGTTAACGATTAAGGCACCTTTAGGCCCATCTTCTTTGAAACTAGTGCCTTGAATATTTCCTGGATAAACCATAGCCGGTTGTTCATATATGACTTGGCCTTTATGGATATGTCCTAAGGCCCAATAATCATAACCGTGACTGGCTAATTGACTTGGATTAAATGGTGCATAGCGTTTTTGACCATCAGTAGTTGAGTTATCACCATGAAGCATCCCAATATGATAATCCACTAATGCATCACGGTTTGGATAGTTTTCTGACCGGTCTTCAAAAATCCATTGTTGATCATAAGAGAAACCAGTAATAGCAACGCTCTCTCCTGTTGGAGTAGATAAGTATTTGGTTTCTGGTTCGGCTCCAAAAATATAGACATTTTTTGGTAATTTTAGGCGATGGTCAGCGTCAGCATCAAAATCATGGTTTCCATAAATCATATAAACAGGAATATCCGCATCAGCTAACCGTTGCATACCACTCAAAAAAGCAAATTGTGCGCGCAAAGTCGCCCGTGCACCGTGGTAAATATCACCGGCTATTAAGAAAAAGTCTACTTGTTCATTAATTGCTGTTTGAATAAGGTTATCGAATGAATTTAATGTTGCTTCTGATAAGGCATATTGCAAGTAATCGTCTTTGATTGGTAAATTTTTAAAGGTCTGGTCTAAATGCAAATCTGCTGTATGTATAAATCTCACCATATTGATTACTCCGTTCATAAATTTATTGGCATTTTCCTTAAAAACTGTTAGATTGCCTTATTTTCATTTTAACATACAGAAGTCAAACTTGTGAAAGATGACGCCGTCTTAAGGTTTTTTAAAGATGTTTTAAACTGATTTAAAATTGGAAAATAATGATAAAAAAGAAGCCAAGGATGTTCCTTGACCTCTTCTAAGCTTGCAATAATTTACTGTTTGCTTTCGCTTATTATAGATTAAATTTTATCAATTACATTAAGCTTCAGTTTGACCTTCAGCTTTCTCTGCTAATGATTGGTATACTTCGTTGATTGGGCTAGAAACACCTTTGTTAATGTCCTCAACTAACGTATTTAAAGCACGTTCTTTATCCATCAAGCTAGAAATCACTTCGTTGTTAGCTAATTTCTCTTGTAATTCGTTAGCATTTTTTTCATCTTCTTCAGTAATTTCTTGGCCTAATTGGGCTTTGAATTGGAAGCTAGATTGTAGTGCACGGAATTCAGTATAGATATCAAATGCTTCTTGATCATTTTTTAAAGCTTCAACAGCGGCTACTAAATCTTTGTACGCTGCTTCTTCACGGATGTCACGTTCTAATTGGTTAATTGTATCGTAAATATTTGCCAAAATTTTCACTCCTTAAAATTGTTCCTGGTCAACTTGACCTTTTTCAACTACATTTTCCAATATAACATTCTTTAAGATTCATTGAAAGTCAAAAGGGATTAGCTATTGTCCGCCAAATAATCCTTGGAAGAATTCTTGCACTGAATCCAATACCGACCTGTCTTCTGATTCATTGTCAGAAGAGGATTCTTCAGATGATGATTCTTCAGAAATTGTTGCTTGTTCAGATTGGATTTGATTATATTCATCGTAGGCTGATTGCACACTAAATGTGGTACCTGGACTTGAATTCAAAATACCACTTAAGACATCTGAGAAGGCTAATTTAGATGAACCAGCTGATCCATACCATAAGTAAGTATCATCATCTGTATCATCGAAACCAAACCAAGTAGCAATCACCACATCAGGTGTGTAGGCGATATCCCATTCATCCGCATTTCCTGATGTAAAGTTGGCAGATTCTGCTGAACCAGTCTTACCAGCGATTTCATAACCTTCAGGTTCCATAGTAGCACCAGTACCACCTTCATCATATACTGACATTAAAACAGCGGTCATTTCATCTGCAACTTCTGCACTCACTGCTTGGTTTTGAACTGGCTCTTGTTCTTCTACAACGATATTTCCTTGTTGGTCCTCAATACGCGTAATATACTGACCTTCTGAACGAACCCCACCATTTGCAAAAGCTGAGTAGGCAGAAGCCATTTGCAATGGTGAAACGCCACCATTATTAAAGGCTCCTAGGGCTAAGCTCAAGTTTTTATCTTCCTCAGTATACGGAATACCAAAGTCATCTAATTTGGCAATCGTTGTTTGAATACCTAATTCATTCATCAACCACACAGCTGTCGTATTTTTAGATTTTGCTACTGCATCCCATAGTAAGATATCTCCTGCATACTCATAGTTCCAGTTTTCTGGAGAATAATTATCTGCACCATATGACTTTTGTTCATCTGGAATAACAGATTGGGCAGTATAACCATTTTCCAAGGCGGCAGCATAAACCAATAACGGTTTAATTGTTGAAGCTGGGCTTCGTGAAATTTGGGTAGCACGGTTAAAGCCACGGAATGAATAGTCGCCTGTTCCACCAACTGAAGCCATTACGCCACCTGTTTTCGGATCCATCACAACAGAAGCAGATTGAGCAAGTTCACCTGATGGCGATGTAGGGAATAAAGACGTATCACTATACGTTGACTCTAGTTCAGCCTGATATGTCTGGTTGAGGTTGGTATAGATCTTGTAATTACCATTCATAATATCCTCTTCAGATAAACCAAATTTATCAATAGCCTCGTTAATTACAGCATCGAAGTAATACGGATAAGCATAAGCATCACTTGAAGTATCATTATTCATCTGTACCAATTCCGTATGAATAGTAGCATCAGCTTCTTCTTGCGTAAGAAATTTATTATCCACCATTAATTGTATAATAGTATTTCGTCGGTCTAATGTAGCATCATAATCATCTATAGGGTTATAAATGGTTGGCCCTTTTAAAGCACCGGCAATAACAGCCGCATCTCCTACAGTCACTTCAGAGGCTGACACACCAAAATATTTTAAGCTGGCGTCTTCTACCCCATAAGCGCCATTCCCAAAGTAAGCATTATTTAAATACATTTCCAAAATTTCTTCTTTGGTATAGTTCTTTTCAATTTCAAAAGCTAAGAACAATTCTTTTAATTTACGCATCAAGGACTGATCATTATCTAAAAAAGCATTCTTGACTAATTGCTGCGTAATCGTTGATCCACCACCAACAATTTGACCACTTGTTACGTAACCAAAAGCTGCACGTGCGATACCTATTGGGTCAAACCCGTGATGGTCATAAAACCGCTTATCCTCTGTTGATATGACCGCATCTTGAATATTCGTTGATATATTTTCTAGTTCGACATAAGTTCCGGCATCATTGGATATTTCTCCAGCATACTCACCGTCTTGGTCGTAAAATTCGGTTGTTACCTGCAATTTCGTCGGCAAGTCACTCACATCAGTAGTCTTAGCGCCTATCAGCAAATAGGCTTCCATGACAAATCCAACCGCCAAGATAACCAAAATCAACCACCGGGTTACCCGATATCGTTGCCATAACCTGCGGAACTTTTGCCACAAAGTGAGATTTGAATCATCCGAATACATATCTCGATCATTCGATTCAAAAATATTTCGCATTGTTTTCTTCCTATCCTATTTATCTACAGTTTTTTCATTACTATTTTACCAGAAATCCAATACATTCACTCAGACTCTAGTTGTATATTACAAAAAACGTCTAACCAAAATAGCGACTTGGAGGACATTTCAACCTATTCTCCCACGTAGAAAAACAAAGCACAATGGAAAAAAGACATAATTAACATAAACTTATTATAAAGGGTGTGAGCTTTGGCGCTCAGGCCGGTAACACTGGAAGAATAGTTTGCATCACACAGAGTGTGATGCAAACTATTCTGAAGTGGAGACTTGACTGCCAAAGCGAACCCAACTAAAACAGGGTGTGAGTGTCGACGCCAAGAAAGGGAACGTTGGAAGATTAAGGCAATAGATGACGCAGTCAGCTACAACTTAATCTGAAACGCAGCCCTTTCTGGAGACACGAACCCAACTTCACAGGGTGTGAGTGTCGACGCCAAGAAAGGGAACGTTGGAAGATTAAGGCAATATGATACTCTTCAATATGGGCCACAAACGATGAAAAATGAGAGGCTGGGACAAAAATATCTCAGCCTCTCTTTCCTATATAAAAATGTTTATAATTGATTTCAAAAGCCAACATTGTCCGATACTGCCCGAAATGCATCAATCACATTTCGTTATTGTTCGGATTTGGTCCAATAGGTCCGTTCTAGCCGACTTTTGTCTCACCTTCCTCTTCATGAATATTTTATTTTTCTGATAGTATCAAGATGAAATTGCCAGACCCTGAACGGTCTTTGTCGTCTCCTGTTTGGGAGTAGATGCTAAAGTCTTGCACGATTAATGTTGCTAGATATGAGTCTGACTCTTGGTTGAAGGTCGCCTGATTACTGGTCAAATCAGCATAATTATCCTCGGCTAAATCTTCTAGTTCGGCCAAATCAAATTGCAACACTTCACCTTTGTCTTCAACAGTCACTTCTAGGCGTGTGACATTTATAATCTGCTGACTAAAGTTCTGCTCTAAAGCAGTAAACGTCTCTAATCCATCATGGCTATGTAGTAAGATAACTTCCCCACCATCATGACTATTAAAAGGTATTGCTACTTCTTGTTCAGCCTTTAAGATCGCTGAAAAAGAATAACTGCTTTGATAATCATTACCATTATCATCCGTCTGAACACCATCAAAAACACGCAAATCTTGATATACATCAAAATCTTCTGGTATTTGGAAAACACGGTCTAATTCATTGTATTTATCAAGATATCTAAGCGACTGTTTCATTTTCTGAGCTGTCGTGTTATCCAATTGATTGACATTTTCGGTTGTTAGAGCTAATTGACCATCCGTAATTAAATCAGGATAGTCAGCTAAGATATCATTGACTATTCCAGCTTGACTAGCTGCTGAGACAGAGATGGCATCAACTGGCGGCATCATTGCAATAAATAGCCCCACTGCAACCACCAAGGGCAACCATTGATTTTTTAGTAGATATAAAATGGCGCCAATAGCTGAAATAGAACAGAATAGCATCAACATATACCGGCTCATCGTCACACCATAAACATTCGTGTAGATAACAGACCGATAGATCTGGAATACCGAGGCAATAAGGACTGCCACAGCATATACCTGAGTAAAGCGCGTCACTAACGGTCTTTCGATTACGGCCACTAAGAATAGGACCATCCAACCCACAATTAAATAGGATACCATTACAAATTCGATCGTAATATTCATCCAGTTGCCTAAATTAGAGAGAAAATAGATGAAAATAATCATCGTATAAATCGATACAATTGGAATAAATATTTTTGTTAAAAGGACATCCAAGAATTTGCTCACTTCAGATGTCATCTTGCCCGTTTCTTCGATGAATGGTCGGGTGAATACGGATTGCTGAGACAATAAGTACCAAGGAAAGAAAATATAAGCTAATACTGAAAAAATATCCCAATATAATTCTCCTTCTACATTAGAAATAAGGATTGACCAACCACCAAGTATCAAGCTAATACCAAGCATCAAGATCCCAGTATACACCATAGACACAAAGAATGACTTAAACCAAATTCGAAAACTTTGGTCAAAAGTTAATCCTTCGTTTTTAATTGATGGTAGCCAAATAATCAATAGCATTAAAAGAAATAAACCAATATTCGTTCTCGTAAATAAATGACTTGAGAAAAAATCAGTGGTCCGACTAGCGGCAACATAATATACGCCAGTTAATATTCCAGTAAGCCCCTGAATACCAAAAGCCTGAATGGGACGCTGTTCTTGCATAAAACGTTCATAAGTCACTTGTCCCAAAGTGGCCAACATCATACCAACTATACTCGCATAGACACCCGTTTCAACCATTATCATCGGTTGATCATAAGGTGCGTGGTTCATATACATCACTAAAGTAGTCGCAATAACACCAAATAGTATGACCATTGGAAACCGTATCAAGCTGCTTCTCCATTCGCTAAGAGATTGAAATTTTCGCATCATCAACACCTCCGAAATAGATATTTACCTTTTGAAATCGCTTTCACCTTTATCTTATTATAACATTAAGTTGATCAAACATAGAACCACAAGGCAGTATATATTAGATCAGCACAATCATACAAACCATGGTGATTTCTATTCCAAAATAAAAAACGCAGCTAGGTGATTGATGACCTAGCTACGTTAAAAAAGATTAATCTAATTTATCATTTTCATAATGATGCGTGAGCTCTAGCTGGTTAAAAGCTTGCTGACGTTGTACTTCATAGATGACTAAAGCAGCACAATTAGATAAGTTTAATGACCGCACATGGGTATCGTCCATTGGAATACGAATGCATTGGTCTTCATGAGCGCGCATAAAGTCCTCAGGTAATCCAGTTGTTTCCTTACCAAACATCAAGAATATGTCTTGATCTTGATCATTGTTACCAAAATCAATATCTGAATAAATATGATGGGCAAATTTTGTTACTAAATATAAACGTTGGTCTCCTAAATACGCCATAAAGTCATCAAGACTAGCATGGTAAGTGATATCTACAGCGTTCCAATAATCCAAACCTGCACGTTTTAAATGTTTATCATCTGTCTTGAAGCCAAGCGGTTCAATTAAATGTAAATGGGTGTCAGTTGCTGCACACGTACGGGCAATATTACCGGTATTTGCTGGAATTTCTGGTTCAAATAATACAATATGATTCGTCATCCTGTCGCTTCTTTCTATATAGATACTATGTCACGTATACGAAATCAAATGGCTTCTTTCGCCCACTGATTATATCATATTTTATACTGAGTCAACGGACAGTTCCAGATGTCTTTATGGTATTTTCATCTACACGAAACATTTATTTTGTTATCATAATGAATAGAAAAAAATATCGCCGTTCTAACTAGCGATTTGAAAGGATTAACTATGAAACAAAATAAAAAGAATACTAGTACCGCCAGTTGGCATCTAGTATTTGTCATGGCCGGAGCGATGACTGCCACGCTAATTGGGTCAGGTTTTGCCACGGGACAAGAAATCATGCAGTACTTCGTTGCGCACGAATGGACAGGTATTTTAGGTGTTATGACCACCTTCCTTGCAGTAGGCTTTTCAGGTACTGAATTTTTTAAAGCAGGTTTTGCTGGTAAGCAAAATTTAGATAGTCCAAATGACGTTTTTAAAGTATTTGCTGGAAATAAAATTGGTGCTATTTATAAATACATCACTTTAATTACCCTGTTTTTAACCTACGCAGTTATGGTTGCTGGTGCAGGCGCTACTATTCAACAACAATTTGGCTTACCCGTTTATGTGGGTTCCGGCCTTATGTATGTCGTTTCTGCTATTACTGTCATGTTAGGAATGAATAAAATTACGCATATATTAGGAAATATTGGACCAGCCATCGCCATCTTTGCAATTATTTTAGGTTTACTCAGTTTTTTTACTTATCACGGAGATCTTAGCCAAGTAACAGATATGGTACACCAGGCGATTGCTTCCCGCACAATCCAAGCAGCATCAGGAAATTGGCTAGTATCTGCCTTAAACTATGTTGGCTTAATCATCATTTTAAATGCTGGTTTTATCGCCCAAATAGGCATTCAAGCAAATAATCAAATGGAAACAAAGCTAGCTGCCCTTTTATCATCTGGGATTTATGCCTTAGGTATTTTTATTTTATACATGGCCTTTCTAGGTGCTTTCTCTCTAGTTGCAGGTGCACAGGTGCCAACATTAACCATCGCTAATCAATTAAACCCTTGGTTAGCTTATGCTTTTATTATCATTATTTTACTAGCTATATATTCTACTGTGGTGTCAATTTTGTGGAACGTGGCCGCATCTGTCACTACTGATAAAACAAGCGCCAATAAAGTAGCAACAGCTGTTTTAGGACTAATCGCCACAGCTATTGGCTTATTTCTGCCCTTTGACCAATTAGTTAATCTAGTTTATGTAGTAGCAGGCTATTTCGGCATTGTTTTTTTATTGATCATGATTTGGCGGTCAATAAGGAACGCTTCAGCCAATCATTAGATTGGATTGGGTAACTTGACTTTTTATGATACAATATAAATGAAGGTTTAGCATTAAGAAGAAAGAAGGAGTTTAAATGCAAATAGGAATACCTAAAGAAATTAAGGCACAAGAAGACCGTGTGGGGTTAACGCCTGATAATGTTAGGACCCTTGTAAATAATGGACATACTGTCTTAATAGAAGAAAATGCTGGTATAGGATCAGGATTTACTGATGAAGAATACGTATCAGCTGGTGCAAAAATTGAAAGTGATCCAGCCAAAATTTGGGCTAGCCAAATGGTTATTAAGGTAAAAGAACCATTAGCTTCTGAATATGATTACTTCCATGAAGATTTAATATTATTTGCCTACTTCCACTTAGCACCTGAAAATGAATTAACTGAAGCTTTATTAGCAAATAAAGTAACGGCTATTGCTTATGAAACTATGGTAGAAAACGGTGCCTTACCATTATTAACACCAATGTCTGAAGTTGCTGGACGAATGGCTATTCAAGTTGGTACCCATTATCTTGAAAAACAAAACGGTGGCTCTGGTACCTTAATTTCGGGCGTACCTGGTGTTGCTCCTGGCCATGTTGTGGTTATTGGTGGCGGAACTGTCGGTTATAATGCTGCTAAAATAGCTGTTGGTATGGGTGCTCGCGTCACAATTTTAGATGTAAATACTGGTCGCCTCGGTGAATTAGAAGATCTTCTAAACGATAAAGTCACTACTTTAATGTCTAATGAAGAAAATATCCGTCAAGTGATCAAAGACGCTGATATTGTAGTAGGTTCAGTATTAGTAACTGGTCGCCGTGCCCCAGTACTGGTTTCAGAAGACATGGTGAAAACTATGAAACCTGGATCTGTCTTGGTTGATATCGCAGTTGACCAAGGTGGGAACTTTGAAACAACTCACCCAACAACCCATCAAGATCCTATTTACGTAAAACATGATGTCATTCACTATACAGTAGCAAATATTCCTGGAGCAGTACCACGCACGTCAACTCTTGCATTAACAAATGCCACAATGAAATATGCTAGCCAGATTATCAATCAAGGCGTTGAAGCTGCTGCTAAAAGAAATGAAACAATCCTAACTGGTATCAATACTTACCAAGGTTACTTGACACACGAAGGGGTAGCTGAGTCACAAAATCGTACTCATACACCTATCCAAGATTTATTAAAATAATAAATGCTAGCTAATAGCACATCAAAAGAGCCGCATCTCATTATGGAAATGCGGCTCTTTTCTATCGAATAATCTTCCGTAATCAAATATCACTTTCAATCAACTTACAGTGGCCTAACGTGCAAATACGGCTGTTCTTTTTAGGAAGTTTTGCGTACGCTCTTCTTTGGCATTGTCAAACACTTCTTCAGGTGTTCCTTGTTCAACAATTACACCATTCTCCATGAAGATTACCCTATCAGCCACTTCATAAGCAAATTGCATTTCATGCGTTACAATCACTAAAGTAGAGCCACTTTCGGCAACATCTTTAATAACTTCTAGCGTTTCCCCTACCAATTCAGGGTCTAAGGCAGACGTTGGTTCATCAAATAAAATGACTTCAGGGTTTAAAGCTAAAGCACGTGCAATACCAACCCTTTGCTGTTGTCCACCGGAAAGTTCATGTGGATAATGGTGCTCTTTTCCTTCCAAACCTACTTTTGCTAAGAGTTTAAGCCCTTTGTCACTTGCTTCTTTTTTCGGTACCTTTCGAGCGATCACTAAACCCTCGATCACATTTTCAAGTGCAGTGCGGTTAGAAAACAATGCATATTGTTGAAAAACCATGGCTGTTTTCTTGCGAATATCTAAAATTTCTTTCTTAGACACCTTTTCAAAATTCACTTTTTGGTCACCTATTTTTAAGTATCCTTTATCCGCTCGTTCTAAAAAGTTTAGGCAACGTAAGAAAGTTGTCTTTCCTGAACCACTAGGGCCAATAATTACGACCACTTCCCCCTGGTTAATAGTTAAATCAATTCCTTTTAAAATTTCATTTTGGTCAAACTTTTTGTGAATATTCTCTACTTGTATCATAGGACACTTCCTCTCACAACTTTTCTAGTATAATGACGTTCAAATAGATGGAAAACTTGTTCTACTGCAAACGATAGTGCCCAATAAATGATAGCTGCTGCAATATATGATTCTAGGAATGTATAACTTGTCGTAGCAGTAATTAACGCCCCATTTAACACATCTACCACTGACACTAAAGATACTAATGATGAAGCTTTGATCAAGACAATAAGTTGACTACAAATCATCGGTAAAGCGATTGGCATCATCTGTGGAAAGATCACTCGGATAATTGTTTGAGATTGTGTTAATCCAATAGAAGCCGCAGCATCCCACTGTGCTTTAGGGATAGCTGCTAGAGCGCCACGAAAAATTTCTGATAAGGAAATGCTAGCAGTAAATGCCAGAACGAAAATACCAATGTATTCACGATTAATATCTGAAAAGCGGATTGGTAAACTTAAGCTGGTCACTACTTGGTCAAATAAATCTGAGAACAGTAAGTAAGCGACCATTAAACTTAAAACGACAGGAATCCCTTTGGCCATAGTAACAAGTCCGTTTAGGCATCTACCTAAAATAGGTACTTGATAAAAACGTGCTAAGGCAATAAGTAACCCAAACAAACTACCAATCAGTAAAGGTATAAAAGCTAATCTTAAAGTGACCGGAATAAAGGGAATGGCCGCTTTAAAGGCTTCTGAAATAGCTGTAAAATCAATAGGCATATAAAAGCCCCTTTCCTTATTTAGTATAATCGGCACCTAGAATTTCGACTGAAAGTTCAGATAAGGTACCTTCTTCACGCAATTCTTTAATGGCGCTGTCTACAGCAGATTGTAATTGCTCATCACCTTTCTGGAATACGTAGTAAATACCAGCAGTTTTAAGGGCTTCATCTGACGGTTGAAGATGGATATCGAATTGTTTATTATATTTATCGACATCAAATTTCGTAAGAATTGCTGCATCTGCCGTACCATTTTTTAAGCCAGATACTAATAATTCACCCGTTGCTTCACTATAAACAATTTCAATAGCGTCTTCATTTTCTGCATTATATGTTTCTAGTATATTGGCGACTTCACTAGCAGGAGATGCAAATACCTTTTTCCCCTTTAAGTCATCCAATGACTGATAGACTTGGCCAGTACTTTCATCTGCTACGATGTGGTGTGCATAATTGTTATAAGCTTCTTCTCCATATAAATACTTAGCACCGCGCTCGTCATTATACGCATAATTATGGGCAGCAAGTTGAACCTTATCCGCTGATAATGAAGTCAGGATATTTTTAAAATCCATTGATTCATATTCAAAGTTATATTGATCTAATTTTTCATCAACAGCCCGTAAAACTTCGATATCATAACCTTGTAATTCCTCATTTTCATCTAAATAGACGAATGGTTGATAAGCATTCCCAGTCCCAACAACAATTGTTTCGGCATCCGGGTTAGCTGCTGCTTGATTACCCTCTGCTGCACCAGCATTGCCACAAGCTGCTAGCAACAATACTGAGGTAATTCCTGTTAAAATAAACCGTTTGTTCTTTATCCGATGTGTCACTTTCTTCATCATATTTTCTCCACCTTTATTCACTTATTGGGTGTAATCGTCACCTAAATATTCAATCGATAATTCCGCTAAAGTACCCTCATCTATTAATTCTTGTAAAGCACCATCAACAGCATCTTTCAACTCTTCATCTGCCTTATCATATAGGAAGTAAGTTTTAGATACACTGATTGGTTCAGAAGTAATTTCTAAGTTAGCGTCGAACTGTTCATTATATTTGTTGGCATCGTATTGGGTTAAAATTGCTACATCTGCCGCACCATTTTTTAAGCCAGTAACTAAGAGTTCACCAATATTTTCATTATAGACAATCGTAATTTGTTCATCCGTATTTGGATGTTCGCTATTATATTGCTCTAATAAGTAGGCTACGTTAGAACCTGGTGATGCAAAGACCTTCTTGCCTTGTAGTTCATCCAAGTTACTATATTGATCCTCACCAGCTTCGTTCACAATATATAGGGTATAGTCAGTATATCCCACGTCCCCGTATAGATATTTAGATGCTCTTTCGTCATTGTATTCATATTGATGAGCTGCTAAATCAACCTTACCAGCTGATAATGAAGTTAAAATATTTTTGAAATCTGAAGACTCATATTCAAATTGATAACCATCAAGTTTCTCATCAATTGCTTCAAGGACAGCCACATCATATCCTGTTAAATCACCATTTTCATTTAAGTACACAAATGGCTGATAGCCATTCCCAGTTCCAACGACAACCGTTTCTGCATTTGGATTAGAAGCTGTGGCTTCATCTGTTGCGTTAGCTGACCCGCAAGCTGCTAATAATGTTGTTGTCAGAAATGTTAATAATCCCCATCTTATTAAATTTGAATGACGTCTCATCAATAGGTCTCCCCCTTTTCGCCTTTAAGTGTATAAGTCTGAAATATTTCATCATTTTTAATTAGGATCTCTGGATCAAGTCCTTGTGTTTGAGCTTTTGCTTTTGACTGGAATTGGAAACGTTTGGTTAACCTAGTAAATAGTCGTTCCAATAAAATACTCAAAACAATAAAGATAATAGCTGCCACAAAGTAACCTTCAAGTGATCGATAAGTTAAGGCTGCTAAAGCTCTTACCTTACCAATCACATCAATGACACCTAATGAAAAGGCGAGCGATGTATCTTGTAATAAACTAACAATCATGGTTCCTGTTGCTGGGATAGCAATGCGGACTGCTTGTGGTAAGATAATCCGACGATAAGTCTGTTCCCTAGTTAAGCCGACTGATGCCGCAGCCTCCTTTTGGTCAGTTGCTACACTTGAAATAGCAGACCGGAAGATTTCTGAGAAAAAGGCCGCTGTACTCAATCCATACGTGATATAAACATAATCAATCTTTTCAATATTGGCTAAAGCGGTAAAGATAATTGGCAGACCATAGTAAACCAAGAATAATTGCACTAATATCGGTGTCCCTCTGATAAAAGATACGAATACCTGACTTATTTGAGATAAAACAGGTATTTTTTCAATTCTAATAAAAGCGATAAGCAATCCAAGTATCATACCAACAGCTGTTGCAACTGCTACGATTGCTAGTGTGATGGGGAGTGCGGATAGTATTTTTGGGAAAAAGGATACAACATATTCCCAATTAAAAAATGCTGACATGAGTTTCTCCTCCTAATTGTTGTAAACTTTTGTTGGCTATTCAGCCGTCTTTGTATGTATTACTTTTCTAAATCCTTAAATAGTTAAATCTTCATATTGATAATATGAGGCCTCAACGCGTAGGACACTTTCGTTAAACCGTTCTGGAATTAGCACCTTATATAAAGAAACACCAATATCATTTGGATCTTCTCGAGTCCCTAAAATTTGATAACCATTTCTTAAATACATATCTAATAACCAAGGATGTCTTTTACCAGAAGTCCCTAATACATAAGCTGGTGCTTTTAAAGTTTTGATTAAAAACTCTTCTTCTACTTGTTTAAGGAATTTCTTTCCAATCCCCTGCCCCTTAAATTCATTAGCAGTGGCAAACCACCACAAGAAAGGATAGTGTGAAATTGGCGTATCAATTTCCCATGGTTGTCTAATAGTAATCGTCGAAATCAATTGTTCATCTCGTTCCAATACTAATGCAATGCCCGTTTCGATATTTTCTGTTACAGATGCTAAAGTAGCATTAGTTGACGGCCAATCAATACCTAAATCTTTAACTTCTTGGAATGCTTCTTGAATTAATGCTAAATATGCTGGTGCATCGTCTTTTGTAGCAATTCTTATACGATTTTTTCCCATCTTGCTTCCTCCTTAATCACTTTGTGTCCTATACGACTGGTAAATCTATAAAGTTGTTCATCAATTCTATTTGTCACGCTATCACTAATCATAAAATCTTGGTCCCCCTTCACCACCTGATCTTGCGTCGCAAAGGTTGATTGTAAAAGCTCCTCAGTACCCAATTCTTTTAAAACAGGTTCCAAAGCATATTGCAGGGCTAACAAGTGGTGTTTAGATCCCCCTAATCCTAAAGCATAAACAACCTTATCTTGTAGCGCTTTTTTAGGTAACACATCTAAATAGGCTTTTAAAATACCCGAATAACTACCTTGAAAGATTGGTGTAAAAATTAATACCCCATCCGAATTCAAAACCTGTTGATTAACGGCTTGAATTGTCTTATCCGTATAATCCGCTGTCATTAAGGCCTCGGCTGGCAGCATATGCGCCTGTATCACATTCGTTTGAATCTTGTACTCAAATAAAACTTGCTGGGCATAAGCTACCAACCCATTTAGTCGTGAAGATAATGAATTAGCGCCTACAATTAAAGTAACTTTTGTCATACCCTTCCCTCTTTCTTGGTGAATCTTTCTACTCATTTTCTACATCTATCATTGCTAAACAACAAAACCCCTCCCTAATAAACAAACTTGTCTATTAAGAAGGGGCGATTTGTTATTGACCGCGGTGCCACCCTTATTTAAATTGTTCCATCAAACAATCTCTCATTCAGTAAATACTGAAAGATATAACGATCTCACCCGTCTAACCAGCTTTCACTGACTAAATGCTCAGAGCTCATTTTCATTATCGGTAAACATCTGATTCCACCACACTCAGACTCGCTGTAGATTACCTGCATAATTACTCTACTCTTCAAATCAATTGGTTATCAAAATGATTTGCAACTTTTGCTTGCAGTAAATTTAACAAATTTAAACGAACTACTTCAATATTACTGCCTAGAAAAATCAATCTATGAATGCCTATTTACTTAAAAAAAGTTTTAGAGCAAAACAGGTAAAACGCTTGTCTTATCTATCTTCTCATTTAATTATCATGTTTTTTTAATCGTTAACCGCTATCATCACTGATATAGAACTAGCAAAAGTAAGCATCAACAAAAGGCAAATAAGATACAATAATTGTATCTTATTTGCCTTTTTTCAAAATCATTCTTTTTATAAAACACTTTAATATAAGTATTTGTCAGACAATAAATGCTGAAATTCGTAAATATTATAAGTTATCATTTGACCTCAATAATCGATCAATCATATTGAAAATGAATAGTTGCCCCCAAAAAAATAGGTATGACCAAACAGCGATCATATCTATATTTCAAAATACTTATATGTGAATTGATAGACCTTAATTGAGTGTACCGAGACTGAAACTATCTAGTATGACTTGACAGTAAAAGAGATTTTCCATCCACTTTATTTCTTTTGAATATTATTCTGCAGAAGGATGTTCAAAAGCTGGTTCTAAGTGACCATTTGCAGCTAATTCTTCCAAGTAGTCATACACTTCTTGAGAGGTGAAGGCTGCTTTCAAGGCATTTATTTTATCTGAATCGATATTGCCTTCGCGTGTAACCAGTTGAATAGCAAATCGATTAGATTCATCTTCTTCTAAGAAAAGAGCATCAGATGGTGTTAAACCAATTTCCGAAATATATGTTGGATAGTTAAATACTAAGTCAACCCCATCTTCATATGAAGCATTTAAATTCAATAAATCTACATGAGTAAATGTTAAGTTTTTATCGTTTTCTGTTATGTCATCTACTGTTACAAAAGTTTCATCCGGTACATCAATCAAACCTTGTGCATCTAAAATATGTAAAGCACGAGCTTCATTAGTCATGTCACTTGGAATAGCCACTTCAGCACCATCTTCAATATCCCCAAAACTTTCATATTTAGGGGCATAAAAACCAACAATTGCGTTGTAAATCGGTTGAATAGCTACTAAATCACCATCACGTTCTTCATTAAAGACTTCCATAAATGGTTCATGTTGTGCAAAAGAAGCATCCACTTCATCATTTAAAACCGCTTCATTGTATTGAATATTATCTGAAACTTCAACCAACTCAATGGTATAAGGTTCTTCCACAGCTTCAGCAGCTAGTTCCACAATATCAGTCATCGGTGTTGTATGTGAAGCGACTTTAATGACTGTATCCTCACTAGTTGTTGATTCAGTAGCTGTAGACTCAGCACTTTCGCTCCCATTTCCACAAGCAGCTAACAATAAGCCTACTGACAACATACCAGTAAATAATAAACCTTTCTTCATAAACCTTACCTCCAAATCTTTCCCAAAAACATTCCCATATACTAAGTTGACATCAACTTATTAAAAAATATTTTTTCATAAATGATGCCAAGAAGACCACCAACACTTACCTATGATCGACTTTTTTCGCAACTTTTAACCCTAACCATTGACAAAGCTGGACAATGACAATAATCATTATAATTGCTGTATACATCATATCGGTTTCATAACGTTGGTAGCCATACCTAATCGCGAAATCGCCAATACCACCACCACCAACAACTCCCATAATCGTTGAATAGGAAATGAAAGACACAAAAGCCGTTGTATAGCCAATAATCAAAGATGACTTAGCTTCAACGAATAAGAATTTAGTGATCAATTGCCAAGTATTAGCGCCTAAAGCATCCGCCGTTTCCAGGACGCCTCGATCTACATCCATTAAAGACTGCTCAACAAATCGAGCATAGAGGGCGATGGCAATCACCATCATCGGAAATGATGCAGCTACTGGATCTCCCGTTGCACGTCCATAAGTAGCTCGAATTAACGGTTGCATAGATACCACCAGAAGTAAGAAAGGAAATGACCGAATGATATTAATGATAAAAGACAACACTTGATAAACAACTTTATTCGCCCGTGGATTGTCTTCATTCGTTAGAAATAAAAGTGTGCCTAAAGGCAAACCTAAAATAATCGCCGCTATCATAGCGAATCCCATCATAATGCCTGTTTCGCCAAGACTTTCAATGATATCAGGCATAAAATCAATCAACCGTTCCCAATAAACTTGTAAGTTACTCATGACCTGTTAGCACCTCCAAGACCTGCTGTGCGTAAGACTGGCTATTGTCACAAGCTGCCTGTATATCTGATTGAACTGTGAGCACTTGACTGATTTGACCATTTTCTAATATAGCTGCTCTCTGGCACAATGCCTTAATCACTTCCAACTCATGTGTTACTACAATCATAGTCATAGGATAAGCATCATAAGCTGCCTTTAGAACATTAACAATTTCACCCGTAGTGCGCGTATCTAGGGCCGATGTAGGTTCGTCAGCTAATAAGATTTTAGGACGTGTAATTAAAGCTCGTGCAATGCCAACTCGCTGTTTCTGTCCACCTGACAATTGACTTGGATAGTGATTCCTTTTATCTTTTAAACCCACAAAGCCTAACACTTCATCTACCGTTAGAGGGTTCTCGTATTGATGTAGACTCAAAGGTAAAGCCACATTTTCAGCCACTGTTTTGTTATTGAGGAGATTGAATTGTTGAAAGACCATGCTAATATCTTTTCGAAATGTCCGTAGTTCTTTAGTAGATAGTTTATTCACTGAGACATTGTCTACAACTACCTGCCCCGAAGTAGGTCTTTCTAAAGCATTAATAAATCGTAGTAAAGTAGACTTTCCCGCACCACTCTCGCCAACCAAACCGAATATTTCTTGATTTTGAATGGTTAGTGTCACTTGATTGAGCGCTTGTATACGCTTACCACTATTCATAAAATCCTTCGCTACTTGCTTAAATTCAATCATGTACCTTTCACCTTCTTATATATCTTGTGTTCCATATTACCAACATTTATCCTTGATGTCTAGCATATTTAACTGTTATATTACCAACGTCAATCTGTTATATAAATAATTGTACAGTTAGAAAAAGGTCGAGAAGTTAACTTCTCGACCTTAGCAATTTATAGGCTATCCAAAAAACTATTAACCTAAGAATATCAAGCTATTCTTTTAAAAATATCTTTTTAAAATACGATAACTGGTAAGCCAATATAAGCTAATTCGTAAACTTTGGCCATTGTTGCTGGCGGTGTATTAATACACCCTAGGGAACCATTTTGTTGGTAAGTATTTCCACCAAAGTTTGATTGCCAATTCGCATCATGAATTCCTTGTCCTGTATAATCAAAGGCCATCCAATAATCTACTGGTTGAGCATAATCTTTTTTCGTTCTTGGATTATACCCTTTTAGAACAGATGGTTTTTCCATGTTCCAGATTTCATAAGCGCCTGGCACCGTGTCAGTACCTGTATTCCCACTTACGATATCAGTCGCAATCATTTGTTCACGGTCAATATAAACAAACATCTTTTGTTTACTTAAATCTACTTCAATATAAGATGTACCAAAGAAATCATCTTGATTATAGCCACTACCCCAAACATTTGGTTCAATGACAGTATCTTCACCAGAAAGAACAGCTTCAGAAATCCGTTGTGTAGTCATGTCACGCTCAATATACCAACCATAAGTGCCAGATGTCACTGTAACTTCACCTGATTCAGTAGATTGGAATTGATGATTTTGATTTAAACCGGCATTCTCAACATTCCACTCATATAAGTATTGATCAATTGCCTCTTCATCTACTTGAACTTCTCCTTGATCATCCGTACTTACCCATGCAGCCAACGTCTCACTTGGAATATTCACTACTTCATCTTCAATTTGTAATCCAATCTTCGCTGATAAAATAGCTTTCAATTTAGCTTTCGCTGTTTGAATAACTTCATCATCGCTTGTTACTGTTGGCTTCACATAAGCATCAGCTAATGCTAATTCACTTGTTCCTGCTTCAACTTTGGATAGAATAGCATCCGCTAACGAATCTGATGTAACCTCCGTTCCCTGCGTTTCAGGAACCACTTCCACAGCCTTAGTATCATCGTTAATCACTACCTGGGCATTGGTTGAAGGTTTGCTATCTGCTTGTTCAATATCTAACTGATCAAAATATGCATTAAAGGCATCACGGTCAACTGTCCATTCATGATTCTCATTAGCATCTACTATTTTTAAAGCATTGCTAACAAATTCTACTGGCCATGTGAAAGTCGATTGTTGTGCTAACAACGTATCGAACGCATCCGTTTCTTTGGGTTTAAAGCCAGCTTCTTGTAAGTTAATTGTAGAGACTTCTCTATTCTGGTCTGTAATTGTCATTGTACGCTCGTTATTCGCTTTTGCCACTGCTACTTCTGCTTCAGATTGCGTCATGCCACTGACATTCACACTAGAAATAGTGGTTGCTGGTAAGAAATGTGATTGATAATAATAAATACCAACCCCATATCCCACTACTAGTACGGCTAAAACTGCCCCAAGTATCCACATCGAAACTTTCTTCATTCAACTATCTCCCTTCACATTTCTATTTGCTTAAAAGCTTTCTTTTATTGTACCGTATTTCTTGTAATATTTCTGTAATATTCAACTAATTTATCATATTTTAATTATCTAAATAATCTACTTTCACTTTTGAACGAAAAAATAGCCAGGATGCTAACACTTGCATCCTAGTCAAACGCCAACTAGTGGTCTTACTTAGATTTTCTTTTACGTCCAAATGAAAGTTCTACCAATAATGTGGCTAGATAACCAACCACTAAGGTTGACCCAATGAAAGCTAATGTTGACAAGGAAGCTGATCGTGTATCCGTAGCCCACATACCCTCTTGAAAAATAAAGAAAGCAATCACACCCACAATCAGGAATGCCACTATCTTGAATAGTATACTTTTGATATTAACTTTCAAGTTATTGTCATCTAATTCATCATAATTGTTTCCCAATAAACCACTCAGCTCAATTTTATAGACATGACGAAACGAATGATCGTCCTTAGTTCCCTTACGATTTACATCTCGCTTGTTCAAACTTGTGCCCCCAAAATTCTATTTGGCTAATATTTTCTTACCACAATTAATTGCATTATACACCGTTTGACCAGAGGTAGTCCAATTTAGATTGAAATTGAATTTGCTATTTGACCCTATTCAATTCAAATGTCCCTTGGAATTGCTACTACAAAACGGTAAATTTCACCAAATAAAAAAGTTGATAGCCATTTTACGACTATCAGCATTCTTTAATCAATTATCTTAAATTGCCACCGTTCGTAGCAATCACGTCTTTATACCAATCAAAAGATTTTTTCTTGTAGCGTTCAAGCGTACCTGTACCGTCATCATTGCGGTCAACATAAATGAATCCATAACGTTTAGACATTTGTGCAGTTGATGCTGAAACAAGGTCAATACATCCCCAACTTGTATAACCCATAATATCTACACCATCTAACAAGGCTTCCCCCACTTGTACTAAGTGGTCATTCATGTATTTGATTCGGTAATCATCTTCAACTGTTTTTTCACCATTTGGCCCCTCTACTAAGACATCTTTAGCGCCTAAACCATTTTCAACGATGAATAAAGGTAATTGGTAACGATCATAAAATTGATTTAAGACTAAGCGTAAACCAACTGGGTCTACTTGCCAACCCCACTCAGAAGCTTCTAGATAAGGATTCGCAATCCCCCCCATAATATTCCCTTCACCCGCTTGATATTGGTCACGATTTGCTGCCTCAGCAACCGACATATAGTAAGAGAAAGAAATAAAGTCTACTGTATTTTCTTTCATTACTTCTTTGTCACCTTCAGCAAATTGGATTTCAATATCATTTTCTTCAAAGTAACGATGAATATAAGCTGGACACTCACCACGTGCATGGATATCTGAGAATAAGTAATTTTGGTTTTCAGCTAAGTGCGCAGCCATTACGTCATCTGGATTTGGTGTAATTGGATAAGTTGGCATTGCTAAAACCATACAACCTACTTGAAAGTCTGGATTAATTTCATGAGCAATCTTTGTCACTGAAGCTGAAGCAACTAATTCATGGTGAACAGCTTGATACAAGTCTTGTTTCGATAATTCTTCAGGTGGTGTATCAATACCACCGGACATAAATGGTGCATGTAATACTGAATTTACTTCGTTAAAAGTTAACCAGTATTTTACCTTATCTTTATAACGGTTAAATACAGTTGTGGCATATTTTTCAAAGAAGCCAATTAATTTACGGTTGGTCCAACCATTATATTTCTTCGTCAAGTTTAAGGGTGTTTCATAATGCGATAAGGTTACCAATGGTTCAATACCATATTTGTGGAGCTCATCGAATAAGTCATCGTAGAATTGTAAACCAGCTTCGTTCGGCTCAGCATCGTCCCCATTAGGAAAGATTCTAGACCACGCGATAGAAGTACGGAAAACTTTAAAGCCCATTTCAGCGAATAGGGCCACATCTTCTTTATAACGGTTATAAAAATCAATCCCCACTAACTTCAAGTTATCTTCTGTTGGACCATCTGTAATTTCGCCCATTCCACCATTAGGCGTAACATCTTGAACAGTTAATCCTTTACCGTCTACATCAAAAGCACCTTCAAATTGATTGGCAGCAGCAGCTCCGCCCCATAAGAAACCATCTGGAAATCTATATTGACCCATTCTACAATTCGCTCCATTCTTTATTATTTTATCATTCAATTTATTTACACAACTAGGATACCATTAAAGCGCTTTCTTGTAAAATGATTACCATCAAAAAACATTATACCCTTATAAAAACATAAATAAACAAAGTTGTGTGGATAGAAAATCATGATATTCTCGCTCTTTTCAGTGAAAACAATTTGTCTTTGGACAAAATTTGTTCCATATAATTGAAAAAAGCCACTCTCGTAAAAGAGTGACTTTAAATTCAAATCAGCAAATTCGGATTAGGAGCGTGCTGCTTGCCCATTTGTTTCAATAACTTCTTTATACCAGTCGAATGATTTCTTCTTAGAACGGTGTAAGTCACCACTACCATCATCTTGGCGGTCAACATAAATTAACCCATAACGTTTAGACATCTCACCAGTACCTGCTGATACTAAGTCGATAATCCCCCATGGTGTATAGCCCCATAATGGAATGCCATCTTCTTCAACAGCATCCATAAATGTATTGATATGTGCTTTTAAATATTCAATACGATAATCGTCGTTGATTGAACCGTCAGCTTCAACTTTGTCTACAGCACCTAGACCATTTTCTACAATAAATAATGGTTTACGGTAACGGTCCCATAATGCATTCATTGTTGTACGTAAACCTAATGGGTCAATTGCCCAGCCCCATTCAGATTCTTTTAAGTAAGGGTTCTTCACACCTTTAAAAGCGTTCCCTGTTACCATATCATCAGAAGAGATTTCAGCTTTTGATACACGACTTGAGTAATAAGAGAAAGTAATGTAATCTACGGTATTTTCTCGCAAGATTTCTTCATCTTCAGCCGTAATCCTAATATCAATTCCTTCATTTTCAAACATGATTTTTGCCCATTCTGGGTATTCTCCACCCGCTTGAACATCAATGAAGAAGTAGTTATCACGGTTACTCAAGTTGGCTGCCCAAACATCCTCTGGGTTAGATGAGTAAGGATAGTATTCCCCAGCTGCTAGCATTGAACCCATTTTAGCTTCGGGATCAATTTCACGAAGTACTTTTGTTATTTTGGCACTCGCTAATAATTCATGATGTGCTGCTGTATACAACACTTGTGTCCGTTCTGCTTCGCTTAAGTCGCCTAAGTAAATCCCTGCACCCATAAATGGTAAATGTAGCAACATATTAATTTCATTGAAAGAAATCCAGTATTTTACTTTACCTTTATAACGGTTAAATAAAGCTGTTGCATAATTCACGAATAAATCAACCATTCTACGGTCACGCCATGAACCCAACTCATCGATTAATGTTTTTGGTACATCAAAGTGATTGATTGTTACGACCGGCTCAATACCATATTTTAACAGTTCATCGATAACAGCTTCATAGAATTTTAGTCCTTCTTCGTTTGGTTCTGATTCAAAACCTGTAGGAAAAATGCGGGACCAAGCCATTGAGAAACGGTAAGATTTCATGCCCATTTCAGCAAATAAGGCAATATCTTCCTTATAGTGGTGGTAGAAGTCGATGGCTTCATGTGATGGGAAGTGTGACCCTTCTGCCACTTCAGAATAATGCAGTTCACCGGCTGTTACAGCAAATCGTTGTTCACCATGAGGTATTAGGTCAACACTTGTTAACCCCTTACCCCCTTCAAGGTAGCCACCCTCTAATTGATTAGCGGCAGTAGCGCCACCCCATAAGAAATCTTTAGATAATTCTCTAGACATATTCATACTCCTTTTCTTTTATTTCACAATCGTGAATAGATAATCATTTTCAGCAACAGCTGGTGCTGTTGTGGTTAAAACATCTGTAAAGTTATCCGTATTGGTTACTATTACAGGTGTTATCGTATCATAACCAGCCTCATTAATGGTACCGATTTCAAACTCGACAAGCAAATCTCCAGCAGATACTTTCTGTCCTTCTTCCACATGAATAGTGTAGCCGCGACCATCTAAATTCACAGTATCTAAGCCGATATGAATCAATAATTCTACGCCAGTATCTGTCGTAATACCAACAGCATGTCCAGTTTTGAAAAGTACAGAAACTGTTCCGTTAGCTGGCGCAAGGACCTTGCCCTCACTTGGTTGAATAGCTACCCCTTTACCTAAAGCACCACTAGCAAACACTTCATCTGCAACAGCTGATAATGGTAAAATGTCACCGACTAATGGGCTAGCAATAATTTCTTCTTTAGCAGATACTGCCATTTCCGCATCGGATACAGCACCTTCAGTACTAGCAGTCTCACCTTTTAATGGATCAGAGGTTAGCGTTTCATTTGGCAATTCTTCTGCTAAGCGATTTACTGGAAATACCATTTGTAAAATAAAACCAATGGCTACCGCAATGGCGTATGAAATCACAACATTCCAAAAGTTTGCGCCAAGGTTTCCTTCATTATCAATCATGTTCATCAAGCTAAAAATACCTAATCCACCTGTACGATACGCTGTAGTTGCTGTCGCACCAGCATACGCACCAGCAAAAATATTCGCTATGATTGCATAAACAAATGGCTTTCTTAATGGAATCATGATTCCGTAGATAACAGGTTCAGTAACGCCGAATAGAGTTGAAATTGTACCTGGAATGGCAATATCTTTTAACTTCTTCTCTTTGCCTTTAACTAACATAGCAATTAAGACACCTAGCACACCAAATGTTGAAATTTGCATTAGTGGTCCAAGTGGGTTTAACCCTGTTTCAGCTAATAATAAGTATGAAATTGGAATAATCCCCCAGTGCAATCCAAAGATGACTAATAACTGCCAAGAAGCAGCAAGTAACGCACCGAATACTAAAGGTGATACACCTTGCAACCAAGTAAAGAATACACCAATCAGGCTAGCTGCCCATGTCGCAATTGGTCCAACAACCATTAAAGCAATCGGTACAGCAATCATAATCGTAAAGAATGGGGTTAAAAATGAATTCACTGTTGATGGAATCCGTTTCTTGAACCATTTTTCTAATCGAGCGCCTAACCAAACCGCTAAAATAATTGGAATAATCGCTGAGAAGTAACCATTTGAAGGTAAGATCAATGGTAAGCCAAAGACTGTTGAATAAATATCTGAAGCAAATGGTGTCCCCTCAAATAACGTATATAACACATCATTTTGCATTGATGCTGAAAGTGCTGGATGTAAGAAAGCAACTGCAATTGCTAAGGCTGTAAAGACATTCATCTTCAGCTTTCTAGCTGTAGTCACTGCAACCATCACTGGTAGGTACTGGAAGAAGGCATCTCCAGCTGCTTGAAGTAAGAGATATAAACCACTGTTTCCAGCATTTAAGCCCATCGTTCCCAATATCGCTACAATACCTTTGATCATCCCTGTTGCCGCAAGAGGCATCAAGAACGGTTGGAAAACACCTGAAATAAAGTCAATGGCTTTGTCAACTAACTTACGGTCATCTTTTTCCGGTTCATCTTGACCATTAGATTCATCCCCACCTAAATTAGTTGACGCTACAATGGCTTCATACACATTGGAAACTTCATTACCAATGACAACCTGATACTGGCCAGATGCTTTCATAACAGTCACAACGCCATCTAATTGCTTAATGGTATCTGTATCTGCCTTTGATTCATCCTTTAAATTAAACCGTAAACGCGTAACACAATGACGCAACCCATTAACATTCTCTTCACCACCGACATTTTTAACAATATCGTTTGCTAAAGCTTTATAATCTTTTATTGCCATTTCTAATCCCTCTTTTCATTTTTTACACAAAAAAACCCAAACAAAAACATAGCGAAATAAAGAGTCTCCCCTTTACTATGTTTCCATTTAGGTTTTGCCTGCTAATCAGTAACAATCCATAGTGGAATGTATATTCTTTTGTAAGCGCTTAATACACCATCATAATATCACGTTCATTTATATAAAGCAAATACTTTTTCAAAAGACATTCAATATTTAGCATTTTATTACACTTGATCTATCACTTGATTCAATTTGCAAAAGATACTTGAACTCCCGCAGTAATTACCAAACTTCTGCTATGATCATTTTATCCGCAAATAACTGTTACTTCTTTGGCCTACAATTCTTCATCTTCTGATATGAAATAAGACCATGCTCCTCAACATCGTTATATTTTCTTATATTAGTTGGATTCAATTAAACGGTTTATATGGATCGCTAAATATGACTTCTCTTCAGCCGTAATTCTGTAGGCAAATTGATGTTGAATATAATCATCAACCTTTTCCGCACAAGCCGTCGCTTTAGGGTAATTTTCCTTTACTTGATCATATAAAAACTGCCCTGAACCATTTTGCGCTTCTCCTTGAATAACCCTCAAGGCAAAATACTGCAGATGGGTCATAAAGCGATTATAGGCAATTGACTCCGTATCAAACTTTTTGCCGAAAAAAAGTGTCACTACTTCTAGAATACCTCGCACAATCTTGACGACTTCCATAGTTTGGTCCATCTGACCTTGGTTCATCCGTGCATTCACTAAATGTAAGGCAATAGACGATGCTTCATCATTGGGTAAGCGCACACGAAGATAGTTCTCAATAATATCTAAGGCCTGATAGCCAATAGCATATTCATCCGGAAAAAGTCGTCGAATATTCCAAGCAAGTGGATTGGTAATGACAAGCCCCTTTTCAAATCGTTCCAAGGCAAAATGAATATGGTCAGCCAAAGTAATATAAAGATTTGCTTGATATTTTTCCCCAAGTTCGGTAGTTGCTAGGTCAATAATTGATAACAAGCTATCAATTTCAGGCGTAGATAAGGTAACAAATAATTCTTCGACAGGAATATCTACAGCATTTTCTTTAAAAATTTTTTCAATTTTATTTTGGTCAACCAAATTCCCTATCCGCTGACTAAAGCCTAACCCCTTACCCATTGCGACAACTTCATCACCCTCTTCATCTAGCGCTAATACAGCATTGTTATTGAATATTCGCACGATTTGCACGCTGACACCCCCGAACGCTTTTCCTATTGAAAATAATATAGCATGTTACCGGTTTCTTTTTCAACTTATACTGACTTAAATAATTAGTACCATACAATTTGACACCACTTAATATTTTCGATTATTATATAAGTGTTATATATGAAAACGTTTTATTTCATTAAAAGGAGCCTAATTAATGACAAGTAAGTATATTTTTCTAGATGTAGATGGTACCTTAGTAAGTTACGAGAATATATTACCTGATTCAGCTGTAGAAGCCATTCATCAGGCCCAAGCAAACGGCCACAAAGTTTTTACAGTCACCGGTCGCTCAAAAGCCGAAATGTATAAAGAAATTTTAGATATTGGATTTGATGGTTATGTAGGTGGAAACGGTAATTATATTGAAGTAGATGGAGAGATTATTTACCATAAACACCTTACTGGTGAAGAGACCCGTAGAATTGTTGATTGGTTATTGAAACTCAACTTAGAATTTTACCTAGAAGCAAATTCTGGCTTATACGGGTCAAGCGGCTTTAGAGAACGCGGTCGCCAAACCGTACAAGATTACGTAGCTTACAAAGGTAATCATAATCCTAATGACGTGTCAGTCGAATCTACATTCCCTGAAATGTTATTTGATCAAGATCTTTACCGTGATGATATTAACAAGATTTCCTTTATTTTGGAATCATACCAGGATTACCTTGATGCCAGAGAAGAATTCCCTGATTATCAAGTCGGAACTTGGGGTGGTCACGGCGAACATGCCCTCTTTGGTGACGTAGCTTTAGCCAATATTACTAAAGAAACAGCTATTAAGGATTTATTAGCCTATGAAAATATCGATGCCAAAGATACTTTCGCTTTCGGAGATGCCAAAATTGATATTCCTATGTTTAATATTTGTGAGACAGGTGTTGCTATGGGAAATGGTGGCGATGAGATTAAGGCTGCCGCTGATTATATCACCGATGCTGTAGAAGACGATGGCTTATATAATGCATTTAAACACTTTAACCTAATCTAACTCTATTGAGGAGGGAGCTATTATGAAATATGTCAAATTAGGTAACTCAGATTTATCTGTTTCTCGGATTTGTTTAGGCTGTATGGGTTTTGGTGATCCAGATAAGGGAGGACACGCTTGGACTTTAAACCAAGAAGACACTACTGCTATTATCAGTCACGCACTAGATCAAGGGGTCAACTTTTTTGATACAGCTATCGCTTATCAAGGCGGGACAAGTGAGAAATATGTCGGCAAGGCTCTCAAGCAGCTGGCAAATCGGCAAGATATCGTCGTAGCCACTAAATTTCTCCCTCGAAGTGAAGAAGAACGCCACAATCAAGTAAGTGCCCATCAACATATCGAGCAATCATTAAATACCAGTTTAACTAATCTAGGTATGGACTATGTTGACCTCTATATTTATCATATGTGGGACTACCACACACCAATGGCAGATATTATGCATGCTTTAGATGCTATGGTTAAAGCTGGAAAAACGAGATATATCGGCATTTCTAACGCTTATGCCTATCAAATCGCTACTGCCAACGCATATGCTCGTGCTAACAATCTAACTGAATTTATTTCTATACAAGGTCACTACAATCTCATCTTCCGAGAAGAAGAACGAGAAATGAATCGATTTGCTAATGAAAATAATATTGCCCTTACACCTTACTCTGCGCTAGCTTCTGGTCGATTATCTAGGTTACCAGGTGATAACGCAAGCCGTCGAATGAATCTAGACAATTATGCGAAAAGTAAGTACCAAAACACAGCTGATCAAGACCATGCTATTATCTTACGTGTCCATGAATTGGCTGAAAAACACCATGTTACTATGACTGAAATATCATTAGCCTGGCTATTGACTAAGGTGACTGCTCCAGTGGTTGGCGCAACAAAGGTTCACCATATTGATGGTGCAGTTGCTGCTGTTGACCTCACTTTATCCGCTGAAGAAATTCAATATTTAGAAGAATTGTATCCCCCTCACCCACTGGTAGGTGTAATGGCTGATAACCATTAAAATCAAAGTCAAAAAGGTGATTGCGCTTGGCGCAATCACCTTTTTATATTGTTATGATATTATATTTAGATCTTAGAAAGTAAAGAAGTCATCGTCCTCAGCTTCTGCTGCTTCCTCACGTGCTTGTTCTTCTAATAATAAAGTCTTGTCGTATTTTGTAATGAATGGGTAGTAAACAGCAAAGGCTGCTAATACACAGACAAATGATAATATAATCGCACGCCAGTCTGCTGTCCCAATAAAGGCACCGATACCAACAGGCATTGGCCATGGTTGTTGCGCAATAATAGGTTTTACAAAGTCTAATGCTGTTGCAAAGTAAGCAATTGTTGCTGCAACCATTGGTGCACCAATAAATGGTAAGAACATTGATGGGTTATAGATCATTGGCACCCCGAAGATAATCGGTTCGTTAATGTTAAATAATGCTGGAACGATGGCCGTTTTACCTAAGGCTTTCAATTGTTCTGAACGAGCGAAGAAGGCTAAGAATACTGTTAGACCTAATGTAGCACCCGCCCCACCGACAATAACATATCCATTCCAGAACTCACCTGCTAATACGTGGTCTGCACCAGCAGCGTTTTCTGCCATATTTGCTAATAAGATTGGGTTAACTAGAGAAGTGATAATGGTAGAACCGTGAATCCCAACACTCCATAAAGCATGGATTAAGAATACGATAACCAATACCCCAACATAAGTACCCGTAATTTGTGTTACGAAACCAAATGGCGCTTGAATTAATTGGAACAAGTCAGTACCAAACATTACTAAGGCACCGTTTAAGATAATAACAGTAAAAGCAATAACAAATGTTGGTACTAAGGCTGTAAATGAGTTTGCAACCCCTTGTGGTACTGCATCTGGCATTTTAATAACCCAGTTGTTTACAATACATAGACGGTATAATTGCACAGCAAGTACACCCATGATGATCGCTGTAAAAATACCAATCGTACCAAAACGAGTTACCCCGTCACCACCCATTGCCCAACCATTGATAATAGTTGATGCATCAGTGATTTCAGTTGTACGAACCATTGCACCATCTTGCCAAACCAATTGTGGGATAGCCATCAAGAATGCAAATAGTGATAATAAAGCACCGTTAACTGGGTTCATATCTAACCCTTCATCATCAACGTAAACTTTTGTAAATTCATAACCTAGGACAATCGAGAAGTATAGGGATAAAACACCCATAGTGGCTGTATTGGCTAACATGTATAACTCTGTAAAGTTACCGATCGTTGCGTCATAAATACCTTGCAGCGCTGGAACAGCTGTTGGTAATACGTTTAATACCAAGAACATAGACCCAACAATGGTAAATGGAATAACGGCAATACCCGTATTCATAATGGCACGGACAAATTTAGTTGTCGCCAATTTACCTAAGGGGTTCATAATATATTTTTCTAAGAAGCCAAAAGCTCCAGTAGATTTATTTTCTTCAGACATGTTCAACAACTCTTTTCTTCAATTTTTTTCATCATTTAAGATGTGTATTTTTCATATCGTTGAATATATTGATATTTCTTATCTTTATTCTTAGCAATTCGTTGAATTTTGAATAAAGATATGCCTGCTACCACTAACCCCACTCCCAGGATAATGTAAACAAGTAATATAGCTTCATCTGACATTCCTAAAAAAGGATATAGATAGTTGAATGCGGTTTCGCTAAAAGTTGTAAAAAATAGTAATACGCTTACAACAAGCTGCACTTGAAAATATATTTTTGAAAATTTCAATGTATTGTCATGTGTCCAATACAGTCGTAAATATTCAAATGCGGCCATTCCCCCAATTATTACCATAATAGCTGGCAGAACAACTGATGAAACTTGTGTAAATAGATTCATAAACAGCCAATATAAATTGGCAATAACACTAAAGGCTAAAGCATAACGAATAAATAAGAAACGATTAAACTTAAAGTTCCGCAAAGCCAATTCTTTTTCTTGTTGTTGCACTTCTTTACTTCTTACCACGTTAACCGCATTCCTTTCTCTAGCTACCCTTTAAGTACTTTATACATTTCTAACATTTCTACTGCCATTTCACGTAAAGTGGTTGAAGTCATCAAATGATCTTGGGCATGAACCATAATAATTTCCATATTGATATCTTCACCGTTCGCATATTGATGTAATAAGTCAGTTTGCGCATTATGCGCTTCAACTAATGCATCATTTGCTTCTTGTAATTTGGCCTCTGCTTCTTCATACTTACCTGCACGCATTAATAGGAAACTTTCATGAACTAAGGTCCGGCCGTTCCCAGCGTGTAGAATAATTGTAAATGCAATTGTTTGAATTTCTGATGATTCCATTCTTTATCCTCCTCTCTTAACCATTCTTTTCAGCTTGCAACAAAGGCTTCAATTCGGTGAAAGTCAATTTGGCTAAATTAGATACCCCATCTCCTGTTGGGATATAAGCTTGTGGCGGGATATTCGCAACTAATTTATTAGATGCTTCTGCTTCTTTGGCAATTTGATCATAGTACATTTTAATTTGTGGTGAAACTAAATATAAATCGAATTCACCTTTTTTAAAGAATTCTGATGACTTACTTACTGTAGTTGCATCTAATTCGATTGGAACATTTTTACCTTTAAAGAAGTCAGTGGCTTTCTTAGCCATTAATGATGATGACATCCCTGCGTTACAAATAATTAGTGCTTTTTTCATAATAATTCCTCCAATAAATTTGTATTATTTAATTTAGTAAAAATTTGACGGCACAAAAAATTGTGCATGTTTTGAGCTATACCATAAAATGCTGTAATCGAATATGGCACCATTAGATAGGAAGAACTGGTTGATCAACTCTAAACCATAATTATCAGCAGGTTCATTCAGAAATCTACCAACTTCATCTCCTATTTGCTTGACTTGAAAGAAAGCATTAGAGAAGCTAGGCTTTAAATCTAAATTATCTTCCAAATAGGTAAAAATTGATCCGCGAGCAATCTGCTCATTCATATACCTGACATATTTCTTTCTTAAATAAGATGTCTCAAAAGAATGAATTTTTCCTTTAATATAGCGAGTCCTCTGTACCATATAAATATCTTCATTTGGTTCACATTCAAGGTATTCTTGGATAGTCGCATCCGGTTTAATCAACTCAACTTTGACAACTCGACTAACGATCGTCTCATCGAGGAGCGTCCTTGACAATCCTTCTGGGCGATTTAAATTGATTTTTCCAGGGATATAAACATCTCTTACAAATATCCCTGACCCCTGGACTTGATAGATTTGACCTTTAGCTTCTAGAATATCTAACGCTTTAATAATTGTCGATTTACTAGCGTTAAAATCAACCACCAATTCATCAATCACTGGCAATTTGTCATGTCGTTTTAATTTATTATCCAAAATATAGTTGGTGATTTCTTGCGCTATCTTTTTATATTTGACCATGAAACCACCTCCTCATGATTTAACTTAAATCACTACCGTTGTTTGCAATGACCCCTTGATACCAGAAGAATGAATCTTTTCTGTAACGAGTTAGCGTTCCTAGCTGTTCATCATCACGGTCAACATAAATGAAACCATAACGTTTACGAATACCTTCGTGCGTTGAAATTAAATCAATCGCTGACCAAGGATTGTAACCTAACATCTCTACACCATCACCAATAGCTAATTTCATTTGTTCAATATGTGTACGTAAATAGTTAATTCGGTATTCATCATGAATCTTGCCATCTTCAGTTAATTCATCATAAGCCCCTAAACCATTTTCCGTAATAAGAATTGGTAGATGGTAGCGGGAGTATATTTCTCTAAGAGTGGCTCTAAAGCCAATCGGATCAATTTCCCAACCAAATTCTGTTTTAGGTAAAAAGTCGTTATCTACACCAAGAAACATATCCTCTAAACCAGAATTTTCTTGTTGGCTCTTAAAGGCTACTTCTCCTGATTCCGGTGCTTCATAAGCTTTAACCGTTAATGTATTGTAATAATTAATGCCTAAGAAGTCTGGTTTGGCATTCGCTAAAGATTCCAAATCACCCTCTACTATATCTGGTAAGGCATCTTGTTTCTCTAACCAAGTCCATACCAAATTATTATATTTACCATAAACTGCCATATCTAGATACAACCAGTTTCTGATAGCGTTTGCATTTTGTGCTGCTAGATTATCTTCTGGATTCATACTGGCTGCATAAGCAATAGCAATATTTGGCGCTGGCGCAATTTTCGCTTCTGGTAATACCTGATGACAGATTTCCATCACTTTTGCTTGGGCTACTAACATATGATGATTTTGTTGATAAATTTCTTTGGTTACATTCTCAGTACCTTCAGGAATGCGTAAAGTTCCAATTACATTCCCTACTAGTGTTAACATATTTTGTTCGTTAATTGTTAACCAGTATTTCACTCGATCACCATAGTGATCAAAGAGCAATTTAGCATAGTCAACAAACCATTCAACCGAATCTCGATTCCCCCAAGAGCCACGTTCATCTAAAGCTGCTGGCATATCGAAATGGAACATAGTAACAATTGGTTCAATATCATATTTTAAACATTCATCAATTAAATCTGAATAAAAGTCTAATCCTTCCTGATTCACTTGCCCAGTACCTTCAGGTATTACCCGCGACCAAGAAATTGAAAAGCGATATGATTTAAAGCCCATTTCTGCCATCAAAGCAATATCTTCTTTAAACTTATGATAGTGGTCAACTGAAACCGTTAAGTCAGCTGTCCCTTCAGGTAACTCCTTTGTATCCTGACTAGAAGGGCCCTTACCGTTTGTTAAACTTGCGCCTTCAACTTGATACGCAGACGTTGATGCCCCCCAAAAGAACGATTCTGGAAACTGCATACGATTATTATTCATTCACCCATCTCCTAACTTTTTTGATGACACCGCTTACAAATATTAAGAAAAAAATATAACCTCAATAATTCTATCTACACAAACAAACGAATTGTCATCTTCGAAAATAATTATAAGGGTATAAAATGATTCAGTCAATAGAAATCGCTTACATTTTTCAAAAAAATATGCCCCTAAGCAACTCTTTGTTATATATCAATATTTATCATTGGATTTTACAAGTCAAAAAGGTCCGATACTTCCCAAAATGCGCCAATAATATGTCGTGATTGTTCGGCTTTGGTCCAGTACGTCAATTCTAAACGATTTTTTCTCATCTTCCCTTTTCCAAGACGATTAATCAGACAGCTGGCTATAATCATGGTTTAACACATCTTTATATTCAAATTCACCATCTTGATAATCAAATATAAGTGCTGAACAGTTAGTAAAACCAATGTCTTTTGAAATAGAGCCTTCAAAATTGGTTTTATCTTTAAAGAATTGTGCGATTGCCCCACCGTGACTAACAATTAATATCGTTTGGTCAAGATGGTTGTCCGCAATGTTTTTAACTGCTTTACTAATTCGATTTCTAACATCTGCTTCTCTTTCACCTTGATAACCCGCAAAGAAATCACCATATGGTAAAGGAGGATTTAAGTGTTCTGATTCTGCCTCAAATGTACCAAAGTTCCATTCTTTAAGTGATTTTAAACGGTGATAACCTTTATTTTGTCCTAAAATAATCTCTAATGTATCACTGGCACGTTCTGATGTTGATGCGTAAGCTACATCAAAAGTAATCCCTTCACGTTCAAAATGATCACGCGCAATTTCTGCTTGCCGAATACCTTTGGCAGTTAGTGGGGAGTCTGACCCACCTTGTATCTTATGTAAGACATTGAATAGAGCTTGCCCATGGCGCATCATATAAATTCTTGTTGTCATTAGATTCACTCTCCTCTATTGATTTTCCTCGATGCCATGATCATAATTCAAAAAGAAAGCATTTTCAAATAATTTAACTAGGACTATTCATTAGAATATACAAGTATTTGCTGATTAAAAATGCTATTTTATTACAATTTTGTTAGAATATACTCAGAGCTATGATTACAGGAGGGTATATGATGAGCTTTAAACCAATAAGTGAAACTGTTGATTTCGATGCGATTAAATCACATGCGAAATTAACTGATGAAGAGAATGCGATTAAGGAAGCACGCGATAAAGAATTGCAGGCAATTATGTCTGGTGAGGATGATCGTTTTCTATTAATCATGGGACCATGTTCCGCTGACAATGAAGAGGCAGTTGTCGAATATGCACACCGTTTAGCAAAGTTACAAGAAGAAGTGAAAGATAAAGTCTTTATTGTACAACGTGTATATACGAATAAACCTCGTACAAATGGTGACGGATATAAAGGCCTATTACACCAACAAGATCCAACTGGTGAAACAAGCTTAATTCGTGGAATGAAAGCTGTTCGCAACATGCATCGTCGTGTCATTACTGAAACAGGTATGACTACTGCTGACGAAATGCTGTACCCAGATAACTTACAATTTGTAGAAGATTTAGTTTCTTATCACGCTGTAGGTGCCCGTTCTGTAGAAAACCAACAACACCGTTTCGTTGCTTCTGGTTTAGACTGCCCTGTTGGTTTAAAGAATCCAACGTCTGGTAACCTTACTGTGACTTTTAATGCCTTGCATGCAGCACAAAAACCTCAAGAGCTAATGTACTCAGGTCAAGAAGTCTTAACAAGTGGTAATACTTTTGCCCATATTATCTTGCGTGGTGGTACGCTTGAGAATAAAGAAGTTGTACCGAACTACCACTATGAAGATCTAGTGAAGACAATTAATTACTACAAAAAAGAAGACTACAAAAACCCATTTGTTGTAATTGATACCAATCATGATAACTCAGGTAAGAATCATTTAGACCAAATTAGAATTGTTCAAGAAGTTTTACAAAACCGTCAATGGAATGAAGACATTAAATCTTATGTTCGTGGATTCATGATTGAATCTTACTTACAAGATGGCCGCCAAGAACCAGGCGGGGACGTATTTGGCCAATCTATTACTGATCCATGTCTAGGTTGGGAAAAATCAGCAGAATTAGTGCGTTATATCGCAGAAAATGTTTAAAATGATATCATAATAACTCAAAAAACGAGCTCATGATTTTTTTAATTCAGGTAGCTCGTTTTTTTGATTAAATTCGTAAACTGATGAATACTTTAATATAACTGAGATCAGGTCGAGTATTATTCAACTGGTGCAAAACCATAGTCATCCCAAGCAGGCACTTGACCTCCGTGATATACTTCCTCAATTAAGGCTGCTGTTTCTTCTGTTTGATAAATTTCTACAATCTGTTTAAATGTTTCATTATCAGCTTCATCTGTTCTAGCAGCAATTACATTAATGTATTGTTGTGCTGATTCAGAATTTGGCTCTAAGAATAGAGCATCCTCTTTTGGATAATAACCTGCATCTACTGCATAACCACCATTAATAACTGAGAAGTCCACATCGCTAACTGAACGGGCAGTTTGTGCTGCATCAACTTCTTGAATATCTAAATTATACGGATTCTCTGTAATATCATCAACTGTTGGGGTGAATGAAGCCGAGGCTTCTTCATCAAGCGTAATAAAACCAGCCTCTTGTAGTAAATTTAATGCGCGACCTCCATTAGTAACATCATTTGGTATGGCAACTGATTGACCTTCACTAATTTCTTCAATAGTGTCATGTTTCTTTGAATAAATCCCTAGTGGTGTAATGATTGTATTACCAATTGGTGTGAAATCATTACCAGAGGCTTCCTCATAATTATTCATAAAAATAATCGTTTGAAATGAATTCAAATCAACTGAACCGTCTGCTAATGCGTCATTGGGTGTGTTATAGTCATTAAATTTAACCAACTCAATATCAATATCGTATTCTTCTTTAGCTCGTTCAGCAACGCTATCCCAAACTGTTGTATCATCACCTACAAGGCCAACTTTTACTGTGCTATCTGCCCCACTACCACATGCTGCTAAAAGCAATGAAGAACCTAAAGTAAACCCAATTAATTTAACCAATTTTTTCATCATTATTTCCTCTTTTCATTTTCCTAATTTTTTAACAAAAAAGTCCTTAGTCCAAACAGCTAAACTAGCTATCTCGACTAAGGACGCATTTCACGTGGTACCACCTTAATTCAGAAAGAACTTCTTTCCCTTATCCCCACATCATATTAAGAAAATAAAATAGGGCTAGCAGATAACGGCGCCACACGAGTTCATCTTATGATTTTTTATATCAAAAACACTCGAATCACTTTAACCTCAAGGACCATCTTCAATGCTTATCAATAGTTTCTTTCACCAAACGAAACCTCTCTTAAATTGATGCCTATTTACTTATCCCATCTTCGGTAATATCTATTTAAATATTATCTAAATCAACTAAACCTGTCAATGTTAGAGAGCTTTGGGATTTATATCAATTATAATCGGTGAAACCTATCACGATAATTTTATTTTTCTAAATCGTTTCACTATGTAAATAAAACATTTAGCTAATTGTAATCTTTCTAAACAAATAGTTAATACATTTTTGCCTATCATCTCATTTAAAAAGGGAACTATCCAACGATAGTTCCCCTCAAGTATAACGAATTAAATTTTATCAAACATCTCCGCTAAATAACGGTATGATTGTAGTCGCTTGTCCTCATCAAAAATCGGCGCGTAAACTAAGATTTCATCGATACCTAAGCTTTCAATTTCATCATCTAAAATAGCTTTTACCGTTTCTTTTGATCCCTTAATAATAAATCGCTTAGTTAGATAATCATCCAATATAGCTTGTGCGCCTGCTCCTAAACTATAGTCTTTGGCTTCTTCAGGGGTCATATTCGGAATAAGTTGACCAGTTCGAATCCCCATTTGCACCAATTCAATGGGCTTAGCTAAATAATCTGCTTCCTCATCTGTTTCGCCCACAATGATCATATAAGACACCATGACCTTGGGTTTTTGGAAAAATGCACTCGGCTCAAACCGGTCCCGGTACAATTTAAAAACGTCCGGATCCGTTTCAATACCAAAAAATTTCGCAAAGGCATAACCCAAGCCCATTTGTGCCGTCACCAATGCTGATTGTCCAGAAGACCCTAGCATCCAAGGTTCCGTTAGATGTTTCAGATTTTGGGGCATAGCCCGTACCTTTCCATAAAAATCAGGTGCTTGCTTGTCTGCCAGATAATCTAAAATCACTTGGATTTTATCGTACATATCTGTAAAGGTTTGCGGACGCCCTTCAGCTAATGCCTTAATCTCATCCGGACCAGATCCCGGCGCTCTACCTAGCCCAATATCAATTCGACCTGGAGCTAAAGCGGTCAATGTCTTGAAGTTCTCTGCTATTTTTAAAGGAGAATAATGCATAATCATTGTGCCGCCCGTACCTAAATGTATACGGTTAGTTTTCGCTGCAGCATAAGCAACTAGCATTTCTGGTGATACAGAGGCTAAACTAGACATGTTATGATGTTCTGCAAACCAGTACCGGTTATAATTTAATTTCTCAATCTCTTGAACAAATCGCATTGTGCGTTCAATTGCACCTTCTGCAGATTCCCCTTTATTTATCGTTACTAAATCGTGTACCCCTAATTCCACATAAAGCATCCTCTCTATTCTTATACTCCCTATTATTATAGCCGATGCATCCTAAACGAGAAAGAAATATGCCTTGACTAATCCTGACTTTAATTAAACGGCTAATCCTTTGGCTAAATAAGCCACAACATTCAGAACACCTGCCAACATCATCACCATTACCGGATCCCACTTCGTTTTAAATAATAAAGTAAGACATATCACAAAAATAATGACCGCAATAATGTTGACCGTCTGGATGCCAATAACTTGATCTCCCCAAAAACTTGTCACTAAAATAGACATCCCTGCGGTTGCTATCATAGCGACAACTACTGGTCGTAGCGCCTTTAACACATACTGTAGTGAAGCTAAATTACGATATTTCATATAGACATAAGCTAAAAGCGTTACCAGAATAATCGAAGGGAAGACTGAACCAAGCGTCGCTGCAATACCTCCGGGAACCCCCGCAATTTGATTACCTACAAAGGTTGCAGAGTTAATTGCAATCGGCCCTGGCGTCATTTGAGAAATAGTAATTAAGTCTGTAAATTCTTGCTGAGTCAACCATTGATGATTGGTCACAATCTCATCTTGAATTAATGGTAAAGCTGCATAACCGCCACCAAAACTAAAAGCGCCAACCTTTAAAAAAGACCAAAATAGCTGCAAATAGATCATACTTTTTTACCTCCCATATGCCGGTCAAGTAAGTATTTACCAATACCTAAAGTTGCTGCAACAAAAATAATTAAAATTACATTCACATTGAAGAAATAATTGGCAACAAAAGCAACTAACATTGCTGTGATGAGTAATGGATTTTTTGTATCTGTCACTTCTTTACCCATTTGAAGCACTACCGCTACTATAACTGCTGCCACTCCAGCTTGCATTCCTTCTAGTAGCAAAGAAATCCAGACGTTCGATCTAAAAGCATCATAAAAGAAAGAAATCAAAGTAATGATCGTAAACGGAGGAATAATGGTTGCAATGACTGCCGTTAATACACCTAATAAACCAGCTAATTTATACCCAATGACAATGGCACCATTCACCGCTATCGCACCTGGTGCTGACTGCGCAATTGCCACTAAATCTAACATCTCGTCTTTCTCAATCCACCCTAGATCCTCCACAAAAGTTTTACGCATCAAAGTGATAATGACATAACCACCACCAAATGTGAAAGCACTCAAGACAAGGGTCGACATAAATAGTTTTCGTAAGATCGCTAACTTACTATCGGTATGTTTACTGTCCATAAATCTCCCTTCTAAATAAAAGCTTATCAAGTATCATTTCCATTATACAGCAGTAATGAATAAAATAAGTACTTTTGCCACTTACGCAAGCAGCCTAAGCGCTGCCTGGGTACGGAAGGTAAATATTAGGGACAATGAATAATAAATAAAAAACAAGTAATCAAATAATTACTTGGAAATTTGCTCATCAATCTTATTTGACGAAGAGCCAAATAATTTGTAATTCTTTGATTCTTTTTGGTATTCGTAATAAATAAAAAAACTCCTAAAACGTTGATTTAACAACATTCTAGGAGTTATAAAGAGTTTTATTTGATACTCTTTTACACTATATTAATACCGGTGGCCGGGGTCGAACCGGCACGTCCGTAAGGACACAGGATTTTGAGTCCAGCGCGTCTGCCAATTCCGCCACACCGGCAAATCAATCATATTTGCATGTCTTCCTAAAAGCGTGAAAGGCGGTAGTCGGATTTGAACCGGCGATCAAGCTTTTGCAGAGCCATGCCTTACCACTTGGCTATACCGCCATAAATAAAAAACTGGGATAGCTGGATTCGAACCAACGAATGACAGAGTCAAAGTCTGTTGCCTTACCGCTTGGCTATATCCCAATAAAAAAGGGCGAGTGATGGGAATCGAACCCACGAGTGTCGGTGCCACAAACCGATGCGTTAACCACTTCGCCACACTCGCCAAAATAATATTAATAAAACAGGGACAGTAGGAATCGAACCCACAATGACGGTTTTGGAGACCGTAGTTATACCGTTTAACTATGTCCCTATCCAAGTAATATCCCATAGTTTAAAAATGTAAATGGAGGGAGAAGGATTTGAACCTTCGAACCCGAAGGAACGGATTTACAGTCCGCTGCGTTTGGCCACTTCGCTATCCCTCCATATGGTCCGAGACAGATTTGAACTGCCGACACCTTGAGCTTCAATCAAGTGCTCTACCAACTGAGCTATCAGACCATAATAATAATATTTTAAACTAACGGTCCCGACGGGAATCGAACCCGCGATCTCCTCCGTGACAGGGAGGCGTGATAACCGCTACACTACGGGACCAAATATTTTTGAAACAAAATTCTAATGGAGAATGAGGGGCTCGAACCCCCGACATCCTGCTTGTAAGGCAGACGCTCTCCCAGCTGAGCTAATTCTCCTAGAATAATGACCCGTACGGGACTCGAACCCGTGTTACCGCCGTGAAAGGGCGGTGTCTTAACCGCTTGACCAACGGGCCATAATATAAGTTTTTTTACGGAGAGTAAGGGATTCGAACCCTCGAAACAGTTTCCTGTTTACACGATTTCCAATCGTGCTCCTTCGGCCTCTCGGACAACTCTCCATGGGCAAGGAACTCTACCAACTCCGCAAGTAGGACTCGAACCTACGACATCTTGATTAACAGTCAAGCGCTACTACCAACTGAGCTATTGCGGAATAAAAATACTGCATGGCAACGTCCTAGTCTCACAGGGGGCAACCCCCAACTACATTCGGCGCTAAGAAGCTTAACTTCTGTGTTCGAGATGGGAACAGGTGTGTCCTTCTTGCCATCATCACCACACAATATTTATATGAGCTCTTGTTCGCTCAAAACTGAATCTGTAAGTCATCGACCATTCCATCATACAATCTTTTATCCATTGGATAAGTCCTCGACCGATTAGTACTAGTCCGCTCCATACATCACTGCACTTCCACTTCTAGCCTATCTACCTGATCGT
>NZ_PNHQ01000016.1 GCF_002871935.1 Aerococcus viridans
AGCAATAACATAAATTCCTTCAAAATCACACTTCAGAATCACGTCCTAAACTTTCAATTTATTCCTTGACATCTTTATAGCTGGCTTTTAAAAAGTTTAGGAGATATTTCCGCTCTTTATTATAAAGAAACCAAATTGAATTAATATAAAGTCCCCATTTAGCTTCTATTTCTACTGTAACAACGTGTAAAAAAATTCAATGATTATTCGATTAACCAATAAAATGACGTAGGGATAATTGACTTTATTTATTTAATGACGTATAATTCACTAGAACGTTTTTTCAAGTATGAAAGAACGATTTGTAGTAACGAGGGGAGGGAAATGTCATGTCAAAAACTGTAGTTCGTAAAAACGAATCACTTGACGACGCTCTTCGTCGCTTCAAACGTTCAGTTTCAAAATCTGGTACAATACAAGAAGCACGTAAACGTGAATTCTACGAAAAACCTTCAGTAAAACGTAAGAAGAAATCTGAAGCGGCTCGTAAACGTAAATTCTAATTGTTTACCTCACTTAAAAGAGACAGCTCATGGCGTTATTAGACCAACTAAATACCGATATGAAGGTAGCCATGAAAGCTAAAGATAAATGTAAGTTATCTGTTATCCGGATGTTAAAGACAGCAGTTCAAAATGCTGAAATTAACAAAGTGATACCTTGTCTGTGGATGAAGAAATTGAACTTTTGGCTCGCGAGTTGAAGCAAGGAAAAGAGTTGGAAGTAGGATTCCGTCAAGCAGATCATGTAGAATTAGCAGATAGCGCGGTTGCTGTAATTGCATTATCGAGAATATTTGCCAGCACAATTATCAGAATCTGAATTTGATGAAGGCGTTAATCAAGTTATTGATGAAGGTGGCGCAACATCTATGAAAGATTTTGGTAAAGTAATGCAAACTGCTGTGGCTAAATTTAAAGGCCGAGTTGAAGGTAATGCAATGCAAACAGTAGCCAAAAAATATTTAAGTTAATTTATTTGAATATAAAAAGGAAGTCATTTGACTTCCTTTTTTATTGGTCAAAAAATTGAGTTTTAATATTATAAATGAGAAATTCATTAAAATAAAATTAAAAAATAGCTTGAAATCACTTCTTTTTTTTGATAAATTGTATTTAGTAATTTGAAAGGGGTGACAACAATGCGTCAATTTAGAATATCCTCCATATATATGATGCATGCTGACGTATTTGTTGCGTCTCCATTTAATTCAAAACAAGAATTATTATCATTAGCTAAGTAGGATTCTTCTCTAGGAGAGTCCTTTTCCACGTGAAACGGGCTCTAGCTAATGAAACGGCGGCCTGTTGACGGTCGTCGTTTTTTTATTAGTTGAGGCCGAAAGCTATAAAGAATGGTAAAAATCTGGAACTTGAGTGGAAACTTTTTTCAAATCAATAAGATCTATAAAGATGAAGGAGCGATTTTGATGGATTTAGGACTAAAAGGTAAAGTAGCAGTCATAACCGGGGCAAGTAGAGGTATCGGATTTGAAACAGCAAAAACACTGGCTGAGGAGGGTGCACACGTTGTGATTACAGCCCGCCACGAGGAAAGATTAATTGAGGCACAAACAGCCATTAAAGAAGCTACGGGGGTTGAAGTAGATTACGCAGTAGCTGACGTTACAGATTTATCCGCTGTCCAAAAGGCAATTGCGGATACTGCATCCAAATACGGGACTATCGATATCTTAGTCAATAATGCGGGTGGCCACAGAGCGGGCTCATTTGAAGAAGTAGATAATGATGCCTGGCGATTTGATTTAGAAATCAAAATTATTGGTGTGGCGAATTTTACACGTGAAGTACTCCCCTATATGCGAAAGCAAGCGTCAGGGTCTATTATTAGTGTTTTATCAAATTCAGGAAAGACGCCAGGTCCAAAATCAGTTCCAACCTCACCAGCCCGCTCAGCAGGACTTGCCGTCATCAAGGAATTGAGTAAGGAGTACGGTGAATACAATATTCGTGCAAATGCGGTATGTATTGGTTATATCCGAAGTGAGCAGGTTGAAAATATGTGGCAAAATGACCCGGAAAAACCCACTTGGGAAGAGTTTTCAAAACAAAAAGCCAAGGATACGCATACGCCAATGGGCCGTGTTGGTGAAACAGCAGAAGCTGCTAAAGTGATTAGTTTTCTTGCTTCAGATGCTGCTTCTTATGTTAGTGGTACAGCAGTGAATATTGACGGTGGCGCATCTGACGCCATGTAAAATGGAGGATAACAGTTTATGATGGATCAAGAAATTATTTTCGCAAGTCAAGCACTTTATCAAGCAGATAATCATAAAATCCCCGTAAAATATGGGAAGTTCGGGATATTGAATGAGGAAGACGGATACCGTGTTCAACAAGCCGTTTTAGATTTACGAAAAGAGGCTGGTGAACAAGTTGCGGGATATAAAATTTCTTTGTCAGCAAAAATTCAACAGTCCTTCTTTAAGACTTCAACTCCTTTATATGGTGTCATGACAGATAAAGGCGTTTGGGGTTCGGATATAGATCTAAGCAAATTTATGGGGCCATTGTTAGAATTTGAAATGATATTCAAGGCTGAAGAAAGGATTTCGCCTGACGATTCTGTTGAGACGATCATGTCTAAATGTAAGGTGGCGACAGGATATGAAATTCCTGATTGCCGTTATGACAACTGGTACGGGAATATTTCAAAATTTGAATTGATTGCCGATGGCGCAGCCAATGCAGGTGTAGTAGCTGGTGAATATGTCAAACGAACTTATCAAGAAATTGATGACGTGATAGGGACAGTAACACTAGATGGTCAACCATACACTCAGGGTTCTTCAAAAGAGGTGATGGGTCACCCAGCATATTCAGTCCAATGGTTGGCACAAAAATTAGCTGAAATTGGTCAAGCTATTGAACCAGGCATGTTTGTAGCTTCAGGTGCCGTTAATATGCCTAAAGTCATTGAACCAGGTGTTTATGTTGGCCAATTTGAAGGTCTTCCCCCAGTAATCTTATTTGCAAAATAAACAAAAAAATATCGGAAAAAGCATTGGCTATTCCGAAATTTAGAAAAGCCGATGCTTTTTTATCTATTTGACTTATTGTGATTTAATAGCCTTTTTCTTTTGAAACAACATTGACGGCTAAGTCGCCCTTTTCTGCGTAAGCTTTTAAGTTAGCATGGAATATCTTATATGTTTCGATGGCAAAGTGTTCTACTTGACCAGTCATATGTGGTGTAACATCAATTTTTTCATGAGTCCAGAAAGGATGGTCTCTAGGCAGTGGTTCCTCATTAAAGACGTCTAAAGCAGCGTAAGCAATGCGGTCATTTTCTAGAGCATTAATCAGGTCTTCGTCGACCACAGCAGACCCACGACCAACGTTAATAAATAGTGGTTGATTCTCTTGACGATTAAAGAAATCGGTATTGAAAACAGCTTGTGTGGCGTCTGTTTCTGGTAAGACGTTGACGATGATATTGGCGTCAGTCACTTGCTTAAATCCGTCCGCTGTTTTCACTGTTTGATCAAAGTGGTCTACATTGCGACCTGACGTATTCACACCGACTGTTTCTAAACCGAATGCTTGGCCGATACGGGCTATTTCTTTCCCCACATTACCAGCACCAAAAATCAACATTTTTTTCTCAGGTAATGACATATGTTTTGCGTATGCCCAGTGCTTTTCTTGTTCACGCGCTTTATAAATGTGTAAACTGCGATAGTAATTTAAAATATAACCAAATACCGTTTCAGCTATTGGTGTTGCATGGATACCGCTCATGTTAGTAATTTGAATATTTTGATCAGTAACAATCTCTTTAGGTAATTGATTAATTCCAGCAAATTGGACTTGAATCCAGCGTAGGCTATCATAACCATTCATTTTATATTTCTCGGCTAAATCAGCGTTCCAACCATATTGAATTTCAATGTTGGGATAGTCTACGTCTGTTAATTCGTCTGCTCGTTTCACTTGATAATTACTCGCAATATCTTGAATATCTTTAAATTGCCAATCTTTTACTAGATTAGCGATGGCTATAATTTTTTGCAATTTTTATGCCTCCATAAAGCGTTTTCTCCATTATATCATTGATCCATTCACTTTCGAAAGTAAATGTCCTTTTCGAAAAAGGACAAAGCATTTGATAATGTATGATCTGTTATTCGTATTTATCTTACATTTTTGCTATAATTTACTTAATACGAAAAGGAGGAAGTTTTCATTTGACAGAATCTACAATTAGCAAAAGTGTAGCCTTGATGGATCCAGCGTTAGCTGTACAACTTTTTGGTACTGAGGACCGTAATCTTTCTTTGATTGAACAAGCTTTTGAGGTTCAAATATTTGCTAGGGATGAGCATATTGAAGTGAGTGGACCTGAAGCGAGTGTTATACAAACAATTGATTTATTAACCGAATTACAAGTTATTCTACAATCGGGCATTACAATTGGTGAACGTGATGTGGTTACTGCTATTAAGATGGCGAGAAATGGAACACTGAACCATTTCGTGAGTTTATATGAAGAAGAAATTGGTCGAACATTTGAAGGAAAAGCCATTCGCACAAAATCTGTAGGTCAACGTCAATATTTACATGCTGTCAATAAACATGCCATAACGTTTGGAATTGGACCAGCTGGTACTGGGAAAACTTTCTTAGCAGTGATGATGGCCGTTCAGGCACTCAAACAAGGACGAGTGAAACGCATTGTATTGACACGCCCAGCGGTTGAGGCGGGAGAAAGTTTGGGATTTTTACCAGGGGACTTGAAAGAAAAGGTAGATCCGTACTTACGTCCAATTTATGATGCTTTGTATACGATTTATGGTCGTGAACATACGGAGCGTTTATTAGAGCGTGGAGTGATTGAAATAGCACCATTAGCTTATATGCGTGGGCGTACTTTAGAAGATGCTTTTGTTATCTTAGATGAAGCACAAAATACCACCGTTGCTCAAATGAAGATGTTCTTAACCCGTCTTGGATTCGGCTCTAAGATGATTGTCAATGGTGATAAAACACAAATCGATTTACCAAGAGGTGCTAAATCTGGTTTGATTGATGCTGAACGATACTTAAGAGGTATTAAAGATATAGACTTTGTTCACTTTACTGCAACTGATGTTGTGCGTCATCCTGTAGTATCAGCAATTATTGATGCTTATGCGAATGAAGATAGTGAAGGTCAAGGCTAGGAGAAAAAAGGTGAAGATGTGTTAGATTTAATTTATGAAGATAAAACAAAGGAAGTTTCTGCTGAAGATGAAAAAATGTTACATGAATTGCTAGAGTTTGCAGCTGATTATTTAGAATTAACAGGAGAAATTGATTTATCATTAACTATTGTGAATGATGCAGAAATTCATGAAATCAATAGAACTTACCGTAATATTGACAGTCCAACCGATGTGATTTCTTTTGCGATTGAAGATCTAGGTGAAGATGAACTATCAATTGTTGGTCTACCAGAAGACATGCCACGAGAACTGGGGGATCTTTTCATTTCAATTGATAAAACCCGAGCACAAGCTGAGGAATATGGACACTCTTTTGAACGCGAGTTAGGTTTTTTAGCTATCCATGGCTTTTTACATTTGAATGGATATGACCATATGAATGAAACGGATGAGAAGGAAATGTTTAGTCTACAGAAAGAGATTTTAGATGCTTATGGACTTAAAAGAGCGTAAGCAAACACCAGAATTGCCCAAGGTGGATAAAAATCATAATTTTTTTGAATCTATGGGCTATGCTTTGAGTGGTATTCGATTTGCATTTGTTCATGAGCGTAACATTCGATATCAACTACTAGGCTTAGTATTAGTGATGTTAGCAGCCTATTATTTCAATTTGTCTATTGAGAAATGGTTAATTCTCATATTAACGTGTGCTATTGTCATTTGTATGGAGATTACCAACACCATAGCTGAGTGGATTATTGATTTAGTTACCGACCAACAATATCATCCAATTGCTAAAAATGTGAAAGATGTAGCCGCTGGAGGTGTCTTAATTTCTTCTATGATGGCCGTCATTGTTGGTTTACTCATTTTTGTTCCTGAAATTTTACTTTTTTTCCATTAATACTGAATAAGGGAGACTATTTTTGAATATAGAAGATTTTAATATAAACGATTTTGATAATATTGAGGACTTAGAAAAGTTACTAGAAGATGATGGTGCCCAGGCAGAAGATAATTTTGATGGTTATAAATCCGGTTTTGTAGCAATCGTTGGTCGTCCTAATGTTGGAAAGTCAACATTTTTAAACCGTGTTGTTGGTCAAAAAGTAGCGATCATGTCTGATAAAGCTCAGACGACACGTAATAAGATTCAAGCTGTTTACACTTCAGAAGAAGCACAGATTGTCTTTATTGACACACCTGGTATTCATAAACCACATAATGAGTTAGGTGAATTTATGAATAAGTCTGCTTACCAATCTCTTGAGGAAGTAGATGTTATCTTAATGCTTGTAAATGCTGAAGAACCCATTGGACCTGGTGATAAATTTGTCTTTGAAAAAATTAAAAATTATAAAACACGCAAGTTTTTAGGGATAAATAAAATTGATAAAGTTTCACCAGATACTTTAGCTGATTTTATAGAAACGATTCCAAACCCAGATAGTTTTGATGGCATTATTCCTTTATCTGCTTTAAACGGGAATAATGTTGGAACCCTAATGGATACCTTGGTGAATCTTTTACCAACAGGACCACAGTATTATCCATCTGATTTTATTACAGACCACCCAGAATATTTTGTGGTATCTGAATTAATTCGTGAACAGATTCTATTAAATACCTATGAAGAAATTCCACATTCGGTAGCTGTTCAAGTTGATTCTATGCAAAAAGATGAATTAGACCGCGTCCATGTATATGCCACTATCATAGTTGATCAAAAAAGCCAAAAAGGCATCATTATCGGCAAAGGTGGTAAAATGATCAAGAAAATAGGTGTTGATGTGCGCAAAGAAATTGAAAATCTATTAGGTTCAAAAATATATTTGGAACTATGGGTGAAGATCATAAAGAACTGGCGTAATAATAAATCAAACTTAGGTGATTTAGGTTATAACTATAAAAATTACAAAGGCTAATCCACAAACGAAGTAGGTATATGCAAATGTGTATGAAAAGGAGGGCAAGACCATGCGGAAGGATCATTATGCGCGATTCGATGGGATTGTCCTTTTTACGCGTAAGTATAAAGAAAATGATTTACTAATTAAGATATTTACAAAAGAATATGGAAAGCGTATGTTTTTTGTTAAAAATATTCAACGACAAAATAATAGTCTAAAAGAGATTGCCTTTCCATATATGCGCGCCTCTTTTGTTGGGACTATAAATGATCAAGGCTTTTCCTTCTTGAATGATACTGGCAATATTCAATTTCCTAAGACGACGATTGATGATATCCAAGCCAATGCTTATGCTGCTTATATGACAGGATTAACGGATGCTGCTTTTGAAGATTTTATTCAAGAAGACAAGGTTTTTGATTTGTTGTGGCAAGGTTTAGGTAAAATTGAAGCAGGTGTTGATCCGTCTGTTGTGGCGAATATATTTGAAATTCAGTTGCTACCTAAATTTGGTGTAGCACCGAATTTTCTATATTGTGCAATATGTGGCCAGGACAGTGGAAGATTTGATTATTCTATGGCATATGCTGGGGTATTATGTGCGGATCATTTTCATATGGATGAACGCCGTTTGCATTGGTCACCTAGAGCTAGTCATTTTATTCGAATGTTCAGCCAAATTTCCTACGATAGGTTAGGAGAAGTGAACTTACAGGTTAGTACCAAAGCTGAAATTAGACAGGCTTTAGATGACCTATATGAGGAGTACGTTGGCATTCATTTGAAGAGTAGACACTTTATTAGTCAGTTAGAAACTTTTATCAATCCACTTGACGATAAAAGAGAAAAAAAGTATGATAATAGCTGAATATAAGAAGTGCAATGAAAATACTAAGTAACTAGAGGTAGATTCTAAAGCGAGGTCGGATGGTGAAAGCGGCCGAATTGAACTCATGTGAAGGCATATTGGAGCACTTAGCAATAAAGCGCTAATGAGTTTATGCATTAGAAGTAGGGTGGAACCGCGATATAATCGTCCCTATGTGTTTGTTTTTCAAATACATAGGGGCTTTTTTGTGTCTTCTGATGTATTTGACCACTAAAGATTAAGAATGAGGAAGTGAACATCTTGGCAACGAATCATAAAACATTTCAAGATATTATTTTAACTTTACAAAATTACTGGGCAGAGCAAGGCTGCTTAGTTTTAAATGCCTATGATACTGAAAAAGGTGCGGGTACTATGTCACCTTATACCTTCTTGCGAGCAATCGGACCTGAACCGTGGAATGCTTGTTACGTAGAGCCATCTCGTCGTCCAGCTGACGGTCGTTATGGTGAAAATCCAAACCGTTTATACCAACATCACCAATTCCAAGTCGTGATGAAGCCAAATCCAGAAAATATTCAAGAGCTTTATATTGAAAGCCTAAAACAATTAGGTATTGATCCATTACAACATGATATTCGTTTTGTAGAAGATAACTGGGAAAATCCTTCATTAGGTTGTGCTGGTTTGGGTTGGGAAGTTTGGTTAGACGGGATGGAAGTTACCCAATTTACTTATTTCCAACAAGTTGGTGGATTGGAATGTAAGCCTGTAACATCTGAATTAACTTACGGTTTAGAACGTTTAGCTTCTTACATCCAAGAGGTTGACTCAGTTTATGATATTGAATGGGTTGAAGGGGTCAAATATGGTGAAATTTTTGGCCAAGCTGAGTATGAGCACTCAGTTTATTCATTTGAAGAATCAGATGTAGATATGTTGTTCTCTGTCTTCAATAAATATGAAACTGAAGCGCTAAAACAGATCGATAATGAATTAGTTCACCCGGCTTATGACTACATTTTAAAATGCTCACATACATTTAACTTATTGGATGCACGTGGGGTCATCTCTGTTACTGACCGTGCTGCTTATCTAGCACGTATCCGTAATATGGCGCGTCGCGTAGCTAAAATGTTTGTGAAAAAACGTGCTGATTTGGGTTACCCATTATTAGACCGCGAAACAGCAGAAGCGTTATTGAAGGAGGCAAAATAATGAGCCAACATAAATTTTTATTTGAAATTGGTTTAGAAGAGGTACCTGCCCAATACGTGCGTAATGCCGTTAACCAATTAAAAGCTTTAGTTGAAAACTTTTTAACAGAAAACCGTTTAACTTTTGAAAATGTTGAAACATTTGCGACCCCACGTCGTTTAACAGTTCGTGTGAATGGTCTAGCAGATAAACAAACAGATTTTTCTGAAGTTGCTAAGGGACCAGCTAAACGTATTGCCCAAGATGAAGAAGGTAACTGGACCAAAGCTGCGCAAGGTTTTGCTCGCGGAAAAGGCGCATCTGTTGAAGATATTTACTTTGAGGAAGTAAAAGGGGAAGAGTATGTTTTCATTGAAATATCTAACCCAGGAAGTCCTGCAGCAGATATTTTACAAAATATTGTAACTGTTATTGATCATATGTCATTTCCTGTTTCTATGCACTGGGCTTCATATGATGTCAAATATATTCGCCCAATTCACTGGATGGTAGCATTACTGGATGATCAAGTCTTACCATTAACTTTCTTAAATTTAACAGCTTCAAATGTTTCTCGTGGACATCGCTATTTAGGTGACCAAGCTGTAACGATTGCTGATGCAGATGCTTATGAAGCAGCATTAGCAAAAGAGTTTGTCATTGTTAATCAAGATGAACGAAAAGCATTGATTGAACAACAAATCAACCAATTAGCGAGTGAAAATGACTATCAAATTGATATTGATGAAGATTTACTTGAAGAAGTTACACAGATTGTTGAATATCCAACAGCCTTTATTGGTAATTTCGATGAGAAATACCTAGAATTACCAGATGAAGTACTTATTACTTCAATGAAGAACCATCAACGTTACTTCTATGTTAAAGATCAAGCTGGTAACTTGTTACCTTTATTCCTAGCAGTTCGTAATGGAAATGCTGAATATCTGGATAATGTTCGAAAAGGGAATCAAAAAGTGCTAACTGCTCGTTTAGAAGATGGCTTCTTCTTTGTAAATGAAGATAAAACTAAAACCATTCAAGACTTCCAGGATCGTTTGGCTAAGGTGACTTTCCACGCTGAAATTGGTACATTACAAGAAAAAATGACACGTACAGGTCAAATTGCGCAATACCTTGCTGAAAAATGGTCAGATGAATTTGCCGATGCACAAGCGGAAGATATTATACGTACTGCTGAAATCTATAAATTTGATTTAGTAACAGGTATTGTAGATGAATTCTCTGAATTACAGGGTGTTATGGGTGAAAAATATGCCTTAGAATTTGGTGAAACTCCTGCTGTTGCTACCGCTATTCGTGAACATTATATGCCTATTTCTGCAGATGGAGAATTACCAGCTAGCCAATTAGGAAAATTATTTGCAGTCTCAGATAAATTAGATTCTGTTATCTCATTCTTTAATATCAACCGTATTCCTTCTGGATCAAACGATCCGTTTGCTTTACGTCGTCAAACTTCTGGAATTGTGCGCATTCTAATCGAAAATGAGTTAACTTTTGACTGGAAAACTGATATTATAAGTATCTTGCAAACTGTTTATGATATTCAAGATCAAGATCGTCTACTTCAATTACAAACGGCATTGAGTCAATTTGTAAATGACCGTTTGAAAGCGATATTGAATGATCAAGAAATTCGTTATGATATTGCGGATGCTGTCTTACAAAGTCGTTCAAATGATATTTTAACGAAATTAGCAGCAAGTAAGGTCTTACAAGAAGCAAGTAGTAAATCTTCATTTAAAGAAACACTCGAAGCGTGGAATCGTATCTTGAATTTAGGTAAGAAAGCCCGCGAATTAAACGTGGAGAATGCTATAATAGATGAGAGCCGTTTTGAAACTGAATCTGAAGTAGCATTATTTAATAGTGCTAAAGGCTTAGAGATGACAAATGACATGCAAGACAACTATAATCAACTTGAGGCCTTAACACCAATAATCACTGAATTTTTTGATCACAATATGGTGTTTGCAGAAGAACAAACGGTGCAAAATAACCGTTTGGCAATTTTGAGTTTGATTGCACAAGCGATTTTAATACTTGCTGATACAAACCGTATTAACACTAAATAAGTATAGTAATCGTAATTGAAAGGAGGGGGGAACATATGTCAACATTTTTTGATTATGCTAAAATCTGGGTAAAAGCAGGTAAGGGTGGCGACGGTATGGTTGCCTTTTTACGAGAAAAATATCGTCCAGATGGTGGTCCAGCTGGAGGAGATGGTGGCCGTGGTGGTGACGTTATCTTCAAAGTAGATGAAGGATTGAGAACTTTGATGGACTTCCGCTACAACCGTCACTTCAAAGCGAAACCAGGCGAAAATGGTATGCCTAAAGGAATGTATGGACGTGGTGCAGAAGATATGTATGTCGCTGTACCCCCTGGAACAGTAGTTAAAAACTTTGACACTGGTCAAATTATTGGTGATTTAGTAAAAGATGGTGAAGAACTTGTTGTTGCTCACGGAGGTCGTGGTGGTCGTGGGAATATGAAATTCGCCACTCATAACAATCCTGCACCGGAAATCGCGGAGAATGGTGAACCAGGAGAGGAAATTACCCTGCAACTAGAATTAAAATTAATTGCTGATGCAGGATTAGTAGGTTTCCCTTCAGTTGGGAAATCAACGTTATTATCTGTTGTGACGGCAGCAACACCAAAAATAGGGGACTATCACTTTACAACAATTACGCCCAACTTAGGTGTAGTGAATACACGTTCAAACGAATCATTCGTACTAGCGGATTTACCAGGTTTAATTGAGGGAGCAGCTGACGGTATAGGGCTAGGTTTCCAATTTTTACGTCATGTTGAACGAACTAAGGTAATTTTACATGTAATTGATATGGGTGGTTTTGAAAATCGAGATCCTTTTGAGGATTACGTTGCTATTAATAAGGAACTACATCATTATGATGATCAACTAATGTCACGACCAACGATTATCGTAGCGAACAAGATGGATATTCCTGAAGCTGAATTATATATTGAAGAGTTTAAGGAGAAACTTGCAAGCTATTTTGCTGAAAATTATCCAGATTTAGCACTGCCAGAGATATTCCCAATCTCTGCTTATACTAGAGAAGGATTGGAACCTTTAATGGACCATACTGCCGAATTGATTCGCTTGGAAGAAGAGCGGATTGCTGAAGAAGGTAAACAAGCTTCTACAGAAACAGTTGTTTATGAAATGCCTGAAGATGAAGAACCGCCATTCTATGTAGGACGAGAATCAGATGGTACTTTCTATCTATATGGGGATAAAATTGAGAAATTATTTAAAATGGCTAATTTGGAATATGATGAGTCAGCATTACGATTTGCTCGTCAATTGAAGAATATGGGTGTTGATAAAGCCTTGGCTGCACGTGGTGCTAAGCAAGGGGATATTATCCGAATATTGGATTACGAGTTTGAATTCCAAGAATAGATTTTCTAGGCATTGAAACAGGAGCGCACATTGAACAGGGAAACTTGGATTTAATGTGCGCTCTTGGTTTTTACGAATTTATAAATAGAAATGAGCGAAAGAAAGTGGAGATAACTTTTTTAGGAACAGGTGCTGGCGTACCGAGTAGAAGTCGGAATGTAACTAGTATCATGTTAAAATTATTAGACGAGAGTAATGAAATGTGGATGTTTGATTGTGGCGAAGCAACCCAGCATCAAATCATGAAAACCACGTTAAAACCCCGAAAAGTCACTAAAATTTTTATTACGCATCTACATGGCGACCATATTTTTGGTTTACCAGGTTTTCTATCTTCAAGAAGTCATCAAGGCGGAGAATCAGCGGTCACGATATACGGACCTAAAGGGATAAAAGCATATATAGAAAATTTTCTTCAGGTTACCCGTACTAGCTTAGGCTATGATTTAATCATTCATGAGTTAGCAGATGAAGGTATTGTTTTTCAAAATGACCAATATCAAGTCATTTACAAGACTTTAGACCACGCTATCCAGTCATATGGTTATAGGGTAATTGAAGCAGATCAGGTAGGTGAATTATTGATTGATAAAGCAAGAGCAGCCGGTGTACCAAATGGTCCGTTATTAGGTCAATTAAAACAAGGAAAAACCATCACACTAGATGATGGACGACAGTTGAATGGTCAGGATTTCATTGGACCAGATATAAAAGGTCGTATTATTACTATTTTAGGAGATACGCGTTATCATCGTAATGCTGTTGCACTAGCGAAAGATGCGGATATATTAGTTCATGAAGCTACTTTTGCAGAAGGTGAGGAACGTATGGCGCGTAATTACTATCATTCAACTGCCAAGCAAGCGGGTCTAGTAGCCAAGGAGGCGAATGTTAAACAATTACTATTAACGCATATCTCAGCAAGATATGTAGGGAAGACATCACAACAATTAGAAGCAGACGCTAAAAAGATATTTCATAATAGTCACATTGTAAAAGATTTTGATTCAATTAATCTAGGTAAGTAGCGAAATTTATAGGAGTGATGAAAATGTCTCAAACATATACAGTCATTACAGGTGCATCTTCAGGAATCGGTCAAGCTTTTGCCTACAAGATGGCTAGCAAAGGTAGAAATATCATTATCAATGGTCGTAATAAAAAGCGACTAAATGAAACAAAAAAGCATGCTCTTGAACTAGGTGCCGGTCAAGTGTTATCCTATACGGCGGATTTAGTTACGGGAGATGAAGCTGAAAATTTCGCCAAATACTGTTTTGATAAAGGTCAGATTGAAAACTTCGTACATTGTTTAGGTTTCGGTGATTTTTCAACGATTGAAGACCAAGATTATACTCAAATTGCCAAGTTAACGCATACAAACTTACTATTGACTATGTTTCTTTCAAAACGCTTTGCAGCTGGAATGTTAGACCAAGATACTAAAACAAATAATATTACTTTAATTTCTTCAGTAGCTGGTTTAATCCAAACACCTAAGTCAGCCGTTTATGCAGCTAGTAAAGCAGGTGTTCATGCCTTTGCCAATGGACTAAGACAAGATTTATGGTCGACTAAGATTAAGGTTACTTGCATTCTACCAGGACCGGTTGACACAGCTTTCTTTGATATCGCAGATAAAGATGGGTCATATTTTGAAAATGTCCAAACTTTTGCTACAACACCAGAGATTGTGGCGGACAAAATGGCAACCGCAATCGAACGTGGCCAGTTTGAGCTAGTTGTACCATTCTACTATGATATCATGAATCGCTTGATGCGATTGGCACCAAACGTAGCTTATCGTTTAATACATTTAACTTTTAAAAAAGGTCAGTTTAGAGACTGATTTTTCTACAGTATTTAGAAATGAGGACCAATTTTGTTGCAATCAGTTTATGAATGGATAGAACCTGAATATTTAACGAAAGAGGATGACCAATCTACAGCCTTTATCCAACAACTAGCTGAAGACTTATCCTTACCCAAAATGGTTGTACAAGTTATTTATGATAAAGGCTATCAAACGACAGCAGCTATCCGAGCTTTTATTGCTAAAGAGCCCATATTTCACGATCCATTCCTGTTAAAAGATATGGATAAGGCCGTTTCAAGACTCCAGCAAGCCGTTGAAAACTATGAAGAAATTTTAATTTATGGGGATTATGATGCAGATGGGATTACATCAACAACTATTCTCTATGAGACACTAGAGATGCTTGGGGCGAATGTATCTTTTTATTTACCTAATCGATTTGAAGATGGATATGGGCCAAACAAAGATGTCTATGCCTATTACATCAAGAAAGGCACCCAATTAATACTCACTTGTGATAATGGTGTCGCTGGTCATGAGGCAGTTGCTTATGCTAAAGAGCAAGGGATTGATGTGATTATCACAGACCATCATGAAATTGGCGATAGCTTGCCGGATGCTTATGCCATCGTCCACCCACGTCACCCAGAAGGGCAATATCCTTTTGGTGATCTAGCGGGGGCTGGTGTGGCCTTAAAATTGGCTACAGCGCTACTTGGTGAAACACCTAGTGATTTACTAGATGTTGCTGCGATTGGAACAGTTGCTGACTCAGTCTCATTAACTGATGAAAACCGGGTCATTGTTTCGTCTGGTATAGACCAAATGAAGCATACTGAACGGTTAGGATTACAAATGTTCTTTGAAAAAGAAAATATTCAACCTGACCAAATCGATGAACAAACAATTAGTTTTATTCTGGGGCCTAGATTAAATGCATTAGGTCGTCTAGGTGATCCAAATCCTGGAGTACAATTTTTAACTTCATTTGATGACCAAGAAGTAGCAGAATTGGTTGAACTATTAGATTCAGAGAATAACGCTCGTAAAGCAATTGTAGATGAGATGGTGAAAGAAGCTGAAGCTCTCGTTGATGGCGAAAATCATTTACCACAGATGATTATTTTAGGTCAGGAAGGTTGGCACGAAGGGGTGCTTGGTATTGTAGCTAGTCGTTTGGTTGAAAAGTACCATCGCCCAACTATTTTATTAAGTAAGAATAGCGAAAAGGGTACTTATAAAGGGTCTGGACGTTCCGTTGAAGGAATTGACCTTTTCCAAGTATTACAAGCTGGAAAAGATTATACAGATAAATTTGGTGGTCATGAAATGGCTGCCGGGATGACAGTTCCTATTGATCAATTTGAAGATTGGAAAACAACTTTACTTGATCGAATGATTGAATTTGCATCGGTATTTAATCAGAAAACACCCTTAAGAATTGATGGGGTTATTGATATTTCTGATATTACCCTTGAAAATATTAAGGCACTTGATCCGATAAAGCCATTTGGAACCGATAATAGACAGCCTTTATTTCTAATGAGAGATATTCAATTATCACAAATTCAGTTAATTGGAAAAGATAAAAATACCTTAAAGCTAATGGTAACAGACGGTGATGTCAAAATAAGTATGATTGCTTTCAAGTCGGGTGACTTAGCGAAACAACTAGTAGCGAATGAACCAATTGATGTGGTATTTAGTTTGTCTGTTAATGCATGGAATGGTAATCAATCACCACAAGCACAAATCAAAGATATTCGTCAAGCAAGTAAGAGTATTTTTGATTTACGGAATTTGCGCGAGCGTAATCAAATTATGTCGATAGAAAATGCCATTTATGTTTTTGAAAATGAGCCATTTTTCCAAGCTTATAAGGATGATATTCCTTTCACCAGTGAGGCAATTATGACTAGTGATATTGGTCAAATTATAGAAAAGGGCACGACCCTTGTTGCTTATAAAAGCTTAGTAATTTTTGATATTCCAAAAGACTTATCAGCTATAAAAGACTTGATAATTAGTAAGGCGATTGATAATATTTATGTCTATGCATACTCCTCTATTAATGCTTATTTGGTAGGAAAACCAACACGTCAAGAATTCGCTCAATTATATAAATATTTACAAGGGCATGGGACTGTACCACTTGCAGGTAATGAGCAAGTACTGGCAGACTACTTTAAAATTTCCAAGGTAAAACTAGAATTAATGGTGAAAGTTCTAGAAGAAGCTGAGCTAGTCAAATGGCATAATACAGATTTAGTGACCATACCGGTCAGTGAGAAAGTTGACTTACTAGCCACTAAAACTATGGCTGATTGGGCGTCCCAAATCAATAATGAACGATTATTGCGGTATAATGATGTTACTATGATTAAAGATTATTTCTATTCAGGAGGAAAATAATGGATTTTAAACAATATATTGCAGATGTACAGGACTTCCCAGAGAAAGATATTTTATTTAGAGATATTACACCTCTGATGGGGAATGGTCCAGCTTTCCACGAAGCAATCGATGAAATTGTGGCATTTGCACGAGAAAAAGATGTTGATGTCGTTGTCGGACCAGAAGCTCGTGGTTTTATTGTAGGTTGTCCGGTTGCTTATGCATTAAACATCGGTTTTGTACCAGCTCGTAAGAAAGGCAAACTACCTCGTGAAATCGAATCTATTGATTACGGTTTAGAGTACGGAAAGTCAACTTTACAAATCCATAAAGATGCTATCAAACCAGGTGACAAAGTCCTTATCGCTGATGATTTATTAGCTACGGGAGGCACAATCGAAGCATGTGTTTCGTTAATCGAGAAATTGGGTGGCGAAGTAGTTGGCGCTGCCTTCTTAGTTGAATTAGATGAATTTAAGGCTAGAGAAAAAATTGCTGGAACAGATGTCTTTTCATTGATGCATTATTAATTCTAAAAAAAACATGACTAACCCTCGTCAGTTAAGTAGACTAGACAGTAGGGCGTCATGTTTTTTTGATATAGGGTATTATGGACGTGTGCTCGAGGCAGTTTCTTTATATATAGGGCAAACAAAATGTGCACACTATATAGCTATACTGAGTTTAGTATGTATGTTCTCTAAATAGACTAATAACGCGACCCAAAATTTGAACATCTGTTAAAATGATCGGTTCTAAACTATGATTTTCAGGTTGCAGGCGAATATATCCATCTTCTTTAAAGAAACGTTTACAGGTAGCTTCCCCTTCATCTGTCATTGCAATAACGATATCGCCGTTTTTAGCAGTTGATTCTTGCCGAACAATCACATAATCCCCGTCTAAGATACCGGCTTCAATCATCGAATCGCCACGAATTTTTAACATAAATAATGATTCGGACTGATTTTGCAGAGTAGGTGGAATTGGAAAATAATCTTCAATTTCTTCAATTGCTGTAATTGGCTGACCAGCTGTTACTGTACCGATCATTGGGATACCTTGGTTAGATACACCTAACAATGTCAACCCTTTGTCAGTAATCTCCATGGCACGAGGTTTTGTCGCATTACGTAGAAGATAACCTTGTTTCTCTAATTGTGATAAATGGCCATGTACGGTTGATGTTGAGGATAAATTTACTGCTTCACAGATTTCTCTTACAGTGGGAGGGAATCCTTGACTTTGTATATTAGAATAAATACATTTAAGTATTTGCAGATGACGTTCTTTCATTAGCTGTACTCCTTTTGATATAGGTTATGAGTTCTAACTATTCGCTTTTATTTGAATCTAGTATAGCACGTATGTTCGGTCAATACAAACGTACATTCGATAAACTAAACAAAAAACCATATAACATTGAATAATAAATTGTTTGCTATAATGAAGGTGATGATGAAACGCTTTTATAATTTAGACAAAGGGTGACAAACATGAGTGATAAGGGCTTTTTATTTATATTCAATAAGTCAGCCGGAAAGAAGAAAAAAGCTGATATTAATGCATTAATACAAGAGCGAGCGTCTATATTTGGTATAGATAAAGATAATATATTTTTAGTTTATTCAACTTCAAAAACATCTAGTCAATTTTTAATCGACCGTTTTGCCAAAAAATACGCTGACGGTGTAGTGATCGCTTGTGGTGGAGATGGCACTGTACACTCAATTGGGAATATAGTTATCGATACAAATTTTACTTTTGCTATTTTACCTTTTGGTACGGGAAATGACTTTTACGGAAGTTTATATGGTAAGCGATCAATTAAAGATCAAGTTGATCAAATTTTTAAAGGGGCAACTAGTGCGACTGATGCTATCTTTATTCCTGAGTTAGATTTATATGTCATGAATATTTTGAGTGTTGGCTTAGATGCAAATGTCGTGTACCAGGCTAATCATTTCAAGAAAAAGAACAAAATATTTCAAAAATATGTCTATATGGCTTCTATTCCTAAGGCATTAACAAATGGTACAGCTTTTGATATTATATTAAAAGCCCGGTTAGCGGGAGTGGATCAGCAAATTGAACCTGGCCCTTATATACTTGCCGCTTTGTGTAATGGAATCATGTACGGTGGTGGTTTTAAGGTGAATCTTAATGGTCAAATGGATGATGGATTGCTAGAATTGGTCTATGCGCAAACGCTTCCAACACGCAAAATATGGGGCTTAATATATAAATTTTTCTCAGGAAACCATGGTGGTGTTAAAGAGTTGCATCATCTAACTTGTGATGAAGTAGTATATATAAGTGAGAACGGATTGCCAATGAACTTAAACTGTGATGGCGAGATCTATCAGTTGCCTGTATTTACTTGCCAAGTAAAAAAACATGCTTATAAACGTATTCGTTAGTATAAATATCTAAAAAGGTCGAACGAGTATACGCTAGGTTGGTTAGCCATATGGCTGGTAAAGAATAGCTTTTCGTTCGACCTCTTTATATAGAAATGTTAGTTCAATTTGGCTGGTGTTACAAATATAGTCTTTTGTTCAAAATAATTTACAAAACCAGGTTTACTACCATTTGGTTTTTTTACATGTTTTACTTGTGTGTAATCAACAGGTACATTATTAGATTGCCTGTATTTTGAATATGCAGCCGCTAATTGTGCAGCTTGAGTAATTTCAGCCTCACTAGGATTACTAGATTCTAAAATAACGTGTGAACCGGGAATATCCTTTGTGTGGAACCAATAGTGGTTTTTGTTGGCTTGACGCATGGTCAATTGATCATTTTGTTTGTTATTACGTCCAACTAAAATACGATTCCCTTCTTGAGTTTGGAATTCCCGAGGCTTAGCTGAAGCATTATTTGATCTCTTTTTCTTATCTTGCTTTTGTTTTTTTAGATAACCTTGATCAATTAATTCTTCCCGAATATCTGCTAATTCATTTGGTTCAGCAAAATTTAATTGTGTTTGAATAGATTCTAGATATTGGATTTCAGCTTCAGCAACTTGTTTTTGTTTCTCAATATGATTAATCGCATTACGCAACTTATTATATTTGTGATAATATTTCTGTGCATTTTGCGATGGCGATAGGGCGGGATCTAAGCTGATTGTAATCGGTTGGTCATTATCGTGGTAGTTCGCTAAGGTAACCTCTGTTTGACCTTTTTCAATCTGGTATAAAAAGGTGGTCAATAATTCACCTTTTAATTGGAAGATATCTGCTTTAGACGACTTTTCTATATCTTGATTTAGATTGGCCAAACGTTTGTGTTGGTGCTTAAGATTCTTATCTACTGCTTGAATAATCGCATTACCAACTTGGCGCACATAGTCATGCTTACTTTTTTCTGCATAGTATGCTGTTAATAGTTCACTTAAATTATGATATTGGTGTTTCTCACCAGAAATAGTAGCATAAGGGAACGCTAAAAAGTGTTGCTTATTCTCTTGTATCACTAGTGTTGGCGTAGGATGGTCAAATCTGATACAGAAATCTCGAATGACTTCATATGGTTTACGACTATCTATTTCAATTAGGTGTGCTAATTCAATAGCCGAATCACGACCCAACCCCATCAATTGACTCTGTAAGAACTTTGTTGTCATTAAAGATTTATCCGCTTCAAAATTTTCGCCAACTTTAAAAGGATTCACTTGATTTTGATGTGGAGGAAGTTGATAAGTTGCACCAGGTAAGATTGTTCTAAAAGTATTTTGATACATTGGCACATGTTTAATCGCATCGATAATCTTCTTATCTTTGTCTAATAAAAAGATATTGGAATGACGTCCCATGATTTCGACAATTAATTGTTGTTGACTAGCGTCACCTAACTCATCTCTTCTAGTTAAATTAAAAATGATTATTCTATCATTATCATACTGTTCAATACCTTCAATAATATTTCCTTCAACATATTTCCGTAATACCATAGTAAAGTTTGGTGGTGTTTCAGGATTATTATAGGCTTGCTCTGTTATTTGTATACGCCCGAAACTCGGATGGGCTGAAATTAATAATTTGTGGTTTTTGCGGTTAGCACGGATAGTTAATACCAGTTCCATCTCATAAGGTTGTTGGATTTTATGAATCCGACCACCTGCTAACGTTGTGTTTAATTCTTTAATTAGTGCATGGGTAAACATACCGTCAAAAGACATGTAAGCACCACCTTCCTAACACACTATTATAAGGGTTTTTATTTCTTTTGGCAAAAAAGTGGATCATTTTAACATATCGAATCCAAAATGAATTATCCTTTTTCCTGATATTATGCTTGTCTTTTTTCTCATGATTTGCTAATATTTGATTAACAAGATATCAAAGATGAAGGGAGCCACTCAAATGTTAACTACTGTGCAAACAATGAAAAACTGGCAAAGCCACATAAATTAGTTGTATCTGCACGAGTGCGCATAGATACAACTTCAGTTTTCTGGACTGTATTTATGTGGAGAACATATTTGAGCCTTTCAAAATAACCCCCACATAGACATGTAGTAATGATTACTAGAATCAACTATGTGGGAACTTAACGTCCTACAGTTTAGAGTGGGGCGTTTTTTTGTATAGATTAGGAGGAGAAACATGAAGAAAATTTCAAGTATTGCTTCGGGGTTAGTCGTTGCACTTTTTGCATTATATTTAGCAATGCCGACGCTTATTGCTAAAAGAGAGGGATTAGAAATTCCCACAAAAGAAGCAGGTGAGTCTCAATTAGTAGTTACTGAAGAGGATATCACTGTTGGCTTATTGCAGTTTATCCAACACCCATCATTAGATCAAATTAGAGAAGGGTTTTATGATGGTATGGCTGAGCGAGGTTATGTAGAAGGTGAAAACATCACCATTGATTATCAAAATGGTCAGGGAAATCAATCCGATTTAGCCATGATTTCTGATGCTTTTATAGCTGAAGATGCAGATATTTTAGTTGGTATTGCTACTCCAGCTGCACAAGCTTTAGCTAATGCTTCTAATGGAGACCGTCCTGTAATTCTTTCTGCAGTATCAGATCCCTCTAATAATGGTTTCATTGCTTCTGATGAAGAACCTGGTGCTAATATTACTGGAGTAACAGATACAGCGCCAGTTGCAGAGCAGTTTGATCTAATGCAGGAAATTTTACCTGATATAGAGAGTGTAGGTATTATATATAATTCATCTGAGTCAAACGTTACAAGAACAGTCAATGACGCAAAAACGGAAGCAGAAAGCAGAGGATTAACAGTTATTGAAGCAACGATTACCTCAACCAATGATTTAGCTTCCGTGGCTGAACAATTGGCTGGTCAGGTAGATGCTATTTGGGTGCCAAATGACAACACAATCGCGAGTGCCATGGATACATTAATACAGGTAACTGATGCAAAGGACATTCCTGTAATACCTGTAGTTGATGCTATGGTTGCTGATGGTGGTTTAGCGACTGTTGGCATTAATCAATATCAATTTGGGTTAGATACGGCAACAGTCGTTGCTGATGTGATTGAGGGTGCAAATACTGAAACGTATCCAATTATTTATAATGATAAAACGGATACTTATATTAATACAACAAAGGCAGCTGATTTAGGTATTGAGTTACCAAAAGAAGTCGTTAGTGATGCAATTGATGTCAATAGTGAAGCGTATGCTGAATTAGTTGGTGAATAAGGAGGGGATAAAATGGATATGATGATTAGTGCTATTTCTCAGGGAACAATCTGGGCGGTGATGGGTCTGGGCATTTATATCACGTTTAGAATTTTAAATGCACCTGATATGACAACTGAAGGTTCTTTTGTACTTGGAGGTGCGATTGGTGCGCAAATGCTTTACTTTAATATCGATCCTTTCACAACCCTACTGATATCTTTTTTAGCTGGTATGGCAGCGGGAGCGATTACAGGATTTTTAGTCACACGTGTCAGTATAAATCCTTTGTTAGCCGGAATCATTACAATGACAGGTATTTATTCAATTAACTTGAAAATCATGGGTAAGGCTAATATGTCTTTATCTACAGTCACTACATTAAAGTCAGCTATTGCAAATTTATCCTTGCCACGAAATGTTGATACTATTGTGATTGGCTTAGTGATTATTGCTACGATCATCCTTTTATTAACTTATTTCTTTAAAACTGAAATGGGTCAAGCGCTAATTGCGACTGGTGATAATATACAAATGGCTAAGTCTTTAGGTATTGAAACTTCTGAAATGACAATGTTGGGCTATATGTTAGCAAATGGTTTGATCGCAATCTCAGGATATATTGTATCTACAGACAATGGATATGCAGATATTCAAATGGGAGTTGGTACGGTTGTGATTGGCTTAGCTTCTATCATTATTGGAGAAGTTTTATTCCGTAATGTTAAATTAGGAGTTCGTTTTATGACAATTTTAATTGGTTCAATAATCTATCGTTTACTTTTAACAATCGTGTTAATGTTGAACTTTGAAGCAAATGACTTCCGTTTATTCTCAGCAATAATTGTGGCTTTATGTTTAGCCATTCCTACTATCCAAAACAGACTAGCAGATTATCGTGAATATAGAAAGGTGACTAAATCATGACGACTTTATTAGAGATTTATCAAGCTAGAAAAATATTTAATAAACGAACGCCAGATGCCTTCGCAGCTTTAGATGACTTATCTCTTAAAGTAGAAAAAGGGGATTTCATTACAATTGTCGGGGGAAATGGTGCTGGAAAATCAACCTTATTAAATGCAATTGCAGGCACCTTTTTACTAGACTCAGGTAACATTACGTTAAATGGAAAAGATATTACACGTCTTGCAGAGGAAGAGCGTGCGAAATCAGTTTCTCGTGTTTTTCAAAACCCATCTATGGGTACAGCGCCACGGATGACTGTTGAAGAAAATCTCTCCTTAGCTTTGAAACGTGGGCAAAAGAGAGGGTTTAAACTAGCTATTAAAGAGGAGAACCGAAAGCAATTCCAACAAGCGTTGAGTCAACTACACCTGGGCTTAGAAAATCGTTTGGATACAGAAATAGGGCTCCTTTCTGGTGGGCAAAGACAAGCCATTGCGTTATTGATGGCAACCCTCACAAGACCAGAAATTCTATTATTAGATGAGCACACAGCTGCTTTAGATGCTAAGACTTCTAAACGTATTTTAGAAATCTCTTCTGATCAAGTGAAAGATCATAATTTAACCGCTTTAATGATTACACATAATTTACAAGATGCTTTGTTATATGGCAATCGAATGATTTTATTACATCACGGCAAAATTATTAAAGATTTCAGTAAGGCAGAAAAAGATGCGTTAACAGCTGGAGATTTATATCAAATGATGGCTGATTTGGCTGAATCAGACTATATGGAACGATAAAGTACTTAAAAATAAAGAGCCATGAACAATGCTTGTCAAATTGACAGCGTGCCTGTTCATGGCTCTTTTTATATAAAAACGACTTAGATATACTTAAGTTGCGTCATTAACAAACTTATGCTAATTTAGCCAAACGGTCCGGTTGGAAACCGTAGAAAGCTTCTTCATTTTCCGCAACAATTACAGGAACAGCTTGGAAGCCCATGTCTTTAACTTTCGCTAATGCTTCTTCAGACTCTGTTATATCGATCGTTTGAAAATCAATTTCTTTTTCAGTTAAATATTTTTTTGTGAAATTGCATTGCATGCAATTTGGTTTAGTATATACAGTTACCATTATATTTCCTCCTAAAAATTCCATATATTGTTATGGGTTTTCTTATAAGCACAATATATAGAGTTTATGAGCAAGAGTCAAGTTGTTTAACTGAAATTATTTGTCCAGACTTTTATGACTGGTTCAAAAGCTTGATGTGTCAAATTTTCTACATAATGCAAAAATAATATTTATTTTTTTAGTGCAAATATAGTACTTCGTAAGGTATATTTATCAAACGCACAAAATATAACTTTATCAGAAATTTGAAGTCTTGTCACTTATATTTTGTAAATAAAATAGACAAATGTATAATAATGAAATGAAACAGTTTTTTTTGGGAGGAATAAAGTAATGAAGAAAGCAGCTCTAGGTTTAGCTACTGCAATACTGTTAGCAGCTTGTGGTAATACCAATACTTTAAATGATAAGGTGTTAAATATGCAATCTACGGATGAGATTCAATCTGTAGACACGGCTTTTGCAGCCTCTAATATTGCTACAATCACTGCTAATATGAATTTTTACAATGGTTTATATACTTATGATTTAGATAATCAGCTAATTGCTGCAGATGCAGAAAATGTACCAGAAGTGTCGGAAGATGGTTTAGTGTATACCATAAAGATAAAAGAAACGGCAAAGTGGTCTAATGGAGATGCGGTAACAGCTGAAGATTACGTTTACGCTTGGCGACGGATGGTTGATCCGAATCTGGGTGCACCTTACGCTTATATGTTTGATGGTATTATTAAAAATGCCAGTGAAATTATGGCAGGAGATATGGCAATAAATGACTTAGGTGTTCGAGCGATAGATGATCATACGCTAGAAATTAGTTTAGAAAACCCAAGTACTTATTTTACTGATTTATTAACTATACCTGCCTACTATCCCCAAAACAAAGAGGTAGTTGAAGCAGCAGGTGATCAATATGGCTCTACAAGTGATAGCGCAGTTTATAATGGTCCTTTTGTGTTAACGAATTGGGATGCTGCTAGTGGTAACACCTGGACCTTTGAGAAAAATGAACAATACTGGGATGCTGATAATGTTCATCTTGACACTGTAAATTTCCAATATCTTCCAGAAACTGCAACTGCTTTAAACTTGTATGATTCAGGTGAATTAGATGTGATAGAGTTAACCGGTAATTTTGCAGTTCAAAATCAAAGTAATAAAGATTTCCAAACCTATCCGACGCCTCGAACGAATTATATTGAAGTCAACCACGAAACGCCAGGATTGGACAATTTGAATATTCGACAAGCACTTTACCAAGCCATTGACCGTGAAGCTTTTGTAGATAACATACTACAGAATGGTTCGATCGCAACTAACGGATTTGTGTCACGTGAAGTAGCATGGAATCCGGATACAGCTGTTGATTTTAGGGATGATGCTATAATCGAAACAGATTATGACTTGAAAGAAGCTCAAGAAAATTGGGAAGAAGGCCTTGCTGAAAGTAATTTAGAAACTTTATCCTTGGATATGGTTGCTGCCGACGATGAAGAAAGTCAGTTATTTGCAGAATATATTCAATCTCAATTAACAGAACATCTTCCTGGAATTGAAGTGACTATTCATACTATGCCATCATCAGCTCGTTTTGCAGCCTTATCAAAAGGTGAGTACGACTTGGGTGTGACTTTTTGGCAAGCTGACTTCGGTGATCCAATTAATTATCTGGAACGATTTGATTCAAGTATCACACGTGGAAACTATCACTATGATGACCTAGATGCATTAGTTAACCAGAGTCGTACACAAGCACTTGAACCAGAGAATAGATGGCAAACTTTAATTCAATTAGAACAAGTAGGCTTGGATGAATATGCGGTACAAATTCCTGTTTATCAGTCTTATCAAGCAATATTACAGAATCCTAAAGTTACAGATATTAATCGTCCTGGACAGTCGTATATTAACTTTAGATGGGTAGATATTCAAACACAATAAACGAATGATGATAGATAATCTAACGTGATAAGGGATGCACCTAAACATTTGTGTGAACATGTTTATCATTTTGTCATAAAAAAACTTTTCTTATCTGATCATTTTGTATATAATAATGACAGTTCTCATTATATTGTAATAATTAAGAACAGAAAGTAGGAATTAACATGAATGCACAAGAATATATTAAGGTCACTCAAGAAAAATGGCACAAACAATATGAGGCTGAGCCGGAATTTATCCAAGTCTTAGATGAATTTCTAGATTCTGTTGCGCCTGTAATTGAAGAGCATCCTGAATACGTAGAAAAAAATATTCTACAAATTCTAGCGATTCCAGAAAGAATCATTTCATTCCGTGTTCCTTGGACAGATGATCAAGGAAACGCACAAGTAAATACTGGTTATCGAGTTCAATTTAACTCAGCTCTTGGACCTTATAAAGGTGGGATTCGTTTCCATCCTACTGTTAATCAAAGTATCCTAAAATTCCTTGGTTTTGAACAAATCTTTAAAAATGCACTTACCGGACAACCAATCGGTGGTGGTAAAGGTGGATCTGACTTTGATCCTAAAGGTAAGTCAGACAATGAAATTATGAGATTCTGTCAAAGTTTCATGACGGAATTACAAAAATATATTGGCCCAGACCAAGATATACCTGCAGGTGATATCGGTGTTGGTGGACGAGAAGTCGGTTTCTTATTCGGTCAATATAAAAAATTACGTGGCTTTGAGAATGGTGTTTTAACCGGTAAACCATTATTATACGGTGGTTCATTAGCACGTACAGAAGCCACTGGATATGGTGCTGTTTACTTCTTAAATGAAATGTTGAAAGCTAAGAATGAAACAATTGAAGGTAAGCGAGCAATTATTTCTGGTGCTGGAAACGTAGCTATTTATGCTGCTAAGAAATTACAAGAACTAGGTGGTATCGTAATTTCAGTATCTGATTCAACTGGATATATCATTGATGAAACTGGTATTGATATTGATCTTTTACGTGACGTAAAAGAAGTGCGTCGTGAACGTTTAACGGCCTATGCTGAAGCAAAATCTACGGCAAGTTACTTTGAGGGATCTGTTTGGGATCATGACATTGCAGCTGATTTAGCTATTCCAGCAGCAACGCAGAATGAAATTAAAAAACCTCAAGCTGACCAGTTGATTAGGAATGGTATTCAATACGTTTCTGAGGGTGCTAATATGCCTTTAGATGCGCCAGCAACAGAAACATTACTAAGCAGTGATGTTTACGTTGGACCAGCAAAAGCAGCAAATGCTGGTGGTGTAGCTGTTTCCGCCTTAGAAATGGCACAAAATAGCCAACGTCAAAGTTGGACATTTGAAGAAGTTGATGGCATGCTACAAGTCATCATGAAAAATATCTTTAGTGTGTCAAAAGAAGCTGCAAGTACATACGGTAAAGAAGATAATTTAATCGCTGGTGCAAATATTGCTGGTTTTAAAAAAGTAGCAGATGCGATGATATCTCAAGGCTTGATATAATTAAAATTATATCAACCATATGATACGAAGAAAAGAGGCTGGGAAAAATATCTCAGCCTCTTTTTGCTATATAATCGGCTTTTGGTCCAGTACGTCAATTCTAAACGATTTTTGGCTCACCTTTTTTCTATTTAGGATGAATTTGTGAATGATAGGTATTTTTCATAGGAGGTGTTAAAATGGATGAGAGGGAGTGGTGATTCATGGCGCAAGAAAAGAAACCTTTAAATTTATCCGCAATAAAACATCTGATACCAGAGCGTGCATCTGATGCTTATAAAAATCTTTTTGGACATGTATTGATCATTGCTGGAAATGAGGCGATGGGCGGTGCTGCCCAAATGGCCGGAATGGCTGTGGTTAATTCCGGTACAGGATTAACCACTATTGCAACAGATAAAGTGAACTTACCAGCTATTCATACCGTTTTACCAGAAGCGATGATCATTGATTGGACGGATAAGTCTGCTATTGAAAATATGATTGATAAGGCTGATGTTATACTGATAGGTCCAGGTTTTGGAATGGATAATAAAGGTCTATGGTTATACTTAAAGTGTCTCTTGAAACAATCACAAAGACAGCTGAAAATTATACTGGATGCTGACGCCCTAAATTTATTAGCGTACGATTTGAAACATAAAGCTACCGTACATGAAATAGTATCACCGAATATTCATCATCAAATTATTTTAACGCCACATATAGGTGAATGGCGACGGCTGACTGATGGGAGAATAGCTAATGGTGACCAAGTTAGTGTCCAAGCGTGGGTAGATCAACAAAACGTTACGCTTGTTTTAAAGGGCGCACCCACAGAAATATATTTTCCTAATCAAAATATTATTTGGCAAAATACTTTGGGTAATCCGGGGATGGCAATCGGTGGTATGGGGGATACACTTGCTGGTATGATTGCTGGATTGGTTGGACAGGTAACTGAAAGTCATGACGCTATTAAATTTGCAGTATTCTTACACTCATATATTGGTGACAAACTTTATGAGGATCAGTATATTGTTTTACCAAGTAGATTAAGCGAAGAAATCCCTCGTGCAATGAAAGAAATAGTCAAAATAAAATAGAAAGTGTGAAATGATGGTAAGTAAAAAGGCGCGTTACACCAACCCTTCAGCTGGTATTTTAATTCTTACTCGGGTACAAGATGGGAAAAAACAGGTACTTTTGCAACATAGAGGACGAACAGAAATGCTTCCAAATGTGTGGGATTGTATTTCTGGTCATGTAGAAGAACAAGAAACAATCAGACAAACAATGGTAAGAGAAGCTTATGAAGAGTTATCCATCATTGTAAAAGCGGAGGATATCGAATTTGTAGGAATGACGCATCTTCGCTTAGATGATGAAACGACTTACTATAATATCTTTTTGACGACTGATAAATTTATGGGCACACCAAAAATCATGGAAAAAGATAAGCATGATGATTTAAAATGGGTGAATTTGGATGCATTACCTGCGATGGCTCATGAAATGATCAATAATAGGTATCAGGCTATCCAACATTTAGAACGACCACCATTTTATTCAGAAGAAGGGTTCGAGTAAAATTTTTATGATAGAAAGAGAACATCATTTTGGATGTTCTTTTTTTATTGACAGAAAATGATTGATTTTGGATGTTTTTGCGTGTATAATAGTTATGGTATTGAGTAAGCGTTTGCATCAACTTACAGAATATTTTCGTGAGAGGAGTTCTAAACAAGTGTTATTAGAAGAGCGTAAGGCGATCATCTTAGACTACTTAAAACAGCATCATATGGTTGATTTGCAAACTCTTGTTGCAATGACAAATGCAAGTGAATCTACTTTGCGTCGGGACCTAGATAGCATGGAAGATGAAGGGATTTTGGTTCGGATTCATGGTGGTGCTAAACTAAAAAAAAGTACGAATCCTGTAATTGGAGATGAGCCACGATTTAGTGATAAAGTACTAGATAACGCAAATGAAAAAAGACTAATTGCCAAATATGCAGTAAGTCTGATTCAAAACGGCGAAACTATTTATCTAGATGCCGGGACAACATCGTTACTGATGCTTGATTTTATCAGCCCTGAAATGCAGTTGAATATCGTCACCAATGGTGTTGATCAAGCGATGGTCGCAGCGGGTAAAGGTCTAAATATTCAATTATTGGGTGGTACTTTACGTGCTAATACTCAAGCAATTGTAGGTCAAAGTGCACACAAACAATTAAGTAAATATCATTTTCATCATGTTTTTTTGGGTATGAATGGTATAGATTTGCATGATGGTCTTACAACAACAGATGAGGCAGAAGCTTTTTTGAAAGAGCAGGCTAGCAGTCAAAGTATTAATGTACATGTATTGATTGATCAGAGTAAGTTTGAAAAAACTTATCCAATTACTGTTAATCTAGATGCTAATTTCCAGATTATCACGAATATCTTTAAAGTTAGAAGTGCAAAAGAAGAATTTACTCAAGTATTTGAAATAGAGGAGGTTAACAATTGATTTATACATTAACGTTAAATCCCTCAATCGATTATCTAATGTATATCGATGAGATTCAATTGGGCAAAACAAATAGATCAACGCGTGAACAAATGTTACCAGGTGGAAAAGGGATAAATGTATCTCGTATACTTAATCAATTTGAAGTACCAAACATTGCTTTAGGTTTTGTAGGCGGTTTTTCAGGAGATTTTATCCGTGAATGGTTAGAAAAAGAAGGCTCTTCGACACAATTTATTGAAATTTCTAGTCCTACCCGTATCAATGTAAAAACAAAAGGATCTAAGGAAACTGAAATAAATGGCGCAGGTCCAATCATTGATGAAGCGGCGATTAACCAGTTACGCCAACAGATTCAAACGATGACTTCAGAAGATTTGATTGTTCTTTCTGGAAGTAAAGCACAAGGGTTACCTGATGATTTCTATCTTAGCCTAATTAGATTATTGAAAGAAAGGGACATACCATTTATATTTGATACTGCAAGCCAAGAACTAATTGAAGCATTACCAATGTCACCACTATTAGTAAAACCTAACCAAGATGAATTAGGAGACTTATTCGGTGTTGAAATTCATTCTTTAGAAGATGTTATGTTGTACGGTAAGAAGTTACAGGAAATGGGTGCAGAAAATGTCATTGTATCTCTAGGTGGAGATGGCGCATTGTTTATTGATGCTGAACGTATTGTGAAAGCAGACGCACCCAAAGGACAAGTAATCAATACAGTAGGGTCTGGTGATTCAATGATTGCTGGATTCATTGCTGGATTACAACAAGGTTTGCCAGCTTCTCAAGCCTTCGTGCTCGCGGTACAAAGTGGGAGTGCTACAGCCTTTAAAGAAGATTTGGCTGAAAAGCAAGATATTGACGGTCTAAACGGGGTTGTTGGACTTACATTCTTACATAAATAATCAATATAGTCATAAATGAAGGAGATAGATATGAAAATTACGGATATTTTACGTGAAGATTTGATGATTCTTGACGTGAAAGCAGATAGTAAAGCTGCTATTTTAGACGAAATGACACAAAAATTACTAGATACTGGTGCAGTAACCGATTTTGATAGTTTTCGTGCAGATATCCAAAAACGTGAAGATACAATGAGTACTGGTTTAGGTAACGGTATTGCGATGCCTCATGCTAAAAATGAATCAGTTAAAAAGACATCAGTTGTTTTTGCTAAAAAACCAGGTGGATTAGATTTTGAATCTTTAGACGGTCAACCAGCTGAATTGTTCTTTATGATTGCTGCTGAAGGCGGATCTGCAGATACACACTTACAAGTACTTGCTGAGCTTTCTAAATTACTAATGAACGAAGATTTTATCGCTGCCCTAAAGGGTGCTCAAGATACTGCAGCAATTAAAGGCGTCTTGAATTTAGCCCAAGCACAATTAGAGGCGGAAAATAAAGAAGAAACTTCTGCTGATGTATCTGCAGCAGAAGTTGATGAAAAACAACCATATATCGTTGCTGTAACTGCCTGCCCAACAGGAATTGCACATACATATATGGCAGAGGATGCCTTAAAGAAAAAAGCGCAAGAAATGGGTGTTCAGATTAAAGTTGAAACCCGTGGTTCTGAAGGCGTCAAACATGGTTTAACTAAGGAAGATATTGAACGTGCTGACGGTGTCATTGTCGCAGTAAGTAAAAATGTTCCGATGGGTCGCTTTAAAGGTAAAAAGGTCGTAGAGCGCCCTGTTGCAGATGGTATTAATAAAACAGAGGAATTAATAAACCTAGCCCTATCTGGAGATGCTCCAGTATATACAACGAATCGTCAAGATGAGGACGAGGTTTCAAGTGAAGAGGGCGCAGGATCTGGACGTTTTAACTTTAAATCTCTATATAAAGATTTGATGAACGGTATCTCAGCAATGCTACCATTCGTAATTGCTGGTGGTATTATTATCGCTATTTCATTCCTAATTGAACGATTTACAGGTAGTGAATCAGCATTTTTCCTAGGATTTAATGGTATAGGATCTGCAGCTTTTGCTTTCTTAATCCCAGTATTAGCAGGTAACATTGCAAAATCTATCGGTGGACAACCAGCCTTAGTTGCAGGATTCTCAGCAGGGGCTTTGGCTAATACAGCAGGTGCTGGTTTCTTAGGTGGTTTAGTAGGTGGTTTCCTTGCTGGTTATGTAACACTATTAGTAATTGAGTTGCTAAAAGGTTTACCAAAATCATTAGCAGGTACAAGAACTATCTTATTCTACCCAGTACTAACATTACTTATCACTGGTATAATAATGTTCTATATATTAGGACCAATTTTTGCCGGTATTAATACGGGTATGTTAAACTTCCTTGAAAGTCTTGGTACTGCTAATCTAGTATTATTAGGTGCTTTATTAGGTGGTATGATGGCTATCGATATGGGTGGTCCATTCAATAAAGCTGCCTATGCTTTCTCTATTGGTATCTTTACGGATACAGGTGACGGTAAATTTATGGCTGCAGTAATGGCTGGTGGTATGGTTCCTCCTTTGGCAATTGCTTTAGCTTCCATCATTTTCAAAAATAAATTTACAAAAACACAAAAACAATCAGCTTTAACTAACTTTATTATGGGACTAACCTTTATTACTGAAGGGGCTATTCCATTTGCTGCCGCTGATCCATTACGGGTAATTTCATCAAGTGTTATTGGTGCTGCTGTTGCCGGTGGTTTAACACAATTCTGGGCAACTAATGTACCCGCACCACACGGTGGTATTATCACTATGGTTGCTTTAGGTAATCATCCGCTACTACTGATTTTAGCTGTTATTATCGGTTCACTCATTTCAGCATTAGTTTTAGGCTTCTGGAAAAAAGAAGTTGCTGAAGAAGAAAGATAATGATAAGAGAATAAAAGAACAAATGCACGAAATTGATTAAAATCAGTTTCGTGCATTTTCTTATTTAAAAAATTAATATTGTAGATTTAACATAAAAACAGGTATAAAAATGCAAAATTTCAAAAAATTTGTAAAAAGATTAAGTTAGTCTATAGGAAGCCTATCAATTTGATCAAAAATCTACATAAATAAAGAACGGTTAATAAGAATTATTGAGATTGAATCAAGACAACTTTTAAAAAATAGTGGTATGATATTTTAGAATGAAAAAAGGTGTTAGGAGAGAATGTATGCGGGTTAAAGATATTATACTTAAAAATAAAGGCGTAGCTTTTTTAGCCTTTATCGCTAAGGTAGTAGAAGCAATATTAGAATTGTTAGTTCCTGTTGTCATGGCAACTTTAATTAATATGGGTATAAATCAAAATGATCAGTCCGTCATTAGGAGACAAGGTATGCTGTTAGTGGTCTTACCACTATTAGGCTATTTTGCAGCATTAATATGTCAATATTTAGCATCTAAGGTTGCTCAAGATATTGGGACAGAAGTACGCCTAGAGATGTTCAAAACATTAAACCATATGGATAGAAAACAATTGGATAAAATTACAGCTTCTTCAGTAGTTGTCAGAATTGAAAATGATACACAAAACCTTCAACTAGCGATTGCTTTAATGATTCGACTAGGTTCTCGTGTGCCCGTATTACTTATCGGATCTATTGTCATGGCCTTCTATGTTAGCCCGGCTTTAGCACCTATTTTCATTATAGGTGGCTTAATAATTGGTGTTATTTTAGTGTATATCAATATGTTTACCAATAAACAAAACGGACAAATCCAACGGCGAATGGATCAATTATCTCGAATTGTACGGGAAAACTTTTCTGGTATACGTGATATTCGCGCTTTTGCCAATGAAAAACATGAAGTTGATCGCTTTGAAAAACAAAATATTATCCTTAGAGCTGAGCAATTAACTATGGGAGGGGTTCAAGCCTTGGCCAATCCTTCAAGTTTGTTGTTAGTAAACTTAGCGATTGCCTTCATCCTATTCTTTGGTGGAAGGTTAGTGAATAACGGTCAATTTATGCAAGGGGATGTCGTTGCCTTAATACAATATATGAATAATATTTTGCTAGCTTTGAATGTATTGGTGAATATTTTATTGGTATTTAGTCGAGGCGTTGCCGGTATTCATCGAATTGATGAGGTATTAGAAATTAAGCCAGAAATTTTAAGTGGTGATAAACAAATTTTAGATCATACACCTCTTGCTATACACTTTGATAATGTTTCTTTTGCCTATGGTGAACGTAATACTATAGAGGATATAAATGCGGATATTCAACCTGGTTCCTTCTTTGGTATTATCGGAGGGACGGCATCCGGAAAATCGACTTTGGTTAATTTGTTATTACGCAATGATGATGTTAATCAGGGGAAAATAATGATTAATAATATGTTGATACAAGATTTAGACCTAAATAATTATCGTCAAAAAATTGGTTTGGTCCCTCAATCAGCATCCCTATTTACCGGCACATTGAGAGAAAATTTACTCATGGGTAAACAGGATATTACTGATCAAGATCTATGGCAAGCGTTAGAAATAGCACAAGCTAAAGAATTCGTTGAACAAAATACATTAGGTTTAGATATGCCAGTTCGACAAGGCGGTAAAAACTTTTCAGGTGGTCAAAAACAACGTTTAACAATTGCACGAGCGTTAGTTGGTAAACCACAAGTTTTAATTCTTGACGATTCATCTAGTGCATTAGACTTTAGAACAGAATCAAAACTGCGGCAAGCCTTGGCCAAATTAGATACGACTATTATTATGATTTCACAGCGCGTTTCCTCAGTGCAACATGCTGATCAAATTTTAGTCATGAATAAGGGCCGGAGCGCGGGTATTGGAACTCATGAGGAATTATTGGTATCTAGTGAGATTTATCAAGCTATCGTTGCTTCGCAAATGCAAGAAGAGAAGGAGGAATAGGATATGGATAAAACGACTTTCTCTTGGTTGATGAACTATATCAAACAATATCGATGGACGACAATTAGTTTATTTTTATTTTCAACGATTACTGTCGTCTTTCAAGTACTGATACCCATCCAGATTGGACGAGCAATCAATGAAATTGTTGGTCTAGGCAAGGTAAACTACCAAGCCTTGTGGCAAGCCATCATTTGGTTAGGGATTTTTGCTTTAATCGCTGCCTTAGCCCAATACTTTCAAAACCAGATGTCTAACCGATTAACTTATCATATTATTGCTGACTTACATAGCGATGCATTTAATAAGATTCAAAAATTACCCCTATCATATGTAGATAATCACTCATTAGGTGATTTAGTCAGTCGTGTGATAAATGATGTGGATTTAGTTGGTAATGGCTTACTCCAAAGTTTTAATAACTTATTTTCAGGAGTCATTTTAATTGTTGGTGTTATTGCGATGATGTTATCTTTAGATGTAAAGATAGGATTAATCGTTATCATTTTAACGCCAATTTCCGTTGTTGTATCCTATTTTATTGCTAGTAAAACCTACCATCGCTTTACGGAACAAGTAAACTTACGTGGAGAATTAGGTGGCTACGTAGATGAAATGGCTCAAGGACAAATGATCGTCCGCGCTTTTACTTTTGAAGACCAAGCGATCAATCAATTTACTGATATTAATGGGAAAGTACATGAATCGGGCCTATGGTCGCAATTTTACGGTGCTTTAATTAACCCCACATCTCGGGTATTAAACTCAATTGTCTATGCTGTTGTCGGTGTAGTGGGTGCATTTACAGTACTAAGTGGCCAGTTAAGTGTAGGTATATTCTCTTCTTTTCTAACTTATGCTAACCAATACAACAAGCCGTTTAATGATATTTCTTCTATTATCAATGAAATGCAAACATCTATAGCTGCTGCAAGTCGTGTATTTGAATTAATGAGTGCTGAGGAAGAAGCGCCATCCCACGATCAAATGGAACTAGCAAATATTGATGGTACTGTAGCATTTAAGGATGTAACATTCCATTATGACAGTCACCATCCATTGATAGAAGATTTAAATGTTCATGTAAATGCTGGTGATACAGTAGCAGTTGTTGGCCCAACTGGAGCAGGGAAGACAACCTTGATCAATATATTAATGCGTTTCTATGACCCAGTGTCAGGCGGTATTTATATTGATGGTGTGAACACCTTAGATATGCAACGCAGTTATTTGAGACAAAAATTTGGGATGGTTTTACAAGACTCTTGGATTTTTGAAGGGACAATTTTTGATAATATTGCCTATGGTAAATCTGGAGCTAGCTTGGAAGAAGTAATTGAAGTGGCTAAAAAAGCACAAATTCATGACATGATCATGCAGATGGACCAAGATTATCAATTTAAATTAAGCGAGAGTGGCAGTAACATCTCAAAAGGACAGCAACAATTAATATGTATAGCACGGATCATGTTAACCGATCCGGATATGTTGATCTTAGATGAGGCAACTTCTTCTATCGATACAATGACAGAGAAGGCTATTCAAGAAACATTTGATATGATGATGGAGAACCATGCTACATTTATCGTAGCTCATCGTTTATCGACTATTGAAAATGCTGACCAAATTCTCTATATGGAAGATGGTCATGTGTTGGAGCAAGGTAACCATCAGACTTTATTAGCGAAAAAAGGTAAATATTATAACTTATATCAATCGCAGTTTGATCACCAAGCAGAATAGTTCTACCGAAAAGTAAAGAAGCTAGGGAAAATATTTCTCTAGCTTCTTTTGCTATAAATAATTCAAAATGGTGGTAATATCGGGCTGAGTCACGATGCCGATAATATCTGATGGTTTTTGGATGGTATCTTTTTCAGAAATCAGTATAGACCTGGTTATATTTCATGTAGTGCTGAGGGACACGTTAGGCATATCTTAGTAGCAGATTGAGTTCAAGACGCCTAGGATGGTCTATAAGAGGTGCTGAAAATATTGCTAAGTTAAGAGTCTATAAATTAAATGGTGGACAAATTGATCAGTTAATATTATTTACAAATAAGTAGAAACAAAAAGAACGAAAGATTATTCAACTAGATGACCGTATCACTGTTGCTAAGAAAGCCGAATATATAGCTGGTCATAATGGCTCAATAGTGAATTATGGTTCATCTTCTTTAACGTTAGGTGTATTGAATCATACTTTTAGCTATATAGCAGCATTCTGCCTTAGACCATATAGGCGGAACTTCCGCTTATATGGTCTAAGGCAGAGAAAAGCATAAAATTAACCGGGGAAGTAAAATCCAACAGTAACTTGATGCAACCAAATCGAAGATTACAGCTTGTAACTTTGGATTTTGATGCTATACTTATAAGTGAAAATATATAAAAAAATTAAGTAAGAGGTGGGCCATATGGACAAACAATACAGATACGCATTACGCAAAACGACACTGGGATTAGCCAGTGTGGCAATCGCAGCGTTCATCGCTGGTCAAACACCAACCGTATATGCTGCAGAGATCGATAGTCCAAGACAAAATTCAGGACTTGAAATTCCAGAAGAAAAACCAATTGAAGCTCAACAGTCTGATTCAGCTGATAATGTATTTGCTGCAGAGAGCGATAGTTCAAGTCAAAATTCAGGACTTGAAATTCCAGAAGAAAAACCAATTGAAGCTCAACAGTCTGATTCAGCTGATAATGTATTTGCTACAGAGAGCGATAGTTCAAGTCAAAATTCAGGACATGAAATTCTAGAAGAAAAACCTGTTGAAGCGCAACAATCTGATTCAACTGATAATGCATTATTAGCTGATCAAATAGTAGAGCCAGCAGAGCCAGTAGAAGAAAAACCACAAAAAGGCCAAGCTGTAGCCTATGGGGTAGAAGTTCCTGTGGCAGATACTAGAGCTACCCAAAATAGTAATGAGGAAAACTACTCAGTAGATGAAGGTAAAATTAAAGACTATAGCGAGTCTGAACGTTATAAACAAACAGACCTTGAGCGAGGAGATACAAACCAATATAATTTAATAACTGATCAAGGAGAAGTGAAAGATGGTTTGGAATTCAATACTGCGAACCCATCTGAAACATCTCCTAGTAAGACAGAATATGGTTACCAAATCACCATCGATAAGAAGACTGGCCAAAGAACCTATACTAGGATTGATGTAACTGATAGTGGTCTTATTCCTGTAAATCCTGGAAATAAGTCAATGATGGGTCAAGGAGAGGGATTAACTTCTGATACTCCTAAAGTGACCTATAAGCCAAATGAAAATACAGAAGTAACTAAAGGTGGGCGACAAACAAACTTAGGCTATGGTGCTAGTGAAGAAACCTTAAAGCATATCAATAATAAGGATAATAACTCGACTTCTTTTGGTTTTAAGGATAAGTACACTCAAAATAATCCTAATACTAAGTTTTTCGGAGATAGCTTCGCCATAACCTACAAGGTTAACCCGTGGCCAAATGAAAATGATAAGCTTGAAGAATTAAAACTCAACAAAAACAACTACGACTCAACCCAAAAATACTTTGTCCAAGGTCAAGACATCGACACTTTCATCAAGGTAGATAATATTGATGAAAGTGCCAAAGAAAGACTTGTTGGTCAAGTGTATAACCCTGTAACAGGAAAGATTGTCCCAGGCGCAAGTGCCTATATTGGTGATAATGGCAACATCTATGTTAAATTGCCAGTTGGTGCTCTAAAGAAAGATGAAAATGGCAAGACTATTATCAATGAAGACTCCATCTTTAATCAACAAGAATATAAAGGCCTACAAAACCTAGATGTAAAATTCTTTGCCCGTCCAAGAACAGCGGATGAATTTAAAGCTATAGCAGGAGCGGCTGAGAATGAATGGGAAAGTGGAACTTATGTAGAAACAGGAGCAGGTACTGCTGAGATCAACCATAAAGGCAAGAGTGTCACTATCGATAAGCAAGGCATCGATCGCTACGACCACTACAACCTAATTGGCGACTTCAAGCTAAACCTAGATGATACAAGATACTATGACCAAAGATTTGTTGATGGCAATGGCGACGATACCACAAAGGTCACATCATCTGCTGTAAAACCAGGTGAGGAATTTAAGGTAGGTATAGTAGAGCCAGAAAATCCAGGTGAAACTGATAAGTCTGCAGAAGAAATGAACGCTGCCGAAAGCAATGGGGAAGCTTCTGGTAGGCTAATCATGGACTTTATAGACCGTGAAAACAAGGGCAAGGCACCAGAAGACCAATGGAAGATTGAATTAAAGGATGGAGATATCTCAAACTTCACCGTTACTCCACCAAAATCAGCCAAGGCTGGAGACTTTATGGCAATCCCTATTGAGTATACTTATACAAATGGTTCAAAAGACATCCACTGGTTCCATTTTGTTGTTCAAGAATCTGATTACATCAAGCCGGAATATGAAACCCAGGTAAATTACCCAGCTAAAGAACAAACATCACCAGCAACAGTAACAGAAGATGGAAAGAGAATTCCACCAAGTAGCTATACTCTTCCCGGTACTTTAGAAACTGACGAGTCTGGCAACCAGCTAGTTACAGATGATAGTGGAAATAAATGGACTGTAAAACTTAATGAAAAAACAGGTCAAGTGACTGCAAAACCAGTAGATCCTACAGCCTTTAATGGTGGTGAAAAACTTACTGTACCGGTAATAGCTCACTATGTAGACGAACAAAAACCAGGTGAAGACATCATTGAAGAAGTAAATGCTTACTTCGTAATCGAAGAAAAAACAAATATGACCCCACGCTATAATGCAAAAGTTGGTCAAGAAGGAGACAAACTATCTTCAGATGTTATCCTAAATACCGAAGATAATTATAACCGAAGACCAGGTAAGTATACTCTAGATTCTGATACCTATACAGATGATAAGGGCAATGTTTGGAATGTTTCAATCGATGAAACCACAGGTAAGGTAACTGCAACGGTACCAAATGCTGAAGAAGGCAAGACCGTTGACGGAGCCCTACTAAATGTACCAGTAACAGCTCATTATTATGAAGAAGATGGTAAGTTAGAAGTTGGAACAAAGAGAACAGAAGTTCAATTTATGGCTTATGGTACAAATGGTACGGTTGAAAAAATTTTAGAAATACCTTTTGAAACTAGAGTAGAAAAAGATTCAAAACTTAAAAAGGGCGAAATTAAAGTTATAACTGAAGGAGAAAAAGGTTCTAAGAAAGTAACTTACATTATAGAAGATTCAATTATCATAGATACTAAGGAAGAGAAACTAACAGAACCGAAAGAGCGTCTTATCTACGTAGGTGAAGGTACAAATGATGGTACTCACACGATTGAAGAAAAAGTAGAAGTACCATTTGAAGTAGAAGTACAATTTGATGATAGTCTCAAACCAGGAGAACAAAAAGTAGCTCAAGAAGGCGTTCCAGGAGAAAAAACTAGAACGACAACTCTAACTATCCAAGATGGTGAAGTTGTAGATACAACAACAGCCGACTTTAAAACAACAACAGAACCTGTTAAAAAAATTATTAAAGTAGGTAGAAATACTGAAGGTACGCATATTTATGAAGAGAAGATTCCTTTCAAATACGATATCTCGTATGACAAAAACTTAAAATCAGGTGAATATGTCATTGATGTTGAAGGAACTGAAGGTACTAAGAAAACAACCTGGACGATTAAAAACTCTGAAATTGTCGGAGAAGCAAAAGTTGAAACAACTAATCCAATCAATGCAGTAATTAGAGTTGGTCAAAAAGACTTCACTGGTGAATTTAGTCACGAAGTAAAAGAAGAGATTCCATTTACAGTTAGAGTCATTGAAGATGAAACTCTAGAAGCTGGTAAGAGTGAAGTGGTAACTCAAGGTCAACCAGGAACTAAGACAACTAAATATACTCAAACTATTAAAAATGGCCAAGCGGATGGAGAGTTAAAATCTGAAGAAACTACGAGAACTGAGCCAGTTGAACATGTCATAAGAGTTGGTAAGAAGCCAGCGACAAATTATATTGAAGAAAATAGTAGTGTGCCGGTAGATATTATGTATAAATACGATCCTGACATGGAAGTAACTACTGCCAGAAAAGGAGACTTGATTCCTGGGGAAGTTAAGACAGTGGTAACTAATAAATACAACCCGGAAACAGGAGAAATCGAATCTGTTAAAAAAACAGTGGTAACAAATGCTAAGCAAGAAATCATTATCGGCGTGAAACAGTATACTGGTGAGTTTGAGTACGAATATAACCAACAAATACCTTATGAAACTGAGATAATTTTCGATGATACATTAGCTTCAGGGACTATAAAAGTTGATCAACCAGGTAAATTAGGGAATATCAAAAATGAGGTGATTGCCAAATTTGAAAATGGTAACCAAGTGTCTAATGAAGAAAAAGTACTTGAACGAACAGAGCCAGAAAAGAGAATAGTCAGAGTAGGATCTAAAACAGACGGAACGCATCAACATAAGGAAGAAATTCCATTTAAATATACTGTGATATATGATCCTGAAATGCCAGCCGGAACATATGAAGAAGTAACACCCGGTAAAAATGGTGAAAGAGTAACGATTTGGACGATTAATAACTCTAAGATTGTAGGAGTACCAACTACTATTGAAACTAAACCTGTGGATGCAATTATCAAAGTGGGAAGTAAAGATTTCACAGGTGAGTTTGAAACAACTAATACGAAACCAATTGAATTTGAAACAGAATACATTGTAGATAATTCAATGGAACCAGGGACAACAAAAGTTGAACAAGAAGGTTCACTAGGTGAGGTAGAAACAAAAGTTACCCATACAATTGTGAATGGTCAAGTAATCGAATCAACAGAAGGAGCGACTTACCAAACAAAAGCGCCAGTTAAGCGAATTGTAAAAGTAGGACCTGCTAAGACGGATGGAACCCATGAATACACTAATACGATTCCGTTTGAAGTAGAGGTTAGAGTAAACCCAGAACTTAAGAAGGGCGAACACAAAGTCGTCCAAAAAGGTGAAACCGGGGAAGAAAAATACACAATTACGATAGAAAATTCTAAAGTAACTGAGACTTCTGAAGTTGCTATGACAAAATCTCCAGTTAAAGAGATTATTGAAGTTGGTAGCCAAGATTTCACTGGTGAGATTAATTATGTTGACAAGGACCCAATTCCATATGAAACAGAAGTAACAGTTGACCCAAGTCTGAAACCAGGTGAAATTGTAGAAGATCAAAAAGGTGAGCTTGGAGAACAAGAAACCAAGGTTTCTAGAACTATCACAAATGGCGAAGCTAGTGAAGAAGTCCGTGGTGAAACAAACGTAACAAAAGATCCTGTTACTCGGAAAATTAGAGTTGGATCTAAGACGGATGGCCAATACAAAGAAACTGAAACAATTCCATTTGAAGTTGAAGTTAGAAAAGACCCATCATTAGCCAAAGGTGAGTGGAAATATGCCGAAGTTGATGGTGTACAACAAACAGGTGAAAGTGGACTTAAAGAAAGAACTCTTACAATTGTGAACTCAAAAGTAACTGAAGAGTCTGAATTTAAGACAACGAGAGAACCTAAGAAGGCTATTATTTTAGTTGGTGAAGACAGTTCCACAGGTGAAGTAACACACACAGAAGAATTACCATTTGGCTATAAAGTAGAGGAAGTCGACGACCTTCAAAAAGGTGAATACAGAATTGTGAAACCAGGTAAAGTTGGAACAAAAACGACAACTTGGACAATTAAAGACTCTAAAGTAGATGGTGATCCAAAAGAAGAAATCGTTCAAGCAGAAGATGCCCTAATCCAAGTAGGTAAGGGAACTTCCGAAGGTACTCATGAAATTAAAGAGAAGAAAGAGCTATCTTTCGAGACTAGAGTTGAGTATGATGACAATCTTGAAGCTGGACAACGTGAAGAGACTGGTGGCGAACCAGGTGAGCAAGAAAGAACCAATACGCTTGTAATCAAAGATGGTAAAGTTATTGAAACCAAAGAAGGTGAATTTAATACCATTAAAGATCCAGTAGAGAAAGTTATTAAAATCGGTACTAAACCAATTGTTAAAGTGGTAGAAAAACAATTTGAAACGGAGTACATTTATGATGAGAACGTTGAAATGGGCAAAGAAGAAGTAACTCCAGGTGAAAATGGAAAAGTTACCATCACTACTTCTTACGATAAGGATCAAGGTAAACTTGTTACTAAGGAAGAAACAAATGATCCAGTTAAGAGAGTCGTAAAAGTTGGTGTTAAACCAGTAGTTAAGGAAGAACCAATTCCTAATAATACTGAGTACAAACATAATCCTGAGCTTAAAGCTGGAGAGGTAAGAAAAATCCAGGATGGTACTCCAGGAAAAGCAATCATCACGACTAGTTTCAATAAAGCAACTGGTAAGTTTGAAACGAAAGTTGAAAGAACCGAACCGACTGATGCAGTCTATGAATATGGTTCTAAGACTGATGGTAAAGTAACGGTTGAAAATGAAGTTCCTTTCGAAGTCGAAATTATTGAAGATCCAGAAATGGAAGCTGGTAAGTCTGAAACAGTTCAAGAAGGAAAAATTGGTAAAAAAGAAACTATAATTACGATAGAAAATAGTAAAGAAGTTTCTAGGAAAGAAAATATTATAGAAGAATCAGTTAAGAAGATTGTAAAAATCGGAACTAAATGTAAATGTGAAATCCCACCACTGAATCCGGAAGAACCAGGGACACCAGGCGAAGAAAATCCAAAAGATCCAGAGATGCCAGGTGAGGAAGATCTGAAAGATCCAGAGATGCCAGGTGAGGAAGATCTGAAAGATCCAGAGACGTCAGGTGAGGAAGACCCGAAAGATCCAGAAACCCCAGGTGAGGAAGATCCGAAAGATCCAGAAACCCCAGGTGAAGAAGATCCGAAAGATCCAGAAACCCCAGGTGAAGAAGATCCGAAAGATCCAGAAACCCCAGGTGAAGAAGATCCGAAAGATCCAGAAACCCCAGGTGAAGAAGATCCAAAAGATCCAGAAACTCCAGGTGAAGAAGATCCGAAAGATCCAGAAACCCCAGGTGAAGAAGATCCAAAAGATCCAGAAACCCCAGGTGAAGAAGATCCAAAAGATCCAGAAACCCCAGGTGAAGAAGATCCAAAAGATCCAGAAAATCCAACTAAACCAGGTGCTGATCAACCAGGTTCAAATAACTTAACCGAAAAATCTGATACTCCAATCACTGATTCAGCAACTCATGTAGATAAAGCAGGTGCGTTACCTGAAACAGGTCAAAAGATGGAGAATCATACATTTGGCGCTGCAGTACTTTCAATTCTTTCTGGATTAGGTCTTGTTACTACAAAACGTCGCAAAGAAGAAGAGTAAGAGTAATTGATTGTGCACTAACGAGTTATTCAGTTAATACATATAGAGGCTGTATGATAAGTCTCAAAAAGACCCAGAATTTTATTCTTGACGAATAAAATTCTGGGTTTATAATAAATGGCTGTATAATATATAGGACTGATGAAAAAAGTCAGGTTCTGTGTCAAATAGTGTTAGTGATCAAAAATAAATAATCACTGTTAAGATTTAAATAAAAATTTTAATAACGGAGGGTCATGTTTATTTATAAAATAAGCATGACCTTTTTTCTCGCCCTTAGGCGAGAAAGTCGGATCAAGAGTTGGATAATTAATCATAAAAGCTGATAAGAGTTATCGTCTAATATTTAAGC
>NZ_PNHQ01000017.1 GCF_002871935.1 Aerococcus viridans
AGGTCATGAATTTTCCTTCTTTCAAGTATATTGTGGTGATTTACTTTATTTTAGGATTTCATGGCCTTTTTGTATACCCAAAAATAGTGCTGGCGGAAATTCCTAAGAATTTCCCACCAACACTATTTATCATAGAACCTTTTTATTTTCCCTGGAATGACATGAGTCGTTGAAACTGGTAAACTTATGAATATGAGATTTTAAAAAGAAGGGTGAAATAATGATGAGAATTGGTTATCAAGGCATACCGGGGGCTTATAGTGAGGCAGCAACAATTGCCTTTGTAAATGAACAATTGCATGTAGAAATTGATGATGAACGATTGGAAATTATTTCTTATGACGACTTCCAACCGATGGTAGATGACTTAGTGGCTGAAAGAGTAGACCGAATTGTCATGCCAATTGAGAATTCGACAACAGGGTTAATTGCTCGAACAATGGACATCATCCGTTACCAACCCGTTTTAGCAAAATATGAACATTACCAACCGGTCAACCATGTTCTATGGGGCTTGCCTGGTGCTGATATTCAAAAGGTTCAAAAGGTTTACTCTCATCCAGAAGCCCTGTCACAGTGTAAATTATTATTCGACCGCTATCCTAATATGGATCCTGTAGCTTACATTGATACCGCTGTTTCAGCGGAATATATTGTCCAGGAGAATGACGCCACTATCGCAGCAATTGCCAGTCCGCGAGCAGGCGAATTACACGGCTTGCAAGCTTTAGAACCAGCAGCGTATGATGAATCTGGTAATATGACCCGCTTTTTAGTATTTGAACGTTACGACCAAATTGATATGACCAATACCCATGATAAATTAATGTTATATATTGAAACACCGCACGAACCAGGTGCTTTAGCAAAATTACTTCAAGTGTTAGATGTTTACCGCATTAACTTGGAGGGGTTAAATGCCCGTCCAATTCCAATGAAACCCTTCCGTTATGGTTTCTTTATTGAAGCAGACCCAAGTAATATGATTGGTGACTTAGAAGCGTTAGAGAAGATCTTAAAAGCATTATCGACGCATATTCAAGTAGTAGCGCAATTTAAACAAAACCGTTAGCTCGATGAAGTTTTTCCCTTTTTCAAGGAGAAAATATTATATTTTAAACCGCTTACATGATACAATGCACTTGTATATAGCGTTCAGATATAGGGGGAATTTTCATGGACAAACGTAAGGTAATTATCGATACTGACCCAGGAATTGATGATGCAGCCGCTTTAATGACAGCTTTGTCAGATGATAGTTTGGAAATTTTAGGGTTTACGACGGTTGCTGGAAATAAAGGATTAGAGATGACAACCACGAATGCCGTTCGTGTATCTACTTATTTTGATGGTCGCGTGAAAGTTTATCCTGGTGCAGATAATGATTATACTTCTCTAAAAGAGGATAAACCACCAAGAGAGAATGCCACTGGAAATATTCATGGATCAAACGGAATGGGAGGCGTTGACTTTCCTTATGATGAAGCGCTGATTCAAGACCAACATGCTGTGGATTTCATTTTGGAACAAGTGAAGGCACATCCCGGTGAAATTGATTTAATCACATTAGGACCACTGACGAATATCGCTTTAGCAGTTGAAAAAGATTTGGAGACCATGAAACAAGTCCGTTCAATCATGACTATGGGTGGCGCTGCTTTTGATGGGAATACCAACCCAGTTGCAGAATTTAACTACTGGTTTGACCCCGTTTCAGTAGATATCGTCTTTGAGGCACTGGGTGAATGTGTGCCTATCACGATGGTTGGTTTAGATGTTACCAGACTATCCTTACTCGACATGAATGACTTAGAATTCATCCGTCAAGCTGGTGGAAAATTAGGGGGTATGATTCGTGAGATGTTCGATGATTATGTCCTCAATTCATTTGAAAATAAGGGGAAAATTGGCATCGTTATCCATGACCTCGTAGCAGTTGTTGGTTATCTACACCCAGAGATCCTAACTGAGGTTTACCATACCAATTTGGTTATTGAAACTAAAGGTGAATATACATATGGGCAAACGGTCATTGACTTTGATGAACGAACAGATAGGGCAAAGAATGTCTATATCGCAATGGATATTGATCTTGAAGCCTATAAAGGGCATATTATCACGACTTTATTTGGTGAAGATAAATACGATCAATACCTAGAGATGCTCAATTGATTACGAACAAAAAGGGCACACAAAATTAAGCTAGATAAGTAGGTGAGGGAAATATATAAGTTTGAATTTATTTCCGCTGATATTCAAGAAAAAATCCTACAAGGTTTTTACCCTGTAGGAAGATTACTGCCCAGTGAAAATGACTTGGCCAAGCATTACGGTGTATCACGCGAAACCATTCGTAAAGCGCAAAAAAGATTAGAGGATACGGGATTTATCCAAAAACAACAAGGGAAAGGGGCAATTGTGCTCGACTTCGCTCGATTTTCTTTTCCGATATCTGGTCTAACTTCATACAAGGAACTGCAAGAGTCAAAACAGTTTCAGACTGCTACTCGCGTGCTAATGAATAAACAGATTCCAGCACCTGATTTTCTTGTCGGTGAAGATGGGGTTGAGGCAGGTGAACCCTTTATCTATCTCATTCGTTCGCGTGAGATGGCGGGAGAAACCGTTATTATTGACCATGACTATCTTCGTGTATCTGTTATTCCAGACGGTGTACCGGATGCTATAGCGGAAGTATCTATTTACCAATACTTTGAACAAGAACTGAACTTGCAGATCTCCTTCGCCAATAAAGAAATTGTTGCTAAACTGGCGGATGATATTGATCAAAAAGAAATGAGCATTGGGCCAGATGAATATATTATTCAAGTGAATAGTCATGTTTACTTAGAAGATGCTACCTTCTTCCAATATACTTCTTCCCACCACCGTATTGATAAATTTAGATTTGAAGAATTTGCAAGACGAACTACGCATTAATCAATGCGATTGCATGTAAATCATTAAAAAGTGCCCTCAATTAATCGTACATGGTGAAGTTGAGGGCACTTTTTGTTTTATGATTAGCTATTGTTTTTTAACATATGACTAAGGAAATGATATTTTGATTGGTACAATAAAGATAAGGGAGTGATTTCATGTTGAAAAAATACGCAATGTTATTGATCGCTAGTATTTTAGTGTCGGGGTGTGCGAATACCAGTAATAATGAACAAGATACCAATACAACATCTACTGCCAATGACCGTTCAGAAATCTCCACTAGCGATAAGCAAGTAAGTAGTCAATCGTTTTCTACAAGTGATGAGGAAGGCAATGACACAGAAATTGAATTCATTACCATAAATGAGATTGAAGAAAAGATTGCAGCAGGAGATAGTTTCTTCGTCTTTGTACCCGGTGCTTCTGATGAAGAGAATAATCAAATTGAACGGACAATTTTAGAAACCTATGACATGATAGGGGACCAGCTTACTGACGTTTATCCTGAGGGTGAAGGTTATACTTACATCCTAAATCCGTCAGAAGATACAGATGCCTACAATAAATTGCTAACAGACTACCAGCTAGAAGATCAACCAGCACTTATATATATTGAAGGACAAGTCTATACCACTGTTATGAATGAAATGGATACTGATATGACTAAAGAAGATATTAGTCGCTTTATCGCTTTTCCTTATGATGAGGAAGATGTGACGACTGCACCAGATACTAAAATAGATGAGGATGAAAATTAAATTATCTAAGTCAAGTTGTGAGATTGCTGATACAATTGAACGAGTGGTATTACAAATCAATGAAATCATGTTTCAAGGGTTTACGTTTAAACTTATTATCGCTATGGCTTTTCCTGCTGGATATATCGGTCCAGTTAAATTTGACTATTTTCCGGTTTATTTCATTACATTAGTTGTCATTTACTATATTCTTGCACTGTTATTTTCAAAACCTAGAAATAGAAAAGATAAAGTTGATCATCATTAGATACTAAAGGGATATCCCTAGTAGAATTAAATATTACGTAAGTTATACAAATAACAGGTGAGTCGTAGATCCACTCACCTGTTATTTTTACGTTATATAATTTTTGCTTTTATTTATCCATACATTATTTTGATAAGAATGCGACTGTTTCATAAGGGCCTAGCTCGAATGAGGCAGTCATTTGTTCTATTTGTCCATTACCCAATAATTTCTCATAGTCACGAGTTAAATCAACACTTTCAGGTAGGTCAACTTGACTGGTACCTGGGTAGAAGTGTGAGAAGACATACAAGATTTGGTCACCATAAGTCCGGTAGTAAGCGAGTACTTCTGGGTGGTCGGGTAGTAATTCATGATAAGCACCGTCTTGGATGATAGGTAGTTTATGACGTAAGGCAATTAATTTTTGGTAGTAAGGGAATATTTTACCGTTCTCTAATTCCTTAGCAACATTGATGTCCTTATAATTGTCGGCAACTTTTAACCATGGTGTACCGGTAGTGAAACCAGCATTTTCTGAATCATCCCATTGCATTGGCGTACGACTAGTATCACGTGATTTGAACTTGATGATGTCCATGGCCTCTTCTTTAGATAGGCCTTTATCTAGTAAGATTTGGTAGTTATTGAAGGTTTCAATATCATTGTAGTCATTGATATCATCAAAATCAGGATTTGTCATACCAATTTCTTCCCCTTCAAAGATATACGGCGTCCCCCGCATCATATGAATGGTTTGGGCTAGCATGGTTGTCGTTTCGAAAGGATAATTTTCTGTATCACCAAAGCGAGAGTTGGCACGCGGTTGGTCATGATTATTCCAAAATAGTGCATTCCAACCATTACCATCTGACATCCCTTTTTGCCAATCATTTAAAATATCCTTTAATGATTGGAAATCAAAGGCTACTTTAGACCATTTCTCACCGTCTTTATAGTCAACTTTTAAATGATGGAAGGAGAAGATCATGGATAATTTTTCTTCCTCTGGATTAGTGTAGCGAACGCCGTCTTCAATTGTTGTAGAAGACATTTCACCTACTGTGACAAAGCCTTCAATATCATTAAAAGTAGATTGGGCCATTTCTTGAATCCAAGTATGCGAATTTTCAGTATCAGTATATAAACGTTTCTCTTGGGTAGAACCAGGACCACCAGTTGAGTCTTTGAGAACCTCACTTTTACCTATGACATTCATCACGTCAAAACGAATACCACGAACGCCTTTATCAATCCAAAAGCGGACGATATCGAATAAGGCTTCACGCACTTTCGGGTTATGCCAATTTAAATCGGCTTGCGTCACATCATATAGGTGCATGTAATATTGATTGGTATCACCAAAAGGCGCCCAAGCAGGTCCACCGAATTTAGATGCCCAATTAGTTGGCAATGACCCGTCTTCTTTAGCAGGACGAATATAGTAGAAATCTTGGTAATAGGGATCTCCGGCTAAGGCCTTTTGGAACCATTCATGTTCAGTAGAGGTGTGGTTTAAAGGCATATCCAACATCAAGTCGATACCCCGTTTTTTACCTTCACGAGCAAGCTCTTCAAAGTCAGCCATAGATCCAAATCGAGGGTCAATCGCCGTGTAATCTGAAATATCATAACCATTATCATTTTGTGGTGAGGGGTAGAATGGGTTCATCCAAATCATATCGATACCGAGTTTTTCTAGATAATCTAATTTTTCAATGATGCCTCTAAGATCACCCAAACCATCGCCATCTGTATCATTAAAAGATTTTGGATAAATTTGATAAATTACTTTTTTTCCTAAATCATTTGTCATCTTGTCTTCCTCCTTTTTTGAAAAAAGCTCGCCTAGGGTGTCCAAGACGAGCGTGAAACTTGAATCGATCTGGCTAATGCTAGAATTTGATATTCAAATCAATCTTATTGTTTGCTAAGAAACCAGTTTTCTTAAAGATAATCGTCAATGTAAATGGTACGACGATTGCGATTAACATCGCGATAATGAACCAAATCCAGTATGGGAATTGAATGGCTAAGATACCTGGTAGACCACCGACACCAATGGCATTTGCTGTTATACCAACTGTTGTAGATAGTAATCCCGCTAAACCTGAACCGATCATCGCTGCAACAAATGGATAGACATATTTAATCGTTACCCCAAACATTGCAGGTTCAGTTACACCTAAGTAAGCTGAAATGGCTGATGGCAGGGTGATTTGACTTTCTTTCTCATCGTGACGGGTTGTCCACCAAATAGCCATAACGGCAGAAGCTTGGGCAATGTTTGATAGGGCAATCATCGGCCATAACCCTGTTCCGCCAAAGTCAGCAACTAATTGTGTGTCGATGGCGTTGGTCATGTGGTGTAAACCTGTAATGACAAGTGGTGAGTATAGCGCACCAAAGATTAAACCAAACAACCAAGAAACTGGTCCAGTTAAACCTGCGTAGACGACGTTACCAATCCATGTACCAATTGTCCATCCGATTGGACCTAACACTGTGTGCGCCAAAATAATTGCAGGTACTAGTGATAGGAAAGGGACAAAAATCATAGAAATCACTTCTGGGATATATTTACGCCAGAATTTTTCAAGCCAAGCCAAGGATAAACCTGCGAACATGGCTGGTAATACTTGTGCTTGGTAACCAATCATATCTAATTGGAAGAAACCAAAGTCCCATTGTGGTACATCACCAGCTAAGATAGCATCTGGTGCAGCGTAAGCATTTAATAATTGTGGTGAAACTAGCGTAATCCCTAATACGATACCAAGAATTTGTGTAGTACCCATTTTACGGGTTACAGACCATGTAATGCCAACTGGTAAGAAGTGGAAAATCGCTTCACCTGGTAACCAGAGGAAACTATTAACGCCGGCCCAGAAAGGTGAAACGTCAACAATTGTATTATATTGTGGTGTACCATCACCCAGGGTTTGTGCAACCCCATCAACAATTTTTGGACCCAAGGCCTCCATAGGCACACCTTCAAGTACATTACGGAAACCTAAAATAAGCCCCCCAACGATAATCGCTGGAATAATCGGTGTGAATACTTCAGCTAAGAAAGTCATTGCTTTTTGTAGCCAATTTTGTTGCTGGTCGGCAGCCGCTGCTTTTACAGCCTCTTTTGACGTACCAGAAATACCTGAAATTTTTTCAAATGCATTGTAAAAATCGGCTACTTTATTTCCGATAATTACCTGAAATTGACCTGATTGTGTAAATGTTCCTTTAACAGAAGGGATATCTTCAATTGCATCGATATCTGCTTGTTTAGGGTCATTTAGTACAAAACGCATCCGTGTTGCACAATGGGTAACAGCGTTGATATTTTCCTTTCCGCCGATATCATTTAATAAAGATTTGGCATCTTGTGTGAAATCACTCATTGTTCTTCCTCCTCTAGTGTAAAAACTTATGGTGAAATAAAAGCAATAATAACAAACTTGTCTATACAAGTTTCTATATGAAGAATTATATAATGATAGCGATTTCAAATCAAGTTAAAACGCTCAAAATAAAATTTTTTTATACGCTATAGTTAATAGGAAGAAAGTTATCATGCATAGGGGTCTGAAGATGTTAGACATTGGTTGTAAGCCTTGGTAATGGTATAATTGTAAGGGATTTTAGAAGTGAAAGAGGTGTAGGATGTCAGATGAAATAGCGTCAGGAATTAATGAGTTTTCAAAGGAACAGTTCACTTTTATGCAGGCAGCAATTGCTGAGGCTAAGAAAGCGGCAGCTATTGGCGAAGTGCCTATAGGTGCTGTGGTCGTCTATCAGGGTGAAATTATAGGTCGTGGTCATAATCTACGGGAGACAAGCCAAGATGCTACAACGCACGCAGAAATGTTGGCCATTCAAGAAGCAAATAGGCACCTAGGCTCTTGGAGATTAGCTGATGCAGATTTGTATGTAACGTTAGAACCTTGTCCTATGTGCTCGGGAGCGATGATGCAAAGCCGTATCAAACATGTTTATTTTGGTGCTTATGATAACAAAGGTGGTACAGCAGGTACTTTAATGAACTTACTTGATGATTCAAGATTTAATCATCAAGTTGAAGTAACTGGCGGTATGTTGCTTGAGGAATGTAAAGCACTTTTACAGGAGTTTTTTATTGATTTACGCAAGAAACGCAAAAATGCAAGTCGCAAACCAAAACCCGAAAACTGATTTATATAGCAAAAATATGCATGCGGTTATTAGGCAATTTATTTAGCGTTTAGATTTTAAAAAAAGCGGTTTCTTTGTTATAATTAACTTGTTATAACACTTTTAGGGGGTGAATGTGGTGTCCAGCAAAACGTTAGCACAAATAGTCGATACAGAAAAAGCGACGCAAGCATTAAGTGATCAATATGCAAATAAGCGAGAAAGTTTATTAGAAGACAAAAATCGCAAATTAAATCAAATGGCGTCTGAAAAAGAAGCCATCTTGAAAGACTACAAAAATGCAAGGCGTGCCGAAAATGAAAAAGTTTTACAAGCTTACAGATCTGAAGAAAAAGCGAAGAATGATCAAGAGATTCAGGAAATTGAGCATCAATTTCAAAGCGCTTTGCCAACTTTAGTCTCACTTGTAATTGAGGAGGTGAAAAATAGCTATGGCAATCGCTAAGATGCAAAAAGTATCGATTGTAACGGCACCAAATAATAAAGAACAATTGTTATATACCTTACAAACGATGCAAAATATACAAGTTAGTGATCTTTCTTTAAAGGTAACCGGCCAAGACTTTACCTTCAATAATAACTACCAAAATGATCGAGATTACCAAGTCATTTATGAACGTGGACGAGAAGTACTAAATTATCTAAGTCAATACCAACAAAAGGTATCCTTAAAAGATAAAATCACCGCCAAACGACCACAAATGACTATGGATGAATTACATCGATCTGTAGATGAAGCAAAAGCTTTAGAATTGATTGAACAAGTCGAAGGCTTAAAACAAAAGCGTAACGACATACAGGACCAACGTCAACGTGTGGAAGATGAACAAACGACCATTGCCAAATGGCGGGCCTTAGATGTCGAACCTAAGACACTTAAAGAATTAAACTTATTCGATGTTCGTTTAGGGACAATTCCAAACGACGAAAATCGCTACCACTGGCAGCAGTTAAAAGCCTTGGAAAATGTAGCAGTTGAAGAAGTTTTTGCAAATGAAAATGAAATTGGTGTAGCAATTGTTGCTTTACCAGGGCATAACGATAACTTGCAAGCTAGTCTTCTAGAAAACTACTTTAGTGAAGTGGAATTTAATTACGAACAAACACCTGAAGAAACCTTCCAATCATTAGAAAAAGAGCGTAAGCAACTGATTAAAGATGAGGAAGCTGTTGTGAAAGACTTAAAAGACATGCAAGGATCAAAAGCGACTATCCAGCTGGCAGTTGAAGAATTTTTTAACCGCAGTCAACGTGCAAATGCAGCACAGCTTTCATATGATAACCAACAATTATCCTTATTTAGTGGCTGGGTTGAAGAATCGCAAGTTGAAAACTTGCAAGCAGTTCTAGAAGAAAACTTTGATGCAGACGCATTAGCGCTTATTTTAGAAGAAACTACTGAGCAAGAAGTGAAAGAAGACGAAGTACCAATTAAGCTGCATAACGCTTCTATAGTAGAACCATTTGAAATGATTACTGAAATGTATTCATTACCAAACTATAGAGAGAAGGATCCAACCAACTGGGTAGCCGGTTTCTACATGTTATTCTTCGCTATGATGATGGGGGACTTCGGTTATGGTTTATTACTTTGGATTGGTACACTATTTGCTTTAAAGGTAATGGACTTACGTAAAGGCACCAAACGATTTGTGAAATTTGGACACATCTTATCGTATCCAACAATGTTGATTGGTTTAGCTTATGGGTCTATATTTGGTGAATCTTTACCATTTAACCTGATCAATCCAACTGATGATGCCCTAGTTTTAATGGTGATTTCATTAGCTATTGGTTATATACATATTTTTGTCGGTTTGTGCTTAAATATCAGATTACAGCTTAGTCGAAAAGACTATGCAGCAGCCTATAATGATGGTGTTGGTTGGTTAGCATTACTCATTGCGCTGGCTATCGGTATTGCTGGTTTTGTTTTCAGTATAGGTAGTCTGATTACAGTCGCTAAATGGTTAGCTATCGTAGCAGCTGCAGGTATCATCTTGGTGCCTATGTTCACGAGTAATAATAAGGCAGTTGGTGGAGTCGTTGGTTTGTATAATTTATACGGTGTATCTTCATATGTTGGGGACTTCGTATCCTATACTCGTCTAATGGCCTTAGGTATCTCAGGGGGCGCTATCGCCATGTCCTTTAATATCTTGTTCACTATCTTGCCAGTACCGGTTCGTTTTACAGCGGGTATTTTAATGATTATTGCCTTACAATTATTTAACATGTTCTTATCATTACTATCTGCTTACGTGCATAGTATGCGTTTAGTATTCGTTGAGTTCTTTGGTAAGTTTTATGAAGGTGGCGGTCAGGCGTTTAAACCGATCCGTACACTACAGGAATTTGTTTCTCTTAAAGATGTAGAAGAAAATTAATTAGAAGACAAAAAAATGGAGGTTTTTAAATAATGAATACATGGATTGAATTTTTTGTGGAAAACGGCGGCCCAATTTTTGCTATGGCCGGAATCGCAGTAGCAGTTATATTCTCTGGTATGGGTTCTGCTCGTGGTGTTGGTGAAACCGGTGCGGCTGCAGCTGCCTTAGTTAAAGATCAACCAGAAAAATTTGCACAAACGTTAATCTTACAACTATTACCAGGTACACAAGGTTTATACGGTTTCGTTATTGGTATTATGATTTACTTACAATTAGGTGCAGGATTAGACTTAACTCAAGGATTCCAATACTTCGTAGCAGGTATTCCTATTGGTTTAGTAGGTTTAATTTCTGCACGTTGGCAAGGGCACACTGCAACAGCAGGTATTCAAATCTTAGCCAAACGTCCTGAAAACGTATCTAACGCGATCATCTACTCTATCATGGTTGAAACTTACGCAATCTTAGCATTCGTTATTTCTCTATTATTAGTACTTTCTGTTGGTTAATCACTAAGCAAGTAGAAAAACCAAAAGAAGGAGGAGTAGTCGAATGGCAGATATTGAAACTTTAGTAAATCAAGTGCTGGCGAATGCTGAAAATGAAGAAAAAGCTGCTCTAGCTGCTTTTGAAGCTGAAATGAATGAAGAAATCAACAAAGCTAAAGCACACAATGATGAACAAGTTGACGCTGAAAAGCAACTGATTGAAAATGATGAAGCAAGAAGATTGCAGACACAAAAACAAAGCTACTTAAATGCTTTACGTAATGATAAATTACAGGCTAAACAAGCTTTACTTGAAAAAGTATACACTCAAGCAATTGTTGAACTACAACAGTTGTCTAGTGAAGAATTTACTAGCTTTATTAAAGGTGCTTTAAACCAAGTAGCGGATACTAAAAATTTAACCTTAACAGTGGGTGAACTCAGTCAACATCAATTTGATGCGGATCAAGTGAACGCCTTAAATCAACCTATTAAGTTGGCTAAAACCTTTATTCCCAAACGTTCTGGTTTTGTTTTAAGTAATGAAGAAGTGGACTATAACTTTACTTTCGAGTCTATCATTGACCAAAAGAAAAAGACTTTAGCACCTAAATTAGTGAAACAAGCATTCTAAGAAAGGGGAGTAACAGCAATGCCAAATACTACATATGCACAACTGGATACAACCATTCGTGTAAAAGAAAGTAGTTTACTAGCAAAAGAAGACTATGACGCACTTTTACGTGCCAACTCCCTTGAAGAAGTATTTGCTGCCCTACGTAAAACGAACTATCATATCCCAGAAAACGTTGAGGAAACACACGATTTTGAAGGGTTCTTAACACGTGATTTACGTGAAATGTATGCTGGATTATATGAAGAAACACCTGTAGATGAAGTGATAGACGTATTCGCTTTGCGATACAGTTATCATAATTTGAAGGTATTATTTAAAGAGTGGCATACCGAACGTGACTTTTCACATATGTATATCAATATCGGTCGATTTTCTATTGAAGCTTTACGGACTTTAATGCAAACCGGTGAAGGCAACCAGTTCCCGGAAGTGATGAAAGCCGGTGTTCAGTACGCACGTGATTATTACGAAGAATACCATGACCTAGATGGCATATCGATTCTATTGGACCAATCATATTTAGGTCATTTAAGAGATATTGCAGATAATTCAGATAATCAAGACATGGCGAACACACTCTTGATGATGATTGATTTGGAAAATTTATCTATGGTTGTTCGTGGTATGAAGCAAGGTCGTTCTCGTGGGTTCTTAGAAGCAGTTTTATCTGATGATGGCACTTTTGAAGAAGTAGAATTAGTCAATCTAGCTACTAGTAAGGACTATAACCGTATCTTGGATAAATTTGCTAGCCTACCATTTGCAGGTAAACTAAATGACCGTATTAGTGCAAATGATCCAATTGATGTGGTGCAATTAGACAAAAGAATTAAAAAAATTGAAGCCGAAGAAATTCGTCAGGCAGCTTGGGTACCATTTGGACCAATGCCTGTATTGGCATATATTTATTTTAAAGAGAACGAAGTAGCGAATTTAAGATTAATTTTAAACGCGAAGAAATATGACCTAGATCAAAAAAATGTTGAAGAAAGGATGCGACCTATTTATGGCTTATAAAATCGGAGTAGTCGGTGAAAAAGACGTCGTTGTTCCTTTTCAACTTATTGGATTTGATGCTTATCCGGTTATTTCAGGCCAACAAGCTAGAGAGACTATCCGGAAGATGGCAGATGATCACTATGGCGTCATTTATATGACAGAAACAATCGCACAACAAATACCAGATACCATTGCCTTTTACGATACACAAGTTACCCCATCAATTATTTTGATTCCTTCTCATAAAGGTAGCTTAGGTATTGGAAAATCTCGTGTAAATGACAATGTTGAAAAAGCGGTTGGTCAAAATATTTTATAATCACTCAACATATTCATTTAAAAAATCATAGTAAAGAAGAGGGAGGAACAGTTTTGAAAGACGGAAAAATCATTGAAGTTTCCGGTCCACTAATTAAAGCAAGTGGTATGGAAGATGCAGCTGTTCGTGATATTTGTTTAGTAGGCGAACTACAATTAACAGGGGAAATCCTTGAAATGCACGGAGATGTGGCTTCTATTCAGGTATACGAGGAAACTTCTGGTCTTGAACCTGGACAAGTAGTAAAAACAACTGGTCAACCATTATCAGTTGAGCTTGGACCTGGTATGTTAACTAAAATGTTTGATGGTATTCAGCGTCCATTACAAGAATTTATTGATGAAACTGAATCAAATTACTTAGAACGTGGTGTTCAAATCGCAGCTTTAGATCGTTCAGCTGTTTGGCATTTTACCCCAACTGTTGAAGTAGGTACACAAGTAACTAGCGGTGACGTTGTGGGTACTGTTCAAGAAGGTCCAGTAATTGAACACCGCATCATGGTACCAGTCGGTGTATCAGGTACAGTCAAATCTATTCAAGAAGGTGACTACACATTAAATGATAATGTGTATGTTTTAGAAACTGAACAAGGTGAAAAATCATTTACAATGATGCAAAAATGGCCAGTTCGTCAAGGTCGTCCTTTTGCAGAAAAATACACACCAAATAAAATTATGACAACGGGTCAACGTGTTATCGATACCTTCTTCCCAATTTCTAAGGGTGGAGCGGCTGCAGTCCCAGGGCCATTCGGTGCAGGTAAGACAGTTGTACAACACCAAATTGCTAAATATGCAGATGTTGATATCGTAATTTATGTTGGTTGTGGTGAACGTGGTAATGAGATGACGGACGTAATTAATGAGTTCCCTGAACTTGTTGACCCTAAAACTGGTGAATCTATCATGGAACGTACGGTATTAATTGCAAACACGTCAAACATGCCTGTAGCGGCTCGTGAAGCATCTGTTTATACAGGTATCACAATTGCTGAATATTTCCGTGATATGGGTTATTCAGTAGCCATTATGGCCGATTCAACTTCTCGTTGGGCCGAGGCACTTCGTGAAATGTCTGGTCGTCTTGAAGAGATGCCTGGTGACGAAGGTTACCCAGCTTACTTAGGTTCTCGTATTGCTGAATACTATGAACGTGCAGGTATTGTCCGTACTTTAGGTAGTGAAGGACGCACTGGTTCAGTTACAGCGGTTGGTGCCGTTTCACCTCCAGGTGGGGATACATCAGAACCAGTAACACAAAATACATTACGTGTTGTAAAAGTATTCTGGTCGCTAGATGCAAATCTATCTCGCCAACGTCATTTCCCAGCCATTAACTGGCTAAACTCATACTCTTTATATGATTCAGAAATCTACAAGGGCGTAGCAGCAGAATTAGGCGTTGAATGGGGACAATGGGTTCAAAAAGCGATGAACATCCTAACTGAAGAAGAAAGTTTACAGGAAGTTGTCCAATTGGTTGGTGTAGATGCTTTATCTGAAAAAGATAAAATGACATTATTAATCGCAGCGATGATTCGTGAAGGTTACCTACAACAAAATGCCTTTGATGACGTTGACACCACAACATCAGCGAAGAAACAAGAGAAAATGTTAGCGAACATTTTAACCTTTGATAAAGAAGCACGACAAATCATGGAAAATGGTGCATACTATCAAGAAATTGCGGATAATACTATCGATTTACGCGAAAGTATCGTGCGTTCTAAATTTATCCCAGAAGATCAATTAGACCGTATTGATGCAATCAACGATGAAATTAAAGCAGCTATGAAAGAGATTTTGAAAGGAGGTAGCTACGCATAATGTTGAAAGAGTATAAATCTATCTCCGACGTTTATGGTCCCTTAATGATTGTAGATGATGTTGAGGGGATTAGTTTTGATGAATTAGTAGAAGTACAATTACAAACCGGTGAAAAACGTCTCGGACAAGTGTTACAAGTTGAAGAAAGTCGTGCAGTTGTACAAATCTATGGTGGTGGTTCGGGTATTAACCTACAAGACACTAAAGTCCGCTTCCAAGGACACCCATTAGAATTCGGTGTTTCTGAAGATATGATTGGGCGTGTGTTTGACGGATTAGGTAATATCAATGACGATGGGCCAGAAATTATTGCTGATGAAAGTCGCGATATCAACGGTCAAGCGATCAACCCTATGGCGCGTGACTATCCAGATGAATTTATTCAAACGGGTATTTCAACGATTGATCACCTAAACACATTAGTACGTGGTCAAAAACTACCTGTATTCTCAGGTTCAGGTTTACCACATAAAGAGCTTGCAGCGCAAATTGCCCGTCAAGCAACTGTTTTAGGGGATGACGACCAATTTGCTGTTGTCTTTGCAGCGATGGGTGTTACCTTTGAAGAAGCTGAATACTTCATGGAATCATTCCGTGAAACAGGTGCCATCGACCGTTCTGTATTGTTTATCAACTTAGCAGATGACCCTTCAATTGAGCGTTTAGCAACACCAAAAATTGCTTTGACAGCAGCAGAATACTTAGCATACGAAAAAGACATGCAAGTATTGGTCATTATGACAGATATGACCAACTACTGTGAAGCTTTACGTGAAGTATCCGCAGCTCGCCGTGAAGTGCCAGGACGTCGTGGTTATCCAGGTTACTTATATACAAACTTGTCTACACTATATGAACGTGCAGGTCGTATCAAAGGTTCTAAAGGTTCAGTAACCCAAATACCAATCTTGACAATGCCAGAAGATGACATTACGCATCCAATTCCTGACTTGACAGGTTATATTACGGAAGGTCAGATTATCCTAGATCGTGATCTTGATGCACGTGGTATTGAACCACCAATCAACGTATTGCCATCACTTTCTCGTCTAAAAGATAAAGGTACGGGTGAAGGTAAAACACGTAAAGACCATGCAGCGACAATGAACCAATTATTTGCCGCTTATGCAAAAGGTAAGCAAGCGAAAGAGCTTTCTCAAGTATTGGGTGAATCAGCTTTATCTGAAACAGACAAGAAATATGTAGCCTTTACTACAGCATTTGAAGAGAAATATGTTGACCAAGGATTCGAGTACAACCGTACAATTAAAGAAACCTTAGACCTAGCTTGGGAATTGCTTGCTATTTTACCTCGTACAGAATTAACGCGTATTAAAGATGATTTAATTGATACATACATGCCTTCAACTGAAGGAGAGTGATCTTAAATGGCAAATGCGCTAAATGTCAAACCGACAAGGATGGAACTGAGCACATTAAAAGCTCGTTTAAAGGTTGCCCAAAACGGTTACGACTTACTAAAAGATAAACAAGACGAACTCATGCGTCAATTTATTGAATTAATCAAAGAAAATAACAGTTTGCGTAATGAGGTTGAGGAAGAATTGTCTGGTGCATTAAGTAACTTCGTATTAGCATCATCATCCATGAATGATGCCTTTATGGAAGAGATTGTTGCCTTACCAACAAAACAAGTCAACTTAGAAATTGTCCGTAAAAATATCATGAGTGTTGACGTACCTAAAATGTCATTCTCATACGATGATGACAATGAAAATAATGACAACGAAGTCAAATATGGTTACTTAAATACGTCTAGTGAATTAGATGATGCCATTGAAGTCTTGAATGAGGTCATGCCTAAGCTATTAAAATTGAGTGAAATTGAAAAAACATGTCAATTAATGGCAACAGAAATTGAATCTACAAGACGTCGAGTAAATGCGTTAGAATACCGGATGATTCCAAATATTCAAGAAACCATCAAGTATATTCAAATGAAACTAGATGAAAACGAACGGGCATCCATTACGCGTATGATTAAAGTAAAAGACATGGGTTAATAATAGGATGTGAGAGTCGACGCTAAGAAAGGAAACGTTGGAAGATTAGCGGTGAAGATGACACAGTCATCTGCAAGCTAATCTGAAACGCAGTCCTTTCTGGAGACTCGAGCTCAACTTCACAGGATGTGAGAGTCGACGCTAAGAAAGGAAACGTTGGAAGATTAGCGGTGAAGATGACACAGTCATCTGCAAGCTAATCTAAAACGCAGTCCTCCCTGGAGGCTTGAACCCGACTAAGGGTGTGAGCGAACCCGACTAGGAGCTTGAGGTGCTATGTTTGCAACGTTAGCCAGTCTAATTGTAACCATACGCAGCTTTCGATTTGCACTTACTTATCATTCGCAATAATTTTCAAAGTGAGAGACCAAATCAATTAAAACAATTGGTTTGGTCTCTTTTCTATACAGCAAAAAAGCCGATGACCGTTCTACTAGTCATCAGCTTCCTATGTTGTAATGTCGATTTCATTAGTTCTTGTCCAAGGTACGGTTATGTTTGCTTGTCAAAGTATACCACATGTGATGGGTGGATGTTTGAGTTTAATATTAGGGAAGAAGTCCTTTACAAAGCTTCCTTAAAAATGGTATAATTAAATTTGCCGAAAGGCCTTGCGGCAAGGGTAGAGATGTGAACCGGGTCAGATGGGGAACCAAGCAGCTCTAAGCATTGTCTATCCTGTGCTGTAAGTTAGTATACATTTAAATGGCTAGAAGCCAAAACGCCAAGTGTGAACTTTCATGCTTGGCGTTTTTTTTGATTTCTTTTAAAGATTATTGAATCCATACCATAGTAAGACAAGGGCAATTAAAGCGAATACTAAGGGCAAAATATAAGCTGTGGCGAAGTCTAGCCATTGTGCCACTCTTGAATAAATGGTTGTCAGCTTGCTGTTAAAGAAAAGTGACATGAAGAATAAGCCGTATAAGGGTAGAACATACAAGATAAACGAATAAAACGCTAGTAAGATGGTTGCTTGTAAACCCGTAATCGCACTTGTTGCAAAGTAACCGAGTAAAGCTAGGTAAGGCGCAGCAGAAGATAACTCGGCCACACATGTAGCAGCACCTATCATGAATAAAGATATAGGAGATAGGTGGTTGTCATCAGGATTTTTGATGTGATGATAATCAGCTTGGTCAACTTGATCTGCCTCGACTTTATCTTTTACCCTATATTTGTAAATCAAATAAGTGATAATAAAGGCACCCATCAACAAACTTGTAATGGGCCAAAAGGTTGGAAATTGATGGTTAATCCAGTTAAAAGCCAGCATAATCCAATTGGAAAAGCCAAAATAAAAGATTAAACCAAAAATAAAATTAACAAAACTATTGGCAAATATAAAAGCTAAAATATGATAAGGAGATTTAATTTTGGACTGTAGGATGAATTGCTGGGTGAGAGAGATAGGGTTTAGGCCATCAATCAGACCTGCAATTAAGGTAGTTGTTATAACTGTAAACATCATTTCCTCCTTAAAAAAGCCGGATAGATAGCTAAGCAGCACACCTTCATAGTGAAGAGGCTATCTACTCAAGCATATCTATCCGACGATAGTTGTGAATTTGTCGCTATCTTATCAAAATAATTATAGATTAGCAAGGTACTTAATAGATTTAAAACTTACTAAATATAAAGTTTCTATTTAACATAGAACCCTTATATTCATTAAGTAGAGAATAATCCTACTTTAATCGAACGTATGTGCTATAATTAAAACATCTTATATAGAAATGGGTGAGCTACATGGCAAATTCTGTAAGTTCTTCAGCGCGGAGTAAGTGGACAATTGACGCTTTTTTCTCTGGTGTAGGAGGAATTGAGCTAGGCTTTGAAAATACTGGCAAGTTCAGAGTGGTGTACGCTAATGAATTTGATAAAAATGCAACAATTACTTATAAAGAAAATTATCCAAATGTAAATTTTGATAATCGAGATATACACGATGTAACCGAAAACTTGGAAGATATTCCGAAAGCGGATGTTGTAGTAGGAGGTTTTCCTTGCCAAGCTTTTTCAATTGCGGGATATCGAAAAGGATTTGAAGATGAACGTGGTGATTTATTTTTTGAGTTGTTAAAAGTAATAAAAGATAAACAACCAAAAGCTATAATGATTGAAAATGTAAAAAATATGGTATCACATGATCATGGTAATACATTTAAAGTCATACGTGAAGCCCTTGTGATGAGTGGTTACAATATTAAGTGGAAGGTATTGAACGGCAAAGATTATGGGAATGTTCCTCAAAATAGAGAACGTATCTATGTGGTTGGATTTAAATCAAAAGCTGCTTATGATTATTATGAATTTCCAGAAAAGATAGAACTGGAGCGAGGATTAGATTCTGTTATAGATTTTGGTTTAGAAGCAGAAGAGCGTTATTACTACTCTGAAGAGAAGACTCCTTTTTGGGATAAATTAGCACCAAAAATTGTTTCCCAAGATACTGTCTATCAATGGCGAAGACAGTATGTTAGAGAAAATAAATCAGGTGTTGTGCCAACATTGACTGCAAATATGGGCACTGGTGGACATAATGTACCTTTGATATTAACTGATGACGGACGAATTAGAAAGTTAACACCTAAGGAAACATTTAATGTTCAAGGATTTCCAGAAACATTCAAATTACCCGAAATATCAAACGGACAACTATATAAACAAGCGGGGAACAGTGTTGTAGTCCCTGTAATTGAAAGAATTGCACATAATATTGATTCAGCATTAACGCAAGCACAGAATATGACTGAGTCTACAGTGAATCAAGAAGGCATTTATTCAATTATGTTTACAAGTATGAAGGGGCGTTTTTGGGGACAATCAGAATTAATCAAAACTGTGGATAGTTTAGAAGAATTAGAAAAATTTGCTGAAGAAAATGAAATTGAGTTTTTAGGTCACAATGACTATTTACATCAAGTTCAAAAAAATAAAGATATGGTTTTCTATAGTTATGAGTAATACTACTAACTAGGTTATATTTTGTAATTAAATTTTGATGAATACTTTTACCTTATGAGGAGACAAATATGTGGGAATTGTTGAACGATAGAGATAAGGAAAATTATAGATTGTTGATGACAAATTTTGCTAGTTTGAGTGAAGCTTTTTCACAAAAAGCTAGTGATGAAGAGGCAGTAGCACCGATAGTAAATTCTAAATTTCAAGAAACGGCTTTTCAGAAAGCCTTCAATGCAGTTGCTGAGGATATTGCAAATACTAGTTTTGATGCCTCAATAGAATTATCTGATGGTCAAAAATTTCTAATAGGTATTAAGTCTTTTGGTATCGCTTCAGGAGATCAAAAGATTGCCCAGTTTAAGGCAATTAGTCGCGAGGATAATTGGGATAGATTTATTAATCGAGCAATAGCTAATTTAAAATATTTACCTCAAGACGAGAGCGATACTGAAGTAGATCAAAATAATTATAAGGAACACTATTTAGCATTAGCTCGAAAAATTGCAGAGGTGCGTAATGATCGTATAGCCTCATCTAAAGCTCTAGCCAAAGGTTTTGATGGAGAATCTGAGGATATTGAGATGATCTATCATGTACTTATGCCAACTAAAAAAGGTACCCCTCCTAAAATATATGTTGGTGAAACAGATTATACGCCAATCGATATAGAGAATATTCAAATATTGGATCCTATGGCAAAGCCACAAAATTTCAAATTTACGGACGGTAAACATGTTTATAAATACACGAGTGCAGACTCTCAGCTACTGATGAGTTTCAATAATCGTGATATAGTTGTAGATTCTTGGGATATCGAGTATGTAGATAATGCTTTTAAATTCTTTCAAAATCTCCATATGTACGCATTCGAAGAGGAAGTTGATGTTCAACCGATTGAATCTTTCTCATGGATGATTCCAAATGTAGAAGGTAAAGTAGAAGAGAGCTCTGGTTATAACGCTTTTGATGGCGGATCAAAAATGAGTAAGCAAGATAACTATAGAGAACGTAGAATTAAAAAACTTATTCAAAAATTCCAAGGTAACATCCCTATAACTGAATTGAATTTTATTCGCCAGACGCTAGAATTTATTCTATTGTCAGACCATAAAACGGCAAATGAAAAGGCCGAAATGAAAAAGAAACGGTCTGAATTAAGAGACTTGGTTATTCATCTAAATAACGAAGAGCTTAAAAAAGATATCTTTTCAATGGTATACCGTCCAGTAAGTGAGATGTATATTCCAATTCCAAATTCAAAAACTTTTCATCAAGAACATCCTGATTTCTTTGGTCCTTCTATCGGAACTTTTAAAGGTAATTCTAGTACATTAGCATTGCCAAAGGAAGAGAGAACTTTTACTTTGGAATTTCTACCGAGTGGTAATCAAATTGAAGCCTATATTAATCAAGATAACGGGAAAAGTATTCAATCGATAGCTAATCAAGGTATTCTTGGTGAGTGGATTTTAAGAGAAGTATTTCAATTAGATGAATATGAACCATTAACAGATAAACGTTTAAATGAATTAGGCATTAATGCAGTTCGTTTATCAAAATACGAAAAGAATCCAGAAATTATCTATTTTGAATTTATATGGATAGATGAAAATAAACCTCCAAAGGATGCTATTGGGTGGGTAAGTAATGTTAATAATAAGGATAGTCAATTATAAAATTAAAAAGACCGTAGGCTTCAAGTTAGATGAATTTGAAGCTTACGGTCTTTTGTATACCAAATAAGAAAGATCAAAAAAAACGGATAATCCCCGTGCTTACCATCACTATTTAAATGCGTGATGATGAAGCGGAGTTACCCGTTTCTCATAATAAATGATGCTACATGTTTATTTAAAAGTTTAAATTAATCCTGCTAATGTTGGTAGCCACATTGAGAAGGCCGGAATATAAGTTACCAGTAGTAAGCCGGCTAGAATGGCTGAATAGTAACCTAAAATGTATGGCATCACTTTCGCTAATGTTGAACGACCAACTCGGATAGCAACGAATAAGGTGTTACCAACTGGTGGTGTGATGTTACCAATACATAGATTGTAAGTTAGTATAATCCCGAAATGGACGGGTGAGATACCAAATGATTCTGCAATTGGTAAGAAGATAGGTGTAAAAATTAAGATGGCAGGTGTCACATCCATAAAGGTACCAGCGATTAATAGGATAATGTTGATAATTAACATGATGAATAATGGGCTATCAGTTAAAGATAGTAAGCTTCCAGCTATCGCTTGCGGGATACCTGTAAAGGCCATAACCCATGATAGGATGTTTGACACACCAATTAAGAACACGACCATACCAGATGTTTCAACGGAATCGACTAAAATTTTATATAAGTCTTTCCAAGTAATGGTTTTATAGATAAATACCGAAATGATCAAGGCGTAGATAACAGCGATTGCTGAACCTTCAGTAGCCGTGAATACCCCAGCAATAATCCCACCGATTACAATGACGATCAGAGATAATGGCAGAAGTGCATCTATTGTTGCACGACCTAAGCGACCCCAATCAAATTTACCAGTTTCACCGGTATAACCTTTTCGTTTTGATAATACTAAGGCAACAACCATACAAGCAACCATCCAGATAATTCCTGGAATATAACCTGCAACAAATAAGGCTGCAACTGAAGTACCACCTGATACTAATGAATAGGTAATTAAAGCGTTTGAAGGTGGAATGAGTAGTCCAGATGGGGCTGAAGCACCATTAGTAGCAGCTGCTAAGTCCATATCATAGCCAGCTTCCTCTTCCCCTTCTTTCACCATGCCACCAACTGCGGCAGCAGCAGCTGCTGCTGAACCAGAAATTGCCCCAAATAAAGCATTTGCGCCAATATTGGTTAATAATAGTGAGCCTGGAATCTTACCAACAATTGCTTGAACAAAATGAACTAACCGTTTGGCAATTCCCCCTTGGTTCATAATATTTCCTGCTAGAACGAAGAAAGGGATGGCAACTAGCGTAAAGGATGAGGTCCCAGAAAAGATACGTTGGGCACCTGTAATTAACGTAATATCTAACGGTACAGTTGGAAGAATAGCCCCAACTGCTGCAATAGCGATTGAAACTGCAATAGGTGCGCCTAGAATTAGTAATAAGGCTAGGAGCACGATCATGATAATAAGTGATTGTACGGCCATATTAATCCTCCTCTTCTACAATATTTTTACGTGCATCAATCAGGTCTTTAATATTTAAGACACTGTATAAGGCAATGAATATACCGGAAATCGGAATACACATATAGAAGTAACCCATTTGTAGGGGGAGTGAAGAAGATAATTGTCCCATTGTTAATTTCGTGATTTCAAAACCACCGTATACCATAACAGTTAAAGCGAAAATTAAATTCAATATTTCAGCTAAAATTTGTAGACTATTTTGATGTACAGAAGAAAAGCGTTCAACAATTACAGGGATATTCATATGCTCTCTTTTACCAAAAACATAAGCTGCCCCAAATACGGTTACCCAAGCAAACATATAAGCAGCCAATTCTTCAGACCAAGTACTTGGATGGTTGAGAATATACCGGGTAAATACTTGCCAAATCACTAATAAAGTTAAAGCGGCCATGGCTACAGCACAAAGTGACCGCATGGCCTTATCGATGATGTTTCTCAATTGTTTCATGAGGCATCTCCTTCCCTAGTATTATTTGTATAGTTTTCATTTTTCTCTTGAATCTTATTATAGGTGTCTTGTAATTCTGGATAAGCCTCTAACATAGCGTCATGTAGTGGTAAGACAGCTTCTTTAAATGGTTCGATATCAGGATAATTAAAGACAACATTCATATCATTTTCAGCACGATCGCGCGCTTCTGCTACTTTCTCTTCCCAAGCTTGATGTTGGGTTTCTTCCATTATTTTAAAGGCCTCATCAAAAGTAGCCTGTTCACTTTCTGGTAAAGCCTCTAGAAAACGTGTTGAAACAATCACTTCATCAGGAATCATTTGGTGCATGGTGTAAGAGTAATTTTTTACAACATCACCATGACCATTTTCTGTTAAGGCTAACTCATTATTTTCAGCCCCGTCAATCACACCTGATTGGATAGCGGTATAAACATCACCAAAGCCCATTGGTGTCGCTGACCCACCAAGTAAGTTCATCATGGATACGTTAGTAGGTGATTGTTGCACCCGAATTTTCTTCCCAGCTAAGTCAGATACTTCATCAATCGGCGTATCTTTTACATAGAAATTACGCGTACCCGCATCTAACCAGGCCTTGGTCACAAAACCTGACTCTATTGTGCCATTAAAAATCGACGCAACAATTTCTGGATCATCCATGGCTGCATGGTAAGCCTCTGGGGATTCGAACAGGTAAGGTAGGTTAAAAATTTGGAAGTCGGTGTTAAATGTCTCTAAAATAGAGTTACTTGCAACGGTGACTTCAATGGCACCTGTTTGCGTTAATTGTACTAAATTTGTTTGTGTACCCAATAATTCACTTGGATATATTTGTACGTCGTACTTATCACCATACTTACTTTCAATAAATTCTTCAAAGGCTAACATCCCAATATGGGTAGGATGGTCTGAAGATTGATTATGCGCTAGTCGGATAATTTGCTTGTCAGCACCTGAAGCGGTTACATTTCTTTGTCTAGAAAACAAAAATAAGCCGCCAGCAATGAGTATAATGATAGCGAACAAAGCCAATAAACCTTTATTGGCTTTTTTTGCATAATTTGCCATAAAAAACGCTCCTTCTTTTATATAATATATTGCACTATTTATAGTATAGTATTTTTTGAAAGCGAATTCAAAGGGTATTAAGAAAAAAGGTCATGATATTTTATTTACGAAAATTTTATCGATTATGATGTAAATATTGTGCAATTATAGCTTTTTATTGTTTTTAATTAGTGATAGATCACTGTATCTAATGAAGAAAAAGTCCTTTACTTATCAATTATCTAGAAATGGTTTATGATGAGCGTGGTAAACTATTTGAAGAAGGAGTGGTATAGATGAAAGCGTGGGTACTTAATCAAGCAGGTGGACCGGATAACTTTGAATTACAAGATATAGCTAAACCTAAAGCAGAACTGGGTGAAGCTTTAGTACAAGTGAAAGCTATTGGGATTAATCGCCATGATGTGATGTCTAGAAATGGTTTAAAGGCTGATGCCACTACTGAAGAACGAGTGATTGGGATTGAAATTGCCGGTGAAGTGGTGGATATCAATCCAGAAGACCACGAATCTAGTCATGTGGCAATAGGGGACCATGTTGCAGGGATTATTACCCATGGTGCTTATGCTGAGTATGCTCGCTTACCCCTTAGTCGAGCCATGGTATTTCCAAAAGATACGCCATTCACCACCGCAGCTGCGATTCCTGAGGCCTTCATGACGGCCTATCAAACAATCTATTGGATTGGTGACCTACAAGAAGGTGAACGGATCCTTGTTCATGCAGCGGGTTCTGGCGTTGGGACTGCAGCCATCCAGCTGGCTAACCACCTGTCCAAGGCAGAAATTTTTGCCACCGCAGGCCGTCAGGATAAACTGGACTTAGCTCAAAAATTAGGTGCGCAAACCACCATCAATTATAAGGCAGAAAATTTCGCCGACGTGATTTCTGAAGCAACTGATAAGAAAGGTGTCGATGTTATTCTAGATTTCATTGGCGCGTCCTATGCAGCTAAAAATTTGTCCACTATTGGTGTAGATGGTCGTTGGGTATTGATTGGTGTGCTTGGAGGAACAGAGGTTTCAGACTTTGATATGGGTCAATTGCTCTTTAAGCGAGTGAAACTGCAAGGCACTTTATTATCCAATAGGGCTGATGATTACAAGGCCAGTTTAGTAGCAGACGTGAATAGGGATGTAGTACCTTTAATTGCGGATGGTACAATTCACCCAGTGATTGATTCAGTGATCAATTTTGATCACTTACCAGAGGCGCATAGATATATGGAAGCCAATAAAAATCTGGGTAAAATTATCGTGAGCTTAGAAGAATAAGGTTGCGGATTTCTCTTTGGAAAATGATATAGGGTGTTTGCTAGCAAGTTGGCAGACGCCTTTTTTTGATTAAAAATAAATGAGAAAATGGATTGCTTTATTTGTCAGCTTTGATACAATGAGAATAATATTTATCATTGTTTTCTAATGCAAAAGGAGCTGACAGGTATGGAAGAAACGAAAATGCAGGAGATTGCTCAGTATTTGTATGATGCGGAGAAGCGTAAGACGCCGATTGATAATGTGACAGAGGTGTTTAATGTATCCTTTGATGAGCAGGAGGCTTATGATATTCAAGATTTAGTCGTAGCTTTAAAGAAGGAGACGGATGGAGAAACGGCGGCCTATAAGATTGGATTGACGTCCCCAGCTAAAATTAAACAGTTAAATATCGATCAACCGGTATATGCACACATTTTTGAGTATATGATTTCTTACGATGGGGAACCCTTATCGATGACACGCTTTATCCATCCTCGTATTGAGCCGGAAGTGACCATTGTCTTGAAAGATGATATTTATCAAGAGCAAGTAACTTTTGAAGAAGTGATGGAAAAGATTGATTATGTCTATTCTTCTGTTGAAGTGGTAGATTCTCGCTACCATGGTTTCCGTTTTTCTTTAGAAGATGTGGTGGCGGATAATACTTCTTGTCAAGGTGCCATTTATTCTAAGACGCATTTCACTTTAGACCAAGTAGATATTTTGAATGAAAAGGCAAGTGTTTATATTAATGGGGAAAAGATTGATGAAGGTTACGGGAAAGATGTAGCGAATCATCCGGCCAATGCGGTTGTTTTCTTAGCCAATGCCTTATATAAACGTGGTGTAACCCTAAAAGCAGGTGTACCAATCATGACCGGAGGGATGACCAAAGCCAACAAGATTGAAGTTGGTGACAAGGTTGAAGTGAAGTTTGACAGCTTGGATGATATTCGTTTTGAAGTTGTTGAATAAAGCAAAATATAGGCAGCTAGTGAGGTTCTATAAACCATTACTAGCTGGTTTTTTTGTAGTCCTTTCAAAAAAATAACAAGTTTTTTCTATATAATAGGTCATTTAATTGCAACCTTTATATAGAAGAAACTTGTTGATATTTTATATTCAATGAACGAAACAATCTATTGCTTACTTGGCAAAGGCTGCTTCAACTTGTTTTGGGACACGGTCTTGTTGGTCTGTGAAAGGAATAAAAACATCACGAGATGATTTCATGGCATATTGGATGTTTTTCCCATCTGCTGTATATTCTACTACACGGTAGTATGGGTCATGATAGAAGATAAAGCGGTAATTGTTCGCTAAAGCTTCTGGCATGAGGTCTTGTTTGGCTGAGATAGAGTCCATTGGGTAATCATCTAAACCACCAACCCAAAGTGGATTTGTGTGAACGAAAGTCAATAGGATATCTGCCATATGTAGCATGGTCTCGCCTGCTTGTTCAAGACGAATAATCGTATGGCCAGGACTGTGACCACCAGTTACTTCCATGGTAATCCCTTCGGCAATCGTAATGCTATCCGTAAAGGTTTCTACTTGTCCTTGGATGGCTTCCCAGTTTTCTTTCGGATAAGTATTTTTTGTTCGGGCATTCGGATGTCTTACGGCATCCCATTCAATATCAGAGATATAAATGGTTGCATTGGGGAACGTTGAGTGCCATTGGTCATCCTCAAAGTAAGTCAAGCCACTAGCATGGTCGTTATGCATATGGGTCATCATAATAACATCGATATCTAAAGGTGTAAGACCAAGGATTTCAAAGTCTTCTTGTATATTGCCTTCTTGTTGTAGACCTACATTACGTTTGCCTTTTTCGTTGAATTTATCCAAGTTAAAGGATGCATCGATTAAATAGTTTTTTCCTTGGTATTGAATAAGGATTGGGTCACAAACTTCAGCTACTTGATTTTTGTCATTATAAGGATAGTATCGCCCCCAAAGTGTTCTTGGTACGGGGCCGAAAATTGTGCCACCATCTGTACCAATCATTGCGCCGTTCAACCAAGACAGAGTCATTTCGTGGAAAGTATAGGTATCTATCATCGTAAAAATCTCCTTTATATATGTTGTATTGAGCGTTCATTTAATCATTTATATTTTATTGGTTACCTTCGATAATCATTGATATTCCTTGGCCACCGCCGATACATAGGGTAGCTAGACCATATCTGGATTGTTGTTTCATCATTTCATGGACTAGGGTGACTAGGATACGGGCACCGGATGCACCAATTGGGTGACCTAAGGCGATAGCCCCACCATTCACATTGACTTTATCCATATCTACATCTAGGTCCTGTAGTACACATAGGGCTTGAGCAGCAAAGGCTTCATTGGCTTCAATTAAGTCTATGTCTTGAATCGTTAATTGGGCTTTATCCAATGCTTTTTTGGTTGCTGGGATTGGGCCAGTTCCCATGATTGCTGGATCTACACCGGCACTTGCGAAAGCTTTAATTGTTGCCAATGGTTGAGCCCCGATAGCTTTAGCTTTCTCTTTTGACATCAAAACAATCGCTGCTGCACCATCGTTAATACCTGAAGCGTTAGCTGCTGTCACAGTGCCACCGTCACGTTTGAATGCTGGCTTTAGTTTAGAAAGTGATTCTGCTGTTACACCAGCGCGAGGGTATTCATCCGTGTCAATTTGGATAGCATCACCACGTTTTTGTGGCACGGATACAGGGGTAATTTCATCGTGGAATCGATTAGCATTGAGCGCAGCTTCGGCTTTTTGTTGACTGGAGGCGGCGAAAGCGTCTTGGTCCTCGCGCGTAAAACCATATTTCTCAACAATATTTTCTGCGGTAATGCCCATATGGTAGTGATTGAAAGCGTCTGTTAAACCATCCTTAATCATGGTATCGACAATTTTCTTGTCACCCATCCGCATACCCCAACGTGCATCGTCAGTGATGTAAGGGGATCGGCTCATATTCTCAGTTCCACCAGCAACCACAACCTCTGATTCGCCTACCATAATACTTTGTGCGGCAAGGGCCACAGCTTTCAAACCTGAACCGCAAACCTTGTTGACAGTGAAAGCAGGTTTTTCAACAGGGATTCCGGCAGCGACTGCAACTTGACGAGCAACGTTTTGACCTAAACCTGCGCTTAAGACGTTACCGAAGATAAGCTCATCTACTATGGCTGGATCGATGTTGGCTTTTTCTAAGGCCCCTTGAACAGCTACCTTACCTAAGTCAACAGCGGAAACATTTTTAAATACGCCACCGAATGATCCGATGGGGGTTCTTTGTGCAGCTACGATTACGACATCTTGCATTTGAAAACTCCTTTCGAGGGTTACTGGATAATTATTTAGACAAATTTGAAAAACATCTATTCACTTAAAAGCTGATTATCAGAAACAAAAAAAGACTGCGAGCCAATTATGCGGCCCGCAGTCTTACTAGCTAAGAGCCCGCATTCACGAGAAATAGGACTCTTCCATATGTTGGAACAATCCTAGTTAGCTAATAATAATAATAATAAAGATGTATGTGTCTGGTAATCAGTAGAGGTCATTGACCAAGAGGTATTGGTCATATTTGTAAAATCTGTATGCATTGCCATTTTGGTCTCACTCCTTTGATTTAAGTTGTTGTTATCTTATCATCACATTTTCATTTAATCAAGCATTTTACACATTTGTTTTTAATTTAATTTTATTTGAATAGATTTGACATCAGGTAAATCCTTATGTATCAATGCTTTTTTGCTTATATATTATTTTCAAAAAATGAGAAAATGATGAGTTCGAATCGGAGAGGGAGCGACACTTTATGGCTGAAAGTCATTTATATACAAAAATTGTATATTTTTCAACAATCGTTTTTATCCCTTTTTTGAGGATAAATGAATCTTAAAAAAGATATTTCCTACATAAGAAGGCCAAAAAATCTACTGCATCTTTTTCTTGGGAAGGCTCTTATCAAAAAAGCCTGAATGAACAGCTAAATGTTTTCTCTTGTTGCTTTTAATAAAATGAGATGTTAAGGTGACACCAATCAAAAAAAACTCATAAAATTTTAATAAAACAATCGATATTGGAGGAATGCATGATGGCACTAGAAAACGTAGATTATGGAAATATCAATGAAATACCTTACCGCCCATTACGTCCAGGGATTGATCAAGCAGTATTCGCAATGTCAGGAGATGGGGTCAATGTAACTGTGAATCGGGTGGAGAATGGGAATGATTTAAGACCGCATACGCATGAAGACCATCAACAAATTGCCTGGATCTTACAGGGTGAATGTGATTACTACGTGGATGGTGAGCCATTTCGTATGACAGCAGGTTCTTGGGTAGTTGTACCTAAGGGGGTTGAACACTATATACACGTTTACGATTCTCCAGAAACAGTAGTGAATGTAGATATTTTCGCTCCAGCACGTGAGGACTATAACGAAGCTTATAGCCAATTCTTGAAAGCACAAGGATATGAAGGCTTTAATATTATTGATTAATATAGGCTAAACCAGGATAAATTTGTAAATGCATTAAACTCGGGAAAAGGATGATATAAATGGAAATGCGCAACCTTGTAAAAGAAAAAATTGCTGAAAAAGGCTATGCCATAGGTGCTTTTGTGGCATCTAGCTCCTCTTTAAATACGGAAATTTTGGGTGTTAATGGTTTTGACTTTGCCATGATTGACTTTGAACATGCTCAAACTAGTTTAGAAACAGCTTTAGACATGGTGCGCGCAGCGGAGTTATACGGTACAGCGCCATATGCTCGGGTTTATAATCCTGAAGATGGTCCGATGATGGGGCGAATGTTAGATATTGGCTTACATGGTTTGATGATTCCAATGGTCAATACTAAGGCGCAAGCTGAATTTGTTATTCAAAACACTAAAATGCCGCCTATTGGTATTCGTGGTAAAGGGATTGGACGTGGACCGTTATGGGGTGCCTACGAAAACTACAATAATGGTGAAGTAGACGAAAAGTCCATGGTCATTGTGCAATGTGAAACCCCAGAAGCAGTTGAAAATGTAGAAGACATTGTAAGTGTTGAAGGGATTGATTGTGTCTATATTGGTCGTCTTGATTTAGCGCATGCTATGGGCGTTGAAGATCCTTCAACAAGTCCAGAACTTGAAGACAATATTCAAAAAGTACTCAAGGCCTGTAAAGAAGCTGGGGTAATTCCTGGCATCTTTACAGCCAACGCACAAGATGCCATTAACCGAATTGAACAAGGTTTCCAATTCGTTACAGTACTGAATGACTTGGCTTTCTTCCGTCAAGCCACCAAAACTAGAATTGATGACGTTCGTAAAGGTGTAGAAGGGGATCAATACCAAGTAGATGATGCGGTATTCTTGAAATAATGGATATTGGTATAGTAAATAAAAAAACAAGGTAAGCCACATTTGCTTTCGTGGCTTACCTTGTTTTATTTTTATAAGTTTTCTAATTTTGTTGCTGCTTCTTCCCAAACAGTCATCACTTGGTCTAAGGCTTTTTCTGTTTCTTGAAGGGATTGATTTAATTCGTTTAATTTCTCAAAATCATCAAGAAATTCAGGTTTTGTCATATCCAATTGAATTGCTTCAATTTTATCTTCTAAATCAGCCATTGTTTCTTCATGTTGGGCAATTTCCCGTTGTAATTTTCGTTGTTCTCTTTGTTTCTCTTTAGACATTTGAAAAGCTTGTTTAGTATCGGAAGCTGGTTCAACAACTGTTTTTTCTGCTTTCTCTGAATTATTTTCAGCTGCTAGTAAAGCAAGACGTTCTTCTTCTGCTGCTTTTTTAGCCACGTAATAATCATAGTCGCCTAGATAAAGCGTTGAACCTTCAGGATTGATTTCTAAAACAGAGGTCGCAATTCGGTTAATGAAGTACCGGTCATGGCTAACAAATAATAGTGTACCATCGTATTCGATTAAGGCATTCTCTAATACTTCTTTAGAATCAATATCTAAGTGGTTGGTTGGCTCATCGAGAATTAAGAAATTATCATGATCAAGGGAAAGTTTTGCCAGTTCAAGTCGGGCTTTTTCCCCACCAGAAAGCGTTGCGACAGATTTAGCCACATCATTTCCTGTGAATAGGAAGGATCCAAGGATCGTCCGAATATCTCGCTCCATCATAGTTGGATGTTCGTCCCATAATTCATGGAGGACATCTTTTGTCGAGTTTAAATTGCCTAATTCTTGGTCGTAGTAGCCAATTTGTAGATGCGCACCATAGTCGATAGTACCGCGTAAAGCAGGGATTTGTTTAATAATCGTCTTTAGTAAGGTTGATTTTCCAACACCATTTGGCCCAACAATAGCAATAGCTTCCTGTTTGCGTAATTGGAAGGAGATAGGTTCAGCCAAAACGTTATTTGGGCTATATCCTATGGCTAATTTGTTGGCTTGCAGTACATCATTTCCAGAACTTTCAGCTACGGAGAACTGAATCCGGGCAGATTTTTCATCGTTTAAAGGCTTTTCAATTTTGGTCATTTTCTCTAATTGCTTACGACGTGACTGTGCCATTTTGGTGGTCGAAGCGCGTACGATATTACGTGCTACGTAGTCTTCTAATTTGGCAATTTCTTCTTGTTGTTTTTCGTAAGCTTTCATTTGCAAGGTGATACGTTGTGCCCGTTCTTTCAGGTAGAATGAGTAGTTTCCCTTATAGTAATGAATGCCTTGGTGCGCCATCTCATAAGTTTCGTTAGTCACTGCATCTAAGAAATAACGGTCATGAGACACAATTAGTAGGGCACCGGGATATTTTGGTAAGTAATTTTCTAGCCAAGTTAAAGTCTCGATATCTAAGTGGTTGGTTGGCTCATCTAGAATAAATAAATCCTTTTTCTCGAGTAATATTTTCGCTAAAGCCAGACGCGTCCGTTGACCACCAGAAAGCGTTGAAATCTTACGGTCATAATCTTCATCAAAGAATTGGAAACCGTGTAAAACCATGCGGATTTCAGATTCGTAGCCATAGGCGTTGAAACGAATCAAGTCCTCTTGAAGTTGGTCATAGCGGTTGAGGGCAGCTTCGTAGGCTTCTTCATCTTGCATGAGCTTTTCATCTGCTAAGGCAAGGGCTGCTGTTTCTGATTCTTTTAATAACTTGATGACAGGTTCAAATACTGAAAGCATTTCTTCATAAATTGTCCGGTCACCGGAAACAGCGGTATGTTGGTCCATATAGGCGATGGTTGTTCCTTTTGTTAAGGAAACTTGACCGTCATCAGGCGCTTCAATGTTGGCTAACATTTTTAATAGTGTCGATTTACCGGCACCGTTACGGCCAACTAGCGCAATTCGGCTGTTATGTTGGATAGTCATTTGTACATCTTCAAATATCACTTCAACGCCATAGCGTCGAGCTAGATTTGAACCTTGTAATATGATCATAGTCGGCATGATCCTTTCATTTGATAGTATGTATCATTTTACCATAAAAAAATGAGCATTTAATGGAAACGTTTTATTGGAAAGGTTGCATTTTTTGATATATATCAAAAGTAACCAATGGATAGGTCTTGTGTTAATTTCACAAACTTGGTATACTGTTTAAGAAATTATATCAGTATAAGAAAGAGGATGAACATGCGTAAAATACCCAAAGCCACTGCCAAAAGATTACCACTATATCATCGCTACCTGCGTGTATTCAAAAATATGGGGAAAACACGTGTTTCTTCAACAGAATTAAGTGAAGCAGTAAAAGTTGAAAGTGCAACGATTAGACGTGACTTTTCATACTTTGGTGCTTTAGGTAAACGCGGATACGGCTATGATATCGATGCTTTATTAGACTTCTTTGGTAAAACATTAAGCCAAGACCGCTTAACAACAGTAGCGCTAGTCGGTGTAGGGAATCTTGGTAATGCTTTATTAAATTACAATTTTAAAAAATCAAATAATATTCGAATTGGTGCCGCCTTCGATATCAATCAGGATATCATCGGTACAGTCCACAATGGTGTTCCTGTTTATGATATGAAGGATTTAACTGAACAATTAAAATTAATGGATATTGAAGTAGTGATTCTCTCAGTACCTGAGGCAGTTGCACAAGATACAGTTCCTGCATTAGAACAAGCAAATATTAAAGGTATTTTGAACTTTACACCAGTAAGATTAGATGTGCCAGATAATATTCGGGTACAAGATGTAGACTTCACGAATGAACTCCAAACATTAGTCTACTTTATTTCAACAAATGCATAATATAATGGCTGCATCTATATCAGCAAGCGAATAGGCCGAGATCGTTCATCTCGACCTATTTTTTTATATCTATGATGGGTGTGAAAGTTTGTTAAGTTTCACATATGGGCGCTAAAATGATATAAAAATATTTGCAATATTTATCAAAATCGATTTAATTCAAGTTTATTGTTTAGATTTAAACTGCCGTAGCACGTTGAGTGTATTCAACAAGTCAACAATTTCATAGGCGGCAACTGCTAGGGCTAAGTATACTGTCCAGTTCCATCCAGAACCTTCTACACTGCCGATAGCGAAGCTTATGGCTAGAAAAATAAATACTAATTTGAATAGTAATAGAAATATTACTGGTCCTTTTAACATAAAAATACTGACATTCCTCTCTTAATAGCTAATAGCACATTTTGATTTTTATCAAAATATGACACATTCTTCAACTATTAAAACTAACGTACTTTCCGCATAAAATCAAGGTTTTCAACTTATAAAAGAAAATAGGTCAAAAAAAGTCAACCTTTCTCTTGCAATTCAGATTTGAATGTTTTAATATAAGAAATATAGAGATTAGCAGTCGACGATAGCGAGTGCTAATCCCCATAAAAACCAACTAAATTAGCTTGGGTTAGACAAATACTTTATCTAATGGAGGGACATGTAAATGATTAAACCATTAAACGGACGCGCTGTTGTGAAAGTTGAAGAGGCTAAAGAACAAACAGTTTCAGGTATCGTATTACCGTCAGCTGCTAAAGAAAAACAACAAGTAGGTGTTGTGGAAGCAGTTGCTGAGAATACTGAAGATTTCACATCTCAATTGAAAGAAGGCGACCGTGTTCTATTTGAAAAATATGCAGGTTCAACATTTGAATATGATGGTCAAGAATTATTAATTATTAAAGAAAGCGATATTATCGCAATCGTAGATTAGTCAATTTATCAATATTTACAGATTAATAACAGTATGAATTTTTATGAGGTGAATAAATAAATGGCAAAAGATATTAAATTTTCAGAAGATGCTCGTCAATCTATGGTTCGTGGGATTGATATACTAGCGGATACGGTGAAAGTAACCTTAGGGCCAAAAGGTCGTAATATTGTTTTAGACCAAAGTTATGGGTCACCACTAATCACTAACGATGGTGTAACTATCGCCAAAGAAATCGAATTAGAAGATAAATTTGAAGATATGGGTGCGAAACTAGTTGCTGAAGTAGCTTCAAAAACAAATGATATTGCTGGGGACGGTACAACAACTGCAACTGTTTTAACACAAGCAATTGTATCTGAAGGTATGAAAAACGTTACTGCTGGCGCTAACCCAGTAGGTGTTCGTCGCGGGATTGACAAAGCTATTCGTGTAGCTTCAGATCGTTTATCTGAAATTTCAGTTCCCGTAGATTCTAAAGGCGCAATCGCTAACGTTGCATCAATTTCATCAGGAGATAGCGAAGTTGGTGATTTAATTGCAGAAGCAATGGAAAAAGTTGGCCAAGATGGCGTCATCACCATTGAAGAATCTCAATCAATTGATACTTCACTAGATGTTGTAGAAGGTATGCAATTTGACCGTGGTTACCTATCTCAATACATGGTAACGGACAATGACAAGATGGAAGCTGTTTTAGAAAATCCTTATATCTTATTAACAGATAAAAAGATTTCTAATATCCAAGACATTTTGCCAGTATTAGAACAAGTTGTTCAAGAAGGTCGTGCATTATTAGTAGTAGCTGATGATATTGACGGTGAAGCATTACCAACATTAGTCTTGAACAAAATCCGTGGTACTTTCAACGTTGTTGCGGTAAAAGCACCAGCCTTTGGTGACCGTCGTAAAGCGATGTTAGAAGACCTATCTATCTTAACAGGTGCGCAAGTGATTACTGAAGATTTAGGTCTAGAGTTAAAAGACACTACAATTGACCAATTAGGTGGCGCTAACCGCGTTGTTGTTACAAAAGATGATACAACAATTGTTGAAGGTGCAGGTAATAAAGAGCAACTTGAACAACGCGTTGCACAAATCCGTGGTCAAATCGAAGAAACAACTTCTGAATATGACCGTGAAAAATTATTAGAACGCTTAGCTAAATTAGCTGGTGGCGTTGCGGTTGTTAAAGTTGGTGCAGCTACTGAGTCAGAATTAAAAGAACGTAAATTGCGTATCGAAGATGCTTTAAACGCAACACGTGCAGCTGTTGAACAAGGGATTGTAGCAGGTGGTGGTACTGCCTTCATCAATGCTAAGCATGCAGTTTCTGACTTAGCTGAATCATTAACTGGTGACGAACAAACGGGTGCACAAATCGTTTTACGTGCTTTAGAAGCACCAGTACGTCAAATCGCTGAGAACGCTGGTTTAGAAGGTTCTGTAATTGTTGAGAAATTGAAAGAACAAACAGAAGGTATCGGTTTTAACGCAGCAACTTCTGAATGGGTAAATATGATTGAAGAAGGTATCGTTGACCCAACTAAAGTTTCTCGTTCAGCATTACAAAACGCAGGTTCAGTAGCTGGATTAATCTTATCTACTGAAGCAGCTGTTGCAAACCAACCACAACCTGAACCACAAATGCCAGCAATGGACCCTAGTGCAGGTATGTATTAATTAAGAAAGTAAATAGCGCTTTTATAAAGAAGGCAAACAAAAAATCACTTGGGAATAAAAAGCTGTTATAGGTCAAACCCATGGTGATACCGATTGCTAGGAGGTGTGAAATCAAGTTCACACCTCCTATTTTTTTATAAACTTTGAAATAAGCTGAATCACTTTCTATTATAAAGGCGTTTTCACTATAATGAGACTATGAGTAGAAAAAATAAGCGCATTTCTAGCTAATTGAAGGGAGATTTACCATGTTGTTTACAGAAGATGCCGGTTACTATGCACAGCAAGTGAAGATGCGAAAGGTGAAGGTATTAGATTTAGTGGACCAAGCCCTAGCGAATATTGAAGCGCTGAATCCTAGATTAAATGCCATTGTATATGTGCAAGCAAACGCTGCACGAGCTCAAGCGAAAGCATACGATGCTTATTTAGATCAGTTGACGGAGGCGGAAGTGGACGACTTGCCTGACTTCTTTGGTGTCCCAACTCTGCTGAAAGATTTAGGGCAATATCAAGCTGGACATCTTACATCAAGCGGTGCCCATTTAACGAAAGATACGGCTATGCAAGTAACCGATTATTTCGTTGAAAATATCATTAAAGCTGGGTTTATCATCATTGGTCGGACCAATGTACCGGAATTCGGTTTTAAAGGGATTAGTGATTCTAAAACTTTTGGTCCAGTAAACAATCCAATTGATTTAAACCGTAACTCGGGTGGGTCTAGTGGTGGTGCGGCTGCTGCTTTAAAAGCAGGTATTGTGCCCTTAGCCTTTGGATCAGATGGTGGCGGATCTATTCGTATTCCTGCTTCTTTCTCAGGTTTAATCGGGTTAAAACCATCTAGAGGGCGAGTAGCGGTTGGACCTGGAGCATATCGAGGCTGGCAAGGCGCGTCTGTCAATTTTGCCTTAACGAAAAGTGTGGATGATACCTGGACTTTATTACGAAATCTTCAAGTAGAGCAGTTAGAGGCACCATTCATCATGCCAACAATGAAAGAAACGAGCTTAAAACCCTTAAATAGACCTTTAAAGATTGGTTACATGGACCAATTAAACCCAAAGTGGCCATTAAATACGGATGCTAAAGCAGCCTTAAACCGAACGATACAAGCACTAAGAAAACTAGGACATGAAGTTTTCAAAGTAACGGAACCTTTTGACAGAGCTGAAACCATGCGTAATTACTTTGTGATGAATAGTGTAGAAACAGCGGCAATGATGAAGGATATTGAACAAGTAAACGGGCGACCGGTCACCTTTTCAGATGTTGAACCGTTAACCTGGGCAATCTACCGAGCAGGCTTAAAGGTGCCTTCTTATCGCTATAGCCAATTATTAGCAGAATGGGACAAGTGGACGGCTCAGTCTGAAGCGATGTTTAAAGAAGATTTTGACCTATTACTCACACCAACGACGAATGGTCCAGCACCTATCCATGGTCAGTTTAACCCAGATCAACTAAATGAAATCATCGAAAAGGAGAAACACTTTGATGATTACGAAATGGCCGACCAACAAGCCATTATCTGGGCGCATTTCGAGAAGAGTATCGCTCATATGCCTTATACCTCTTTAATCAACATGTTAGGCCAACCAGCTATTTCCTTACCCCTATATAAAAATAAAGATCATTTACCAGTTGGCGTACAATTTATTGCGCAAAAAGGGAATGATTACTTACTATTACAATTAGCTAAACAATTTGAAGATCAAGAATTATTAGATACAGATATTGTCAAATGATGAAAAAATATTAACATTTTAAATGCTGTTCATGAAGCGCTAGTCACTATTGATCTAGCGCTCTTTATTTTTGGGAGCAGGTTTACCATGATTTTTTAAAAATAAAAAACACTTGTTATTTTCTCATTATTTGTTAATATTCACATTAACGATTACTAGAAAAGACAAAAAATTGTCCATATATTAAAGGAGTGTATTGCTATGGCCATTTGGTCTAATAAATTTCATGAGGAAATGTCACAAGACGCATATCAATTCAACCAATCTATCCAAGTAGATTATCGTTTATTGGACGCTGACCTACGTGGTTCCAAAGCTCATGCCCAAATGCTAGGTCATCAAGGCATTCTTGATTTAGAAGAATCAGATAGCTTAGTGAAAGAGCTCGAACAAATGCGCCAAGACTATGCTGCAGGCACTTTAGCAGTCGATTTTACAACAGAAGATGTGCACTCATTCATAGAAGCAGAATTAACCAACCGTTTAGGTACAATTGGGAAAAAAGTCCACACTGGCCGGTCACGTAATGACCAAGTAGCGACCGCTATGCGTATCTATGTGTTAGACGAATTGCAAGATTTTATCAAGCACAGCCAAGCAGCGATTGAAGCTATTTTAACAAAGGCAGAAGGACATTTAGATACCATTATGCCTGGTTATACCCACCTGCAACGGGCTCAACCGATCACTTATGCGCATTATTTATTGGCTTACGCACAAATGTTTAGCCGTGATTTATCGCGATTTTCTGATCTTTATGATCGAGTAGCAGCTGACATGCCACTAGGTGCTGGCGCTTTAGCTACTTCAACTTACCCAATTGATCCATTTTATACAAATGATCAACTGGCAGGTTTTACTGCACCTTATATCAATTCTATTGATGCCGTATCGAATAATGATTATGCAATTGAATTTTTATCTGACCTGGCTATGATGTCTATGCATATGTCTCGTTATGCAGAAGAAACGATTATGTGGTCTAGTCAGGAATTTCGTTTTATCAGCTTGAAAGACACTTTCTCAACAGGATCTTCGATTATGCCACAGAAGAAGAATGCCGATATCCATGAATTGATGCGTGGGAAGACGGGCCGTGTCTACGGTAATCTGATGAGTGTATTGACGATTATGAAAGGCTTACCGCTAGCTTATAATAAAGACTTACAAGAAATTAAAGAGCAATTATTTGATGGGATTGACCATGTAAAAGCAATGTTAACCCTGTTACCAGGTATGCTAGAAGCAACAATTGTCAATAAAGATGTGATGTACAAAGCATGTGGTACTGGCTTTTTAAATGCTACGGATTGTGCGGATTACTTAACGAACAAGGGGATGGCCTTTAGAGATGCCTACCAAGTATCTGGTGATTTAGTGGGTTATTGTACTGAAAACCGTAAGAGTTTGGAAGAATTAACCTTGGCTGAATACCAAGAATTCTCAGCATTATTTGACGCAGATATTTACGATGCCATTGATTTGAAGAATTGTGTGTACCGTAGAAATGTTACCGGTGGCCCAGCACCAGAAGCTGTAACTGCTGCTATTGCAAGAGTTCGCGACATTATCAAGTAATTTAATTTTATATAAAAAGATTTTTTGCTTTTGAGGTTGACTTTCTAAAGTTTACAGATTAGAATGATTAAAAGAAAATGATAAAAACTTAAACAAACAATGATAGATATCATTTTTTTATGAGAATAGCATATGGAATCATAGAAGCAAAGAGTAGCAAGTTTACTGTCCAAAGCGAGTAGACGATTGGTGGAAGGTCTATGTCAGGAGAATTGTGAACCGCATTGCTGAGATAGTTGGGTGAAAATGAGATAGCTCAACTCGTTAGACGCGTTAAGTCTTCAAGCGTTGATGTATTTTTGTCAACAGTAGAGTGGTACCGTGGATATTAACCGCCTCTTCATTTGAAGGGGCGGATTTTTTTATTTTCCAAACCAACAAATGAATGCTTGTGGTAAACCGTCAGATCATACTGACGTCTTGAGAAATGGTGCAAAGCTATTGTTCCTTTATCATCTGTGTCGTGATATCTTGATCACCATACGAATGATTTTGGGAAATGTTTAGACAAAAATCACAACAGTAGAGTGGTACCGTGGATTATAGTCCGCCTCTTCTTATAGGAGAGGTGGGCTTTTTTGTAGGGGAATCTAGGAGGATGAAGAAAATGTTTAGTCAGGTGAGTAAAGAAAAATCAACAGGATGGCAGTTGAAAGGGTTAAATTGGATGGTTGTATTGGCTGTCTTGTTAGGCCTCGTTTTACCAGTAAAAAGTGTTTCGGCATCTTCCTGGACAGGACCGGAGGCAGCAGCTGAAGTTGAAGGTGAAGATACCTTATTAACAGAGATTCAAGAACGTGGCGTTCTTAGAATGGGGACAGCATCAGGCTATTCACCATACGAGTTTACGGTTTTACAAGACGGGAAAAATGTTGTAGTAGGGATTGACGTTTTCTTGGGCCAACATATCGCAGACCAATTAGGTGTTGAACTTGAAGTCGTGGATATGGAGTTTGGTTCCCTAATTGCTTCACTGGAAACAGGCGGTATCGATATGATTATTGCTGGTATGGGGGCAACTGAGGAACGTGATCAATCCATTGACTTCTCAAATGCTTATGAATTATCTGGTCAATCGATTGTGATTCGTAAGGGTGAAGAAGATGACATTCTTGACTATACCTCTTTTGAAAATGGTGAACATACCATTTCAGTTTCAGAAGCAACATTACAAGAAGGTTATGTAAGAGACCATTTTGAAAATCCTGACTTATTGATCATGCGGAAATCTGCTGATGCGATTGCAGCCTTAATTTCAGGGCAAGCCGATGGCGTACTATTAGATGACGCAGTTGCCGGTGCTAATGCAGCAGAGAATGAAGGATTAACTGTAATTGATTCAAAACTAGATGGTTTAGTTGAAGACCAAGGGAAATCGATTGGAATTCCAGAAAACCAGCCATCCTTACAAAATGCAATCAATGATATTTTGGTAGATGTGGATAACCAAGGGTTGATAGAAACCTGGACGGAAGCCTCATTTGATATTATCGCTGGTGAAAATGCGGGGACAGGTTGGACAATCTATTGGCCTTACTTCTGGGATGGGATTAAAACAACCTTAATTATCGCAGCTGTATCCATTTTCTTCGGGATGATTTTAGGGATATTCTTAGCCCTTATGCGCTTAACCAATAACCCAGTCTTAAAATTCATTGCAACAGCATACATTGAATTTGTTCGTGGAACACCGTTGATGATCCAAGTGTTATTCATGTTCCTAGGTGTAGGGGCAATATTTGGCTGGTCGACAATGACTGCAGGTTTGGTGTCGGTGTCTATGAACTCAGGTGCTTATATTGCGGAGATTATCCGTGGTGGTATTCAATCAGTCGATAAGGGGCAAGCAGAAGCCGCACGTTCGCTTGGACTTGGTTACTGGCAAACGATGCGGAAGGTGATTTTTCCACAATCTTTAAGATCTATCTGGCCATCATTGGGGAATGAATTCATTACCTTGATTAAGGAATCATCTATTGTATCCACGATTGGGGTAGCAGAATTAACCTTCCAAACACGGGCGGTAACAAGTATTACCTACCAAGCAGTTGTACCCTTATTTATCTCTATGATTATTTACTTCATTATGACTTATGCTTTATCGCAAGTTTTAAATGTATATGAAAGAAAAATGAATCAAAAATACGCATAAAATTGATATAAAATTAGGAGGAATTATTTATGGCAAAAGCAAATAAAGAAATTAAAAAGGTTTTATTAGCATACTCAGGTGGTTTAGATACTTCAGTAATCATTCCTTGGTTAAAAGAAAACTATAATAACTGTGAAGTTATCGGGATGACAGGGAATGTTGGTCAAGAAGAGGACTTTGAATATTTAAAAGAAAAAGCTGTTGCTTGTGGCGCAACAAAATTATATGTTGAAGATTTGCGTGAAGAATTCATTAGCGATTATATCTTCCCAGCGATTCAAGCTGGCGCAAAATATGAGTCAACTTACTTACTAGGAACGGCTTATGCACGTCCATTAATTGCGAAACGTATGGTAGAAATCGCCCATTTAGAAGGTTGTGACGCTATTGTTCATGGTTGTACAGGAAAAGGGAATGACCAAGTACGTTTTGAATTAGGTATTCGTGAGTTCGATCCAACAATGACCATTATTGCTCCTTGGCGTGAATGGGATATTGTTTCTCGTGAACAAGCCTTTGACTATGCTGAAGCACATAATGTCCCATTACCAATTACACGTGAAACAAACTATTCTAAAGATGAAAACTTATTCCATTTATCCCATGAAGGATTAGACTTAGAAGATCCAACCAATAAACCAAACTATGAAAGTATCTTAGAATTAGGTGTATCACCACAATCAGCGCCAGACCAAGAGGTTGAAGTTACAGTAACCTTTGAAGCAGGTATCCCGATAGCCGTAAACGGGGAAAAATTAGACCCAATTGCTTTGGTTGAAAAGCTAAATAAAATTGGTGGGGCCAATGGTATTGGTATTCTAGATGTAGTAGAAAACCGTTTAGTAGGGATGAAATCACGTGGTGTATATGAAACACCAGGTGGGACCATCCTTTATCATGCACATGAAAAATTAGAGCAAATTACTTTAGACCGTGACACACAACATTACAAACAAGGGGTAGCCTTGAAATATGCAGACCTAGTCTATAACGGTTTATGGTTCTCACCATTACGTAAAGCTTTACAAGTCTTTGTAGATGAAACCCAAAAAACAGTAACCGGTTCCGTGACAATGGTATTGTATAAAGGAAATATCATTGATGCAGGTATGACCAGTCCTTATTCATTATATTCAGATGAATTGGCAACATTTGGTGAAGATGATATCTATAACCAAAATGATGCGGAAGGCTTTATCAAACTATTTGGCTTACCACAATCAGCTCGTAAGATGGCTGAACAAATCTGGGAAAAAGGGGAAACAACTGAACCAGGAGCCTTTACGGATGTCGCAAGAAACAACGAATGGTTAAGATAATTTATTTAAATAAAAAGTGTAACTCACAATGCCATTCAAGGTGTTATGCATTAAAAAGAAGGTGAGACAAAAGGTTTTTAGAATTGACGTACTGGACCAAAAGACGAACAATAATGAAATATTATTGGAGACATTTGGGCAGTATCGGACAATGCGGACATTTGGAACCCAATTATGAACGTTCTTATATCGCAAAGAGAGGCTGAGACTTGATTAGTCCCAGCCTCTTTTTATTATATACAAGTAAATGACTGATAAAAAAACTTTCTGAGCGTGGTATCGCGGGAATAGAACTTTTATTGATTACTTCAGAAGACTATCTTAAACAAACGAAATAAGTAAAATACAATTAATGTATTGTTATAAAAAACATTTTGATTTTATGAACTTACATTTTGTAAGTTAAAATCCTATTATAGTGGGCATCTTCGTAACACAAGGGTAATAAAGCTTCATTTTACAATGAAAAAAATGGGTATGCGAAGCTTTAATTTTTGATATTTCGAATTCGAGGTGTTATGATATATTTTGTAAAATAAAAAATTAAGAACATTTGAAAAGGAGATTTTTAATATGACAAAATATGGTGTAGTAGTAGGCTCTATTCGTCAAAACTCTTTATCTGAAGGCGTAGCGAAAGCAATCGTTGCAGGTTTACCTGAAGGTTCAGAAGTGAACTTCCTAGAAATCGCAAACTTACCGCTATATAACCAAGACTTAGATACCAATTCTCCAGCAGAATATGAAGAATTCCGTGCACAAGTTGCTGCTCAAGATGCCATCATCTTTGTAACGCCAGAACACAACCGTAACATTCCAGCCGCTTTGAAAAATGCTTTAGATGTTGCTTCTCGTCCATGGGGTCAAAATGTATGGGCTGGTAAACCTGCATTAGTCGCTTCTCAATCCATTTCTGGTATTGCGGGTACTTTAGCACACCACTCATTACGTCAATCATTAGTATTCTTAGACTTACACACTATGGCGCAACCAGAACTTTACATCAACACATCTGAAACTTCTGACATGGAGACTGGTGAAGTAACTAACGAAGACTCTAAACAATTCTTAGCAAACGCAGGTGCGCAATTCGCTGAATACGCAGCTAAGTTTATTGACTAATTCATCTAAATAGATAAAAGGAAGAGAATTTGATATTTATGTCAGATTCTCTTTTTTGGTGCGCCCGGCATGGGCGCTAACTTGGTGGTGAAAGTCCACTACAGGCCTGGCAGTAGGAACTGTTAGCTAATGGCAAGGGTGT